>JAUXPH010000008.1 GCA_030683995.1 Lutibacter sp.
ATTTTGTAACAATAACAGTCTAAGTGTTCTTGATTTATCTAGTAATTCCAATTTAAGGGGAGTGTGGGCAAATCAAAATTTCCTTACAGCCATTAATATTAGCAATTGCCCAAATTTAGAAACCCTTCATTTATGGAGTAATCAATTAACTAGCTTAATTGTAGATAATAATGTTGCGTTAAAAGAACTTATTTTACTTGGAAATAATTTAACTAATTTAGATATTTCCAATAATCCAAATTTAACATTTTTACAATGTAATTATAACCAATTAACAAGTTTAAATATTGCCAATGGGAATAACGCTAATTTTTCTCCACCCAATTGGACAGCAATAGCAATGAATGCTTCAAACAATCCAAATTTAAATTGCATTCAAGTTGATTCTGGAATAATAAACAATGTTCCTGCAGATTGGGCTAAAGATGAAACTGCTGCTTATAGCGAAGAAAACTGTGAAAGTTTACCAATTCTTTATGTAAATGATAATAACCAATCGGGGGATTTATACACTACAGCAATTGGCAATAATGCAAATCCGGGAACAGCAGCTTTGCCTTTTGCAACCATTCAACACGCTATCAACAAGGTAGCTGTTGGCGGAGTGATTTATGTAGATGCAGGAATTTATATGGAAGATGTGATTGTAAATAAAGCAGTAACACTTAATGGAGTTCAAGCAGGTGTTAATCCAGTTTCATCTTTAACACGAGGAGCCGAAACTGTTGTGATGTCGGCTACAGCAGACCCAATTAACAGATCAGTTTTCATACTGCAATCTAGTGATATCACTATTGATGGTTTTACAATTGATGGGGATAATCCTACTATTACAGGTTCTGTATTGTTAAATGGATCAGATATTAACGCAGGTTTTGGAATTGCCAAATTTACTGAACCAACGGCTCACAATAATCTCAATATTCGAAATAATATTATTAAGAATTTTTATAGATATGGCGTTTTTATACAATCAACTTCCGAACTCCCGCTAAATGGAAACTTGATTGCACAAAATCATTTCAACAATATTTCTGCTCAAAATGTTGATGGAAATTATGGCAGATGGGGACGTGGAGTTGCACTTCTAAATAATTCGTATGCTTCAGTTAGTCATAACATTTTTACAAAAGTTTCCACAGCAATATTGATATCTAATTTCAATGAAACTTCTATTGATAATTATTCCATAACTGGGAATATAATGGAAACCTATAGATCAGGTATTGAATTTTCGAGATTTAGTGCAGGCGCAAATCGTTACGAAGTAAATAATAATCATATCAGCACTGGAGATCTTCTTTCTTGGACTGTTCCAGAAGCAAGTACAACAAATAATAATATAGGTATCAATGCATCTTCTATCAGCAATACTACTGGTCAAAGTTTTCATAATAATACCATCATAAACACACGAACCGGTGTATTGCTATCATATAATATTTCAAGTATTCCGGGTTGGGCTATTAATGTACATAATAACAGTATTACAGAAATCATTGATTATGCCATTATAAATTATGAGGGGAATAAAGTAAATGCCACTTGTAATTGGTATGGTTCTACCGCTGTACAAGATAACTTGGCTAAAATAACAGCTCAAACTGGTTATTTTGTGCCATTCTTAACCAACGGAACAGATACCGACCCTTCAACAAATGGTTTTCAACCGGTACTCAATTCCTGTAATGGTTGGCCTTTGTCTGCATCGGTAACTAGTAAAACAGATGTTACTTGTTTTGAAGCCAATAATGGCAGCATCAATATTTCAATTGATAATCTTTTTACAGGAAAGGCTCCATATACTTATTTATGGACAAAAGATGATGAACCAGAATTCAGTTCTTTAGATGAAGACCCAAGTAATTTGTCACCAGGTACTTATCGTGTAACAATTACAGATGATTTAGGCACTAATATATTAGTTGATTATGAAGGAAACATCATAAATATTGAAGTTGATATTAATGAGCCTGAAGTGTTAACAGCGACGGCCAATGTCATAAACAATATTTGTTTTGCAGGTAATACCGGTTCAATAATTGTCACTGCCATTGGCGGAACAGCACCTTATTCTTATTTATGGAGCAATGGCGGAACAGAAGATCAGATTGGTAATCTAACAGCAGGTATTTATTCTGTACTCATTACAGATGCCAATGGTTGTACCAGTAATACACAATATGAAGTAACACAACCAACGCAAATTGCATTGCAATTAACAGATTTATCTACGGCTTGTTCCAATATTGCAACTGTTTCTGCACTTGGAGGAACTGGTGGTTATGCTTATTTGTGGAGCAATGGTGCTACTTCCGCAGAAATTAACGCAGTTGCTGCCGGCACTTATAATGTAATAGTTACCGATACAAATGGATGTACAATGAGTGGAAGCATTACACTTGCCGTTAAAGAAGCATTCAATCCTTCAGCATCCGTTACCAATGTAAGTTGTTTTGGTGGGGCAGATGGCAGTATCATTATTGGTAATGTTAACGGACAAGCTCCTTTTTCTTATAGTATAGATGGAATCAACTTTATTCAGGATCAAAATCAATTCAGTAATTTAAAAGCTGGAACTTATACAGTTGGAGTAAGAGATGCAAACGGGTGCACAGGTTTTGTTACAAAAACTATTAGTGAACCAGTGCCTATTTTAATTATCATAGATAATGTACAGGGAACTTGCGCAGGTGTCAGTGCCGGAAGTATAAGCATTTCAACATCAGGTGGTTCACCAGGGTTCATCTATAGTTGGAATGGCCCTAATGGTTTTGTGTCATCATCAAAAAACATTAGTAGTCTAGCACCTGGAACTTATAGTATAACAGTAAGTGACACTAAAAACTGTAGCACAACTACTTCCAGTATTGTTGTCCCTACAACTCCAGAAATAGTTGTGAATGAAACAGTTGTGCACATTGCATGTAAAGGCGAAACCAATGGATCTATTAACTTAGCCGTAAGCGGAGGTAGCGGAAATGGATTTTACTACAGCTGGTCTGTAGTTGGTGCCACTGGAAATAGTGTTGGGAACCTTACTGTCGGTAATTATAATGTAACTATTACCGATATCGGTACAGGTTGTGTTGTGACTAAAAATTATACGATCACACAACCATCTACCAATGTGAGTATTTCTGCTAAAGGAGCTAATGCAACAGGATGTAACAGTATGGGAAAAATCACCATTACGGCAGCTGGGGGAACAGGGACAGCATATAGCTATAAATTGGATGGAGGTGAATTTGGATCAGCAAATGTATTTGATAATTTACAGGCTGGAATCTATGTAGCCTGGGCTAAAGACTCTAATGGATGTACCAATTTTCAAGCAGTAACTATTACAGACAATGGCTCTGATGTGTACGAAGGAAATAATAGTAAGAACAGAGCAAGGTCAATTAATGTTGGCCCAACTATTAATGCAAGAATTGGTTCTTCAACTGATGTTGATTGGTTTAGTTTTGATGTTCCAACGGGAGGAGGAAATTATATTTTGAATTTAAATCATCAATCAATTAATTATGAATTCAATTTGTATCCTTCTTCAAATCTTCCGGCATTAACACCGATAAATCAGGCAAGCACAACAAAAGAATATAATTTATCGGCTGGAAAATATTATATCCAAGTATTTGGGGGGAAATCTTTCAGTTGTTATAACTTATCTGTAAATCCTGCAAATGGTTCTGCTAAAAATGACAGCAGTCAAACCGAAAATGAAATTTATAGTGAAGTGGACAAACAGGATGAATTAGCATTTACGGAACTCAATGCAATTGCATATCCAAACCCATCATCCTTGTACTTTACATTAAAAATTCAAGGTATGTCATTGGAAAATGTTGTAAATGTAAGTGTTTATGATTTGCTTGGCAGATTGGTGTTTACCAAATCAGGTTCTATAAATGATGAATATCGGTTTGGTGAGGAATTTCTGGTTGGAGTTTATTTGGTTAAGGTTCAACAAGGAACGGAGATGGTTTCTCTTAAAGTGATTAAAAAATAATACATTTTATAAGATGAAGATAAAAAGTCAATCAATGTTTTTGGTGTTTTTGATCAAAGAAATATATGATATGTAATAAGAAAGAGTTAAACGTGATGCTTTTTTGCTTGATGAAAAATGTGTTATGAATTATTGGTATGTTGAAATTTATAAACTGAATGGCAACAGTATTTTAAGTAAGTTCATTTGGAGTATTGTATTAGGCTCATACAATTATAAATACAATAGAAAAAAACATATACTACTATTGCGGTAGTTAAATGATAACGCTATTATTAACAATTAAAACCAAAAAATTATGAAAAAACTAAATTTATTTATTTACGCACTACTTACATTATTTATTGTTTCATGCTCTAAAGATAGCGATGAAAACAACAACGCAGCAGGAGATGATTTATTAATAGGTGTGTGGAAACCTGTTAAAGACGTTGAGACTTATAACGGTGTTGAGGAAGTGTATATCTACAACACTTGCGAACAAAAAAGCAGGTTAACTTTTGAAGGAAATGGAAACATAAAAATCTTAAGTTTCTATGATGATGAAGGTAATGGAAATTGCATTGAAGATAACTTTGGTTTTGTAAGTGGTTCTTGGGCAAAAATTTCTGAAGGCAAATATAAAGTAACAACTACATTCTATGATGAAGCTACGAAAAAGAATGAAACGGATACTGAGACAATTAGCATTTCCTTTCCAAATTCAAATACTATGAAAATTATGTATGATGCTACTGATTATTCGGAATATTCGAGGATATAATTGGGCTGATTATTGTTTCTTATTCAAAAAATGATGATAATAACACCATAATAGGTGAAGAATTAATTATTCTTGTATCGGAAATTTGTGTGTCAGCTATTTTAACCAAGGGCATCTACTTAATTTGGTTTTGGCTTTGTTTTTTAAAAAAGTACCGTTGTTTAATCTAAATAATAGGCATTATTTAATTTTGCAACGGTACAATTCCAATTTAAAACCGTTTTAATCTTGGTTTTAAAAGCCTGGCTTTGGTGTGGTTCTCCGTGATTTATGATGGTGAGCGCTGGCGGTTGTTTAAAATGTTTGAGCCAATCCATGAGTTCACTTTGATCTGCATGGCCGGAAAATTCATTGATCTTAAAAATTTCAGCTTTTACTTGATGGTATTCCCCAAAAAACTTGATTTCTGTGTCACCTGCAAGCAATGCCCTTCCACGGGTTCCTTCCGCCTGATAGCCAACGATTAACACACTGTTTTTTTCGTCAGAAATAAGTTTGTCCAAATAATGCAACACCCTTCCGCCGGTAATCATACCGCTACCGGCCAAAACAATTTTAGGATCATTATTATTGACAATCATTTTAGACGCATTAATTTCCGTAATTAAATGGACTGTTGAGAGCATACTTTTGATATCTTCATCCGATAAGATATGTTGGTCCCGGTATTTAAAATAAACCTCCGTTGCATTTACGCCCATTGGGCTGTCGAGAAATATAGGAATATTTGGCAGTTTATGATCACGTTTTAGCAGACTTAACAAATAAATAATTTCTTGCGCCCTTTCCACAGAAAAAGTGGGGATGATTAAAATGCCGCCCTTATTGAAAGTGTGATTTATGTACTTCAGCAACAACTCGCTAACTGAAAAATTGGTGTGGTTTCTGTTTCCGTAGGTAGATTCAACCACAAGGTAATCGGCTTTTTCTAGATATTCAAAAGGATGCAAAAGGAGCGGTTCTTTCCTTCCGATATCGCCCGAGAAAACAATTATTTTTCCATTAATATCAAGTATTACAAATGCGCTTCCCAAAATATGGCCGCTGTTCACAAATTTGAATTTTATATGGTCGTCTATTACATTCCAGGTATCCAAATCAAACGTTTTGAATCTTGCCATTGTAAGTTTGGCGTCATCCACTTCATACAAAGGTTTGGCCGGATCGTGTTTGGTATAGTGGTGTTCATTGGCTCTGAGGGCATCTTCCTCCTGTATTTTGGCGCTGTCCAGCAAAATGATTTCTGTTAAATCTTTGGTTGGTTTGGTGCTATAAATTTTGCCTGAGTACCCGTTTTTAATCAAAATTGGAAGATAGCCGGTGTGGTCCAAATGCGCGTGGGTGAGAATTACCAAATCCAATTCTTTAAAATCTGGCGGGATTGGTTCCCAGTTTTTCACGCGTAATTCTTTCAATCCCTGAAACAAGCCGCAATCGATCAATATCTTTTTGTAATTAACTTCCAATAAAATTTTGGAACCGGTTACGGTTCCGGCACCTCCAAAAAATGTGAGTTTCATTATAGGTTGTTTTAGCGTTATTACATTAAAATTAGGCTTCATTTTATAATTACAAAATGATATGCATCAGTTGTCTAAATGTCAGACAAAAAACAGTTTGAAGAAAAAAAATGCCATTTTATTGAATATTTTGGCAGTTATTAAATAATTTTTGTATAATTGTAAAGTTTAATTTTATTTAATGAGTGCCAAACCCAATAAATGCGAAAATAGCGCGTTAAAAAATGGTAATTAAATAAGAGAAAGAAGCCAAGAATGAATAAACCCTATCTAATTGACGTTTTGTTGTTTGTGTCGATGTTTTTTTTCGTTGTAACAAATAGCGCTGACAGAGATTCCGAATTCAATCGTTTTAGCAAAGTAGGCAATCTGCACAATTCCAATGATTTATCTTCAAACCAGCGCTCACAAAAAGAATTGGAGCATTCAATTTTAATGGCAGCCTATAAAGTTCCATTAGAAAATATCCGTAACTACACCAGTCAGTTAAGCCAACAGTACGGATTTAACGGCAGTATTTTAGTGGCTAAAAACGGAAAAGTATTGTTTGAAGAGCACGTTGGGCGTAAAGATTTAAGGCAAAAAGATCCTATTGAAAGCACAAGCACCTATCAACTCGCCTCAGTTTCAAAACAGTTTACGGCTGCGGCAATTTTGTTGCTGTACCAAGAAGGAAAACTGGATTTAGATGATTTTGCCTCAAAATATTTAACCGATTTTCCTTACCAAAACATCAAAATTCGTCATTTGTTAAACCATACATCCGGACTTCCAAACTATATGTATGCGGCTGAAAAAAACTGGAAAAGTAAAACGCCGCCAGACAATATCGCTATGTTAGGCCTTATGAATAAATTAAAAATGCAGCCATATTTTAAACCGGGAGACCGATTTGATTATAGCAATACAGGTTATTTTATTCTGGCTTCCATTGTTTCAAAAGTAAGCAAACAAAGTTTAAGTGATTTTCTCGACAGTCGATTTTTTAAACCTTTGAATATGCAATATACGTATGTTCATAATCCAAATGAAAAAACTAAAAATGATGAATTGATTGGTTTTAGGAAATATGGAAAGTCGTATATAGCCATTCCGTTTACAGTTAATGATGGCGTTGTGGGCGATAAAGGCATCTATTCTAACGTAAATGATTTATTTAAGTGGAACCAATCTTTAGAAAAGAATACCATATTAACCAAACCTATTTTAGAACAGGCATATCTTCCTGGAAAAACCAATAGCGGCAAAATAGTGCCTTACGGATTTGGCTTTCGGCTAAAGCAGGAAATCGACAGTGAATTGGTTTATCATAATGGCGTTTGGAATGGATTCAGCACAACTTTAAGAAGTTATAAAGCCGACGAAATCACCATTATTATATTGAGTAACAATAGTTTTAGTTCAATTACGCCTATTTCTGAGAAACTGCGTGACCTTAGCAAAGACTTTTCAAAATACGATCCTTTTGTGTCTTTTTTGGAAAACACCAATATTTATGATATCAGTAAATTAAAAAATAATTTGAAATATTTTACTGATATTCCAAAAACTGAATCTGTTGCCATTATCGAAAAAATAGCCAACATATACAACAAACAGAATGCCCAGTTTCTATCTTATATAAACTTAGAGGATCCAAATCCTTATCTTGTAAACCAGCAATACCAAACTTTGTTGAATTAGATAAATTTATAAGTTTCGCGAGCATTTTTTTCATGCCTAAAATTTTATTTTACTGTTTTTTCAGAAAATCACGAAGCCTTTTCAAATAAAATTCATGAATTGTAAATAGGTGCAGAAGAACTCCTAAATTATCTTTAAATTTGAAAGACAAAAATCATTCAAATGAAAAAATACACCATACAAAAATCACCATTTGTAATTCCGACTACTGACGGCAAATTAATAGAAGAACATTTTGGGCATACCACTGGGCAAGGGGAATTGAGTTTGGCACATATGATAGCGCCGCCATATTGGAGTGAGCCTTTTCAAACGCCTCAATTTGATGAATACACCTATATTATCAAAGGTAAAAAACAATTTAATATTGAAGGGAAACTTGTGGTTTTGGAAGCAGGACAATCCATTAAAATACATAAAGGCGTGCGGGTTCAATATTCAAATCCGTTTGAAGCCGAATGTGAATATTTATCGGTTTGTACGCCTGCTTTTTCTGTTGGATTAGTGAATAGGGAAGGGGATTGAAATTTATTTTTCAAAAAATAATTCTCTAATTAGTGCCTAAAGTTTGGAGTGCCTAAATTGCATAAAGTTAAAAAGTCATTAATTTTACTGATTTTTTAACCGCAAAGTCGCAAATAAAAAATCGCGAAGGGCGCAAAAAATGAGATACAAAGTCTTTTATTGTTTAATAAAATCATTTGCGAACTTTGCGTAAACCTTTGCGAAATTAGCGGTTAAACAGTGTGATAGTTCTACTTTCTTTCGCAGGCCAGCAAGGTGTTTTTCATCAGCATCGCAATGGTCATTGGCCCAACGCCGCCAGGAACCGGTGTAATAAACGACGCTTTTTTGCTTACGCTTTCAAAATGCACATCGCCTGACAAACGGTAACCGCTTTTTTTGGAGGTATCTTCAACACGTGTAATTCCAACGTCAATAATGGTTACGCCGTCTTTCACCATATCGCCGGTTAAAAACTCGGGAATGCCAAGGGCGGCAACAATAATATCGGCCTGTAAGGTAAAATCTTTTAAATTTTTTGTGCGGCTGTGCGCAATGGTGACCGTGGCATCGCCAGCTTTTCTTTTTTGGCTCATTAAAATGCTCATAGGGCGGCCAACAATATTACTTCTTCCGATAACCACCACGTGTTTGCCTGAAGTTTCAACTTGGTAACGTTCCAGCAATTCTAAAATTCCGAAAGGTGTTGCAGGTAAAAAACACGGCATATCCAAAGCCATTCTTCCCACATTGGTTGGGTGAAATCCGTCCACATCTTTGTCTGGATTCACCGCATTGAGCACTTTTTCTTCGTTGATATGTTTTGGCAAAGGCAATTGAACTATAAATCCGTCGATGTCGTTATCGTTGTTTAATTTTTCAATTTCGTGCAATAAGGTTGCTTCGGTTGTTTCGCTTGGAAGTTCAATTAAGGTTGAATTAAATCCAACCAAATGGCAGGCTTTTACTTTGTTGGAAACATACGTCATACTTGCACCATCAGTTCCCACCAATATGGCAGCCAAATGTGGTGTTTTTTTGCCTTGGGCTTTTAATTGTTTTACCGATTCGGCAATTTCAATTTTTAAGTCATCCGATGTTTTTTTTCCGTCGAGTAAAATCATTTCTTTAAAGTTTACAGTATTCGGTTGCAGTTTTCAGTATTTTAATCTGAACTTTATCAAATGAACACTTTTATTGTTAATTTTATTCTTATTTTTATGCAAAAAGTTGTTATTTAATATCTTATTTCTGCAAACTGCATCTGCCAAATGTTAATAAATATTAAAGCTTTTTAACGCCAAACTTTCCAGGGTTTGAAATCATAAAATTAATTAATTTTCCTGCTTCAATACTTTTGTTTGTTAAATTTTGTTGAAGTTCTAGATTTATATAGTTACACGAATTTGAGAAATCAATCCAAACTTGAGTTTCTGAATTCTCACTATCAGCATCCGTTAATTTACTGATGAAATGTTTTTTGTATTCTCTTTTACGATAAGCCTCAGCAATATTGGTACAAATAGATCTCGATGATCTTCTAATTTGATCTGTTAATGAATAAGTCTCTTCTTTTGGAAACGATTTTGATAATTCGAAAACTTCCATAGATAGCTCAAATGCTTTTTGGTAGGCAAGTAACGTTTTGAAACTCATATTTTATAATTTATATTAAATTAACTGCCTACGTAACTGTTAACTGCAACTAAATACTGCCGACTTATTTCCCCATCCCTTTCATCATTTGCATCATTTGTTTACCGCCGCCGCCTTGCATCATTTTCATCATTTTGCTCATTTGGGTAAACTGTTTCAACAATTGATTCACTTCTTGTATGGTGGTTCCCGATCCTTTTGCAATTCGTTTTTTTCTGACTGCATCAATAATAACAGGTTCGCTTCTTTCTGCTGGAGTCATAGAATGAATAATGGATTCAATGCCTTTAAAAGCATCGTCATCAATATCAATGTCTTTCATCATTTTTCCGGCTCCTGGAATCATTCCCATCAAATCTTTCATATTTCCCATTTTTTTGATTTGCTGAATTTGTTTCAGGAAATCATCAAAACCGAACTGATTTTTTGCAATTTTCTTTTGAATTTTGCGGGCTTCTTCTTCATCATATTGTTCTTGGGCGCGTTCCACTAACGAAACAACATCACCCATTCCCAAAATACGCTCTGCCATACGGTTTGGATAGAAAACGTCAATGGCTTCCATCTTTTCACCCGTACCAACAAATTTTATCGGTTTATTTACAACAGATTTAATGGACAAAGCAGCACCTCCTCGCGTATCACCATCTAATTTGGTCAATACAACCCCGTCAAAATTTAAAATATCGTTAAATGCTTTTGCAGTATTTACAGCATCCTGTCCGGTCATGGAATCCACCACAAAAAGTGTTTCTTGCGGATTTACAGCCTTGTGGATGTTTGAAATTTCGGACATCATCGCCTCATCAACTGCCAAACGACCTGCAGTATCTATAATCACCACATTTTTGCCGGTTGCTTTTGCGTGTTTAATGGCATTTTTAGAAATTTCTACCGGATTGTTGTTTCCTTCTTCGGCATAAACTTCAACGCCAATTTGGTCTCCAACCACTTTTAACTGGTTGATGGCCGCAGGGCGATAAACGTCGCAACCCACCAATAAAACCTGTTTGTTCTTTTTGGTTTTTAAATAATTTGCCAGCTTTCCTGAAAAAGTGGTTTTACCCGAACCTTGCAAACCCGACATTAAAATCACTGTTGGCGCACCCGATAAATTGATGCCAACGGTTTCGCCGCCCATCAATTCGGTCAGTTCGTCTTTTACGATTTTCACCATCAATTGTCCCGGATTTAACGTTGTCAAAACGTTTTGTCCCAAGGCTTTTACTTTTACGGTGTCGGTAAAGTTTTTGGCTATTTTAAAGTTAACGTCGGCATCCAAAAGCGCTCTTCGAACTTCTTTTAATGTTTCCGCAACATTTATTTCTGTAATTTTTCCGTGTCCTTTCAGCGTGTGAAAGGCCTTATCTAATTTATCGCTTAAATTATTGAACATAGTCGTTTACCTCGTTTTTTAGAATTGACAAATATACTAAAATTGAAATAAATTTTAAGTCGATTTTTGAAACTAAATAGGGAAATATTTTATAGTAAATTCATTGAAAAAAAACGAAATGCCTTGTTAAAAAAGTTGTTCAAATTAACTTTTGGGCCATTGATGCATTTTTAAGTTTTTTTCCAAATTCAAGATGACATTTTTAAGTCGTCTCAATTTTGTTGCTTCCTGTTTTGCGCCTGAAATATGCGAAGCATACTCTTTTCGATAAGTATAAGCCATATTTTCAAAATTCTTTTTGGCCAATTTGTTTTTGTTTAATTCCTGTTGAAGCAATTCCGGAATTTCAATTTCTTTGTTGGATTCAATTTTTTTTAAGCCAGTTTTGCCCAAGGTAAAAGCCTCCATAAAATAGGGGAGAAGCTGATTTTCCTTAATTTCAGAAATAGAATTGAATTTAATGGTTCTTATATTTTTTGCGCTGCAGTCACCAGAAAACAAGTGGTGTTTGTCGCTCATTTCTGCGCCATTAAAAAAGTTAATGGAGACGTATTTTTGAAAAGCGGCAATTCCGCAAACCATTTCTTTTGTATGAAATACAGGAACATTCCATTTCCAATCTTCAACAATATCGTTATCAGCTTTATGAATTAATTTTCGCAACAATGACAAAATTTCCTGAGCAAAAGCTGCTCTGGAATTGATATAGCCATCAATTAATGATGATGCATTCGGATTAATTTTAGACATCGGTTGGTTTAAATATTATTGTCATTTTAGAAAAATCCTATTTTATATTTCCTGAAAAAACTTTCGACTTTAGCCTTTCAACTTTATTTAACTTTTACGAATTTTATGGAAGTTGTATTCACACAATATCTTTTACCGGTGGTGTCTTTTGGCCCGTCATCAAAAAGATGTCCCAAATGTCCGCCACAAGATGCGCAAACAATCTCTGTGCGAATCATTCCGTGACTTCTGTCCGACACATAGTTTACGGTTCCTTCAATGGCATCGTCGAAAGATGGCCATCCGCAATGCGATTCAAATTTGCTGCCCGATTCAAAAAGCTGCAAATCACAACCTGCGCAATGATAAGTTCCTTTTTCAAAATGAGCTGTATAACCGCCTTCACTTGGTCGATCTGTGCCTTTTTCCCTTAAAATTTGATAGGCTTCAGGAGACAGTATTTTTTTCCATTCTGCCTCGGTTTTAATCACTTTTTTAACCATCACTTTTTTGTTTTTTTCTTGAGAATAACCATTACATCCAAAAAGGGTTATCAATATGAATGCGAAAGATATATTTTTCATCTGTGTAAATTTTATTTTTTATTGGTAACAGATTGCTGCCTGCCTGCCTGCCTGCTGGCGGGTTCGCCAAAAATCATTCTATATAGGTATCAAAATTTGTTGTGCTCGTTTCATCTGTTTATTTTCTGTTAATAAATTCAATAATTCGACCAATCACTTTGGAATCTTTTAAAATTCGGCTATGTCCCAAGCCGTTGGTAATTAAAATTTCACCTTGTTCCAGATTTTGTCGAATATGGTGTGCACAACTTACAGGAACATCTTTATCTTCGGTGTCGTGCAGCACTAAAGTAGGAATTTTCACTGATTTTGCCGCAATATATGCAGAATAATTATCAATATCTTCTCCGAACTTTCTATAAAAATGCTGTTTTATTTTATTGACCAATTTTAGTTTTAGCTGAATTTTAGCCACAAATTCTTTGATAATATCTGTAATTACATCACCTGAACCAATGACAATGGCTTTTTTTACGTTTAATCCAAGTTTAACGCTATTTAAAACAGTCATTCCGCCTAATGAATGTCCGATGGCAATATCGAAAGGACCAAATTCTTTTTCTAAAAATAGTGCAGTTTTTACAAATTCGTTCATCATTGTTGTTTTTCCCGAAGATTTTCCGTGAGCAGGCGCATCAAAACTTATCGTCATAAAACCATTTTCCAGCAACTTGTCCGCAATCTTAAAAAGTTGTGTTCCCCGTCCCGACCAGCCGTGAATCAACAAAATTTTTCTTTTTGAATAGCCATAAGAATACACCATTACTTCCTTATTCAATTCAGGAATCATAACCAATTTCTTCTGTGCGCTGTCGGCCATCATATTTTCACGAGCTGGGGTTTTGAAACGAATGGGTGTTCTAAAAAGTTTAATTGCATACAAAACAGCCAATGGTGGCGCCAGATATTGCAGTATTTTTCCTGTTGCAATAATTGATGCCGGAATTTTTGGAACAGTAATTGAAGATGTTGTGATATTATTGGCTTTAGTATCCATATAAATGGTTTAATTTTGCCGGTAAAGATAGAATTTGTAATTTTATGTATATAGGATGTTTTAACTTAAAAACTTTAAAAATGAAAAAATTTATTTCCTTGTCGTTGCTTATGTTATTTATGATAAGCTGCAGCACCGTTCCAATTACTGGAAGACAACGTCTTAATTTAGTGAGTGATGCCGAAATATTGCCAGCCAGTTTTGCCCAATATGAAGGCTTTTTGAAAGAAAACAAACTTTCCAATGATGCAAAAATGACCAATGAAGTGCAAACTGTCGGAAAAAATATTTCTCATGCCGTAGACAAATTTATGCGGGCAAACGGAATGGTTTCTGAAGCAAACGCTTACCGTTGGGAGTTTAATTTAATTGAAGACAAAGCGGTAAATGCTTGGTGTATGCCAGGCGGAAAAGTGGTTTTTTACACAGGTATTTTACCTGTTGCAGCTAACAAGGATGGTATTGCAGCCGTTATGGGCCATGAGATTGCGCATGCATTTGCAAAACACGGACAAGAACGTATGACAAGCGCTTACGGACAACAATTGGGAGGCGTTGCAGTTGCAATTAGCACAAACAATAAGGATCCTAAAACTCAAAATTTATGGAATACCATTTATGGTATCGGTTCACAGGTTGGGATGTTATCTTATAGCAGAACCCATGAAACAGAAGCTGATAAATTGGGATTGGTTTTTATGACGATGGCAGGATATAATCCGCAAGAAGCCATCAATGTATGGATTCGTATGGGCCAATTGTCTACCGGAGGAGCGCCACCAGAATTTTTAAGCACGCACCCTTCTAATGAAACAAGAATAAAAAACTTGAAAGCCTATATGCCAACAGCCATTGCTGAAGCAAAAAAATACAATGCCCAATAGTTAAATTGGTTTTATTTTAGAATAAAAAAAATATTTATAGTATATTGTCATCCGTTCTGAATTTTCAGAACGGTTTTTTTATGTTAAAAAAAGGAGACAAAAAACTCATCAATGCCTGGGCGTTTTACGATTGGGCAAATTCAGCCTATTCCTTGGTAATTGCTACCGCAGTTTTTCCGATATATTACAGCAGTTTAACCGAGTCGTTTGCATCGGTTGAAGGCCAAATAACTTTTTTGGGAACATCTTGGAATCCTACAACACTATACGATTACACGTTGGCATTCTCATTTTTGTTAGTTGCATTTATGTCGCCAATTTTATCGGGAATAGCCGATTATACAGGAAATAAATTGAAATTTCTAAAATTCTTTTGTTTTCTGGGATCTTTTTCGGTGATGGGTTTGTACTTTTTTGAAGGAGAAAAAACACTTTGGGTAGGCTTGGTTTTTACGGTTTTTGCCAGTATCGGATTTTGGGGCAGCATTGTTTTTTACAATGCTTTTTTACCCGAAATTGCACATCCTGAACAACAGGATAAAGTGAGCGCTAAAGGATTTATGTTTGGTTATACAGGTTCTGTTTTGTTGTTGTTATTCAGTTTGGTGATGGTCAATAAACCGGAAATGTTTGGTTTGCCAAATGCAGCTGCAGCTTCTCGCCTTACTTTTTTATTGGTGGGGATTTGGTGGTTGGGATTTGCCCAAATAACCTATCACTATTTACCGAATAACGTTTACGGAAGAAAACCCAAAAAGGATTTTATATGGAAGGGATTAAGAGAATTAAAAGTTGTTTATGATGAAATGAAGCAACATCCTGAATTAAAATTCTTTTTATTGGCTTTTTTTATGTTTAGTGTGGGTGTGCAAACCATTATTTTAATGGCAGGCATTTTTGGCAGCAAAGAACTTGGGTTGCCAACAATGGATTTAATTGCCGTTATTTTGCTGGTGCAAATTGTCGCAATTTTTGGCGCATTTTTATTTTCAAGAATTTCAGAAAAGATTGGCAATATCGCCACTTTAAAAATTACCATTTTTATATGGGCATTGGTTTGTTGCATTGCCTTTTTATTGGATAAATCCCAACCAAACGTTTCTTATTATTTTTATGGTCTGGGAGCGCTTATTGGAATGGTTATGGGCGCCATCCAATCTTTGTCACGTTCAACCTATTCCAAACTGTTGCCTGAAACAAAAGACCACGCAACTTATTTTAGTTTTTATGATGTCACAGAAAAGCTAGCCATTGTATTTGGCATGATTGTTTTTGGCTTGTTAATTTCCTTAACGGGTTCTATGCAATTCAGTGTATTGTTTTTGGCAGTTTTCTTTATAATATCCTTTGTTTTGCTGAACTTTGTGGGAAAAACAAAATATGTCCAATAATTCTGATTTTATCGTTGTTGGAGCCGGCATTGTCGGACTCGCCACAGTTTATAAATTACAATTAAAATTTCCCGAAAAATCAATTCTTATTTTAGAAAAAGAACCCGAAATCGGCTTGCACCAAACCGGCCGCAATTCGGGTGTCATGCACTCCGGAATTTATTACAAACCCGGTTCTTATAAAGCTAAAAATTGTAAAATAGGAAGTGCTCAACTGATAAAATTTGCCATTGAAAACAACATCAAACACGACGTTTGCGGAAAGGTAATTGTGGCGTCATCAAAACAGGAATTGGCTGTTTTGTCAGCTATTTACCAAAGAGGTATTCAAAATGAAACTCCGGGAATCTGTTATTTAACTTCCCAAGAAATAAAACAAAAAGAACCTTTTATTGAAGGAATTAAAGGGATTTGGGTACCAACTGCAGGAATCATCGATTATGTGATGGTTTGTAAAACTTTTGTGGATTTAGTAACAACAATCAATCCCAAAAGCATTTTAATAAAATCCTGTGAAGTTGTCGAGGTTATTGCTGATAGTGATTCCACCACCTTAAAAACAAATCAGGGAAATTTTATTGCCAATAAAGTGATTTTCTGCACCGGATTGCAATCAGACCGAATCGCCGCAAAAGATGATTTAAAACTCGATATGCATATTGTGGGTTTTAGGGGAGATTATTTTGAGTTAAAACCTGAAGCCGCGCATAAAATCAACAATTTGGTGTATCCTGTTCCCGATCCGAAATTTCCGTTTTTGGGCGTGCATTTTACACGAATGATACAAGGCGGCATTGAATGCGGCCCAAATGCCGTTTTCACTTTTAAAAGAGAAGGTTACAACAGAACAAGTTTCGATTTAAAAGATACTTTTGAAGCGTTAACTTTTAAGGGAACCTGGAAATTATTCGGAAAACATTGGCGCAAAGGAATTGGTGAATACAAGCGTGCTTTTTCTAAACGTTTGTTTGTAAAGGAATTGCAAAAAATGATGCCAACAATTACCGTAAATGACGTGCAAACTGCAAGAGCCGGCGTTAGGGCGCAGGCAATTGATTTTGATGGAAATATGGTTGATGATTTTAAAATTATGAAACACAACGGCAATATTCACGTGCTAAACGCGCCATCGCCTGCAGCAACTTCATGTTTGGCAATTGCTGATGAAATTGTGAATGTGGTTTTAAGTTAAATATCTGGATTTGGTATTCAGTAAAGGTTTTTCTGATTTCAAAAGTTTACCATCCAACCCTTTCAAAAAAAGTCTATTTCTCTGAGTAAAGCGGTCTTATGTCTATTTACCAATCAAAAGAGTTTATTACGCGAATTAAGGGTTAGATTTAGTCAATAGCCGCCTGCTTTAGCTGGCGGGCAAATGTTGAACTTCAAATTGGCTTTAGCCAAAATAATAAAAATGTTTTGGCTAAAGCCTTCATACGAACATATTTTAATCCGTTGGCTAAAGCCAACGGCTATTTAACCCATAATTCGCATTTATTTATAATTGATATAAATAGTTAATTACCTGTTAATAATTGAATTTCTTCAACTTCTAAAAGCGTTAAGATTAGTGGTATTTTTAAACCTAATTTTAGAATTTTTAAAACCATGAAAAAAATCATCACCATTGCCATCTTTTTTATTGCTGTCACAGCCAGTGCGCAAAACTTTCAGTTGCACAGAGATTTTGAAAGAGGCCACTTTACCACAACTTTTGAGCTTTTTAAGCCTGATAAATACGGAAATACCTTCACGTTCGTCGATTTTGATTATAACGCAAGTTCGGGGATAAGCGGCGGCTATTATGAAATTGCGCGTGTGTTGAAAACAGAAAAAATGCCGGTCGGATTGCACGTGGAATACAATGGCGGATTGGGAACTTTTAAAACAGCTGATGGTATGGGCGGATTTACCATCAATGATGCGTGGATTTTTGGTGCCAATTACTCAAAAGGAAATGCGAAAATGGGATTTTCAACCTATGCCGGCTACAAAGCAATAAAAAATGCAGGTGAAGCCAACTACCAAATTACAGGAACGTGGTACGTAAATTTGGTTGAAAATAAAATTACTTTTTCTGGTTTTGCCGATTTATGGTCAGAAAACGGATTGACCGATAAAACGGTATTTTTAGCTGAACCGCAATTGTGGTTTCATTTAAATAAAAGTTTTTCAGTAGGAGGAGAGGTTGAATTGTCAAACAATTTCGCCTATGAATTTGAATTCAAAGTAAGGCCAACCTTGGCCATAAAATGGAATATCTAATAAAAACATCAAATTATGTTAGACAAGTTTTTTAAAATAACAGAAAATAAATCGACGTTAAAAACGGAGATTATTGCGGGAATTACCACTTTTATGACGATGGTTTACATTTTAGCCGTAAATCCGAGCATATTAAGCGCCACAGGAATGGATAAGGACGCCGTATTTACCGCAACGGCTTTATCGGCCATCATTGCAACGTTGGTGATGGCTTTGGTGGCCAAATTGCCGTTTGCATTGGCACCAGGAATGGGCTTAAATGCGTTTTTTGCTTTTACGGTGGTTTTAGGAATGGGTTATTCCTGGGAATTTGCGTTAACCGCTGTTTTTTTGGAAGGAATCATTTTTATCATTTTAACGGCATTTAACATCAGGGAACTCATTGTAAATTCTATTCCTATAAACCTGAAACACGCAGTTTCTGTGGGTATTGGTTTGTTTATCGCTTTTATCGGATTAAAAGGAACGGGCTTAATTGTCGACAATCCCGCGACCTTGGTTGGTTTGGGAGATATGAGAAATCCTGCCGTTTTGGTTGGATTGGCAGGTGTCATCATCATAGGTGTTTTATTCGATAAAAAAGTAAAAGGCGCCATTTTAATTGGGATATTAGCTTCCACAATTATCGGAATATTTGTGGGCATTACCGTAATTCCTGAAAATTTTAGTTTGGTGAGTTTGCCGCCATCCATCGAACCCATTTTTTTTAAGTTCGATTTTTCTCAAGTGTTTACTTTAGATATGTTAATCGTTTTATTCACCTTTTTGTTTGTGGATATGTTTGATACCGTGGGAACATTGGTTGGCGTATCTTCAAAAGCGGATATGTTGGATAAAGACGGAAATGTTCCAAGGGTAAAACAAGCGTTGTTTGCGGATGCTATCGGAACAACCGTTGGCGCAATCCTGGGAACTTCAACCGTAACAACCTATGTGGAAAGCGCTGCAGGCGTGGCAGAAGGCGGAAAGACAGGAATGACCGCATTAACGGTTGCGGGAATGTTCGCCTTGGCCTTGTTTTTTGCGCCAATATTTATGATTATTCCTGCGGCAGCAACGGCTCCGGCATTAATTATCGTAGGATTGTTTATGATCTCGCCTATTATGAAAATTGATTTGGACGATTTTACGGAAGCCATTCCGGCTTTCTTCACCATCATTATGATGCCGTTAACCTACAGCATTGCTGAAGGAATTGTGTTTGGAATGCTTTCTTTTGTGATTTTAAAACTGCTTACTGGCAGGTATAAAGAAATAAAACCGATTATGTACATTATCGCAATACTGTTTCTGATCAAATTCTATGTTTGATAAATAGCAAGTCTACCATAAAAAAGCCTTTCTGAATTTTCAGAAAGGCTTTTTTTATGTATGCAGAAAATTTAGTCCAGTTCGTTTGGAATTTCTTCAGATTTAATAAGTGTTTTTGGCAAAATCAGGTTTAAAATAACGCCAATGACTGAGGCCAATCCTATTCCAGCCAACGAAAAATTACCATAACTCATTTGTGCGCCGCCAATGCCAATGGTTAAAATTACGGAAACAATCACTTGATTCCTTGTGATGGAAAAATCGGTTTTTGAATCGATCAAAGTTTTAATTCCAATACTTGCAATCATTCCAAAAAGCAGCAACATAATGCCGCCCAATACTGCAGGCGGAATGGTTTTTAAAATGGCGCTTATTTTCCCAACCAACGAAAACACAATGGCGGTAACAGCGGCAATTCTAAGCACTCTGGGATCGGTAATTTTGGTTAAAGCCACCGCGCCGGTAACTTCAGAATAGGTGGTGTTAGGCGGTCCGCCTAAAAATCCGGCAAAAGCAGTGGCAATACCGTCTCCCAGCAAGGTGCGATGCAATCCGGGATCTTTCACAAATTCTTTATCTGAAACACCGCTAATGGCGTAAACATCGCCAATATGTTCAATAATGGGCGCAATGGCAACCGGAATCATATATAAAATGGCGGCCCAATTAAATTCGGGAGCCGTAAAATTTGGAAGCGCAAACCAGGCAGCTTCGCCAACAGATGAAAAATCGACCAAGCCGGCAAAAAATGAGATGATATAACCAACAATAATTCCAATAAAAATTGGAATCAATTTGATCATTCCTTTGGTATAAATCACAATAAAAATGGCAGTAATTAAAACCGCAAACGCAATGGGCCAGTTTGATTTTGCCATCCCAACGCCAACGCTGGCTAAAGACAATCCAATCACCATAATAACCGGTCCAATCACCACCGAAGGAAATATCTTTTCAATCACTTTTAATCCCCACATTTTTACAACAAAAGACACAACGCCATACACCAAACCAACGGCAATAAGGCCTCCCAAAGTTCCGGGATACCCATACAATTCGGTGGAGGCCACAATCGGCGCGATAAAAGCAAAACTGCTCCCCAAAAAAATCGGGACTTTTCCTTTGGTAATTACGTGAAAAATAAGCGTTCCAACGCCCGCGGTAAACAACGCAACCGACGGGTCAATGCCAATTAACAAAGGAACCAGCACCGTTGCACCAAATGCAACAAATAAAAATTGGATACCAACAATTATGCGCTTTGGGGTGTTCGAAATGATGGCTAAGTTTTGATCTTTGGAAGATTTTATGGACATGTTTTAAAATTTTGGTCGCGCTAATTTAAGTATAAAAATAAAACAACCCGAAATTAAAACTTTAGAATCATTTTAAATTAATGCTATTTTTTAAACAAAATTTTTGATAATGTTTTGGGCGTTACCCGCCAGCTGGCGGGTCGGGCCTTTTGTTCCAAACTTTTTTCGCTAAAAAAGCGCAAAAAGGTTTTCACTTCAGTCCCTAACGCGAATCGAATTACGTCCCGATTTATATCGGGATTTAGGTTTATGAATTACGATTTTTTTTTGAAAACAAGCTACAATCTTGCGCTAACGAAAGTGGTTTTCAATAAAATAGGAGAAACCATTCTTTAAATTTGTTTTTGCCTGTTTTGACAATCCAACTTCAATATTCCATTGATATCCCTGAATTTTCATCAAATATGCCTTTGGTTTTTTTGTATAAAGAGTTTCGCATAGATTCAAAATTTGGTTTGGAGGAACGGAATGTGTAGAAAAAGAAACTTCTTTTGAAGGGTAAATGCGTTCAAATGAAAATCCGTCTTTTATTTCCGATTTACAGGCATCAATAAAAATTACAGTTTTATAAGTTGAAATCAATTCTGCATCTTCCACCATCAACTGGTATTTATACAGCAAATTATTGGTTTTAAGTCCTTCTTTTTCCAAGAGATCCAAAAACACCCAGCCAAGTCCGTCGTCCTGCCGCGTGTTATTTCCAATCCCAATAACAAGTGTATTATCTAATTTTTTCATCGATGATATTTCGGTAATAATCTTCCAATTGCACAATTAAAGGCATTTCACCAAAAGCGTGGGTTGCACAACTCAAACAAGGATCATAAGCCCTGATGGCAATTTCAATCTGGTTCAACATTGGTTCAGTGATTTCCGGTTTGTTATTGAGTATATTTTTGGCAACTTCCCTAACGCCACGGTTCATCGCTTCGTTATTGTGCGTTGTGGAAACAATTAAATTGCATTTGGTGATCAAGCCTTTTTCATCGGTATGATATTCGTGAATCAGCGTTCCTCTTGGCGCTTCAATAATACCAATACCTTTTAGTCTTGGAGTGCCTTTTCTCACCAAATCGTTATTCATCAACGTGTCATCCAGCAAAAATTCTTTCATCGCTTCAGCACTGTACAACAATTCAATCAATCGTGCCCAATGGGTATGCATCGTCATATTGTTGGGTTTGTTATTGGTATATTCTTTAAATATTTGTCGTTCTTTTTCGGCAAGTGGCGTTCCCATATAAGCGCAGGTATTCAATCGGGCCAATGGTCCAACACGGTTCCATCCATTTTCCCTGCCATATTTTGTCATATACGGAAATTTCAAATAGGACCAGGGTTCAACAGCTTCTTTAAAGTGATCGCGATAATCAACATCGGCAATATTAAGCAACTCATTTCCTTCAGAATCTATAGATCTTAACCTGCCGTCATACAATTCAAAAGCGCCGGTTTCTTTGCGCACCAAACTCAAATGATTGGACGGATAAGCGGCGAAATTGTCAAGCCACGTTGCGTTTTCAAGATAATAGGTTTTAATAAAATCAATCATTTCTTTGGACCAGGAAATCATGGTGTCAACGTTTGGAATCAGCATTCCGTCCAAGAAATAGGCACGTTCTTCAGCTTTAAATGTTTTATGAACGCCTCCCGGCACCGCTAAAATTCCGTGAATTTTTTTTCCAGCCAATGCTTTAATGATTTCCTGCCCAAATTTTCGCATCAAAATGCCTTTTTTTGCGAGCTCCCTATTTTCGGCAGCAACGGCAACAACATTTCTTTTTTCCGCAGGGGCGTTAATTCCGAACAGAAGATCGGGTGAAGCCAAATAAAAAAAATGCAAGGCGTGCGACTGAAAAACTTGTCCGAAATGCAGTAATTTCCTCAATTTTGTGGCAGTTGGCGATAAATTTTCTGGGTCGATCCCTACCAATTGGTCGATGGCTTTTGCGGCTGCCAAATGGTGGCTTACCGGACATATACCGCAAAGCCGTTGCACCAAAACCGGTGCTTCCCAATATGGATGTCCCTGAATAAATTTTTCAAATCCCCTAAATTCCACTATGTGCAAAAAGGCATCGCTCACAACGCCGTTTTCGTCAAGTTTTATGGTCACTTTTCCGTGTCCTTCAACACGTGTAATAGGATCTATAATTATTTTTCTTGGGCCCATTTGCAATGATTTTTAGATTTAGTCATACTTGTATTTAGGATAAGCAATGGAATATTCTTCTTGAAATAAAATGTTTTTGACCACATTCCAGATATGGTTGGCATCCGGCGGGCATCCCGGAATATGATGGTCTATTTTTACGATTTCATGATTGGCATACACGTTGTTTAAAATTTTGGGAATGTCTTCATGATTTGGAATTATCGTTTCATTTTCCTCACTCGTCATCGAATCCAGATAAGACTCTTTTAAACATGCTTCCAAAGGAAAAGTATTTCTCATCGCCGGCAATCCGCCCCAAATGGCACATTCTCCAACAGAAACCAAGATGTCGCAATTTTTCCTGAATTCGCGCAGCACTTCAATATTATGGGTGTTGCAGCAACCGCCTTCAATAAGTCCGATATCGCAATGTTTGCTAAAATTCTTTATGTCGGTGATGGGGCTTTTATTAAATTCAACAACTTCAAATAAATCGAGAATGCCTAAATCCACATCGAGCATCGACATATGGCATCCAAAACAGCCGGCGAGTGAAGTGGTAGCGACAATTTTCTTTTTAATATTGGTTCTGTGTTTTTTTACGGGATTTAAGGACATTGATTTTTCTTCTGTAACTATATCAAATTTTCTGTCTCCAAATGGTTTGCTGAAGGATTTTCCCTTGACTAAAATGGCGCCGGTCGGACAAATTTGCATGGCATGCGCAGCCTGTAATTCCGATAATTTTGCTTCTTGTTCATAATCAACGGAAACCATGGTTTTATTTCCTTTGTTGATGGAATAAAATATGTTGTAGCCGTCAAAAGTTTTTACTTCTTCAATGCAACGTCTGCATTTAATGCACCTGTTTTGGTTTACCACAATACGTTCAGGACGCGCATCGGTAATTCTGTCAATAAATAAATGCGGAAATCGTGTGTATTTTATGCCGGTTTCATAGCCTAAATTTTGCATTTGGCAATCCCCGCTTTTTTCGCAGGAAGGGCAAAAATGATTTCCCTCAACAAACATCATTTCTATAATGGCTTTCCGGGTATCCAACAATTCTGGGGTGTTCACTTCTATTTCCATTCCATCAGCTACGCGAACGGTGCAACCAGCAACATCGCGACCGTTTAATTTTACAGTGCAAACCCTGCAGGTTCCTAGCGGATCTAAATGTTTAAAATGGCACAAGGTTGGAATAAAAACACCGTTTTGTTTAGCGGCTTCTATTAAATTTAATCCTGTTTCGGCTGTGCAAATTCTTCCGTCTATTTTAAATGAACTCGTTTTCATGGGTATTTTTATATTATAAATAATTAATTACCAGGTATTTAATATTTTTAATTTTCATAAATAAAAACTCACAACTTGAACTTTTTATCCTAACCTCAGATCTTTCCTTCCCGACAGCTATCTGGAGAAAGGGAGTTTGTTTTTAAAAAACCTTTAACCTTTAACTTTTAACTTTTAACTTTTTAACGCCCAACGCGCCGGCTGGCCCAATCGCTAAAAACAGCTACCAGCTATTTTTTTAACGATCTGTCCCCCCTTTGGGGGTTAGGGGGCCTGCGTATCCTTTATCAAAGAATCATAGTTATAAACAGCAGCTTCCATATCAAATTCCACGTTTAAATTTTCATTGGTTTTTATAATTTTTTGATTGAAATATCCTTCAAACTTATCAAGTGCCATCACAAGTGTATTTGCGGAAAATTGACCCAATCCGCACCTGCTGGTGAGTTTGATGATTTTACCCCATTCCTTAATTTCTTCTAAATCCTGCGCGGTACAAATCCCTTTTTTAATTTTCTTGATTTTTTCGTGTAAAATCTGATTTCCGGCGCGGCAAGGGGTGCAAACACCGCAAGATTCCTCTTTAAAAAACGTGGTGTAGTTCTCCAAAATTTTTGTGATGCTTCTGAAATTGTTAAAAACCATAATAGATCCGGCGCAGATTAAATCTTCCTTGCATATTTTACGATCAAATTCGGTGTTGTTGATACAGATGCCCGACGGACCGCTAATTTGAACAAAATGTGGTGATGTAGCCTGGCAGAGGTGTAAAATTTCTTTCATGGTCATTCCCCATTCAATTTCATAAATTCCAGGTTTTGCAACATCGCCAGATATACTCAATACTTTGGTTCCTTTGCTTTCTTTGGTGCCGATAGTTGAAATAAAATGGGTGCCCAATTCAATGATTCTGGCCGCCATGGCAAAAGTTTCCACATTATTAACGATGGTAGAGCAGCCAAAATAGCCAAATTCTGTTGGGTAATATTTTTTAATTCTTGCTTCGCCTCGTTTTCCTTCCAAAGATTCAATTAAAGCCGATTCTTCGCCGCAAATATAAGCGCCTGCGCCAACCTGAATTTGTATGCTAAAATTAAATTTTGGAATGCCAAGGATATCGTTCCCCAAAAGATTATTTTCTTGAAATTCATGAAGGGTATTTTCTATTTTTTCAAGCAAATACATGTATTCAGCACGCAAATAAATAAAACCGGTGGTAGCACCGGAAATGTAGGCCGCCACAATCATTCCTTCAATAACCAATCCGGACAGATTGTTAAGCAATGATTTGTCTTTAAAAGTTCCGGGCTCACCTTCATCGGCATTGCAGATAATGTATTTTTTTGAAGTGGAACTTTCTTTGCTGCTTTTCCACTTTTTGGCTGTTGGAAAAAATGCGCCGCCGCGACCTTCGAGATTGGCTGCTGAAATAAGATTTAAAATCTCATCAGGCGTATGGTTTTTTAATTTTTTCAGGGCAATTCCCATTTCGTATTTTCGAAAGAAAATCGTTTTGTCGTCCGCAGGCAAATATTGTATTTTACTGGTCGGATTGCTGGAAATAAAACGCAGTGAATTTCCGTTTTTCAGTTGTTGGATAATTGTTTTTACTTTTTCGGGCGTTAGATTGGTAAACGGAAAAAAGTTAATCAAGGCAGCAGGTTCCTGATCGCTTAATCCGATGCAGGAAGTCTCAAACAGCGAAAAGAGCGGATTTTCATCATAACTGCCAAAAGTGCATCCTGTTTCTTTTTCAAAAGCGGCTTTTATTTGCTGAAAGCCTTTGAACTCTGAAATAATGCTGTTGTTTAAATAAATGATGTATTTTCCTGTGGGTTGGCGGTGGAAAAAATGGTAAAATGAAACCACGCCTTCAATTTCTATTTTTGAAACACTTAATTTTTGGGCAATTTGCGCAATGGCATTTTCTGAAACATAACCAAATTTATTTTGAAACTCCCAAAGTTTGTTTAAAAGACCTGTTCTATTCATCCGGAAAGAATTTACAGTTTCTGGACTTAAAGTTACAAAATAAAATAGTTTTAACGCCTGATTTTTAAATGTTTAAAGCGATTTATATTTAATTCAGCGTTTTTATATAGTTGTTTATAAATTGGCATGAATAAGATAAATATCTTGAATTTAACAAGCAAAAGAAGTTGTTATTATTGTTTTTAATTCATTGTTGTCCAATTAAATTTTTAATTCAAACAGGCCACTATGTTTGTAGAAAATGGATTTTTCCTAAAAACAAGTTCCAGCGAGACTGTCCCGATTCCGACAACATTTGGGATTTTGGGAGGCGATCTGTTTATTAAGCCCTATTATGATTGTGATGAATTATTTTTTATTAAGGTTTATTTAATACCTTAATTGATATGAAGTTACATTGAAACTTTAAGTCATAAATGTTACACAACTCTGTAACGTTTATGACTTCCTTACGTTTTTGCCCCAACTACTTTTGCGTCGAACAAAAAAACAAAATTATGCAACTAAAAAAAAGTGTATTCATTGTATTTTTTCTTTTCAACGTAATAATCATTAACGCACAGCAAGAAATAATTTCTCTTGAAGAAGTGTTGGGAAAGGTTGAAAAGAACAATCATGCAATTAAAATATCAGACCAAGATTACCACGCCGCCAAGGCCGATTTTAATCAGACAAATTCGATATTTTTACCAAATATTTCCATTTCCCATACAGCCATCACAACTACAAATCCGCTCATGGCATTTGGTTCAAAGTTAAACCAGGAAATACTGACTCAGGCCGATTTTAATCCGGCACTCCTAAACGATCCAAATGAAATTAAAAATTTCGCCACAAAAATCGAGATTCAGCAACCTATTTTTAATGCTGACGGATTGTTTATGCGAAAAGCCGCAAAAGCAAAAATGAATGCGGTTGAATTACAGTCGGAACGCACAAAAGATTATATAAAACTGGAAGTGACTAAAGCCTATATGCAATTGCAGGTGGCCTATAAAGCGGTGGAAGTTTTAGAAAAAGCCAGAGAAGCCGCACTGGAAAACAAAAAAATAGCGGACAATAATTTTAAACAAGGCTATATGCAAAAAGCCGATATTTTGTCGGTGGAAGTTCATATGACCGAAGTTGAGAATCAGTTGTTAAGCGCCAAAAGCAGCGTGCAAAATGCCTCAGACAACCTGAAATTTTTAATGGGCGAGCAAAATGAAACAGTTTTAAAACCGTCTTCAGAACTAAAAGCCGAATTGGATTTGGTCATTTATAACGAAAACCTTTCCCAAAACAGGGCTGATATTGATGCGATGCAACAAAGTACCGAAGCATACAACAATATGCATAAAGCGAACAAAATGAGCTATTTGCCAAGCCTAAACGCCTTTGGAAGTTACGAAATGTACGATGACCAGCTATTTGGCACCGATGCAAAAGGCTATTTGGTTGGCGCCCAATTATCGTGGAATGTGTTCGATGGATACAAACGCATCGGAAAAATTCAAAAAAGCAAGGCCGAACTTGACAAAGCTGAAATTGGTTTGGAACAATATAAAAATCAGAGCAATTTAGATTATAACATCGCCAAACGTCAGCTTAAAGATGCCGAAAACAAGTTGGTTTTAACAAATTTGGCTTCGGAACAATCAAAAGAAGCGTTGAGAATAAGAACAAACAGGTTTGAGCAAGGTTTGGAAAAAACATCCGATTTACTCATTTCCGAAACCCAATATATGCAAAAACAGCTTGAATACTTACAAACGGTGTTTAATTACAATTTCACCAAAGCTTATGTGGCATTTTTAACAAAATAAGGTGACAAGAAAAAACAAAAGGCCCAAAAATAAATTACAAAACCATGCTTAAAAACATAAAATCAATGAAAAAAATCACAACAATATTCGCAATTTCAGCCTTCATTTTAACGGTTAGTTGCGGCAAAGATAAAGCAGCAACAAAATACACCACACCGGCTATTGCCGTAACAGTGAGCACGCCATCAGCGGAAGGCGGTTCCTATTTATCGGCCAGCGGTAAAATTGAAGCGGTACAAAACGCAAACCTAAGCACCCGAATGATGGGTTATGTTACCGAAACTTATGTAAATGTTGGCGATAAAGTTTCCAAAGGACAATTATTGCTGCGCATTAACAGCGCCGATATTTCGGCACAAAGCGCACAAGTTTCGGCCTCAATTACCGAAGCAAAAGCCGCTTTTAAAAATGCCGAGAAAGATTACAATCGTTTTAAAGCTTTATACGAACAAAACAGCGTTTCCCAAAAAGAAATGGACGACATCACTGCCAATTATGATATGGCAAAAGCAAGACTGGAAGGCGCCAACCAAATGAAAAATCAGGTAAATGCGCAACTCTCCTACTCCAATATTACAGCGCCTTTTAGCGGCGTTGTCACCGGAAAATTTATCAACAAAGGCGATATGGCAAATCCTGGAATGCCTTTAATAAGTATAGAAACACCTGGAAGTTTTCAAGTGACGGCTTTGGTGCCTGAATCTGAAATTACAAAAATTAAGGATGGATCAAGCGCCAATGTTGTTGTAAAATCGACCAATGAACTTATAAAAGGAACCGTAACAGAAGTAAGTTCTTCGGCAAAAAATACAGGCGGACAATATTTGGTGAAAGTGGTTTTAGACAAAACCGATGCAAAATTGTTATCGGGAATGTTTACTTCCGTGCAGTTTCCTGTTGAAAAAACAACGAAATCAAACCTGATTTTAGTTCCGGAAAGCGCTTTGGTAAAACAGGGACAATTAACAGGAATTTACACGATTGGAAATGAAAATGTCGCGATATTAAGATGGTTAAGAACCGGAAAAACGTTTGGCGACAACATAGAAGTATTATCGGGATTGGCTGCAGATGAGCAATTTATTGTTTCTGCAGAAGGAAAATTATTTAATGGAGCGAAAGTAATCCCATCCCCAGCCATTCCCTAAGGGAAGGGAGTTGAATAATTGGAAATCATACAAAACCTCCAGAGGAGCGAACTGTTTGTAGAAAAATATAGTTCAAATGAAATCCGCGTGAGGGATTGAGGCGGTATCCTTTTGTGAAGTGCAACGGAACAAAAAATCCCATCCCCAGCCCTTCCCCAAGGGAAGGGAGTTAGAAGGGAGTTGAATAAGTGATAAATTGAAGGGTATAAAAAGCTCCGGAGGAGCGAACTGTTTGTAGAAAAATAATTTCAATATAATACCCGCGTGAGGGATTGAGGCGGTATCCTTTTGTGAAGCGCAGCGGAACAAAAGATTTAGCCGAAAGCCCGGCCCGACCTCCCGATAGCTATCGGGATTTAGGGAGGGACACGCCCACCGAAAAGGCGGGCAGGCCCAAATAGATAAAAAATAGTAGGCAGTATTCAGTCACAGTTTACAGTCGCAGTAAAATAAATAAATCAGTAATCAGTTTGCAGTTGCAGTTTTCAGTATTAAAAAACTTTAAACTTTTAAACTTTAAACTTTAAACTTTAAAAAATGCAAGAAGGAATTTCAGGTAAAATAGCCAATATATTCATCAATTCAAAGTTGACCATTTTGTTGATGGTTGCCTTGATGGCGATTGGCATCTATAGTTCATTTCTCATTCCAAGAGAGGAAGAACCGCAAATTATTGTTCCTATGGCCGACGTTTTGGTTGGTTATCCGGGCGCAAGTCCAACCGAGGTTGAAAGCCGTGTGGTGAAACCGTTGGAGAAAATTATATCGGACATCAAAGGCGTGCAACACGTGCACAGCATTGCGATGAACGGACAATCGATGATTATTGTGCAATTTTATGTGGGCGAAGACACCGAACGCTCGTATGTGAAATTGTATGATGAGTTGATGCGCCATCAGGGAATGTTTCCTCCGGGCGTAACGCAACCTTTGGTAAAAACCCGTTCTATTGATGATGTTCCTATGCTGGGGCTGACTTTTTGGAGTGATACCTATAACGATTTTCAAATTCGCCAGATAGCGGAGGAAGTGACATCTGAAATTGAAAAAGTTAAAGATGTGTCGATCACCAAAGTTATCGGCGGAAGAAACCGTCAGCTAAAAGTGGTGTTGGACAAAGATAAAATGGCCGAAAACGGCATTGATGCTTTGGGAATTATGCAAATGATCCAAGCCAATAACAGCAGTTCACAATCGGGAAGTTTTGTGCTAAATGACCAGGAATATTTAATCACCACCGGAAAATTTTTAACCTCCTCAGAAGATGTGGAAAATTTGGTGGTTGGCGTTAACAACAATATGCCGGTTTATTTAAAACAGGTTGCCACCATACAAGACGGCCCGGAAAAACCGAACAGTTATGTGTCTTTTGGTTATGGAAAAAATAATGAAAAACACATATCAAATTCGGGTGAGTACAATGCGGTTACGCTTTCAATCGCAAAAGTAAAAGGAGCCGATGCGATGAAAATTTCTGACAAGATTTTGGACCGGGTTGAAAACTTAAAACAGACGATAATTCCTACGGATGTTCACGTGGATGTTACGCGCAACTATGGAGAAACCGCATCACATAAAGTGGGCGAATTGTTGCTTCATTTAGGCGTGGCCATTTTGGCCGTTACTATTTTGGTGATGTTGGCGATGGGCTGGCGCGGCGGATTGGTGGTGTTTTTCTCGGTGCCGCTAACGTTTGCCTTAACCTTGTTCAGTTATTATTTGTTAGGTTATACTTTAAACCGAATCACTTTGTTTGCCTTGGTTTTTGTGGTGGGAATTGTGGTTGACGACAGTATTATTATCGCCGAAAATATGCACAGGCATTTTAAAATGAAGCGATTGCCATTTAAACAAGCTGCTATTTATGCAATTAATGAAGTAGGAAATCCGACCATTTTGGCCACTTTTACGGTAATCGCCGCCATTTTGCCGATGGCTTTTGTATCAGGAATGATGGGGCCTTATATGAGTCCGATGCCAATTGGCGCATCCATTGCCATGATTCTGTCGCTTTTTGTCGCTTTAACCGTTACGCCTTATTTAGGTTATCATTTATTGCGTGAAAAAGATTCACAAGAACATAAAAAAGAACAAGGTTTAGAAGCTGGAATGATTTATAAAATCTATAAAAAATTAGAGCAGCCACTTTTAGAAAGCCGGACAAAACGTTTGGTAACCATTGGGATTACCTTGGTTTTATTGGCAGGATCTGTACTGATGTTCTTCACAAAATCTGTTGCCGTAAAAATGTTGCCTTTTGACAACAAAAACGAGTTTCAGGTGGTCATTGATATGCCCGAAGGAACTACGCTGGAAAGAACTGCGGCGGTAACCCAGGAAATTGCGCAATATATTGCAACAACGCCTGAGGTCACCAATTACCAAAATTATATTGGAACCTCTGCCCCTATCACGTTTAACGGATTGGTGCGTCATTACGATATTCGTGGCGGCAGTAATATGGCCGATATTCAAGTGAATTTGTTGCTTAAAGAAGATCGAAAATTGCAAAGTCATGACATTGCCAAAAAAGTGCGTCCCGAAATTATTAAAATTGCCAAAAAATACGGTGCGAATGTAAAATTGGTTGAAGTTCCGCCAGGACCGCCGGTATTGTCAACATTGGTTGCTGAAGTTTACGGACCAGATTATGGTGAGCAAATTAAAGTGGCAAAGCAGGTGAAGCAAATTTTGCAAAACACAACCGATGTTGTGGATATTGACTGGATGGTTGAAGATGCACAAACGGAATACCGACTTGAAATTGACAGGGAAAAGGCGATGCTTAACGGTATTGCGCCACAACATATTGTTGGGAATTTGACCTATCTTTTAAAAGAATATCCAATTTCCTATTTGTATGATGAAACATCTTTTGACCAGGTTGATATTGTGTTGGCTTTAAGCGATGCTGATAAAACAAGTTTGCAGGACATTCAAAACATCAAAATAAAAGGAAGTCAGGGCAATGTGATACCAATAAGTGATTTGGTGAGTATAAAACAAGATACTTTACAAAAATCGATTTATAGAAAAGATCAAAAAAGAGTGGTTTATGTCACAGCTGATATGGCTGGCGGATTGGAAAGTCCGGTGTATGCAATCTTGGGAATGAAAGAAAAATTGCAAAAAATTGAATTGCCTAAAGGCTATAAACTCAATGAACTTTATTTGGAACAGCCTTCAGACGAAAGCAACTTTGCAGTGAAATGGGATGGAGAATGGCAAATTACCTTGGAAGTTTTCCAAGATTTAGGAACCGCATTTTTGGTGGTCATTATTATCATTTATATGTTAATTGTCGGTTGGTTCCAAAACTTTAAAACGCCGTTGGTGATGATGCTTGCAATTCCGCTGTCATTGGTAGGCATTGTGCTGGGACATTGGATATTGGGCGCATTCTTTACCGCTACCTCTTTTATTGGAATGATTGCTTTGGCGGGTGTTATGGTTCGAAATTCGGTATTGCTGATCGACTTTATTGAAATTCGCTTAAACGACGGAATTCCTTTAAAACAAGCCATTATTGATGCCGGTGCCGTGCGAACCACCCCGATTTTACTGACAACAGGAGCTGTGGTCATCGGTGCTTCTATTATTTTGTTTGACCCAATTTTCCAAGGGTTGGCCATATCATTGGTAGCCGGTGCCATCGTTTCTACGATGTTAACGCTGATTGTGGTTCCGATGATTTATTATATGACCGAAAAAAAGAAATGGGAAAATAATTCGGAAAACAACGATAAATCAGCATCAGAAGAATCATAAAATGAACATTACGGATATGCGACACCATCTCCAAAGATCCTGCCTGTTTACCAACAGGCAGGATTGTTAAAAACCATAAAAATATAACAGATGAAATGAGCATAACTGAAACTATATTTAAACACCGATTCAGCTATGCGAATTACATATAACAAATAAAAAACAATAAATATCTACCTATGAAATTACTTGTCATAACCGCTATTCAGGAGTATTCTAAAGACATAAAACTGATGCTTAAAAAATCAGATATTCATATCTATTCTTATAAAGATGTTCTAGGTTTTAGGGATATATCCCAGGAATCCTTAGAAAGCAACTGGTTTGCAGGAGAAATGGATGAAAGCCAGTCCATCATTTTCTTTGCTTTTGTAAAAAAACAAAATGTTGATGCCTTTTTTATCAAAGCAGATGAATTTAATGCCAAACAGAAAACGTTGTCAAAAGTTCATGTTGTTGTCTTAAATATTGAAAAATCGAATTGAGTGTAGGGACAGGTCGCGACCTGTCCGTTCAATAAATTAAAAAGAAAACAGGAATTAGAAAAACAAAAGTTTAAGGTTTCAATCCCGATAGCTATCGGGATCAGGTTTAAAATCATAAATTACTGATAATTAACGCTATATATTAAAGGAACAAATCATAAAAAAATATTAAAATGAAAAACAGAATTGTAAGAGCCGTTGCCGGCACTTTTATATTAATTAGCTTGGTTCTCGCCATAAAACTAAACGTCAACTGGCTGTGGTTTACCGCATTTGTTGGAGCCAATTTATTGCAATCGTCATTTACAAAGTGGTGTTTAATGGAAGTGATTTTAGAAAAATTGGGCGTAAAAAATTGATATATTAATCCATAAAACAAGGTTTTAAAGAATTGAAAGAATCATAATTACAAAGATTCTTAATCTGCAAAATTTAACGGCCGTATTTCTTTATCGTCTGATTTGGAGGCTTTTTAATCATTAAAAAGATCCATTTAAATTCGGTTGCATAACTTATGTAACCGAATTTAATATTTTATCCCCTATAAATCTTTGCAACACCATTGCATCAATTTAGTTGTATATTTGAGCCGTGAAAATAATAGCAATCATCATATCAATTATCACCATCATATTTTCAGCATTGCCCTGTGATGATGAAGCTGATATTGGTGCGCAACAAACTGCTGTAATTTCACAAGGTTCTGATTTGGAAAATAATGTTCATATTGATTTATGTTCTCCCTTTTGTTCTTGTGCTTGTTGCACTATCAGCATTTCCGAACCGACAAACCTGACAGAAATTCTAATTTCCCCAATAATTCCTGCGAAAGAATTGGATACCCATTACGAGGTATCTTTTTTCAATAATTATTTTTCCAAAATTGACCAACCACCCCAAGTTTAAGTTATAAATATGGTTTTAAACACCTGCCGTTTGGGTGTTACTTATTTTAATTAACTTAAACATATCATAAAAATGATCGATAAAATCATTCGATTTTCCATAAACAATAAATTCATTGTCGGCTTATTTATTTTGGTGCTTATTGGTACCGGTATTTATTCGATGATGACCATAAAATTGGGCTCTGTACCCGATATTACCAACAATCAAGTACAAATTATTACGGTGGCCCCTAATTTGGGGACAGAAGATATAGAGCAATTTGTGACCTATCCAATAGAATTGGCAGTCGCCAATTTACCAAGTGTTATAGAGTTGCGTTCAGTATCTCGTTTCGGACTTTCAGTGGTAACCATTGTGTTTAAAGACGAAATGGGAACCTACTTGCCCCGGCAATTGGTTCAGGAAAAACTGACCAAAATACAGGAAGATATTCCGGCAGGTTTTGGAAAACCATTTATGGCCCCTATCGCAACTGGTTTGGGAGAAATTTACCAATACTCATTGGTACCTATGGATGGATTTGAAACTAAATATTCTTCAACCGAACTGAGAACAATCCAAGATTGGATTGTAAAACGACAAATGGCATTGGTGCCCGGCGTAGTTGAAATAAATTCTTTTGGCGGTAATGTAAAACAATACGAAATTGCCTTAAATCCCAACCTCTTAAACAGTATGGGCATTAGCATCACTGAAGTTTTTGAAGCGCTGGAAAGCAACAATTCAAACACAGGCGGGGCATATATTGAAAAAAATCATCAAGCCAACTTTATTCGTGGGGAAGGATTGGCAAGAACTTTAGAGGACATTGAAAATATTGTGGTGGCAAACAATGAAAACACCCCAATTTTAATCAAAGATGTTGCAGATGCTGTTCGTTTTGGCGCTGCGGTTCGATATGGCGCTTTCACCGAAGACGGTAAGGAAGCTGTGGGCGGACAAATTTTGATGTTAAAAGGCGAAAATCCCAATGAAGTCATAAAAAATGTGCAAAAACGTATGGCAAGTATTCAAAAATCATTGCCTGAAGGTCTGGAAATTAGACCTTTTTTAGATCAAAGCGATTTAATTGCGCGCACTACAAGCACAGTTTCAAAAAACTTAATTGAAGGTGCCCTAATTGTTGTGTTTGTGTTGGTCTTGTTGTTGGGAAGTTTACGCGGAGGTTTACTTACAGCATCCATAATACCGCTTTCCTTATTGTTTGCATTTATTTTAATGAAAGCAACTGGCGTTTGGGCAAATTTAATGTCGTTGGGCGCGATAGATTTTGGAATTATAGTGGATGGCGCTGTTATTATAGTCGAAGGAACAGTGCACCACATAGAAAAACGAATCAAAAAGAATAAAGCCGATTTTACGTCGCAAGAAATGGACGAACTCACCTATAAATCGAGCAGTATGATGATGAATGCCGCATTTTTTGGACAGTTAATTATTCTTATCGTTTTTACGCCCATTTTATTTTTAACCGGCGTTGAAGGAAAAATGTTCCGGCCAATGGCATTTACTTTTGGATTTGCCGTGTTGGGCGCCCTATTGTTATGCCTCACCTACGTTCCTGTTATGGTGTGTTTGTTTTTAAAACCCACCTCGCAAAACAAACGAAATTTGTTTACGAAGTTGGAAGATGGACTCACAAAAATGAGCGATAAAATGATGAAAGGTATTTTTAAAGGTTATAAACCTTTGATTCAAGGTGCTTTAAAATTCAAAAAAATAGTGCTTGCCGTTGCACTGCTTCTATTTGTTATTGCAGCTTTTGTGTTCACAAGAATGGGCGGTGAATTTATCCCTAAGTTAGATGAAGGGGATATCGCGATGCAAATTATAATGAAACCTGGCAGTTCTTTATCCGAATCCATCAAAATTTCAGAAGAAGTTGAAAATATCATCAATGATAATTTTCCGGAAATTAAAACAGTGGTGGGGAGAATTGGGGTTTCAGAAATACCGACAGATCCTATGCCGATGGATATTACAGATTCTTTTATCATATTGGAAAAGGATATGACTAAGTGGACTTCAGCTTCAACCAAAGCCGAGTTAATTGAAAAAATTCAGGAAAAGTTGAAATCTATCGTGGGCGTCAACTTTATATTTTCACAACCGGTTGAATTGCGTTTTAATGAGTTACTGACGGGTGTTCGTGAGGATGTTGCCATTAAATTATATGGAAACGATTTGGATGTGCTGGCAATTAAAGCGGAAGAAATGGCTAAAATTATTCAAACAGTCGATGGTGCCGCAGATGTGCGTGCTGAAGCTACAGAAGGTTTGCCGCAAATCACGGTAATTTATCAAAAAGATAAATTGGCAAAATATGGACTAACCATTGATAAATTAAATCGTTATGTGAGCACTGCTTTTGCAGGGGCAAATGCGGGAATTATTTTTGAAGGGGAAAAACGCTTTGATTTGGTAGTCCGTTATTCAGATGATTACAGGCAAAATATTGAGGATTTACGTAACCTTTTTGTGGATTTACCAAATGACGGATCACAAATTACGCTGAATGAATTGGCCGATATCAGTTACAAACCCGGGCCTATGCAAATTTCACGCGACAATACGTACAGAAGGGTTTCGGTGGGCGTAAATGTTAGGGGGCGCGATGTGGAAACTATGGTGGAAGAGGTACAGCTGAAATTAGAGCAACAATTAAAATTGCCTGACGGCTATTTTATTGAATATGGAGGTTCTTTTGAAAATTTGCAGCGAGCCAAAGAACGATTGACCATTGTGGTGCCTATCGCGTTATTTCTGATATTTATATTGCTTTATTTTGCCTTAAACTCCGTAAAACAGGCAACAATGATTTATATGGCGGTGCCATTGGCAGCCATTGGCGGTATTTTTAGTTTGTTTTTACGTGGTATGCCCTTCAGCATTTCGGCCGGAGTTGGTTTTGTGGTGTTGTTTGGGGTGGCTGTTTTAAATGGATTGGTATTGGTAAGCAGGTTTAACAGCTTAAAATTAGAAGGAATGACAGATTTAAAAAAACGTATTTTACTGGCAACCGAAGAGCGGTTACGCCCCATATTATTAACGGCTGTTGCAGCAATTATGGGATTTTTGCCCATGGCAATTTCGGCATCTGCTGGCGCTGAAGTGCAAAGGCCTTTAGCCACCGTTGTTATTGGCGGTTTAATTTCATCTACCTTATTAACGCTATTGGTGGTGCCTGTTTTGTATTATTTTGTGGAACGCGGTTCTGAGAAAAGGAAAATCGCTAAAACAACTAAGTTGAATCCGTCAATAGCAACAATAATATTGCTGGGATTTATTTCATTTTTCGGCTTAAATTCGGCAATGGCGCAAGAGCAACCTCAAAATTTAACCATTGAAAAGGCTGTTGCCATAGCTTTTGAAAACAATCCAACCATTATAGCTGCCAATCTGGAAATTGAAAAACAGGAAAGCTTAAAAAAATCGACTTTCGATTTAGACAAAACAGCAGTATCTTATAGAAAAGGACAAATAAATGGGTTACAAAACGATTATGAAATTAGCGTTTCCCAAGATTTTAAATTTCCAACCGTTTATGGCGCAAAAGCAAAATTGCAGTCAGCACAAATTGCTTTAAGTGAGGTTTCATTAACACTTGAAAGAAACAGGTTAGAGCGCGATGTGAGAGCAACTTATATGGAGTTGTGGTTTGCAAAAAATAAGTTTTCCTTAATTTCAAACTTAGAGTCAGCGTTTCAGAATTTTGCCGTTATTGCCGAAAAAAGATTTGAATCCGGTGAAACCAATTTGATTGAGAAAATGTCTGCGGAAGGTAAACAAGCGGAAATAAACCTCTTAAAATCTGAGGTAAGTTTGGATGTCGATAACTTAGGAAAGCAATTGCAATTACTGATGAACAGCGAGAATGCCGTTACAATTGCAGATGCTGATTTGGTAAAAATACCCTTTTCAACGATTGAAAAAAATGACAACATAAGCCCTATTTTAAGGCTTCAAGAACAATTTGTCACTGTTTCCGAAAGGGAACACAAATTAGAAAAGGTGCGGTTTCTGCCCGATTTATCTGCCGGTTATTTCAATCAGCAAATTGACGGTGTCAAGAATTTTACCGGTTTTCAAGTGGGCGTAAAAGTTCCTGTGTTCTTTTGGGCGCAAAAAGGAAAAACACAAGCCGCCAAGAAAAACAGTGAAATTACCCAAATGAATTACGAGCAAACCAAATTGGACATAAGTGCGGTGCTTCAAGCCAACCTTCAAGATTTTGAAAAACATAAGGCCTCTTTGGTGTATTATGAAACCAAAGGATTGCAATTGGCCGATAAATTATTTTCATCTGCCAATAAAGCCTATAAGGAAGGTGAGGTTGATTATGTGGAATACATAAGAACTTTAGAGCAAGCGGTGCAAATTAAAGAAAGCTATTTAAACAGGCTCAATCTATACAACCAAACCGTAAATGAAATCAACTATTTAACAGGAAAATACAATTAAAAGATGACACGAGCCATAATAAATTTTGATATACAAAGAAATGATTAATGGCGAACTGCATCTGTACCAATAAAAAATAAATAATAAACAGATGAAAAATATATTAAAAATAAGCGCCATTTCACTATTTCTTATTGTTTTGGGGAGCTGCCAAAGCAAAACAGCGCCACAAGACGAGAATAATGAGGCGATTAACACACAGCAAGAGGAAAGCACTAATTTAGTTGTTTTACAGCAAAAGCAATTGGAGGTCATGAACATAGCATTGGGCACTGCCAAACAAATAAATTTAGGTGATGCGTTAAAAGTAAACGGACAACTGGAATTGCCGCCTCAAAACAGGGCAAGCGTCAGCGCCATCATTGGAGGCCGTGTGCAAAGTATTGCTGTAATTGAAGGAGATTATGTAAAAAAAGGGCAAGTTCTTGCGCAGCTAAATAACCCTGAATTTATAACAATGCAGCGGGAATATCTTCTGGCAAAAAGCAATATTTCATTTTTGGAGCAAGATTATCAACGCAAAATGGCCCTTTTAAAAGACGGCATCACTTCCGCAAAATCATTTCAACAAGCGGAAGCCGCGTATAATGACGGAAAATCGGCATTGAATGCCGCTAAATCAATGTTGCAGTTAATGGATATCAATGTTTCAGGTTTAGAAAACGGGAAAATAATTTCTTCAGTTCCTGTGGTTTCTCCCATAAATGGCGTTGTTCAAACCATTGAAATCAATATTGGAAAATTTGTTGCCTCAGAACAAAAAATGTTCGAAATTATTAACAATGAATTTTTACATTTAGGGCTTAAAGTATTTGAAAAAGACATTGATAAAGTCAAAATTGGACAAAAAATCACTTTTTCATTGACAACAAGACCCGACAAAATTTATGAAGCGGAAATATTTGCCTTAGGCAAAGCTTTCGATATGAATACCAGGGCGGTGCTGGTTCATGCTAAAATAAATGGTACGCACGATGGCTTGTTAACCGGAATGTTTGTTGAAGCAAGAATTGTAACCTCCAGTAAAGAAGTGCTTGCGTTGCCAAATGAAGCTTTTATCAATGAAAAAGGACTGGATTATGTTTTTGTCCAACGGAACAAAACCGGCGACAACATTGAATTTGAAAAAGTACAGGTAAATAAAGGTGTTTCTGACTTGAGTTTCACAGAAGTGTTTTTCATCAATGCCTTGCCGAAAGAGGCGGTAATTGTCACAAAAGGCGGCTATTACTTAAATGCCGAAATGCAAAAAAGTGAGTTTGGCGATGAAGATTAAATTAAATCAACACAAAATTAAAACAGATGAAAGAAATTAAAGCATTCATAAAACCCAATAAACTAGAAAACGTAATAGAAGCACTTAAAGAAAATGGCTTTGAAAGCGTAACCTTGTCAGAATGTGAAGGTACGGGAACTTATAAACGCGAAGATTCATTCCCTTCATTAAAATTTCACTTTGCGGACAGCAAAATGATTAAAGTGGAATTGGTTTGCCAAAATGAAGAAGCGGAAAAAGCCGTGGCGATTATTTGTAAAAATGGTGCCACGCCCTATCCTGCCGATGGGATAGTTTATGTGGCGGACATTAATGACGCGTACAGAATTAAAACAGGAAAGTCCATAAAAAGATTTAATAAATAGGCAATGCAAAATTTGGAAAAAATATTGGAGCATAATCATATAAAACCGACAGCAATGCGACTGTTGGTTTTACAATTTTTGCTAAATAAAAAAGTGGCAATCAGCTTAACCGATGTGGAAAATCATTTCGACCAATCGGACAGAACCACGTTATACCGCACCTTAAATACCTTTGTTGAAAAGGGTATCTCGCACAAAATAGACGACGGCACGGGAATTACCAAATACGCTTTGTGCGAAGAAAATTGCCATTGCGAAATAGATACCGATTTGCACTTGCATTTTCATTGTACAAAATGTAATGAAACAGTGTGTATCACAGAATATAAAATTCCGCCAATACATTTGCCAAAAGATTATATTGCCGAAAATGTAAATTTGGTGGTAAAAGGAATTTGTGAAAAATGCAATAACAAATAATGCACTTCCGTTGCATAGGGTTTTAGGCTATTTTTGAAACAAATTTAATATTATGAGTGAAGAATCTAAATGCGAAGATGGTGCCTGTGCCATAGATTATACAAAAGACAATCCAAAATCAACAAAAACAACTGTTTTTAATAAAAGCTACCTAACTCCAGTAATTTGTTTCTTTTTATTGATGGTGGGAATCGTTTTTGATTTTTATGAAATTCCATTTTTTAAAGCCCCGATTCCAATAATTTGGTTTGGCATTATTTACATCCTAATTGGCGGCCCGGTACTCCTAAAAGCTGCAAAATTAATGATCAAAGGCGCTATTTATAACGAGTTTGTTTTAATGTCTGTTGCAACCATTGGCGCATTTTTAATTGGCTCTTATGAAGAAGGCGTTGCGGTTATGCTGTTTTATGTTGTTGGGGAATTATTTCAGGACGCGGCTGTAAACAAAGCCAAACGGTCTATTGAAGCCTTATTAAAAGTACAGGTTGAAGAAGTTATTGTGTTGGAGAATGATAATGCTACCGTAAAACATCCAAGAGAGGTTGAGGTCGGACAAATAATTCAAACCAAGCCAGGGGAAAAAATCGCATTGGATGGCGAATTAATTTCAAACGATGCTGTTTTAAATACAGCCGCTTTAACGGGTGAATCCACGCCAGACACTAAAATAAAAGGTGATAAAGTGCTGGCAGGAATGATAAATCTCACTAAAGTGATAGAGATAAGAGTTACCAGTAAATTTGAAGATACAAAACTCTCAAAAATATTAAAATTTGTCCAGGAAGCCGTTGGCAGAAAAGCAAAAACGCAATTATTAGTGAGCCGATTGGCAAAAATATACACGCCTATTGTATTTTGGTTGGCAATTGGATTGGTTGTAATCCCCTATTTCTTTCTTGGCGATGCTTATGTATTTCAAATGTGGTTTCAACGTGCCTTAATCTTTTTGGTGATCTCTTGTCCGTGCGCCTTGGTAATTTCAATCCCATTGGGTTATTTTGGGGGAATTGGCGCGGCCTCACACAATGGCATCTTGTTCAAAGGCTCCAATTTTATCGATTTAATGACCAAAGTAGATACTGTTGTCATGGATAAAACAGGAACATTGACCAAAGGTGTTTTTGAAGTGCAAGAAATAGTTGCCCTAAATTTTGAAAAAGAATTATTGCTAGAATTAACAGCCGTTTTGGAAGCAAATTCCACCCATCCTATTGCAGAAGCCATTGTAAAACATGCGAAAATTAATAAAACAGCCTTTAAAGCAACCAATGTTGAAGAGATTGCCGGCTACGGATTGAAAGGGCAAATTGGGGAGTATGAAGTTTTGGCCGGAAACACAAAACTGTTGGAAAAATTTAATGTTCCGTATGATGAAAAACTAAATTCAAGTACCGAAACCATTGTGGTTATTGCCATAAATAAAATATTTACAGGCTATATCACTATTGCAGATACGCTCAAAAATGACGCTAAAAAGGCAATTATGGCATTGCATAACATTAAAAATATAACCAAAGTTGTGATGCTTTCAGGCGATAAGCAAGCAGTAGTCGATAAAATTGCGAAACAGTTAGGAATTGATGAAGCAATCGGTGAATTGTTGCCGGAAGATAAAATAAAAGAAGTCGAAAAATTAAAAGCGGCAGGAAGAACCGTTGCTTTTGTTGGTGACGGAATAAATGACGCCCCTGTTATCACAATTGCCGATGTCGGCATGGCAATGGGCGGATTGGGCAGTGATGCGGCCATTGAAACTGCCGATGTCGTGATTCAAACAGACCAGCCTTCTAAAATTGCGACAGCCATTAAAATAAGCAATTCGACCACTAAAATAATATGGCAGAATATTGCATTGGCCTTGGGCGTAAAAATACTGGTGTTAATTTTAGGCGCTTTTGGGATGGCAACTTTATGGGAAGCCGTAATTGCCGATGTTGGTGTCGCTTTATTGGCTATTTTAAATGCTGTTCGCATTCAAAGAATGGAGTGGAAATCTTAGGTTATCAGCTATATATTTAGGTAATTCAATGATGGGTGAATACATTTACTGAAAATGTTTTAATACAAGCTTCCATCATAAAATGGTGTTTATCGAAAGTAATTTTTAGAAAAATTGGAGGTAAAAGATTGGTTTTAATTTTGTAATTTTGCAAACTAAAATTCACTTAAAATTAAACAACTTTTAAAAAATATAATTTCTATTGTGTTGATTACAACTGTATTGCTTCCCTTTGCAGTACAGTTTGATCATTCATTTGAAAAGCATCAACATTCAGTTTGTAAAGCTCAAAATATCATACATTTTGATGCCCATGAAATTGACTGTTCAGTTTTTCATTTTAGGATAAATACCCTTAAAATTGATTTTTCTACTGAAGCTCATTTTGCTAAAAATGAACTAAATGAAGAAAAAATAGTTACTGCGGAATCGCAAACTGCTTCTGCAAAATTTCACTACAAATCCTCCAGAGCACCTCCATTTTTATTGATATAGAAAAGAATTACAATTTTTATCAATAAAAAAACAAAAAATGAAATTATATATAACTATCCTATTTTCAGTAGGATTCATCTTATTTGCGCAATCACAAAACAAAATATCAGGCAAAATTACCAATAGCCAAAACGAGCCTTTATTGGGTGTCACGGTTTATATTGAAGAACTTCAAAAAGGGACTTCAACCAATGAAAATGGCGAGTATGAATTGACCAATTTACCCAGCAATGCCATTAAAATGACTGTTGCTTATATCGGCTTTAAAACCCAGGTAAAAAGCATTGCATTGTTAACAAAAGAAACCAACCTAAATTTCACTTTGGAAGAAGCCGTTTTTAAAATGGATGAGGTTATTGTCTCCACAGTTTTTAACAAATTGCAATCACAAAACGTGATGAAAGTTGAACACGAAAGCATAAAAACCTTACAGCGAAAAGGAACGGCAACTTTAATTGAAGGACTTACAACCATTCCGGGAGTTTCGCAAGTTTCCACCGGAACTTCTATAGGAAAACCGGTAATTCGCGGGTTAAGCGGCAATCGCGTTTTGGTGTATTCACAAGGCGTACGAATTGAAAATCAGCAGTTTGGCGATGAACACGGCTTGGGTTTAAACGATTCGGGCATAGAAAGCGTTGAAGTGATCAAAGGTCCGGCTTCTTTGCTTTATGGTTCCGATGCTTTGGGCGGTGTATTGTATTTTATTCCTGAAAAATTTGCTGAAGCCAACACTTTTGTTGCCAATTTTGATCAGAAATTATTTTCAAACACGGCTGGCAGCAATTCGTCAATAGGTTTAAAAACTTCTTCTGAAAATTGGAAATTCTTGGCAAGAGGAAGTTACAATACACATTCCGATTATAAAATTGCAAAAGGAGATCGCGTAACAAACACACGTTACAATGAAACTGATTTTAAAACAGGGATTGGTTACAGCGATTCAAAAATCTCCAGTGTTTTTAGGTACAATTACAACAAATTGGATTTGGGAATACCTGAGGATGGCGTTGCCGAACAAACCACCAACAAAAAAACAGACTACCCAAAACAAAATGTTTTTAATCACTTGTTGAGTTTCAACAATATTTTGTTTTTCTCTAAATCTAAATTGGATGTTGATTTAAGCTATATTTCAAACGATAGAAGTGAGTTTGAAGACAGCGATGTGGCCGATTTACAAATGAAATTGAAAACGTTTAATTACGATGCAAAATACCATTTGCCAAAATATGGCAATTTAGAAACCATCTTAGGAATTCAGGGAATGCACCAAAATAACAAAAATTTTGGGGAAGAATATTTAATTCCTGATGCACTGACCAATGATATAGGCTTTTTCGGAACCGCAAATTACGAGTGGAACTCCAATGTAATATTGGCAGGATTGCGTTTCGACAACAGGGCCATTTCTACGGAAGCAAATGGAACTATTGGAGAAGAAGGCTCTTTTGAAGCCGTTGATAAATCGTATAACAGTTTTAATGCTTCGTTGGGTTATAAAACCAATTTAAATGACCATTTAATATTTCGTTTAAATGTTGCAACCGGATTTAGAGCGCCAAATTTGGCTGAACTAACCTCAAACGGCGTTCACGAAGGAACCAACAGATACGAAATTGGAAACAGCCATTTAAAAACAGAACAAAACATACAAACCGATTTAAATATTGAATTCAACACAGACCATTTCGAATTTTTTGCGAATGGTTTTTACAACCACATCAATAATTATATTTATACCTCGCCAACTGGTGAAATACGTGAAGACAATGATGTTTTTATGTACATTCAAAATGACACAAAATTATATGGCGGTGAAATTGGTGTGCATTTTCATCCGCATCCTTTAGATTGGTTGCATTTTGAAAGCAGTTTTGAAACGGTTACAGGAAAAAAACAAGATGGTGACTATTTACCGTTAATTCCTGCAAACAATTGGAACAATACTTTAAGAACAGAATTTAACATCAAAAAATGGCTGAACGATGGATTTGCCTCATTTAATGTTTCCAGCACTTTTAAACAAAACAATGTCAGCGGATTTGAAACTGCATCAAAAGGGTATTCCTTGATGAATATTGGTTTCGGGGGCGCTGTTAAATTTGGAAAAACAAATTTTGACATCAATATAAACGCCAATAATGTATTAGATGAAAGTTATATAGCACACCTGTCGCGCTTAAAAGCAGATGACATTCCCAATATTGGAAGAAATTTTATTGTTGGAGTGAAATTTAATTTGTAATTCAAACAAAGCCCACTGTTTAAAGAGGCTGTCTAAAAATTAGATTTAACAGCAATGTTCGCAAAATATTGCATTTTTTGCGAAAAACTTAGTACCTTTTCGTTTAAAAAAGAGTTCATTTTAGACATCCTCTTTTAATTATTATCAATTTCAAAGCACAATTAATAAATTAAGAAAGAAAACCGGCAATAACCTTTGTTTTGGGGAATTTTTCCAAAATAATTTTGATAAATACCGTTAAGGGAATGGCCATGATTAAGCCCGCAATTCCCCAAATGTAACCCCAAAACATCAGCATCACCAAAATGGTAATAATGTTGATAGAAAAGGATCTTCCCATAAAAATAGGTTCTAAAATACTGCCAAACAATACCTGCACCCCTGTGATTGAAAGTATGAAAAAGAATAAAACACTTGTGGTATCAAGCTGTACAAAGGCAAACAGCGATAATAAAATTACACACGCAAAAGAACCGACCATTTGCACAAAATTAATGATAAAGGCAAATAATCCCCAAAATATTGGGAAATTGACGTCGAAAATCACACAAGCCAAACCGGTGCCAATTCCTGTGAGAAGACTGACAAATATTTTTACTTTTATGAAGGTGAGTAAATCTTTTTCAATTTTCATGAATGTTTTTACCGATGCATACTTTTGTTTGAGGATGGTATTGTTCAATAGTTTTTCAAAATTGATGGACTCGGCTAGCCATAAAATCACGAAGAAAGCCGTCATTAAGGTCATGGTAAGCGTTTTGCTTACAAAGTCTAACGTTGACCCAAAGTATTTTGAAACGCTTTCTTTTTGAAATATGTTTGAAAATATATTTTCGCCTTCATTGAAGTATTCAATACCAAAAAATTGCTCAATTGAAGTCATTAAATCCAAAACTTTTGTTTCAGCTTTTTTCAGAAAAAGGGTATCGGTGGCTAAAATTTCCCTGCTGGAAAGTTTTACCAATTCTCCGCCAATTTTAAACAATGCGGCAAAAATGAGAATGACCACAAAAATACTGATAAATTTAGGCACTTTTCGTTTGTTAAACCAGCGCATGAGCGGCAAAAACAACAAGGCAATAAACATAGAAGCCACCAGCGGAATAAAAATAAAAGACAATATTTTTAGCAAATAAAAAATAAACGGAATTACAATAAACAGTAACAGGATATTTGTTGTTTTTCGATTTTCCATGGTTTCTAAATAATCAATATGATTTTGCAATTCAGTAAAAAATAATTTTATTTATCCGTTGTGTTTTCTTCTTTCAATTTTTCATCAAAAATAGCTGTTTCGCTAACATTGATGATGTGTTTCCCTTTTCTTACTCTCATATTTAATGCTTCAACACCCAATGAAAATGCGATGGCGAAATATAAATAGCCTTTCGGGATGGCGCCAACTTGCTGACCCAATACTTCTGCATGCGACAAATGTGCTCCTTCTGTAATTAGCATAAAACCAATTAAAATTAAGAAAGACAACGCCAGCATTTGGATTGTTGGATGTGCATTTACAAATTTGCCAACCGGTGTGGCGAAAATCATCATAACAATCATAGAAATCACCACGGCGGTCACCATAATGGTTAAAGCGCCTTGTATTCCGTTAGTCATTCCAACAGCAGTTAAAACTGAATCAAAAGAGAAAACAATGTCAATCATCACAATTTGTATGATTACGCCTCGCAAAGTGGCGAACTTTATTTTATCCGGAGATATTGCGCCATGCTCAATGCCTTCCACTTTATCCCTTATTTCGCTGGTGCTTTTGTACAATAAAAAGAGTCCGCCCAAAATTAAAATAATGCTTTGACCAGTTACCCCAAATTTTAACCAAGACAGGTTAATGGTGTAAAAAGGGTCTTTCATTGAAATTAAGTAGGAAATACCAAACAGCAGTGCAATTCTAAAGAGCATCGCCAAAACCAAACCTATTCTGGTTGCCTTTTTTATTTGGTCTTTTGGCAGTTTTCCTGCCGCGATGGAAATAAAAATAATATTGTCAATCCCTAAAACAATTTCTAAAAAAGTAAGCGTTAAAAGTGCTACCCAAGCATCAGCGTGTAAAAATATTTCCATAAAATATTAGTTTGATATTTTTGTGATTTCTCCTTTCTGAACATAATTAGAATGTCCGATCACCGCTTCAAACTCATAAGAATTGTCCTTAAGACTTGTGATTTTTATATGAATGGGATCTTCATCAATGGCGGTTTTTGGATGCAACATTTTAAGCGTGTAGTTAAAATTGTTTTTCCAGGAAATTGAAAGTGTGTCAATTCGGTCTTCATATTTTTCAATCTGAATAGAATCTTTTCTGATGATGATGGTTTTTTCATAACCTTTACCGGCTGGAATTTCAAAAGTTCCCGATTTAAAACGGTCAGAATTTGACCCTTCAATTTCAATCGTTCCCGATTCAGAATTTTCGGGTTTGCGCGATTCATTTTTACAAGATAATATTGCTAAAAGCAATAAGGGCAACAATATGATTTTTTTCATTAGATTCCGGTATAATTACTTGGGGTGATTGATTTTAATTCTTTTTTTATGTCGTTTGAAACGTGCAAACCATCAATAAAATCGGCCATCGATTTTTGGGTGATTTTTTCGTTTGTTCTTGTCAATTCTTTTAAAGCTTCATACGGATTTGGGTAAGCTTCCCTTCTTAAAATTGTTTGGATGGCTTCCGCAACCACCGCCCAATTATTTTCCAAATCTTCAGCAAATTTTTCTTTGTTGATGATTAATTTGTTCAATCCCTTTAACGTTGAATTGAAGGCAATAATTGTGTGGGCAAAAGGAACGCCAATATTTCTGAGCACGGTAGAGTCGGTTAAATCGCGTTGCAATCTTGATAAAGGCAATTTGGCCGACAAATGTTCAAAAATAGCATTCGCAATTCCTAAGTTTCCTTCAGAATTTTCAAAATCGATTGGATTTACTTTATGCGGCATAGCCGATGAACCCACTTCGCCTTCTTTAATTTTTTGTTTGAAATAATCCATGGAAACATAGGTCCAAATATCTCTGTCAAAATCTATAAGAATGGTATTTATGCGTTTTAAGGCATCAAAAATACCCGCCAAATGGTCGTAATGTTCAATTTGCGTGGTTGGAAAAGAATGGTGTAAACCCAAAACTTGCTCCACAAAACGGGTCCCGAAAACTTTCCAATCCGTTGCAGGAAACGCCACTTTGTGCGCATTGTAGTTTCCCGTTGCGCCACCAAATTTTGCAGCGTAGGGAATGTTTTTCAGCTGTTTTAATTGCTGCTCGATACGTTCAACAAAAACAGCGATTTCTTTTCCCAATCGGGTCGGCGATGCCGGTTGTCCGTGCGTTCTTGCCAACATGGGAATTTCAGCCCATTCGGTTGCCAATTGGTTCAGTTTGTCTGATAGCAATTTCAATTCCGGATAATATACCGCATCAAAAGCATCTTTTAAAGATAATGGAATTGAAGTGTTGTTGATATCCTGCGAGGTCAATCCGAAGTGAATAAACTCCTTATATTTCTGAAGCTGTAACGTATCAAATTTTTCTTTGATAAAATATTCCACAGCTTTCACATCGTGGTTGGTAATTTTTTCGATGTCTTTAATTTTTTGTGCATCTTTCGCAGAAAAATTGCCATAAATTTTTCTTAATTCCGCAAAAAGTGACATATTAAAATCTGCCAATTGCGGCAAAGGAATTTCACATAAAGCAATAAAATATTCAATTTCAACTTTTACGCGGTATTTAATGAGCGCTTCTTCAGAAAAAAAGAGCGCCAATGGTTCAACTTTGTTTCGGTATCGGCCGTCAATAGGCGATATGGCATTCAAATTTGATAATGACATTTTTTAGTTTTATATTGAATTGAAAAGTGTAAAATTAATCAAATAAATATTAGTTTGATTAAAAAGTTTAAAAGTCGGAATAAGGATACCGAAGGCCGATCCCGATAGCTATCGGGACGGAAGACCTTTAGATTTGTATTATAAATAATATTTATAATAATGATGATGTTGAAAAGAGGGGGTCCGGGGGAGACTCATAACTAATAAAAAAGTTCATAACTTTAATGAGAAAATAAAATAGTAAAAAGAATGGGGTGAA
>JAUXPH010000004.1 GCA_030683995.1 Lutibacter sp.
GCAGAATTCCCGACACGCATTTTTACAGGAACATCAAAAGGTTTGAAGGACTGCTGATCACTTCCGAAGAAATTTTGATTGTACGTTTTGACGCTCAGTTATTTTTTGCCAATGTGCAATATTTTAAAGATAAATTGGAAAAATCCGTAGCCGAAAAAGGAGATAAATTAAAATTAATCATTATTGACGGTGAAAGCATTAACAGTATTGACAGTTCTGGGGTTTATATGTTAAATGATGTGATTACCAAGTATCGAAGCTTAAATATAGATATCGCGTTTACCGGAATGAAAGGGCCCGTGAGAGATGTGTTGGAAAAAAGCGGCATTATAAAAAAGATAGGTTATCAAAATTGTTTTTTGAGCATTCAGGAAGCGGTTGATGCTTTTGAAGAAGGAAAAAAAAATAAGGAAACAGGAATCAAATTTTCCGATTATATAAAACAGACAAATAGTTAATATTTTCAAAATATTTTCTGTAATGTGATGATGATTACAAATGATAGATTATTCATCTTGTAATTTTGAGAAACAACAATTAATTTTAGTTAAATATAAATCAATCGATTATGAAATGAGTTTATTGGATATATGAGGGAAACTCTGATTAAGATATGCGAATTACTCCCGATAGCTATCGGGAAATCAATTAAAACAAAAAAATAGAACGATATGAAAGTAGAACAATTATTTACAAGCTGTTTGGCAGAAATGGCCTATTATATTGAGTCGAATGGCGAAGCAGCCATCATTGATCCTTTGAGAGAAACCGAACCTTATATTGAAATGGCGAAAGCCGACGGCGCTAAAATTAAATATGTTTTTTTAACACATTTTCACGCCGATTTTGTTTCCGGACAAGTTGATTTGGCAAAAAAAACGGGGGCAACCATCGTTTTTGGACCAAACGCAAATCCCAATTATGAAATTCATCTGGGAATTGACGGAGAGGAATTTAAAATTGGAAAAGTAACCCTCAAATTATTGCACACACCAGGCCATACGATGGAATCTTCATCCTATGTTTTAATAGATGAGAAGGGCAACAAACCTTATGTTTTCACTGGCGACTGTTTGTTTATCGGTGATGTGGGAAGACCGGACTTGGCTGTAAAATCGGATGTGACTGAAGCTGATTTGGCAGGTCATTTGTTTGATTCCCTTCGAAATAAAATAATGACTTTACCCGATGATATTATTGTTTACCCAAACCACGGAGCGGGATCTGCCTGCGGAAAAAATATGAGTTCCGAAACTTTCGATACATTGGGAAATCAAAAGAAAACAAACTATGCTTTGAGGGCTGATATGACCAAAGAGGAATTTATTAAAGAAGTCACGACAGGTTTAATGCCTCCACCACAATATTTTCCGAATAATGTGAGAATGAATAAAGAGATCAATACAAGCATCGATGAAATTTTACACAGAGGCACAACACCAATTGATGCAGCAACCTTTAAAGAAATGAGTGAGCGTGAGGATATTTTAGTGATTGATACGCGTTCTAAAGATGAATTTGCTGAAGAAGGCACCGTTCCTGGTGCTTGGTATATTGGTGTCGATGGTAATTTTGCGCCTTGGGTTGGTTCATTAATCACCAACATTAAACAAAAAATTATTTTTATTGCTGAAGGCGGAAGGGAACATGAAGTGGTAACACGTTTTTCTCGTGTGGGTTACGACAATACTTTGGGTTTTTTAAGAGGCGGAATGCACGCTTGGCTTGCCGCAGGTTTTAAAGTTGATAAAATAGGCTCTATTTCCGCAACGCAATTTGCCAATAAATTGAAAGCAGGAAATATTGTGGCGCTTGATGTTAGAAAAGAATCTGAATTTCTTTCAGAACATGTGGTGGGTGTTGAAAATTTTCCTCTTGATTTTATTCATTCAAATTTTGCTGAAATAAAACCGGAAAAGGAATATTTTTTACATTGCGCAAGCGGTTATCGCTCCCTTATTGCAGCCTCCATTTTTCAGGCAAACGGCATAAAAAAAGTTACCGATGTAAGAGGCGGTTTTAAAGACATTAAAGATACGGGCGTTAAATTAACCGACTATGTTTGCCCAACAACTTTGCTGTAAATGTGCGTCCTGACTTGGTATACCAATCCTAATAATTCAGGATACAAGAATGTAATTGCCAAAAAAAAATGTATGCTAAAAGATAAAAATTAATTTTTTTTATTCGGCATAAAATCAGTAATCTTTAAGGAACCCGAACCAAAAATAAAAAACACGCAAAGTAAAAATAAAACCAGGGCAGCCAGTTCAATGGATTGCCCACCCATCATCAATTTGGTATGTGAATAAACAAAGAAAATAGCACTAAACAGTATTGGGATTTGAATGAATGCCCCTAATCTTGTCAAAAAACCAACTGCCAAAAGTATACCTCCAAAAAGATGGGTTATCCCCACCAATGAAACCCAAACAAATAATTCTTGTTCAACTCCTAACTCAATAATAGAATCTGGGTTTGCCAAGATAAGATAACCTCTAATTGCCAAGGCAATTCCCAAAAAAATTCTAATGAGGCCAAAAGCAATTCCAGGTTTGGAGTCAAGTGATGATGTGGAGGAGATAAACATATTCATAGTGGTGGAATTTAGAAGATTATATACTCAAAGTTAAAAAAAAATAATACAACAAATATTAATTTTTGTGAATTTCCTTCAAGAATTGAAAATTTGACGAAATTTTTTTACGTCCCCTTTTTTATTATCTAGCGGTAACTTTGGTTACTGCTAAAATTTAATTGTAACTTTACTTTTGTAAAAAAAAAATCAAAAACAAATGAAAACTACTTTAAAACTATCATTTTTGGTGCTTATAACCGTTTTAGGTATAAGCTGCAATACCAAATCTCAATCTCATTCCGATGCAATAAAGGTTCTTGCGCCAACTGAATTTAAGCAAAAATCGGCGAATCAAACGATAATTGACATCAGAACACCGCAGGAATTTAGTGAAGGGCATATTGATGGCGCCATAAACATCAATTATTACGACAGCAATTTTATGGACCAAATGGCAAAATTCGATAAAAATCAGCCGATTTTTATTTATTGCAGATCGGGAAACAGAACAACGGCTGCTTCCAAAAAGGCAGCGGATTTTGGATTTACTGAGATTTATGATTTGGAGGGCGGAATTTTATATTGGATGAAAAACAATAATGAAACTGTAAAATAGCACTTATGAAAAATTTGTTGATTGCGATGGTTTTTATGGCTTTGGCAGCTTGCGGCAACTCGATTACGGATAAGCAAAAGCAAGAATACGCCACTAAAGGAAATGAAATTTCGCAAGCAACATTTAAAGCCTTAAGCGAAAAGTTGACGGAACAAATGAAATTGGGCGGTCCGGCCCAGGCAATACCTTTTTGCAATGTTGAGGCTTTGCCGCTTACCCAACAATTATCCGATCAATATGATGTAACTATAAAAAGAACATCAGATAAATTGCGAAATCCAACAAATAAACCTTCATTAAGGGAGCTGGAAATTATCAATAATTATCATAAATTAATTTCAGAAAAAAAAGAAATTACGCCAATTGTAGAAGTTGACAATAATAATAACAAACATTATTATGCGCCAATACTATTAAAAGCAAATTGTTTGGCTTGCCATGGAAAAGTAGATGAATTTGTGACTGTAAAAACGGATTCAATCATAAAATCGCTTTATCCTAATGACAAAGCGGTTGGATATAATGAAGGCGATTTAAGGGGGATTTGGAGTATCACTTTTGAATAAGCGAAATAAATGTAATTTTGCAAAAAACTAATAAAAATGACCGTAATTGAAATATTAAATTTAAAATGTGGAGGTTGTGCAAATACCGTAAAAAAAGGAATTATAGCCATAGAGGGTGTTAATGAAGTTCTGGTAAATTTAAACACGTCTGAAGTAACGATAGATTCAACAGATGAATCAGTTATTGGGCTGGTAAAAGAAAAATTATCCAGTATGGGATATCCTGAAGTTGGCGATGCAAACACAATGTTACACAAAGCAAAGTCTTTTGTGAGTTGCGCTACGGGCAGAATGTCTTCAGAAGAAATGTAATTTATTTAAACAATTTATGATACTCTTTAAACGTGATTTAAACCGCGTTTAAAGAGTATTTTTTTGTTAAAATTTTAAGGTTGCTCCAACTAAAAAGTTTCTTGTGGCTTGCGGATAGTAACCTGCGCCATCTAAAGTAGTTGTTTGATTTGGAACCGACCAGGTGTCATCATAAGTGTAATAATAACCATTTGAAATATATTTGGTATTAAGAATATTGTTCACCAAGGCATTAAACACAATTGATTTGGCAATTTTTTTCGGATTAATTTCATAAGAAAAATTAAAATCGTTCACAAAATAGCTTTCCAGTTTCGAGTTTGCATTGTCAATATTTCCCATATATTGTTCGCCAACATATTTAGACAATAAGGAAAATTGTATTTTATGATTTGGTTGAAACACAATTGCATTTGCTGCAATTAAATTTGGGGAAAAAGCAATGTCGGTATTTCCCAAATCAACCAATTCACCATTCCAAGTGGTTAAAAAGTCAACATTTTTGTTGCTGCTGATGGCAATATTTGGCTGAATTGAAAATTTATCGTTCAATTTTATTTGCGCGTCTATTTCCAAACCAAGTCGGTAACTTTTTCCGCTGGTCGCTCTTATTGGCGATCCTGTATCATCAATGGCGCCGGTTAAAACCAACTGGTCTTTATAAAACATATAATAAACATTGCTGTTTACTTTAACGGATTCATTTTTAAAACGCCATCCCAGTTCAAAATCGTTTAATTTTTCTGAAGTAAAAATGCCGTTTTCAAAATCGTTGCGGTTTGGCTCTCTGTTAGCTTTTGCATAGGATAAATAGAAACTGTTGTTGGCAGTTGCCTCAAAAGTCAATCCGGCTTTCGGATTGAAAAACGAATAGTTTTCATCAACATTCATGGGCGTTCTGTCTGATGTCAATCCTTTTGTTTCGAATTTCACAAATCTGCCTTGCAAATCGGTGAACAGGGTCCAATAATCATTCAAATTATAGGTCAATTTTCCAAAAATATTGGCGTCATTTTTATGGGTTTCGCTATCGTAATAATGATCTCTTATTTCAGAATCGCTGGCAAATTCAGCCCAAATAATTTCTCCGAAATGTTTTCCTTTATAGTTGCTGTAAGAAGTTCCGAAAATAAACTCAATTCCATCGTTTCTATAGGTTGCATTTGCATTCGCCACATAAAAATCGTTGTCAAGCCAGCGTCTTCTGATCAAATCTGTTTCATCAATGGTTTCGCCGCCAATAGTGATTGGCGTTAATAAATAATCGGCAAAATCTTCACCTTCTTTAAATTGCTCAAAATAACCGCTGCCTTTGGTGTAATTCAATCCAACATTGGTGGACCAATTTTCAGTTAATTTTTCATTCCAATGCAATTGATAATGGTTTTGTTGGTAATTGTCGATTTCATTTTCGTAGGAATACGGATTGTAAGTCCGCCCCAAAGTTTCCATTTCTTCTTTGGTAACGCCATACCAAGCCTGATACGTTTTTTCGTGGCCGCCAAATGTCAGCGCTTTAATTAAAGTGTTGTCATCAACATAAGTGGCTTGTAAAAAGTACGATTTTAAGTCGGACCAGGCGCGGTCAATATAGCCGTCAGAATCTATTTTCGAAAATCTTCCCGCAAATTCAATATGGTCATTTATTTTTCCGGTGCTGAATTTTACTGTATGTTTTTTGGTGTTGTAGGAACCAAATGAACTGCTGATTTCTCCAAAAGCATTCTCGGAAATGGCATCTGTCAACAAGTTTAAACTTGCGCCAAAAGCGCCGGAGCCGTTGGTGGATGTTCCCACGCCGCGTTGCAATTGCATACTTTCTGTGGAGGAAGTGAAATCGGGCATATTCACCCAAAATGTGCCCTGACTTTCAGCATCGTTGTAAGGAATTCCGTTAACGGTAACATTCACGCGGGTCGCATCACTTCCTCGAACCCTGATTCCTGTGTATCCAACGCCTGCGCCGGCATCGGAGGTTGTTACTACGGATGGCAAGTAATTCAGCATAATTGGAATATCTTGTCCCAAATTGCGTTTTTCCAAATCTTTTTTGGTGATGTTGCTGTGCGTAACAGGTGACGTTGCTTTTACGCGAACAGCCGAAACAATGACTTCTTCCAAATTCATAAACCGGTCGGCCATATCAATTGTTATAAAAACATCTTTTGTTAACACAACTTTTACTTCTTTCGGATTGCTGAGTGCGCTCACCAACAAGGTGTAAGTTCCTTTTTTCAACGATAAGGAAAATGTGCCATCTGCTTTGGTGGTGGTTCCTTTTTGGGATTCTTTCACCACAATGTTTACGTCGGAAAATGGTTTTGACCCGTCGGTAACTTTGCCCGATAGCGTAAAAAGCTCTTGTGAATTTGCATTAAAAGAAAATGCAGTGATTAAAAAAGCTGCCAAGATGGTTGCTTTTTTCAGTTTCATTTTTAAATTTTGTTTCATCTGTTTATTATTTATTTTTTATTGGTACAGATGCAGTTCGCCAATAATCATTTCTGTGTGTATCAAAATTTGTTATGGCTCGTTTCATCTGTTTAACTTTTATTTTCTTGTGGTACAGATGCTGTTCGCCATTAATCATTTCTTTGTATGGTAAAATTTGTAATGCTCGATTCATTTTTTTTAAAATAAAACGATTTAAAAAGAGGTAATTAATCGATGTTATGAATAATTAATTTGTTGGCCACGCGATTGTTATCGCTTAATTTCCCTTAACAGCATTACCTGTTCAGGTTCAATGGGTTTGATCTCAGCCGTTTTAGGCACCCCTTTTGAGATGGGTCAAAAATATAAATAAGAATTTAAATAAAGGAACTAAATTCAATATATTTCAAAATATTTTGGGCCTGCCCGCCTTTTTGGTGGGCGTTCCCCGCCAACTGGCGGGCCAGGCTTTCCGTTCCAATCTTTTTTAATTCGCCAAAAGGCGAATCAAAAAAGTATTTCCACTTTAATCCTTAACGCATTGTTTACTATTTCTAATTTACGATTTTAAAACTGGCTTAATCAAATGTTAACCATAGCAAAATTGCGCCTTTGCGTAGTTCTTTGCGTCCCGATAGCTATCGGGATTGCGGTTAAATAAATTTTGATGTAATAAATTTTTTAATGGTTTTTCTTTGCGGAATTTTCGGTAAAAAAATATGTTATTCGAAATTCGATTTATTTCGCAGCACTTTTTTGAAGGCTTGTTTTTTCTTTTTCTCCAAGCGTTTTACAATGCTCGATTTGCTTGGCTTGGTCTCTTTTCTTGGTTTTTGAATTGTTAATCCGCCCGAAATGATGATTAAAAATCGATCAATGGCAATTTCTTTGTTTTTATGCTGACTTCGGCTTTCGTCGCACTGAAGCAACAATACATTGTCTTTGGTAAGTTTACTTTTCAGTTTTTGAATCAACAATGCCTTTTCTTCTTCGGTAAAACTTTCCGAATTTTCCAAATCAAAAGTAAGTTCAATTTTTGACGAAACTTTATTTACATGCTGTCCGCCGGCACCGCCGCTGCGCACTGCTTTAAATTTCAATTCCTTTATCATCAATTCGGTATTCATTCACTTCTAATTTTTTTTGCTGAATTATTTTCCTGAAAATCGGCGTAAATTCGGTTTCAATTTTAGGATTTTATCAATTTCACGGATGGCTGTTTCAAGCCTGTCCTTTTTTTCGCCCTTCAATAAAACATAAGGCCGATGGTTTTTTATCAAAGCATTTTCAAAAGCGTTGAACATTTCCAGCCGTTGTTCCGGCCGATCTCTTAAATCATCTTTTTTCCAAGGAGCATCAATATAAGTCAAAAAATACAAGTCGTACGTATTTTGTAATGCCGCTTTTTCTAATTCCGGATGCACAAAACCATCATAAAATTCTTCTGAATAAACTTTTGTTTCCAGCAAATCTGTATCGCAAATTAAAATTCTGTCCGCTTTTTTTGCCAGTTTATTTTCCAGTTTCATTTGTCCTTCAGCAATGGGAAGCATATCCAAAATTTCACAGGTTTTTCGCTCGTTATTCCATTTGTTTTGCAAATAATCCCGCGCATATTCAGGTGCCCAAACTGTGTTATAATAACGCGCCAGCAATTTGGACAGTGTGGTTTTTCCCGAGCTTTCAGGTCCAAAAAGCACCACTTTTACGATGTTTATTTTTGTTTGTTTAAGTTTTTCTTCCATGCGTAATATCCTTGAAAAGCCAAAATTAAAAATATGGCATATTGAATGCCTGTAAAACCGTATCCTTTCACAAAATACAACGGAATTGAAACCAAATTACCAGCAATCCAAAACAGCCAGTTTTCCAGTTTTTTATTGGCCATCAACCACATTCCGGCAAAAAAGATTCCTGTGGTAAAAGTATCTAAAAATGGGGTAATTTTTCTAAAATCTGCTAAATTTCCGGCAGTTAAGTTAGTGACTGCATAATCAACACTCTCGGTAAAATTTAAATGATTTGGTATCACATTGTAATATCTGTAAACGATTATCACAAAAATAGAAGTGAATAAAAAAATACCCAAAGTTTTTAATTTATCCAGATTGTTTGTTCTGGTAATCGGCAAATGTTGCTGTTTGTCATCTACAATGCTGCTCCACATATACCAGCCGTAAACGCTCATAATGGTATAATAAATATTGATGATCAAATCGCCGTATAAATCCCATTGAACCAATAAATAAACGTACAATGCGGTGCTTATGATGCCCGTTGGAAACACCAAAATACTCTCTTTTTTAGCGTAAATAACACTTAACACCCCAAAAACGGCAGCTATCAATTCGAGGGAAATATGAAGCGCGCTTGCATTTTGGTAGGGCTCAATAAAAAAGTTAAGAACGTCATTCATAAGTTAAAATTTGAATGAAGCATTATTTTCAAAAGCAGTGCCAATAATCACCAAATCGGCGCCATTTGCATAAGCATTTTCCAGTTGTTCTTTGGTTTTTATGCCTCCGCCAACAATGAGCGGAATGGAAATATGTTGTTTTACTGCTGAAATTAGTTTGGAATTTACAGGGACTTTTGCACCGCTTCCGGCTTCCAAATAAATCAATTGTTTGCCTTTATACATTCCTGCAACGGCTGTATCAACTGCCAATTGTATGTTTTCTTGTGAAATTGGTTTGGTGTTGCTCATTTTAAATACCGATGAATTGGTTCCGCCATCAATTAAAATATAGCCTGTAGGAATAATCTCCAAGTTTGAATTTTTTAAAAAAGGAACTGATTTAATTTGCTGTTCAATTAAATATTCCGGATTTCTTCCCGAAAGCAAGGACAAAAACAACAAACCATCAGCATAATTTGTGAGCTGCGAAAAATCTCCGGGAAAAAGTATCACAGGCAATTTAGTGTTTTTTTTAAGTGTTTTCACAAACAAATCGGTGAGTTGGTTTTCAACAAAACTTCCGCCGACAAAAATAAAATTTGCGTTTAGGGTATCTATTCTTGAAGAAATTTCAGGCAGTTTATCCAAAGAAGTTTTATCGGGATCCAATAAAATAGCCAACAATTTTTCTCCTTTTACGGAAGCCTTTTGAATGAATGCTAAAATGGAGTTATTCATTTTCTGAAGTGTCTAAGGCGTAAACCAAGGTAAATCCGCCAAGTTGTTCAAATCGAATATCGTAATTTTTGTCCCAGCCTTCAACTTTTATATAGCCTGTTGTTTTTTTGTCGGCAATTTGAAAGGAATTGATATCAATATCATTTTTAAAGGTCAATCCGCCGAATGGATAAATTTTATACAACGCTTCTTTTGCGCCCCAAATTACAGTTAACTGCTCAATATAATCATCATCTTTATGAATAAATCCTTTTTCAAAATTCACAAACCGGTGTTGGATGATTTTTATTTTTTCCCTGTTTTTTTCAATGTCGATTCCAATTGCGGCGTCGCTGATGGCAATGGCCGAAAAAGTGAAAGAATGTGTTATGGAAATGTGTTTGCCGTCAGTTAAATGTGGTTTGCCGTTATCGTTGTAAAATAAATCAGAGTCGGTATAACCAGCGGCTTTCAACAAATGGCGCACACTTAAAAATCCTCGTTGGTGAAGTTCAGATTTCATTGAAATTAATCTTTTTTCACTTTTTTCAGTCAAAGGCATATTTTCCGCCAAATCTTTAAAAGATTCTTCAATTTTCCACACATAAATGGCGGTATGCTTATTTGGTTTTATAGTTTTGAATAAAGGCATTTAGTTTTTCAAAGGTATTTTGTACTTTTGCACATTCCTAAACAAATGTTTTAGTTGTTTAAAATAAAAACAAATTTAATAAATATGAGTACAACAACATCAACTTACGTAAAATATAAAGTAAAAGACATCAATCTTGCTGAATGGGGACGTAAAGAAATTCAATTAGCTGAAGCTGAAATGCCGGGGTTAATGAGTTTAAGAGAAGAATTTAAAGGTAAAAATCCTTTAAAAGGAGCGAGGATTGCCGGTTGTTTGCATATGACCATTCAAACGGCTGTTTTAATTGAAACATTGGTTGATTTGGGCGCTGAGGTAACTTGGAGTTCTTGCAATATATTTTCAACACAAGATCAGGCTGCTGCCGCAATTGCTGCTGCAGGAGTTTCCGTTTATGCTTGGAAAGGAATGAATGAAGAAGAATTTGACTGGTGTATTGAGCAAACATTATTTTTTGGGGAAGATAAAAAACCGTTGAATCTAATTTTAGATGATGGTGGCGATTTAACCAATATGGTGTTGGACAGATATCCTGAATTGGCTGCAGGAATCAATGGTTTAAGTGAAGAAACTACCACTGGCGTTCATCGTTTGTATGAAAGAGTGAAAGAAGGAACATTGCCAATGCCTGCAATAAATGTAAATGATTCTGTTACAAAATCTAAATTCGACAACAAATACGGATGTAGGGAAAGTGCGGTTGATGCGATTAGAAGAGCCACCGATATTATGTTGGCCGGAAGACGTGTGGTTGTTTGCGGTTATGGTGATGTGGGTAAAGGAACTGCGGCTTCATTTAAAGGTGCGGGTTCTATTGTAACCGTTACTGAAATCGACCCAATTTGTGCACTGCAAGCTGCAATGGACGGATTTGAAGTGAAAAAATTAGACACTGTTGTTGGAAATGCTGATATCATCATCACCACAACAGGAAATAAAGACATTGTCATTGCACGTCATTTTGAAAAAATGAAAGACAAAACCATCGTTTGTAACATTGGTCATTTCGATAATGAATTGGATATGGCCTGGTTGAATAAAAACTATGGAAATACCAAAGTTGAAATCAAACCTCAGGTTGATAAATATACGATTGGCAAAAATGAAATTTTAATTTTGGCTGAAGGCCGATTGGTGAATTTGGGCTGTGCAACCGGACATCCAAGTTTTGTGATGAGTAATTCATTCACCAACCAAACTTTGGCGCAATTGGAATTGTGGAACAATAAAGACGCGTATGAAAATCAAGTGTATATGTTGCCTAAACATTTAGATGAAAAAGTGGCGCGTTTGCATTTGGCTAAAATTGGTGTTGAATTGGAAACTTTGCGTGAAGACCAGGCGAAATACATTGGCGTATCGGTAGAAGGGCCATACAAACCTGATTATTACAGATATTAACAAAAACTTTGTAAATAAAAACCTCTCATTTCTGAGAGGTTTTTTTTGCAATTTCCCATAATTAACAAAAACAAAGTATTTTTCTTTTTCCTATGTCAAAAATATGGCAAACGTTATTTCTGTGTAAGGGGAAATAGCACTTTAATAAAGGGGATATTTCCCCTTTTTTTAATTTATGTATGTTACGTTACTGTATATCTCGACAGTTTTGTCAAGGAATATTCACAGTATTTTTAAGTTAATTATGATTTTGGGCTAAATTTTGTGTTAATTTCCCCAAATCAATGTCTGAAGGAATCCAACCAATTTTTAAATTATTTTCTTTCATAAATGCCTGTTTTTCATTTTTGCTTAATTTATGCCAAGATGGACTATAATTTAAAATAACGGCAAGGCTCGAATCTTTTATGTTTGGCCAATCAGTTTGTTTTTCGGTATTGGCTTGGGATGTTTCACCTTCTGGGTTACACACGTATTTTGTGGCCTTAATGGGCGTGTTATTTAAATCAAGTAAAGTGATATCTACGCTTGTAACATACTTAGCATCTGCGAATTTAATAACATCATAGGTGACGCTTTTAATATATTGATCGTCCCATTTATTTGTGGTCTTCCCTATCCTTTTAAAATCCGCCTTAAAACTTTCATAAGATTTACAAATAAGCGTGTTTTCCTTGGAGCCGGAATCTTCTTTTGCAGTGGCAACTTCTTGGGAATGAGATAAAGTTGCAGAAACGATAAAAATCAGAGTGATTAATTTTTTTTTCATGATAGCAGTATTTAGTTAGTAAAATTTATTGGTCATAGAAATGGGGATTAAAACCCTCCACTTTTAATTCAGCGCTTTAGTATTACGAAAAAATCTAAATTTAAGTTTAATGAAATTAGAACATAGAAAAAGGAGGGGCTTATAGTTTTAAATATAAAACCCCACTGCACTTATAGTGTAGTGGGGTTTAGTTATGAATTCCTTTTTCCTTGCAATTTCCCGTAATTAACAAAAACAAAGTATTTTTCTTTTACCTATGTCAAAAATATGGCAAACGTTATTTCTGTGTAAGGGGAAATAGCACTTTAATAAAGGGGATATTTCCCCTTTTTAATTTCATAGTAGATTTTGCTATTTTAAAACGATTACCCCAACCAGCCCTCACGGTCTAAACTTCGGTATTGAATGGCTTCAGAAATATGCGAAGTGGAAATCTCCGCAACACCTTCTAAATCGGCGATTGTTCTCGAAACTTTTAAAATCCGGTCGTAAGCTCTGGCAGATAAACTTAGGCGTTCCATCGCATTTTTGAGCAATATGCTGCATTCTGGCAGCAATTTGCAATATTTTCTGATTTGTTTCACGCTCATTTGCGCGTTGTGATGCACATTTCCATATTCCGTAAAACGAAGGGTTTGAATTTCCCTTGCTTTGGTAACTCGTTTTCTGATTTCTGTGCTTGGTTCGCTTAATTGTTCTTCGGAAAGTTTTTCAAAAGGAACGGGATTCACTTCAATATGAATGTCGATTCTGTCCAATAACGGTCCGGAAATTTTGCTGAGATAGCGTTGCATTTCAAAAGGCGAGGAGGTCTTTGGAGAATCGGGATCGTTAAAATAACCGCTTGGAGACGGATTCATACTGGCCACCAACATAAAACTGCTGGGATAAGTCACCGAGAATTTTGCCCGTGAAATGGTGATTTCCCTGTCTTCCAAAGGTTGACGCATGACTTCTAAAACAGTGCGTTTAAACTCGGGCAATTCGTCTAAAAATAAGACGCCATTGTGCGCCATGGAAATTTCTCCCGGTTGCGGATATTGGCCGCCGCCAACCAGGGCGATGTCCGAAATAGTATGATGCGGCGAGCGAAATGGTCGCTGGCACATCAAGCCGCTTTCTTTTATTTTTCCAACAACGGAATGTATTTTTGTGGTTTCCAGTGCTTCTTGCATCGTCATTGGCGGCAGTATGGAAGCCAGTCTTTTGCTTAGCATCGTTTTTCCGCTTCCCGGTGGTCCGATAAGGATGATATTATGTCCGCCGGCTGCCGCAATTTCCATAGAGCGTTTTACGGATTCTTGCCCTTTCACATCGGCAAAATCAAATTCGGGGTTGTCTAAACTTTTATTGAATTCAAATTGAACATCAATTATGGTTTGTTCAAGTTCTGTTTTTCCGTCGAAAAAATCAATGACTTCCGTAATATTTTCAACGCCATAAACATTTAAATTACTTACAATGGCGGCTTCTTTTGCGTTTTGTTTCGGCAGAATAAATCCTTTAAAATTTTCTTCAAGCGCTTTAATGGCAATGGGCAAGGCGCCTTTTATGGGCTGCAGGCTTCCGTCTAAAGAGAGCTCGCCCATAATAATATAATCCCCAATTTTTTCGGTGTTTATTTGATTTGAAGCGGCGAGGATACCAATGGCCAAAGTGAGATCGTAAGCCGAGCCTTCTTTGCGCATATCGGCCGGAGCCATATTGATGGTGATTTTTTTGCCCGGAAAATGGTATTTATTGTTTTTTAAGGCTGCTGAAATCCGGAAACTACTTTCTTTAATGGCATTGTCGGGCAATCCAACCAAATGGTAACCAATACCCTTATCGATATTTACTTCAACTGTAATGTTGGTGGCTTCAACGCCGAATACGGCGCTGCCATAAACTTTTTCTAGCATATTTTTTTTGTTAAAAATAATAAAAAAAATGAACAAAACACCTCGAATAGTCAATTACAACATAATTATGCTATCACAATTAAGTGACAGAAACATCTAAATCTTGAACTTTTTAAAGCATTGGTAATAATTATAGTTGGAAAACTGCTTTTTAAAGTTTATTTTTTTGTTATTAAACTGTTTAATTTCAGGAGTTTTTCTTAATAAATTTAATGATATGTTAATAAGTAACAGGTTGTTTGTCTGTATATATATTTAAATTTACTCTTAAATTTAAATTAATTATATGAAACAACTTTACTTTAAAAAGCATGTGATTTTAGCTGCTTTTGTTGCATTTATGGGCATATTTGCTCATGGGCAAATTCCGTCTTATTATGATGGGGTTAACATCACAACAACAGGGGATGCGTTAAAATCGGATCTTTCAGTGCTGATAATTAGCACGCACACAACTTCAATTACTTATACACCCGGTGTTTGGGACGCTTTAAAACAAACCGATTTAGATCCAAACAATACAAATTATGTTTTGTTGATTTATGGTTATGATGATACGGATGGTGATATTACCAACGATAGGACACGTTCAAAGGATTTAAATGGGGGTAATTTGGGTGATTGGAATAGAGAGCATGTCTTTCCAAAATCATTGGGTAATCCAAATTTAGGAACAACAGGCCCGGGAAGCGATGCACATCATTTACGTTCGGCTGATGTGACTTTGAATGCCGTCAGAAATAATTATCCATTTGTGGATGGATCTGGGAATGCGCATCTTGTTAATTCAAACTCTTGGTATCCGGGAGATGAGTGGAAAGGGGATGTTGCACGGATGATAATGTATATGTATTTGCGTTACGGAAATCAATGTTTGCCCAGCGCGATTGGAGTAGGCACGCAAAATTACAGTTCGGATATGATGGATATCTTTTTGGAATGGAACGCAGAAGACCCTGTGTCAACCTATGAAAAGAATAGAAATATATTGCTGGAAGGAATACAGGGAAACAGAAATCCATTTATCGATAATCCGGCATTTGCAACTATAATATGGGGAGGTCCACAAGCCGAAGATAGATTTAATTCATCGGAAGTGGCGGATACAGAAATTCCTTCAACGCCCGCAAATTTGATGGCGTCTAATACCTCACAAACCTCAACGGTTTTATCTTGGGTGGCGTCAACGGATAATGTTGGGGTTGTTGCCTATAAAATTTTTAATGGAAATGCCCAAATATTTTCAACAACAGAATTAACATACACTGTTACAGAACTAACACCCAATACAAGCTACATATTTACGGTAAAAGCTGCTGATGTTGCTGGCAATGTTTCTGAAGTAAGCAATCCTTTAACCGTAACAACATTGGAAGGATCTGCTAATACTGCACCAATAATTTTTATCAATGAAATACATTATGACAATACTGGTGCAGATGTAGGTGAAGCAGTGGAAGTTGCCGGAACCGCAGGACTCGACCTTACCGGTTGGAGCATTATTCCTTATAATGGAAATGGAGGTGCCACTTATTCGCCAATAGGAACTTTTTCAGGCATTATTCCAAATCAATCAAATGGATTTGGAACAATGTATGTAAACATAAGTGGCTTACAAAACGGAGCTCCTGATGGACTTGCTTTGGTAGATAATCTTGGTAATATTGTCCAGTTTTTAAGTTATGAAGGCAGTTTTATTGCTACTAACGGCCCAGCTATTGGGATGACAAGCATTGATATAGGCGTATCTGAATCCGGCAGTGAAGCTGTGGGATTGTCATTGCAATTGTCTGGAACGGGCACGGATTATAATAGCTTCACTTGGCAAGCTGCTTCAGCAAATACCTTTGGAAACATCAATTCGGGACAGGTATTTTCAGCCACGGTTGTTACACTTTCAGCGCCAACAAATTTATCGGCGGCCAATATAGCAAAAACTGCAGTTGATTTATCGTGGGAAGCATCAACATCTGTTGGTGTCGTTTCGTATGAAATTTTTGATGGCCCTGCGCAAATTGCCTCAACCACAGGAACAAGCTATACGGTTTTAGGATTAACGCCAAATACAACCCATGCATTTACTGTTAAGGCAGCGGATGCTGATGATAATTTATCAGCCAGCAGCAACGAAGTTATTGTGACAACTTTAGAAGATATTGTAATACCAATCTCTCCAGCATCGGTATTTATCAATGAAATACACTATGATAATGCTGGTGCTGATGTTGGAGAAGGCGTTGAGGTAGTTGGGCCTGCCGGAACAAATTTAACAGGATGGAGCATTGTTCCCTATAATGGAAGTGGAGGAGCTACTTATAGCATAACTAATTTAACAGGAGTTATTCCAGATCAAATGAATGGGTATGGTACAGTATCTGTATCGATAACCGGATTGCAGAATGGAGCCCCAGACGGATTGGCTTTGGTTGATGGTGAAGGTTCCGTTATTCAGTTTTTAAGTTATGAAGGCAGTTTTACCGCAACAAATGGTCCGGCAACGGGAATGGTAAGCACAGATATTGGAATTTCACAAGCAAGCACTTCTCCTGTGGGTTCTTCACTTCAACTAATAGGCAAAGGAACTGTTTATTCTGATTTTACATGGGCAGCTTTAGACAATACTTTTGGAGATATTAACACCGGACAAAAGTTTGGAGATTTGGTTTTTATCAATGAAATACATTATGACAATGCGGGTATTGATGAGGGAGAAGCGATTGAAGTTGCCGGTTGGGCTGGAACTGACTTGACAGATTGGCGAATTGAATTTTATAATGGAAGCGGAGGTGCTTTGTATGGAACAATTTCATTAACAGGAATTATTCCAGATCAAATGGATGGATATGGCACAATGTATTTTTCATATAACGGTATTCAAAACGGATCTCCGGACGGATTGGCCTTAGTTGATGCAACAGGTAAAGTGATTCAATTTTTAAGTTATGAAGGAACTTTTACCGCAACTAATGGTGTTGCTGCAGGAATGTTAAGTACAGATATTGGAATTTCAGAAGCAAGTACTTCACCTTTAGGGGTTTCTCTTCAGTTGACTGGAATTGGGAAAATATATGCAGACTTTACTTGGCAAGCCGCAAATAATACTTTTGGAGGCATTAATGCCGGACAGGTATTTGGCGATTCTGAATCACCATTGAAAGTAATTTCTATTGCTGCCGCGCGTGCCTCTGTTGATGGAACATTGGTTAGGGTATCAGGTGTGTTAACTGTTTCCGACCAATTTGCAGGTTCGGCGTATATCCAAGACGAGACAGGAGCGATTGCTATTTTTGATAAATTAGTTCATGGCGCTGGCGTGTTTGCGGTTGGTGATTCAATTACGGTAAAAGGAACCAGAAGTACTTATAACGGACAATTACAATTAAGTCCGGTTACCTTGGTTGAAAATAACGGTTTGCCAAATAACCCTATTTCGCCTCTTACAATCACTTTAAGTGAGATGGTCGCTCATCCTGCTGAGTTGGTAAGAATAATGAATCCTAGTTTTCCAAAACCAGGTGATATTATGTTTGGGAATGCAAATTATTTATTGTCTGATGCAAGCGGAACCGGTGAATTAAGAATTGATAATGATGTAGAAGAAATTGTAGGGCTAGGTCAACCGGAAACTTGCAGTGAACTTGTTGGAGTAGTTGGAAATTATTATCAAACACTTCAATTACTGCCTAGATTTAAATCGGATATAGCCTGCGCGTCACCTTATGCACAATCCGGAAGTGATTTAATTGTTTCTAAAGATAAAACCTTAGATATTGTTACCTGGAATGTTGCTTGGTTTGGTGATGAGGCAAATTCACCCGCTAAAGGAAATCCTGATTCAGATCAGATTCAAAAAGAGCATGTTAAAAATGTATTGTTACAATTAAATGCAGATATCTATGGCGTTGAAGAAGTGTCAGACGATGTGTTATTTGCCCAAATGGTAAGTGAAATGCCAGGGTATGGTTATGTATTGTCAGAAGCTACTTCATATCCTAATGATTTGTCGGGAACAAAACAAAAAGTTGGATTCATTTATAATACCAACACGGTAGAGCCAGTTTCTTCCAAAGTTTTATTAGCGGCTATTCATCCCTATTATAATGGTGGCGATGCAAGTGCGCTAACCGATTTTCCGCATCCTGATAAATCACGTTTTTATGCGAGTGGCAGGCTTCCATTTATGTTAACTGCCAATGTAACCATTGATGGCAACAAACAGCAAATTAATGTAATTGGTCTTCATGCAAGAGCAAATACCGGCAGTACTTCAGCAGAAAGTCTTGAAAAATATAATATGCGTAAGTATGACGTTGAAGTGTTAAAAGACTCATTGGATGTATATTATCCTAACGCGAACATTATAATGGTAGGGGATTATAATGATGATGTTGATGTTACAGTGTCCAATGTTTTTCCAATAACTGATTCAAGTTTTAAATCATATGTGGATGATTCTGACAATTATAATATTTTAACCAGTATATTAAGTGATCAAGGATTTAGATCTTATGTTACTTATGAGAATATGATTGACCATATTATGGTTTCTAACGAACTTTCTGATCTGTATATTGACGAATCTGCGAGAGTTCATTACGAATTTTACAGCAGTACTTATACCCGTACCACTTCGGATCATTTTCCTGTATCTACAAGATTGCAGTTAAAATTGTTGACGCTTGATGATGGTTTTGCTACTGATGTAACTTGTAATGGGGCATCTAACGGAACAGCTTCTGTAACGGTTTCTGGTGGAATTTCGCCTTATGCCTATGATTGGAGTAACGGACAAAGTGCATCAACTGCCACTGGATTGTCGAAAGGAACTTATAAGGTAACTGTAACTGATGTTTTAGGCGCTATTGTAACAAAAGAGTTTATAATAAATGAGCCTGAAGTTTTAGAAATAATAACTTCTGAGAATTCCTTGGTTTACTACGGGTATGCTCCTAAATCCTGCACAACCCTAGCCGTTACTGATGTTATTGGCGGTGTTGCACCTTATACATTTGAATGGAATACAGGTGAAACTAAGGCGTCTTTTGAAGTTTGTCCAGAAGAGACAACAACCTATACAGTAATAGTTACGGATGCAAATGGTTGCAGTGTTTCAAAAGATATTATTGTTGAAGTTGTAAATGTTCAGTGCGGGGACAATCTAAACAATCCTAAGGTAGAAATTTGCCATAATGGAAAAACTATTTGTGTGGCGCAAACTGCCGTTCAGGAACATTTGAATCATGGGGATAGTTTAGGCACTTGTGATAGAGAAGAAGAGACGGAAACCATCACTAATTTACAGTCTTATCCTAATCCTTTTGTTAATGAGGTTACCATAAAGTTCAGCAGCAATGTTGACACAGTTGTAGATTTGTGTATTTACGACTTTAAGGGTCAATTGGTTGCGAAATCCACTGAACAGATAACCAATGGGGAAGGCATGATAAAACTTAATTTAGGTCACTTAATTGCTGGTTTTTATTATTTAAAAACCATTGTGAATGGGGATGTTAAGAATGTAAAACTTATTATTAAACAGTAATTTTAAAGATAAGTTATTTTTATTTAAACTAAAAACCCAGCAAATATTTATTTTTTGCTGGGTTTCCTTTTTTACTTTTTTAAGATGCTGTTTTAAAACTTTATAAAAAGTTTTTTAGTTGATTCTCGTTCAACCAATTTTGTTTTAACTATTTCGGTGGTAATGTCATCAAATTCAATTTTTTCTTCAATTTTATCGATTAATCGCGTTGCGGCTATTTCGCCGGTGGTATGGGCAAAACGATTCACGGCGGTTAAAGGCGGAATGGTGTATCTCGATAAAATTCCGTTGGTAAAACTTACAATAGAAATATCTTCAGGAACTTTTATGCCTCTTGCATTTAATACTTGCGTGGCAACAGCGCCCGAAACTTCATCAATTACAAACATGCCGTCCACTTGGTTGTTGTCTAACATTTCGTTAATGCGTTCTTTCAAATGCGTTTCGTCATCAAGCCTTAAAATCAGATTTTCATTAATCGGCACGTCATATTTAGTCAGCGCTTTTAAATAGCCATTAACACTAAACTGGCCAATATTTATTTCTTCGTCAGTAGAGATAAGGGCAATATTTTTACATCCTGATTTCATCAAAAAACGGGTTGCTTTGTAACCGCTCTTCACGTTGTCGGTTACTACTTTATCGCAGTTGATATCTTCATGAACGCGGTCGTACAGTACAATTGGGGTTCCTTCTTCCAAAATGAGGTTAAAGTGTTCAAAATTTCCAATTCTCATAGTTTCTTCTGAAATGCAGGCAATAAAACCGTCAATAGTTCCATTAGAAAGCATTTCCATGGTGTCCACTTCTTTTTTGAAGGATTCATTGGTGATGCAAGTGATGATATTGTAGCCTTTTTCGGTGGTAACTTTTTCAATACCACGCAAAACCCGAGCAAAATAGTAATTTAAAATGTTGGGCAATATGATGCCAATGGTTTTTGTTTTTTTATTTTGCAAGCTCAATGCAAGCGTATTAGGCTTGTATTTGTGCAATTTGGCATATTCCTGAATTCTCTTTTTGGTGTCGTCACTAATTTCATAGCTGTCGTTTAACGCTTTTGAAACCGTTGAAATTGAAACTTGCAATGCCAGTGCAATTTGCTTTATGGTGATTCTTTTGCTCATTTTTTTGGTGAAATAGTTAATTTTGTTGAAACTTTTTTAATATCTTCTTCATTCATTTTCATTTTTCTGAATTCGCCTTTGTTGTACATTTCGGCCTGGTCTTTATAATGTTTGCTGAAAGGGTTTCCCGATTGCCCCGTCGGTAATATGCTGATGCTGTTTTCAACATCAGAAAAATCGATGATTCTTCTTGTTGAAGGACCGGCATTCACTTTGTACAAGCCAGTATCAGTATAATCAAAACCCCGATTGTTAATCACTTCTCTTGCGCCATTTATGGGAAATGGACCCACATTAAAATATTTTTTTAATGCAGCTACCTTGCCCATAGGATGTTCATGTGCTAAGGTATGAACTTTTCCCCAATTCCAATCTTTTTTGTCGCTTCCAAGTTGTTTTTCCAGTGAAGCGACCGCTTCAACCAAAGATTTTGACAGGATTTCTTTTTTGGTTTCTGTTTTGTTTTTGGTGGTTATATTGTCCCACCAAATAGAATTTTCCTTTTCAATTTGTTCGGCAATCGTTCTTTTTGATAAATGTGTTGCTAAAAACTGGGTGAATAATTCCGTTCCCATTTCATCTTCAAAAGTGTTTTTTAAATACAGGTAAATCCATTTGTTATAAATGGTTGGCGCTACTTGGTCAACAGTATTTGAGCCGTCCCAAAGTTGAAGGATATCCATTGCTTTTTGTTCGCTTTTGGTAAAAGAACCATAATCCATAATTTTTTCAAATTCTTTGACCAATCCTGGTGCCACCGATGAGGTAACATCATTAATCATGGCAGACATAGATCCCTTGTTCCAGTTATTTTTTGGTTCCAGCAATTGCACAATGCGTTTGGCGCGGTCTTCTGATAAATAATAACCCGGATACATCATATTTGCAATGGAATCGGGCTGGTTGTTTGCAGAATACACGTAATTCCAAGGCGGATTTTCGGCCATCGGGTTTTCGCTGAAATCCAAATATTCAACAGGATCATCATCACCGGATGCGCCGTTTAAAATAAAATTTCTGTTAACTTCAGGTTTTAATTTGTACAATTTTCCGGTTGCCCACCAAGCCACATTTCCTTTTGCGTCTCCGTACATTATATTTAAACCCGGAGCGTGAATCATAGACGCACCTTTTTTTACGTCCATCATTTCGGTTGCTCTTGAAATGGTGTGAAGTGCATCCAAAACTTCTACGTTAAATTGGGTGTAAATCCATGACATCGCAATAGGTTCTGTTTGCGTAATTGCATCAAGCGCATCGTTCATAATTGGTCCGTGACGCGAACTTCTTACCGTAATAATTACATCATCGGCGTCTTTTACTTTGATGGTTTTGGTGACTGTTTTATAAGTTTCAAATCCGTTTGGCGTTTTGTATTTTGTGGAATCTGTCGGATGATTTTCTTCCTTATAAAAATCAATATCGTCATTTTCAAACATCGTTAATCCGTAGGCATAATTTCTGTTATGGCCCAACAAAGGAAAGGGAACACCTGCCAAATGATAACCATACATTTCGTAATCTGGTGTTACAATATGCGCTTCAAACCAAACTGCCGGTTGTGAGTAGGCGATGTGTGGATCGTTTGCAAAAAGCACCTTTCCTGTGGCTGATTTTTTAGGAGAAACCACCCAACTGTTACTGCCGATAAATGGAGGGATTGGAGATTTTTCCATCACCTCATTAACATTTGCAACCATCGCCGAAAAATCGGCAATAGTTGATTTTGAATTTTTTATAAACGTGGTATTTGGACCGATTTCTATATTCAGCTCCTTTAAATATTCATCGCCTAATTTATCTTTTAGAATACTTAAAAGCGGGTCGGTTTTTTGGGCCATCGCAAAACTAAAAGACATATATCCCAAAATATTGTAAATATCATTAAGTTGATAAGGCTCTTTTTCAATACCTATTAAAGTGAATTCTATGGGCGTTGGTCCGTTTTCAATAAATTGATTGATACCATTTAAATAGGCAGTTGCCAATTTGTATACTTCCCCATTTTTGTCTAATTTTTCCAATGATTTTCCGGAAGCTTCCTCAATGCCCAAACTCACAAAAAACCGGTCGTTTTTGAGCATGTCTTTTCCAAAAATTTCCGACAATCTTCCCGGGGCAATTCTTCGCATCAATTCCATTTGCCAAAGTCGGTCCTGTGCGTGAACGTAGCCTAATGCGGTTGTGGCATCGTATTGGTTTTGGGCGTAAATATGCGGAATTCCATAATCATCAAAATATACAGAAGTCTCATTTTCAATGCCTGATAAAGTAATTTCGCCTGAATAATCAGGTTTTAGGCTGTTGAAATACATCCAACCTCCAATTAAAATCAGGACGATTAGAACGCCAATAACGAGTAAGATTTTTTTAAAAATGCGCATTGCTGAAAATAGTTTAGGATATTTCAAATATAATATTTTAATTTATATCGAATGCACAAATTTAATGGCTCAGCCTCGGCCTTGCCATATTGGGCTAAATATTTGCAGCTTCTAAATTAATTATTGGAATTAAAATCATTGTTGTCCGGCAAAAATTCATTGCAATTTAACAATCCCAATCTTAATCGGCCTTAACAAACAGGTCGCCCCGATGGGGCTTGTTTTTTTGAAAATCTATTTTCTACAGACAGGTCGTCCCTCTGGGACTAAAAAAGCTCCATAGGAGCGAAATGTTTGTA
>JAUXPH010000032.1 GCA_030683995.1 Lutibacter sp.
ATTGGACCACAAAAAGATATTAAAGAAGTTTTAAATGCTATCGAAATTTATGAGAATTTAGAACAATTTAGTCCGTATAATGAGAAATCCTTTTTAAAAGCTCATCAGACTTTAATGAGCAATCTCATTGAAAAAGCTGGTAAGTATAGAAATCAAGGAGTTGGAATTATGAAAGGATCAAAAGTTGAGCATTTAGCGCCTACTTTTGAAAATGTTCCGTTTTTAATGAAAGACCTTTTTGATTATTTGAAAAATTCAGAGGAAATTGAATTAATTAAAAGTTGTGTGTTTCATTACGAAATGGAATTTATTCATCCATTTTTAGATGGAAACGGTAGAATGGGACGATTATGGCAAACTTTGATTTTAATGGAAAAATATCCTGTGTTCGAATATTTGCCTTTTGAGACACTTATCAGCAAAGACCAAGAGAAATATTATAGCGCTTTATCAGAAAGTGACAAATCTGGAAAATCAACAAAATTCATAGAATATATGTTGAACGTTATTGACATTTCATTAAGTGAATTATTAAAATTTAATAACCGAACGCTGTTTGAAAAAGACCGACTTGAATATTTTATTTCTCTCAATAAAATTGAATTTACAAGGAAGGATTATATGGATATCTTCAAAGATATTTCTTCTGCGACAGCTAGTAGAGATTTGAAAAATGGAGTAGAAATTAAGCTTTTCAAAAAAATAGGAGAAAGGAATAAAACAAAATATAGATTAATAACTGGGCACAACAATGCTCATAAAAAATTGATAAATTCAACTAAATAGAATCATTCTAAAGCTTTATTATAATACTTTTAATCCTTGAAAAATTGCGATTTTAAACCCGCAACTTTTCATAGCCTAAACCGTTGTGTGTAATTTGAGAATTTTGATATTATACCAATTATTGGTATATTTGAATAAAATAGGCTAAAAATGAACAAAAACACATCAATATCATTAGGAAGTTATTTTGACCAATTCGTTCAAAGTCGAATAAGAGAAGGTCGATTTAAAAATGTTAGCGAAGTTATTCGAGCAGGGTTAAGACTTTTAGAAGAGGAAGAAAGTAAAGTATTTGCATTGAGAAACGCAATTCAGGAAGGAATTGATAGCGGGATTGCGCAGGATTTTGATCCCAAAAAGCATCTTGAATCTCTAAAAGAGAAAAAACAATTAAATGGCTGAATTTAAGATATTTATAAAAACAAAAGATGGAATCCATAACTGATAATTATTTAGATAACCATTATATTCATAGAAGTAATTGGCTGAGAGCAGCTGTTCTCGGTGCCAATGACGGAATTCTTTCAACAGCGAGTCTTGCAATTGGTGTTGCAGCGGCGAGTGATAGTAGGGAATTAATTGTTTTTACAACTTTAGCTGGATTAGTTGCCGGTGCTTTATCTATGGCTGCAGGAGAATATGTCTCTGTAAGTTCTCAAACAGATATTGAAAAAGCAGATATTGAAAGGGAAAAGCAGGAGTTAATAGAAATGCCTGAATTGGAACTTCAACGATTAGCCGAGATTTATGAAAAAAGAGGTTTAAAAAAAGAAACTGCACTAACGGTTGCAAAAGAATTGACGGAATACGATGCGCTTGGAGCGCATATTAGAGATGAATTAGGACTTAATGAAATAAGTCAAGCCCGACCTATTCAAGCAGCTTTCGCGTCTGGAGCAGCTTTCACAGTTGGTGGAATTCTACCACTTTTAGTAGCTCTCTTTTTACCTTTAAAAAGTATGGAGTATACACTCTATGGATTTGCGCTTTTTTTCCTTATAATTTTAGGTTCAATGGCCGCTAAAACTGGTGGTTCTAGTATGGGAAATGCAATTATTAGAATTACATTTTGGGGAACTATTGCAATGGGATTAACTGCTTTAGTTGGGTATTTATTTGGAGTAAATATATAGAGATAAATATATAATCGAGAATTATTAATAATTGAAATAATATTAAATATTTTAGTACGTTTAGAAAAACAAGAATGAATGAGTAAAATTTTCAGAAATATATTGTTTAATAGCGCTTTAGCTGTTATTTTACTTCACGCCATTATTCCACATCCACATTCCAAGGATATGGTAGAAAAAGAACATATTAAACTTCATAATAATTCTAATTCAATATATGGCATTCTAAGATTAGTATTCCACGAAAATAATGATGAAAATTTAGATTCTTTAATTTTTGCTCAATATAACATTGATAAGAAAACAAAAATTGATTATCAATATTCAGCAATTAATACTGCATATTTTAGTACATCAAAAATTGTAAACAAAAAAGTTTATAAAAATTTAAAATCAAATATTAATAAATTATTTATTGTAAATCTGAACGGCGTAAGAGGTCCTCCTTCTTTTACAACTAATGAATTCAGCATATAAAAAATTAACAATAAAAATTTAAAATTATGGATGCAACACATCTTCATTTAATATTAACACACTTCCCAATTGTGGGAACAATTATAGGAATTGGAATTTTGGCATACGGTCAAATTTTTAAAAACCTAGAAATTCAAATAGTAGCATTAGCAACTTTCATATTAATGGCACTATTGACAATTCCAGTTTTCCTTACGGGAGAAGAATCTGGAGAAACTGTCGAAAATATCACAGGAATTTCAGAACAATTAATTGAAAACCACGAAGAACTTGCTGAAAAAGCAATTTGGATAATGGGATTATTAGCGATTTTATCATTAATTAGTTTATTTGCAATTTTAAAAAAATTATCATTTTCAAAAGCAATAACTTTAATTACTTTAATTGTTTCAATAGTTACATTCGGACTATTTGCTCAAGTAGGTAATTTAGGAGGTAAAATTAGACACTCTGAAATTAGAACAGTTAGTAATATTAATCAAGGAGACAATGAAATTCTTCAAAATATCGAAAGCCAGAACAATGATGATGATTAATTAAAACTGCTTTCAACAATGGGTATAAAATTGATTAATTCAGTAAAATAGAATGTTTCTAAAACATAAAAAACTTAAATTTAAACATAGGAAAGTTGTGGTTTCAAACCCGCAACTTTCCATACCCTAACCGTTACAATTAATTTGAAAATTCAATAGCAAATCATTATGAAAAATAAAATAATTTCCGCAACTCAGTATTTGTTAGTGTTTCTGATTTTTATTTTCCATTTCATTATTCCTACAACTTTAATACCTGTATCGCTATATATTTTACACCTTTCTTAACTGTTAAAAGTCTAAAAAGCTACTTATACTAGCCCTTATTTTTGGCGGATTTGGATTTCAAATTATTTTGCCAAACCCAGTTTTTCCTGAAATGGTCAGAATATCTCATTTCATTGAAACAACTTCATCAATGATTATTTTTGTTTTAATTGTTGGATTTATTTTTTCCTATCAAAAAGACAAAATATTGACAAACCTATAACAACTTTTGCCAATATATGAAATAATGCATCCAGTTTTCAAAGGTTTTGGAAGGTTTGCGACTCGTAAAAATGGATGGTAATAGCTGACAGGAAAGCAGCTTCGAACTCCCGCACGACACCATACCATCAAAAGTTGTAAGTAATAAGAAAATCAATTTCCAAAACTAAGATTCAACTAACAAAAAGAATAAAGCACATAAAAAAATTGCTTAATTGAACTAAATAAAATGATTCTAACACTTAATTATATTACATTTAAACATCGGAAAATTTCGGTTTCAAATCCATATAACTTTTTGTGTCAAAAACCGAAACCAAGTTAAAGAATAACGATTTTTAAAAAAATAGTGCCAGCAACAATCATACTAACAACTGCTTGCAACAGACTTGATATGGAATTAAATATTTTGAAAGAAGTAAGCATAAAGGAAATCCCCAGCGGATCGGGTATAACCAAACTCAATGGAAATTATTATGCAATTGGTGATGATTCCCCATTTTTATTTACGCTTAATGACGATTTTAAAATCATTAATCGTATTCAACTCATAGAAACTGCCAATACAAACAAGAGAATATCCAAACCTGAAAAACCGGATTTTGAAACACTCGAATTGATTAACGACGATGAAATAATAGTTTTCGGATCTGGGTCAAAATCGCCCGAAAGAGACCTGTTTTTACGTGTCTTGCTAAAAGATTCTATGGTGGTTGAAAGATATCATTTGACTGAATTTTATAAAAATCTAAAAAGATTGCCTTTGATGCAAGATTCAGAGTTAAATATAGAGGCCACTGCTTTTCATAAAAATCAAATCTTCCTTTTCAATCGGAAGAAAAATCTGATTTTTCAATTTGATTACAGCAAATTATTGCAATATTTAAAAGGTAAAACAAAGTTTCCAATTCCCCGAGTTTGTTCTTTTAACTTGCCCAAAATCAATAATATAGAATCGGGTTTTTCTGGTGCCACTATCCTAAAAAGTGCATCAAAAATCATTTTTACTGCTTCTGTTGAAAATACAGATAATGTATATGACGATGGTGAAATTTTGGGCAGCTTTATAGGTATGATAGACCTGTCAAATAATACAATATCCAATTCTTTTGAATTTTGCGAAATTCCTCAATGTAAAAGTAAACTTAAGATAGAATCCGTAGCGATTGAAAAGGAGAATTCAACCGGAAATGCTAGTCTTATTCTTATTGCAGATGATGACCAAGGCAGTTCAACACTTGTAAAATGTAGCTTAATATGGTGAAGGCATAAAAACCGCCACTTTTAACGTCGCAAAATCAAAGAATTATAAAATTTTCTATATTATTTCCTGACACAATTCAATTAAAACGCCATTGGTGGATTTTGGGTGCAAAAAAACCACCAATTTATTGTCGGCACCTTTTTTGGGAATTTCGTTTAAAATGATAAATCCTTCCTTTTTTAAACGTGCCACTTCGCTTAAAATATCATCAACAGCAAAAGCAATATGATGAACGCCTTCGCCTTTTTTTTCGATAAATTTTGAAATCGGACTGTTTTCATTGGTGCCTTCCAGCAATTCAATTTTGTTTGAACCCACTTGAAAAAATGAAGTTTTTACGCCTTCACTTTCCACATCTTCCGTTTTATAATGCGGTTTTCCAAAAAGCGAAGCAAAAAGTTCGTTCGATTTTTCCAAATCTGTTACGGCGATGCCGATGTGTTCTATTTTGTTCATTTTTTGAAGGTTGAAAAGTTAGATGTTATTCGTTAAAGGTAACTTAAAATCGTAAATCGACAAATCAAAAATCGTAATTCTAAAATCCGTCACCCTGAGCGGACCCGATAGCTATATGGTCGAAGGGCGTAATTCCAATCAAACAAGATTTGTATTTAACCGCAAAAAACCGCAAAGAAAATACGCAAGGTGCCTTCATATTTTTTTAATCATTTTCATTTTTTATGCGATTTGCGTTAGGGATAGAGCGGTATGTTTGAGCTTTTTTTGTTGCGAAAAGCAACAAAAAAAGCGAGTAGCGATAGCCCGACCCGCCAGCTGGCGGGTAACGCCCACCGAAAAGTCGGGCAGGCCCAAAACAAATATAAATAAACTTCTGTAATTATATGAATTAAGCCAATGTTTCCTAAACAATCAAAAACAAAAACAGAATTATTGTATATTTAAATACTATTTTTGCATTATGGAAACAAACAGACAAAAAAAGATTGCGGGTGTTTTACAAAAAGATCTGGCCGAGGTTTTGCAACACGCCGCCAAGGATGGGATGAAAGGGATTATTATATCTGTCACTAAAGTGCTTGTTACTTCTGATTTATCGAACGCTAAAGTGTACATCAGCGTTTTTCCCCAAGGAAAAAGAGACCTTATTCTTAAAGGACTTCATGAAAATACGGCCACCATTCGTTATGAAATGGCAAAACGCACCAAAGAACAGTTAAGAAGAATGCCCGAACTCTTTTTTTATATGGATGACAGTTTGGATTATATTGAAGATATTGACAATGCCTTAAAAGGCAAACAGGAAAATCCGATTACAAATCCTGATATTATAGACCAACGCAAAAAGCGATAATTTGAATTTTTCCTTATACATAGCCAAGCGGTATTTATTTTCAAAAAGCAGCAACAACACCATCAATATTATCACTTTTATTGCCGCTGTTGGCGTAATCATTGGGACTTTGGCTTTGTTTATTGTGCTTTCGGGGTTTTCGGGATTGCGGACTTTCAGCATTGGCTTTTTAAACACTTCTGACCCGGATATTAAAATTACCGCGGTAAAAGGAAAATCGTTCGACTTCAACACTAAGATTGAATCGCTTATCAACAATCAAAATGGCATCGCTTCTTACTCAAAAGTGATAGAAGAACGCGCTTTTTTCGATTTCAATGAAAAAACGCATATTGCCTATATTAAAGGCGTTGATTTAAACTACGCAAAAGTGAACCGGATGGACACCACGGTTTATTCAGGTACTTGGTTCAATAAAGAAATTCCGTCCGGTGCAGTTGTAGGCAACGGAATTTCAAATCTCTTGTCGATTGGCGTTTATGATTTTTTGGAGCCTTTAAAAATATACGTCCCAAAACCGGGAAGTGGTTATATTACAGATCCAGCCAATGCTTTTACAAAAATTAACACAACACCCATCGGCGTTTTTGCTTTGACCGATGAAATAGACAAAAAATATGTGTTTATTTCTTTGGAATTGGCACAGGAACTGTTGAATTACAATCCAACACAAGTTTCTGGCATTGAACTGAAAGTCAATAATAGCAAGGAGCGCGCACAAATTATAGAGGAACTCAAAAATAATTTGGGTCCCGACTTTAAAGTTGAAACCCGGGAACAATTAAATGCTGTTTTTTATAAAATGCTGAATACGGAGAATTTGGCTTCCTATTTAATATTTACGCTGATTCTGATTATCGCGTTGTTCAATGTGATTGGCGCCATTATTATGATGATTTTAGACAAAAGGGACAACCTTAAAACATTGTATAATTTGGGCGCTTCCATCAAAGAAATTAAACGTATTTTTATTTTTCAGGGATTTTTACTGACACTTTTCGGATTAACAATTGGCCTGTCGGTTGGAATTGTATTGGTGTTACTTCAGAAAAAATACAGCTTATTTATGATCACGCAAAATTTGGCCTATCCGGTTGAATTTACCTTTTTCAATGTTTTAACGGTGCTTGTGACCATTCTTGTGTTGGGATTGGCGGCATCAAAAATTGCCAGCAGCAGAATATCTTTAAAATTGGTGGAATAAGATTGTTTAATTTTTGCGTTGTTGAATCTTATACAGATTGAATTACACACCTCTAACCCTTCTCAAGAGGGGAATTCTGATCGAACAAAATTTGAACTTTGAGATTTTCGACTTTAAACCGTTTTACGCAAACTTCTGCAATACTTCCTCAAAAACATCATACACATCTTGCGCGGCATCGGACTTTACCATTTTTAAGCGATATTCTTTAAAATCGGGAATGCCTTTAAAATAGTTGGTATAATGACGGCGGGTTTCCATAACGCCCACAATTTCAACACCTTTCCAATCAATTTCCATTTGCAAATGACGGCGTGCCATTTCAACACGATCGGCCACCGTAATTTCGGGCAGGTGTTCTCCCGTTTCAAAAAAGTGTTTCACTTGTTTAAAAAACCACGGATTTCCAATGCTTGCACGGCCAATCATAGCACCATCCAGTCCAAATTTATCGCGCATTTCCATAGCGCGTTCAGGTGAATTCACGTCGCCGTTCCCAAAAATAGGAATGTGCATTCTCGGATTGTTTTTCACAGCGGCAATATGGCTCCAGTCGGCTTCGCCTTTATACATTTGGGCACGTGTGCGGCCGTGAATGGAAATTGCTTTACAGCCAACATCCTGCAAACGTTCGGCCACTTCAACAATTTTTATGGAATTTTCGTCCCAACCCAAACGGGTTTTTACGGTTATGGGTAAACTGGTGTGTTTTGCCATGGCTTCGGTTAAACGCACCATCAAATCGATGTCTTTTAATATACCGGCTCCGGCACCTTTACAAACCACTTTTTTTACCGGACAGCCAAAATTAATGTCGATAATATCGGGATTCGATTGTTCAACAATCTCCACCGTTCTTAACATCGATTCTAAATTTGCGCCAAAAATTTGAATGCCAACCGGTCGTTCTTTTTCATAAATATCCAGTTTTTTTCTGCTTTTAGCGGCATCCCGAATCAATCCTTCCGAAGAAATAAACTCGGTATACACCACATCTGCGCCCTGTTCTTTACACAAAGCCCTAAACGGCGGGTCGCTTACATCTTCCATCGGCGCCAACAACAGCGGGAAATCGCACAATTTTATGTCTCCTATCTTTATCAAATCAAAAAATTTAAGTGTGCAAAAATACACAATTTTCCAGAAATTTAAATTTATTGTTTTTGAACTTGTTCCGGTAATTTATTTCATAAATTGGTTCAAATGAATTTTTGCTAGCATCTTTAACATAAAATATCACTGTATACCTATAAAAATATCAAAATCAGAATATTAAAGCTACGTTGAGGTAACAAGTTTATATTGAAAAATTTAAACAGACAACAATGATATTGAATAACACTCTTAATCTGGTTTTAATCTGTGAAATTACAAACCACACTAATAAGATTTGAAATTGACAGCAGGCTAATTCGTTTATCAGACAATATAAATTTGTGCATTCGGCATAGATTTAATTAACGTTTTTTAGCGAAAAAATTTACCCAAATAGTGCATAACAAAGCCAACAGCGTAAGAAACAGTGTTAAAATTTCTACTATTGCCGCATCCGGAAGCCAACCGGTAAAATTTTCAATTAAAAAGGAAATATAGCTGCCCGGCATATCCCTTTCGCCTAATTTTCGCAATACCCAATAATGCCAATCGGTTAAAAAACAGTATCCGAATCCTCTCCAAATACCTATGACTCCCCAAGAAAATAATGTGATAAGCAAACTTATCAAATGCAGTTTTTTTGTTTTTGGAAACAACCAGCCAAGCAAATTAAAAAGTATCAATGCGGTATGAAACGAAAAGAAAAAGTAATTCAAAAGCTGAAGAAAAAATGTTTCCATATAGCGCAATTGTTATTAAACAGCAGAAAAAAGATACGTATTTTTTTTGATAAGCCAATGCTTGTGTTTGCATTTAGGGGTGTTGCCAGAAATTAACAACCATTAAAATCACACAAAATATAATTGTTGCTAGTGTTCCATAATTTTGTATTTTTAATGATATTCAATTTTATAACGGATGGAATTGACTTTTCCCGTATTGGCAGGTATAATTGCCGCAATATTGCACGTAATCTCAGGGCCCGATCATTTGGCGGCGGTAACGCCATTTGCCATTGAAAGCAAAAAGAAAGCTTGGAAAGTCGGACTTTTTTGGGGTATCGGGCATTTGTTGGGAATGATTTCCATTGGTATTTTATTTTTAGTGTTTAAAGACTTGATTCCCATTGAAAAAATATCGTTGCACAGCGAAAAAATGGTTGGTGTTATTTTAATCGGACTTGCCTTGTGGATTTTCTTTAAAATATTTAGGGAAGAAAAGCAACATCGCCATACACATATTCACGCTGAAGGAATTCCAATGATTCACACGCATCCACACATTCATGAGTCCGAGAAACCGACAGTTACAATACATTCCCAAAATCGCTATACAGTAAGTGAAGTCATTTGGAAATATCCTCATATTCACCAAACTGAAAAATCACACACACACAGCAATTTAAATTTAAAACAAGGAATTATAGCTTCTTTATCGGTTGGTTTTGTTCACGGTTTGGCAGGTGTTGCGCACTTTTTACTGTTTCTTCCCGTCATTGGATTTGCCTCAAAACTTGATTCTGTAAAATACATTTTTGGTTTTGGAACAGGAACAGTATTAGCGATGATTTCTTTTGCTTTTTTGATCGGAAATGTGGCTTCTATTTCAAAAAAGGAACACAACAATACTTTTTTCAAAGGCATTCGATTGGCCGGCGGATTGTTTGCTTTTGTGATTGGTATTTACTGGTTTATGGCGAATTGAAATTCGAGATTTTTTTAATTGCAAATTCCGCAAAGATTTCCGCGAAGTTCATAAAGTTCGCAAAGCGTTAAGATATTAATTCTTCCTTGCGTCCCTTGCGATTTTTTATTTGCGTTTCTTGCGGTTAGGTTTTCACGCTTTCATTTTGTAAAATTTAAATCAGCAAATTCTCGGCAATTGTTCTCCCACCAGCGGACTCACAATTCGTTTCCCGCCAATTAAACTTTCCATCACCACTTTGTTGGGATGTTCATTGGTAAATTCACCAATTAGTGCAGCATTTATTCCTCTTTTATGATTTCTCATCAAGGCCAAAACTTCAGTTTCTATGCTTGGATCCACAACCACCAAAAATACACCTTCATTGGCCACATACATTGGATCCAATCCCAACATTTCACAGGCTGCCGCAACTTGTTTTTCCAGCGGAATGGCACTTTCTTTCACAAAAACGCCTTTTGAAATGTCGTTGGCAATTTCATGCAAAACCGTTCCCAATCCGCCACGGGTTGGATCTCTGAACAGTTTTATTTTTTCGCCGAATGCATCCAATAAATCCTTCACCAAAAAGTTTAAATTGGCGGTGTCGCTTACCAAATCCGATTCAAATTCCAGTCCTTCACGCTCACTCATAATGGCCATTCCGTGTTGCGCAATGTTGCCGTTCACCAAAATTTTATCGCCTGATTTTATGTTGTGGACAGAAATATTGGCTTTTGGATGGACCTGGCCAAAACCTGTGGTGTTGATGAAAATTTTATCTCCTTTTCCTCGTTCCACCACTTTGGTGTCGCCGGTAATAATGAGCACGCCACTTTCATCAGCCGCTTTTTTTACGGAAGCCACAATTCTCTCAAATTCCTCCATTTTTAATCCTTCTTCAATGATAAAAGCCAAGGACAAATATTTTGGGATGGCGCCGCACATAGCCACATCATTTATGGTTCCGTTCACGGCCAGCTCGCCAATATTTCCACCTTTAAAAAAGATGGGCGTAATCACAAAACTATCGGTTGAAATGGCAATTTTAGAATGAACTTCCACAATGGCGCCGTCGTGTTTTTGATCTAAAAACGGATTGCTGAAGGTGTTGAAAATTACTTTGTCCAGTAAATTTCTGGTCAGTTCGCCACCGCTTCCGTGACCTAAATTAATGGTTTCAAATATTGTATTTTCCATTTTATTCAGTTAAATGGGTTGAAAAATGATAATAGGCCGCGCAGGCACCTTCCGAAGAAACCATTGGCGCACCAAGCGGATTTGCGGGTTTGCAGGCTTTGCCAAACTGGTCGCATTGATTTGGTTTTTTGATACCGCGCAATATTTCGCCCGCAATGCAATTCGGATTTTCGGGTACTTTTATGTGGCTGATGTTAAATTTTGCTTCCGCATCGTATTTTCTGTAAGCTTCTTTAACCACATAACCGCTGTTTGGAATTTCACCAATGCCGCGCCATTCTCTGGCGCCCACTTCAAAAATAGTGTTGATTACCTTAATTGCCGCGGTATTTCCGTGCTCTTTTACCACTCGGGAATATTGATTTTCCAATTTATAAATGCCGGCTTCCAATTGTTTTACCGCCATATAAATTCCCTGAACCAAATCCAATGGTTCAAAACCGGTAATCACAATCGGGATTTTATATTTTTCAACCAGCGGATAATATTCCTGTATTCCCATAATGGCACAAACGTGTCCGGCACCTAAAAATGCATCAATAGTGCACAATTTATCATCCAAAATAGCTTCCATTGCCGGCGGAACCAGCACGTGTGAAGCCAAAATAGTGTAATTGTTCAACCCTTCTTTTTCCGCGTGCAGTACCGATAAAGCATTTGCCGGAGCTGTGGTTTCAAAACCAACGGCGAAAAAAACGACTTCTTTGTCCGGATTTTGTTTGGCTATGGAAACCGCTTCCAAAGGCGAGTATAAAATGCGCAAATCGCCGCCAACAGCTTTTGCTTCCAGTAGACTTTTTTTGCTTCCTGGTACGCGAATCATATCTCCAAAAGAACAAACAATCACGCCTTTTTCCAGCAATTCTATGGCTTTGTCAATTAAATTGAGCGGCGTTACGCAAACCGGACAGCCGGGACCGTGGATCATTCTGACTTTTTCTGGAAGCAATTCCAAAATGCCGTTTTTAACCAAACTGTGTGTTTGTCCGCCGCAAATTTCCATAATATTCCATTCCTTCGTGGTGATTTTATGAATCTCATCAAGGTATTTTTTGGTGGCTTCAAAATTCCGATATTCGCTTAAATGCTTCATTGTCTGATATTTAAATAATACATCATTTGTCCAAAAGAGATATTCTCGTCGTTGGGCGATAATTCTTTATGAAAGTACAATTTTATTTCTTTAGGTGCTAATGCTATTAATAAATCTGCCAAAACGGTGTTTTGAAAAACACCGCCGCTGACCGCCACTTGTTTGTAATTTTTGGTTTTTGCCAGTTCAATAATTGCAAATGCCAGCGTGTATAAAAAGTTTATAATGATGGTTTTTTTAGCGGTTCCGCTTTTGAGGTCGGCATAGATATTTTTTATGATTTCTGTCCCTGAAATGCCTTTTTTGGGAGCCGACAAATAGCTTCGGTAAGATTTTAAATCATATAAGCCAATACTATTTTCCAATAAAATCGCCGCTTCACCTTCATAAGTGTTATAATCGGTGATATTTAAGAGCGAAGCAACGGCATCAAATAACCGTCCTGCGGAAGATGTTTTAAGTTTATTCGTTTTCTTTAAAGATTGATAGGTTTTGAGTTCATTTTGGGTAAATTTATCTTTTAAAACCTCCATCATTTCATCAGAAGTCAAAGAAAGTAACGACAATCTCGGTTCTTTCGCCATTTTATTGCCCAATAACCAGTCGAAATAGTCGATATGATTGATTCTTTCTATTTTATTGGCTTCGTAATCAAAAAACTCACCACCCCAAATGGCGTCATCTTCACCATAGCCTGTTCCGTCAAAAATAATGCCCAACACTTTTTCTGAAAACAATTGATGTTCTCCCAAAATCGCCGAAAAATGGGCTTTATGATGCTGGATTTCAACCAGTTTTAATTTGTTTTTTTGTGCCAATTCCTTCCCGAATTGCGTGCTTTGATACAACGGATGCTTGTCCACCAAAATCACTTCTGGCTGTTGTTCAAAAATGCTGATAAAGGAATTTACTGTGGATGTAAATCGGTTGTAAACATCAAAATTTTCAAGATTTCCGAGGTATTGGCTCACATATAAATATTGGTTTGGATAAAATGCAATGCTGCTTTTTAAATCGGCGCCCATCGCCATCACTTTTTCTTCGGAATTTATTTGAATGTCAAAATAATTTGGTGCAAAACCTCGTGCTCTTCTGAAGAACACTTTTTGGTTGAATTTGGCACTGAATTTCACCACAGAATCGTCCTGCGGGTGCGAAATTTCAAGATTGTGCTGCACAAAATAATCGGCAACTTGTTTTAGTTTTTCAAGCGCTTCCTCATTATTTCCAATAATTGGCGAACTGTGAATATTTCCGCTGGTGGCTATGATGGGGAAATTTAATTCGTTGGCCAATAATTGTAAAATTCCAGAATAAGGCAGCATCGCACCAAGCTGATTTAACCCGAGCGCAACAGCATTCAAGGCAATTTTTCCTTTATAATTTCCCAAAGGAATGATGTTAATTGGTCTTTCGGCTGAAGTAAGGGATTTGTGTTGAAGTTCGTTTATTTTTAAGTCGTTTTGTAAAAATTCCATTGAGGGAAATAAAACGGCAAAAGGTTTGTTCGGCCGGTTTTTTTTGATGCGCAATTTTTTAATGATTGCTGCATTTTCGGCATTGCAGCACAACAAATAGCCCCCGGTATTTTTGATGGCAACAATGTTTCCTTCGGAAAGCAATTTGGCAATTTTTTTAAAAATATTTTCAGAAGTTGTAGGAATGGTATTACCCATTTTGTCTATTAAAATCAACCTAATTCCGCAGGTATGGCAGGTGTTTGTTTGGGAATGAAAACGGCGGTCGAGCGGATTTAAATATTCCTTTTTGCATTCATCGCACATTGCAAAATCATTGATGGTGGTATGATTTCTTTCAAAAGGAAACGTTTGGGTAATTGCCCAGCGCGGACCACAATTTACGCATGTGGTAAACTGATAATTATAACGGCGATTTTCCAAATTCTGAATGTCTTTTTTACAATCGTCGCAAATGGCAAAATCGGGTGTTAACGGTAAATTTATTTGTCCGCTTTTTACTGACGGAATAATGTTGAAATCAGCAAATTCCATATTTTCGACTTCAAGAATTTTACTATTTTTTATTTTGGAAACCGGCGGCGGATTTTGCAACAGCTTTTTATAAAATTGTTGAATGGAAATTTTGGGACCTGTAACGAAAATAATGACGCCTTCTTCATTGTTGGAAACAGTTCCCGTTAAAGAAAAAGATTTTGCCAAACCATAAACAAACGGACGAAAACCAACACCTTGCACTTGTCCGGAAATGGTGATTTTGTAGGTTGGCATTTAAAAAAGTTAAAAGTTAAAATTAAGTCGAGATTAAAGATAGGAATTATTTTGCTTTAATTTAAAATTAAACACACTTTGCTTCGGAAAGTTTACCAGCCTTAAAGATAGGAACGCCAAGGTCATTAAGTTAAGCAATGACAAATATTTTCTTAAAGTAATGACCTTGTGGAAGGGGGTTGGGATAGGATTAAAAGAAGCAATTTATGAACAACTAACAGCCATTAAAAAAATCGTATATCGTATTTTGATAAGAAAAGGTTAGTTTCCCGTTTTCACAAATCGTCCCAGCCAGCTGTCCATAATATTAATTTCAAACCCAAATTCCAATTCTTCCTTTAGATTGATCATAGAATTAAACACCATCGTATTTTGCGAAACGCCTTTATCTTTTATCATTTTTTTGAATTCCGGAAGTGTTTTGTACTGCACAAATTCGCCTTGTTTGTAGCACACATTAATCCGGTCCATTAAAATAATTTCACAGCTATTTTCTAAGGATTGAATAAAAGTTGCCAAACTGTCTTGGGCTTCCAAACTCAGACTTTGCTGGGTATCATCGGCCGTAATAATGATAAATCGATCATATTTAATTACATAAGACGCTGAAATGGGTTGATTTTCATTTTCCCATGCTGTTAAAAATTGGTCAATTTTCGTGGTTATTTCCGGAAGTTCCTGTGCGTAAAATTTTCTGCTTGCCGGAAAAATCCAAATTTTTGAGGTTTCTGGAATGCTGTTAAAATCTGTAATCATGGGTTTTATTTAAGCCGCAAAGGTATTCAAAATAAACCGGAAACTGATAGGAAGTGATTAACAAACGTTTCCGCTAGCGATCGAAAATTCAAAAAATCTAAAATCGTAAATCACAAATCCGTCACCCTGAGCGGAGCCGAAGGGCGTAATTCAATTTGCGTTAGCGACTGCCGCGGAAAACCTTTTTTAAATTGCCATTTCAGCAATTAAAAAAGTTTGGAACGAAAGGCGCGACCCGCCAGCTGGCGGGTAACGCCCATCAAAAAAGCGGGCAGGCCAAAATATTTAAAAAAATTAAGTGTTAACCACAATCAGGCGCTTTTGAATGAACTGGATACTGAAAGTTTAAATGAAAAAATTCAAAAATCGTAAATCGTAAATCAGAAATCGTAATTTTAGTTGGCGTGCAACATACTGAGCAATTCATTCTGTATGTTGTTGCCCTTATCATTATTGTACCAAATTTGCAGGTTTTTTTTAAATTCTTCGTCCAAACTTCCGTTTTGGGCTTTATAGTCCACCACCATTTTTGAGGCAACGCCAGGTCTTGGTCCCCAGGAATCCAAAAGGTTATTTTCCCGATCTAATATTAAGGCTTTTGGAATTGACTTGCTGCCGTTTGTTAAAAACTGGTTCATTAAATCCTCATTTTCATCGCGCAGCACAATTTTAAAATCAATCTTGTCTGAAGCTTCCGCCACTTTGTTAATAATCGGTAATATTTGAGCCGCATCGCCGCACCAGCCTTCAGCAATCACCAAAAAAGTGAATTCTCGATTTAATTTGTTAAGAGAATTTTGTGTTTCTTCAGATATTTTTAAGGTTTTATCCAACCTATCCATCCTTTTGTCATTTAAAATGCTAAACGTGAGGTGATCTTCAGATTGATCTATGCCGGTGGATTTTCCTTCTGCAATTAATTTTTTTATTAAATTTCTATAGGTTGCATAGGAAATAGTATTATTTAAACTATTTTTTATTAAGGAGTTATTCATTTTTTTTGTAAATTTATGGTCATTTTTAACGCATTTAAGAGGGTGTACTCACAGTTTTTAAGTGTATATAAATCTCCGATGCAAATTTATAAATAGATTTTGAATAACAAATGTAACATTGATTACTGTAAATAAAGATTAAAATATCTTTTATTCATTAAAAGATGATTTAAGTCATATTTTAGCTTATTTTTGCAAACTATATTTGTTGAGTATTTATTAACGTTAATCACAATATTATGAAAAAAATCAATTTAACCATCTTATTTTTAGCCTTATTGGCGCTTTTCGTGGTATCTTGCAACAGTGGAGAAAAAAAGCCGGCGGCTACTGAAACCCAATCTGAAACTGAACCAGCAGGAAAAGGGCAATCAGCAGTTACCGATGACGTTTCATCTGCAAATGCCTTGCAAGTTGCAAAGTCATTAGATGATTTTAAAACCTTGGTAGCGGCCATTGAAGCTGCCGGTGTTGAAGATGCTGTAGTAAATGTTGGACCATTAACCGTTTTTGCGCCTGTAAACGGGGCGTTCGACAAACTTCCTGCAGGAACAGTGGACGATTTATTGAAGCCTGAAAATAAATCCAAATTGGCTTTTATTTTAACAAACCACGTGGCTCCGGCGAATTATCCTATAAAACAGTTGAAAAAGGAAGCTGAAAAAGGACGGAAATTATATATGGCTTCAGGCAAATATTTAATTGTTGAAGATAAAGAAGACGGAATTTATGTGGGCGGAACCAAGATTTTGAAAACAGTGCAAGTAAGCAATGGCTGGATTCACGTAATTGACAATGTGTTGGTGCCGACCGAATAATAATAAACGAAAACTAAAAAAAATAAAATAGCCAAGATTTCTTATTGAAACTTAAAAGGGGGCTATTTCATATAACCCTAATTAAAATAAATTTTACAGATGAAATTAAAAGTAACAGTATTTGCAATTATAGCAGCAGTAATCACAAGTTGTGGAGGTGAAGGAAAAAAGGAGGAAAAGGTTTCAGCGCCTGTTGAAGAACAAAAAGCAGCGGTTGAAACCGACCCGATGAAAGATAAAGGTGTAGGACCTATAACCAGCATTACGCTTGGAGAAATTGACCAAAAAATGGTCGATGAAGGAAAAGCGGTATTTCTGGCAAAATGCTCTGCCTGTCATAAAATAAGCAAAAGAGTGGTTGGTCCCGCTTTGGCCGGTGTAACGGAAAGACGCACACCTGAATGGATTATGAATATGATTTTAAATCCGGAGAAAATGGTGGTTGAAAATCCGGCAGCCAAAAAATTATTGGAAGAATATTTGGCGCCAATGGCAAACCAAAATTTAACAGAAGCTGAAGCAAGGCTTATATTGGAATACTTTAGAACAAAAACATCCACTTCGGAGGATTAAACTAAAATTCATTGAACAATCAACAAACAAATAAATATAGAGTATGAAATGAGCATAACGAAACTTGATGCAAACACCAGTTCAGCTATGCGAATTACATATGACCAATAAAAATCAATAAACTTTAACATATGAAAACAATTTTTAAATCTTTACTTGTTATTACGGTACTTTCAATGGTACTGGGCAGTTGCGGAAAAGGCGACTCAAAGAAAAACGGAGCCTTATCCAGCAATGCTGCCGAAAAAGTGTATGTGGCTCCAGGTGAGTACGATGAATTCTACGCTTTTGTATCTGGAGGATTTAGCGGTCAATTGGCTGTTTACGGACTTCCATCCGGACGATTATTTAAAGTGATTCCAGTTTTTTCTGTGGATGCGGAAAAAGCTTACGGATTTAACGAAGAAACCAAACCAATGTTGAATACTTCTCACGGATTTATTCCTTGGGATGATTCACATCATCCAGATATTTCTCAAACTGCAGGTGAATTGGATGGCAGATTTGTGTTTATCAACGGGAACAATACACCACGTATTGCAAAAATTGACCTGACCACTTTTGAAACTACCGAAATTATTGAAATTCCTAACTCAGCAGGAAATCACAGTTCGTCTTTTGTGACTGAAAATACCGAATATGTTGTGGCAGGAACTCGTTTTTCGGTTCCTTATCCTCAAAAAGATATGCCAATTAATGAGTATAAAGGAAACTTTAAAGGCGCCTTAACTTTTATTGCCGTAGATCCGAAAGACGGTGGTATGAATATCAAGTTTCAATTAATGATGCCAGGTTTTAACTACGATTTATCGCATCCGGGAAGAGGAGCTTCACACGGATGGTTTTTCTTTACAACCTATAACACCGAGGAAGCAAATTCTTTGTTGGAAGTTAATGCTTCGCAAAATGACAAAGATTATATTGCGGCCATCAACTGGAAAAAAATTGAAGAATATGTAAACAATGGCGGTGGCACAAAAGCGCCAACCAAATATGCGCACAATGTTTATAAAGATGAAACGCACTCTGCAACTTCAACCATAAAAGAAGAAGTGTTGATTATCAATCCAAGTGATGTTCCAGGTGCCATCTATTTTATGCCTACACCAAAATCTCCTCACGGTTGTGATGTTGATCCGTCAGGTGAATACATTGTCGGAAGTGGAAAATTGGCTGCTGAACTTACAGTGCATTCATTCAGTAAAATGCTTAAAGCCATAGACGAGAAAAAATTTGACGGTGATGCTTACGGCATACCAATTTTACAATATGAAGCTACCTTGGCCGGCGCGGTAAAACAACCGGGTTTAGGACCATTACATACCGAGTTTGACGGAAAAGGAAATGCCTATACCACTTTCTTTATTTCTTCTGAAGTGGTGAAATGGAAATTGGGAACTTGGGAAGTAATCGACAGAAAACCAGTGTTTTATTCTGTTGGTCACTTAATGATTCCTGGAGGAAATTCAAGAAAACCTTTTGGAAAATATTTGGTGGCTATGAACAAAATTACAAAAGACCGTTATTTGCCAACAGGTCCTGAAGTAACCCAATCTGCCCAATTATTCGATATTTCTGGTGATAAAATGGAAATGTTGTTAGATTTCCCAACCATTGGAGAACCTCATTACGCCGCAGGAATCCCAGCGAATTTAATTGTGCCTAAATCTAAAAAAATATACAAATTAGAAGAGAACAAGCACCCTTATGCCACTAAGTCAGAAGCAGCGGCCAAAGTTGTGAGAAAAGGAAACGAAGTTCACGTATATATGACAATGATTCGCTCTCACTTTGCGCCTGACAATATTGAAGGCATACAAGTGGGTGATAAAGTGTATTTCCACGTAACAAACTTAGAACAAGATTATGATGTGCCTCACGGATTTGCCGTAATTGGCGCGCAAACTTCCGAGTTGTTAATTATGCCGGGTCAAACCGAAACAAATATTTGGGAACCTAAACAAGTTGGGGTGTGGCCATTTTATTGTACAGATTTCTGTTCAGCATTGCACCAAGAAATGCAAGGATATATCAGAGTATCTCCAAAAGGATCTAATGTTCCTTTAACCTATACTTTGGATGGCGATGCTGTTGACGCTGAATAATATGTTTCAGCCGTAAGGATGAAAAAAAAATAAACGGGCGAGAAAATAAAAAAGCTCGCCCGTTTTAAAATATCCATTATGAAAAAATTCACTTGCTGTTTGCACACATCTTCACCGTAATATTTTAATTTTTATTTTGTAAAGGCTGAAAATTTCAGCGGTACAAATTCCAATTCTATAAAATAGGGTATTTCGTGTAAAATGTGTCATTTTTTTGTCGCATTTAATTAAGCAATAAATTTTAAAATAATGAAAAAATCTAAAATTTTAATGATAGTGGGTTCCCTGCTATTACTTGGTCTTTTTGTATTTCCATTGTGGAACATAACACTTGAAGCGCCACAATATCCAATTCCGTTAGGAATGGATATCCATATCAATAAATTTGTGGACACACACGAATTTGATATCAAAAATATCAATTTAATGAACCATTATGTTGGGATGCAAAACATTCCGGAAACCATTCCCGAGTTTAAAATTTTTCCAATAGTCATAGGAGCTATGGTGGTTTTAGGTGTAATCATCGGATTTTTGGGCAACCATAAATTATTTCTGGCCTGGTTTGTTTTAATGTGCATTTTGGGAACTGCAGGTATGTACGATTTTTATTTGTGGGAGTATAATTACGGACATAATTTAAGTCCGAAAGCAATTATGAATTTTAAAAATCCCGATGGTTCTGTTATGGGATTTCAACCGCCGCTTTTTGGATCTAAAGACATTCTTAATTTTACGGCTCATTCCTATCCAAGATTGGGAGCCTACTTTTTGTTTGTGGGAATGATCCTGACCTTGGTTGCGTTTATTGTCGGTAAAAAAGAAAAAAAAGCATAGATATTTTTATTGTTATTTAATATTAAAGCGAGTATAAACTCTATGCTCGTTTTATATTAAATTAATAAATGGATATATTTTAAGATGTTTTATAAGAGTTTAATAATAAATTTTTTTAATTCACAACTCTATTCTCAATACTAAATTCTCAATACTAACAGCTATTTTACCTATATTTGAGAACTATTAAAATCAAAAATAATGAACACTAAACTCCTCAAACTATTTATTGGGACCATCGTTTGGTTGCTTACAATTTCTTGTAAAGTGGCGCCTGAGGCTATTGAATACGGCAAAGACCAATGCAGTTTTTGCAAAATGAACATTGTGGACCAAACACATTCAGCACAATTTGTGACTGCCAAAGGCAAGCAATTTAAATTTGATGCCATAGAATGTATGGTCAATTATTTAGGTGAAAACAACGAAGAAAAAACAGCAATATCACTGGTGGCAGATTATGCGAATCCAGGTGAAATGACCGAAGCCGAAAAAGCCACTTACCTTATCACACCTGCAATAAAAAGTCCGATGGGCGCAAACCTTTCTGCTTTTTCAGCAAAAAATACTGCGGATGAATTTCAGGAAAAACACTCAGGAGAAATTTTCACTTGGGAACTATTAAAACAGAAACTTTCCGACAAATAATGAAGTACAAAATCGGGTTATTTTTCTTTTTCATTGCTTTTGCCGTTTCTGCCAAACAAATCGTTGTTTGTCAAAGTTGCGAGATAAAAACCATCAAAGAAGCCATTAAAATGGCTAAAGACGGTGATGAAATTCTCATTAAAAAAGGAGTTTATAAAGAGCAAGATATTGTGATTGACAAACCCATTTCCCTAATCGGTGAAAAAGGCGCGGTGATCGACGGGAATAATGTGGGGGGAATCTTGATAATTCAAACAAATAATTTTAAGATCAAAGGCCTTAAAATTATCAATGTCGGATTGAGTTATACCATTGAATATGCCGCCATAAAAGTGATTAAAGCCAATGATTTTATCATTGAAGATTGTATTATGGAAAATGTGTTCTTCGGAATTTTAATTGAAAAATCGAAAAGAGGCATCATCAGAAACAATAAAATCTCCAGCAATCGAAAAAACGAAGCCAGCTCGGGAAACGGCATTCATATTTGGAGCGGAGAAAAAATGGAAATCTACAAAAATGAAATGTTCGGATTGCGTGATGGCATTTACTTCGAATTTGTGAAAAACAGCATTGTCCATAATAATTTAAGCTATAATAATATCCGTTACGGCCTGCACTTTATGTTTTCAAACAACAATATGTATCATCATAACGAGTTTAGAAACAATGGCGCTGGCGTTGCAGTGATGTTCTCTAAATTCACCGTGATGCACCATAATAAATTTAGGCTAAATTGGGGATCAGCTTCCTATGGTTTGCTGTTAAAAGAAATTTATGACGCCGAAATTCACGACAACCTGTTCGAGCAAAATACCATCGGCATCAATGCAGAAGGTTCCACCCGAATTAATTACAAAAACAACACTTTTTTAAGAAATGGCTGGGCAATAAAAATTTCGGGAGCCTGTTATTCAAATATTTTTATGAATAACGATTTTATGAGCAATTCGTTGGATTTGGCGTATAATTCCAACATCAACGACAATAAGTTCAACAATAATTATTGGAGCGAATACACAGGCTACGATTTGGATAAAGATGGTATTGGCGATGTGCCGTACCGGCCCGTAAAACTTTTTTCTTATATTGTAAACAAAACGCCGGAAGCCTTAATTTTGTTAAGAAGTTTGTTTGTTGACATCATCAATTTTTCAGAAAAAGTTTCACCGGTTTTCACCCCAGACGATTTAATGGACAACCACCCACTAATGAAAAGAATAAATGATTGAATTTAAAAATTTACACAAACGATTTGGAAAATTAGTCGTTTTAGACGGTTTAGACCTTGAGATTAACAAAGGGGGCATATTTGCCATTCTTGGGCCAAACGGCTCGGGAAAAACCACCTTGATCAAATGTCTGTTGGGGATGGTCATTCCAAATAAAGGCGACATATTCTTCGAGAAAAAAAGCGTGTTGCGTCAGTGGGCGTACCGCAATAACTTAAATTATTTGCCGCAAATAGCCAATTTTCCGCCTAACTTAACGGTACTTGAACTTATCAATATGGTGAAAAACCTTCGGCCAAAAACAGCTAATGAGCAAGAACTCATTGAACTTTTTGGATTGAAAAGTTTTCTGGACAAAAAATTGGGGAATTTATCGGGCGGCACAAAGCAAAAAGTGAACATTGTGCTCGCCTTTATGTTCGACAGTGATTTAATTGTGCTGGATGAACCCACAAATGGCCTGGATCCAATTGCATTAATTCATTTAAAAGAAATTATTCAGAAGGAAAAAGACAAAGGAAAAACCATTTTAATCACCACCCATATTATGAGTTTTGTGGATGAGGTTGCCGATGAAATTGTTTTCCTGCTCGATGGCAAAATTTATTTCAAAGGAACCGTTGATGCGCTTAAAAAACAAACCAACAACGACAATTTAGAGCACGCCATTGCCAATTTAATAGCCAAACAATATGCTTAAAATATTAAAATACAGTTTTTACGATTTAATGCGCAGCCGCTGGAGCTATGTGTACTTTTTGTTTTATTTGTTACTGGGTTTTGTGCTGTTATTCCTGAACAACGATGTGGACAAAGCCGTGATCACTTTAATGAACATCATCATCGTTTTAACGCCTTTAATCGGAACTATTTTTGGCGTGATGTACTATTACAATTCTAAAGAATTTACCGAATTGCTGCTGGCACAACCCATAAACAGAAGCAAAATTTTTATGGGCCAATACCTGGGAATCTCAATTTCCCTGACGCTTAGTTTGGTTTTGGGCCTTGGAATACCGTTTGTTTTGTATGGATTGTTCAAATCCGCCGCAATTTTTAATTTTAGTTTGTTGCTGGTGGTTGGCGCTTTTCTCAATTTTATTTTCGTGGCATTGTCATACAACATCGCCCTTTCTACCGAAAACAAAATCAAAGGATTTGGCTACGCCATTTTAATGTGGTTGTTTTTGGCGGTGATATACGACGGGATTTTCCTGATTTCGCTCGTGGTTTTTAATTCGTATCCGCTCGATAAATTTTCATTGGCGGCTACGATGTTCAATCCAATCGATTTGTCGCGGATTTTAATCTTGCTGAAATTGGATATTTCCGCATTGCTGGGCTACACAGGCGCAGTTTTCCGAAAGTTTTTCGGAACCAATTTCGGCATGCTTATTTCTATGGGCGTTTTGGTGCTGTGGGTGGTTTTGCCGGTGCTCCGTATGAACTTTAAACTGCGAAAAAAGGATTTTTAACATCTGAAGCCCCCTTGGAACCGTCATTGCGATGGAGCAACGAAATGAAATGGAGTAGCGACTGCAGCAATCTGTCTCTTATTATGGTCACTGACCTCAAATCAAGAATTTACTTCTTAAATTGCGCACTTTGCCATTAAAATAGCAATTAGCTAACAATTGATTTATAGTGATTTAATACTTTGTGAATCTTTGTATTTTTTCTTTGTGAACCTTTGTGTAATAGCCTATAATTACACGGAGTTTCTCAAAGGGCCACTAAGTTACACAAAGCCATATTTAGCGAACCTTGCGTAAAACATTGCGTCTTTGCGGTTAATTAAATTAAGATTGAAATTATTTATATTGATATTACGTGGATTTTATCAAAAATAATCAATTGCTGCACTCACAAAACTTAGCTTAATTTCCAGCAGATTTTCATCAGCATAAGATGTTTAAAAAGCCGTTTTTATGAGCTATCATTTTAGCGAGATGCTTATCTTTGTGTTTAATTAATCAAATGAATTTTGTTATTTTCTTCGGATAAATTG
>JAUXPH010000061.1 GCA_030683995.1 Lutibacter sp.
TAGGAGCGAAATGTTTGTAGAAAAATGGAAAAATTCAGTATTTAAAGCCCCATCGGGGCGACCTGTTTGTTTTGAAAAATTTAACCAGACAATAATGATTTAATTTATCAAATCCTAAAATTAAAATCCAAAATGTTTAAAATTATGAACCTTTATAAATTATTCTGCTTAACACCTATAGCGTTTAATTATTTATAGTAATTTTGTGTGCGTTTTATAAAAACATTTCAACAAGCAAAACACCAACCAATTGAAGATCCTTAACAACATAAAACAGTATTTGATTCGAAGTTTCAGTTTTAAAAACTACACCAAAAAAAACTGGATTCGCTTTTTTATAAATGGCCTTTTAGCGCTTTTTGGGTTGTTTGTGATTTTTATGATCACTGTTTATTTTGGCATGTTTGGAAGGGTTCCCACCAATAAAGAAGTAAAACTTTTCAGAAATATGGAAGCTTCTGAAGTTTATTCGTCAGACAATGTGCTGCTTTATCGCTTCGATGTAGAAAACCGCGTCAACGTCCCTTTCGATTCCATTCCAAAACATGTGGTTGAAGCACTTATATCATCAGAAGATTCTCGTTTTTACGAGCATTCAGGCGTCGATTTAAAAAGTTTGATGCGCGTTATTGTAAAAACCGTGATACTTAGAGATAAAAGTTCAGGTGGCGGAAGCACCATTTCGCAGCAATTGGTAAAAAACTATTTTCCCCGAAATTCGTATTGGTTTTTGTCAACGCCCATCAATAAGTTTGAGGAAATGGTGGCAGCCTACAAACTGGAAAGTCATTTTACAAAGGAACAAATCGTAGAATTTTATTTCAATACCGTTCCTTTTGGCGATTCTGCTTTTGGCATTGAAAGTGCCTCGCAACGTTTTTTTAGCACCTCAACTTCCAAATTAACCATTGAGCAAGGCGCTGTTTTGGTGGGGATGTTAAAAGCAACTTACACCTACAACCCCATAAAATTTCCTGAAGCTTCCAAAAACAGAAGAGACATTGTTTTGAATTTAATGAGCCAGGAAAAATATATTTCTGAAAAATTTAAAGATTCTGTCACCGCCATTCCTTTGCTTACAAAACAAAAAAGACTCTCTCGCCATCAGGGGAAAGCGAAGTATTTTACCGAATATGTGCGTTTAACCATGAACAACTGGTTAGAAAATAACCGAAAACCAAGCGGAAAAAAGTATGATTTATATAAAGACGGACTTAAAATTTACACGTCTTTAAATTATGCGATGCAGCAATATGCCGAAAAAGCGGTCGCTAAAAGATTAAAAATTTTACAATATGAATTTGACCGCCAATGGGGAAATGAAGATCCTTGGGGCGATGTTCCTGTTGTTTTAACCAATGCCATCAAAAACTCAAACAGGTATAAAACACTAAAAAAAGCGGGATTGTCGGAAGCAACAATTCAAGACAGCCTAAACAAACCAGTGGAAATGAAAATTTTCTCGCACGATGGTGAAAGAAACGTGAAGATGTCACCGTTGGATTCCATAAAAAATTCCTTGCGATTTTTGCACGCCGGTTTTATCGCCATGGAACCGAAAACCGGACATATTAAGGCGTATGTTGGAGGCATTGACGAAAATTATTTTCAGTATGACCACGTAACCACCAAAAGACAGGTTGGAAGCGCGTTTAAACCTTTTGTGTTTGCCGCAGCGGTTGAAAACGGCATTTCACCTTGCGATATGTATCCAAATATATTGATCAAATATCCGCAATACAAGGACTGGGAACCTAAAAATTCCGATTATATTTATGGCGGTGAGTTTAGCGTTTGGGGTGCCTTAGCGGCTTCCGTAAATACCGTTACGGTGCAACTTATGGAAAAAGTTGGCTTGCTCAAAATCATTAATATGGCAAAAAATATGGGTATTGAAACGGAACTTCCCGAAGTTCCTTCTTTGTCTTTAGGAACCGCCGAACTTTCTTTGCTCGAAATGGCAAGAGCCTATACCACTTTTCCAAATTACGGAAAACCAATGCACGAAGTTGTCCTGCTTAAAATTGTGGACAGAGATGATGTTTCACTCAATATTTTGCCTGTAAAAGAAACCAAGCAAGCGTATACGGAAAAAACGGGAGAAATCATGGTCGAAATGCTAAAACGTGTGGTGTTCCAAGGAATTGCCGCGCCAATAAGATACGATTTTCAATTGTTTGGCGACATTGGCGGTAAAACAGGAACTTCGCAATCGCAAGCAGATGGTTGGTTTGTTGGCTTTACTTCAAACCTGGTTATCGGCTCTTGGGTTGGTGCCGAAAATCCAGCCGTGCATTTTAAAACTATGGAATTGGGCCAGGCATCGCATACCGCGCTTCCCATCAATGGCGAGTTTTTAAGAATGTTAAACAATGATGTTTCTTTTCAATATTATTTAAAGCAAGATTTTAAAAAACCGTCAAAAAATGTGCTAAAACTTTTCGATTGCTTGTCCCGCAAAAATGTGCCACGACCGGTAAAAGACACCATTGCTGATGTGGCGACAGATTCTTTAAACATAGAAAACGTGATCATCCCAAAAGACAGTATCGCCATTGAGCAATAAAAACAGTAATTTATTTCAAAAAATATGTTGGGCCTGCCTGCCATTTCGGTGGGCGTTACCCGCCCAGCTGGCAGGCCTGCCTGCCTGCTGGCAGGTCGGGCTTTCACTACTCGCTTTTTTTGGCTGCGAAAAGCTTCCAAAAAATAGCTCAAACATACCGTTCAATCCCTAACGCGGCTTGAATTCATAGTGAACATTTAAATATATTAGAAATCACGCCAAGGGGATTTATCCCCTTGTTAACAAATCATATTGGATTTTTACAGCAAGACTTCCGTCTTCCGTCTTCCGTCTTTAATCTCTTTTGTAATTCCTTTAAGCTCAGTAATTCCCCCTTGTAGCCTGTATTGAGCGTAGTCGAAATAGGGGTTAGGGGGCTTCCCTACAAAACCAACAACCCGTGCGCCCGCAAACTGTTAACGGGTTTGGAATACCAAAATAATTCGAAATCGCCAAAATGGATTTCATAGTCGGTTTTTATTGCTGAAAAAGTGAGTTGTTCGTTATTGTAAACGGACAATCGTTCCAAAATATTCAAAAACCATGTGCCGTTTTCCTTTTCCATTTGCACCTGAATGCTGTCACTTTTATCGTGAAAAGTAAACTGAAGCAGCTGTTTCGATTTTCCTTTTTTTGATTTTGTAAGTTCCGACACCACTGGCGTTCCGCCCAGCCAAATAATTTTTGCCGAAGGTTTTACCATAAAATACGGCTCAGCTTCCACACATTCTCTCATAAATTCTGGCTTAATGCCGGTTTTCGGAATTTTAAATTCGAACCAATCTTGCAGCGGCAATTCAAAACCAACGCCATGCATAAAATTGAAAATGGATTTCTTCAACCCAAAACTGAATTTGTCATGGTCAATTTGTGTTTTGTCCTTAAATTGTATATCGTTATTGGCAAAAGTGATTTCCTTATACTCAGGGAAAATGCCGTATTCTGTTGGATTTAAACCAATCGGGCTGTGGGTTGTCAACGCAAACTGGTGCCAAAATCCCGACTTTATGTTGCCCAATTCAAACAATTGCCGCACCATTTCCAAACTGTCCACCGTTTCCTGAACCGTTTGGGTAGGAAAACCGTACATTAAATACGCGTGAACCATAATGCCGGCATTGGTGAAATTGTTGGTCACCTGCGCCACTTGTTCTAAGGTTACGCCTTTTTTAATCAGTTCCAGCAATCGGTCGGAAGCCACTTCCAATCCGCCCGAAACGGCAATGCAGCCCGATTCTTTCAATAAAACACAAAGGTCTTTGGTAAAACTTTTCTCAAAACGAATATTCGTCCACCAGGTCACCGTAATTTTCCTTCTGATAATTTCTATCGCCAGCGCACGCATCAACGCAGGAGGCGCGGCTTCATCCACAAAATGGAAACCTTTTTCGCCGGTTTGCGCTATAATTTCTTCAATGCGGTCCACCAACAATTTTGCAGCTATCGGTTCATAAATTTTAATATAATCGAGCGAAATATCGCAAAAAGTGCATTTTCCCCAGTAACAGCCGTGCGCCATGGTAAGCTTGTTCCAACGGCCGTCGCTCCACAAACTGTGCATCGGATTGGCAATTTCAATAACGGAAATATAGTCGGTTAACAACAAATCGGCATAATCCGGCGTGCCAACATAAGCCTGTTTGTAGTCATTTTTTACCGACAAATTGTTGTAAACCACTTTTCCGTTTTCCTTCAAAAAAGTTCTTTTGAATAGCTTGAAATCGGGATTGCTCGCCAAAGGATGCAACACATTCGACAGCAACAATTCAACCGGCAATTCGCCGTCGTCCAAGGTAATAAAATCGAAAAATTCAAAAACCCGAACATCAGAAACGCTTCTTAATTCCGTATTTGGAAATCCGCCGCCCATACCAATTTTAATCTCGGGATAATTTTTTTTGATGAATTGCGCACAGCGAAAAGCGCTGTACAAATTGCCCGGAAACGGCACCGAAAAACAAACCAGTTTTGGCTGGATGACTTTTAGTTTTTCATCCAAAATTTTAAGCGTAATGTCATCAATAACCGTGGTTTCCTTTTGCAGCGTTGAATACAGCTCGTTAAAATTGTTGGCGCTTTGCCCCAATCTTTCGGCATAACGGCTAAAACCAAAATTTTCGTCGATGCATTCCACAATAAAATCGGATAAATCTTCGAGGTACAAAGTCGCTAAATGTTTTGCCTGATCCTGAATTCCCATTGTTCCAAAAGCCCATTCCAAGTCATCAAGTTCAGAAAAACGTGAGGCTTCCGGAAGAAAATTTGAGGCGCAAATTTGCCTGGCGATGGTTTGGTTTTTTCCCTGCAAAAAGCCAATAACATCCCCAATAGTTTTTAAATAATCGGCTTTCAACGCATAAATTCGTTGCGCATTTTCAGATGAAATTCTTTTATTTTCAACCGCAAAATCGAACAGTTTTTTTAAACTTTCCTTGGAAAAAAGATCCAAAATAACCTCAATGCCCAAATCCATTTGAAAAGAACTGATGCCTTTTGTATTCAAAAACCCTTTCAAATAAGCCGTCGCGGGATAAGGCGTATTCAATTGCGTAAAAGGAGGCGTAATCAGTAAAATATCTTTCAAAATAGATTGTTGTTGTTATATTATCATTCATCGAAAATTGAAGCGCCGATTTTGCAATTCAATTTTAACCAATGCTAAATATAGGGAAATAGTTGATTCCGCAGGTGCGGGATGAAAAATTAAAGCAAGTCAGTTATCTAAATAATTATGTTTTATATCAATATCGTGAGTTTTAAACTCACAAATTGAATACATAAAGTAATTTTAAAAAAAGAAAGAACCTATTGTTATATTTTGTATCATTGTAGTCAGGTTTATCCTGACAATATTACTATGAAGCATAAATATATTTCTACACAATCAAACGAATTATTATCATACTTCAATGATAAAGGAAAAGTGTGTTTTGGTTCTAAAACAGCTTTAAAAGCATTTCCGGATGCAAAAGAAAGCACTGTTAGAGAATTACTGAGCGATATGACCAAAAGAGGTTTGCTAATGCGTATAAAAGATGGGGTATATTACATTATTCCTTACGAAGAAAATGCCGAAACTTTTATGCCCGATTGGCATTTAATCGTAAAGTATTTAGTCAAAGAAGCCAGACATTACATCGGATATTATTCGGCCCTACAAATCCACAATCTAATAACACAACCCTCTTTAAAAGAACAAATTGTGGTTGCAAAACAAATCAGGCCTTCAGTGATTAAAATTAAAGACATTACATTTCAATTTATCTACCATAACGAAAGCCATTTTTTTGGAGAAAAAAAAATGTGGATTGACAATTTCAATAAAGTGAGCTGTTCTGATATTGAAAAAACAATTATAGACTGCCTTTTTAAACCAGATTATGCCGGAGGAATTGTAGAAGTCGCAAGAGCGATATACAGTACAAAAGAGAAACTAGACTACAATAAGCTTTTAGAATATGCCTTAAAATTCAACTCACAAGCAGTCATTAAAAGGCTAGGATATATTTTAGAACTTTTTGAAATAGAAACAGAAATAATTCAAGAGTTGCAAAAAGTAAAAACCGCATCTTATGTGGCATTAGATACCGAACTACCCAAAACAGGCAAAAGAAACAGCCGTTGGAGTATTCAACAAAATATAGATAAAGAAACCATTAAATCAGCCATGTTTACATGATTAAACCTGGCGAAATACAAAAAAGAGCAAACTTAGTAGGTGTTCGAGACCAACAAATTGAAAAAGATTATATTCTGTCTTGGATTCTTTGGGGTGAATCAAATCACGAGCAACTTTCAAAAATACTGGTATTCAAGGGAGGAACAGTGTTAAAAAAAGTATATTTTGAAGACTATAGATTCTCAGAAGATTTAGATTTTACATTGTTAGATAATGAAATAACAAACGAGCAAATTTTTGATTGGTTCAAAGAGAGTTTCGAAGAAATTAAAGAAGAAGCCAACATACCATTAGAAATAATTGATGATCACGAACATGAAGATGGCGGGATTAATTTTTACATTGGTTATGTAGGCCCACTTGGCGGATTCGGAAACAACAAACGAGTAAAAGTTGACATTTCAAGAAGTGAGAACCTAGAGTTTGAGCCAGTTATTAAAAATGCTGTCGTAGAATATTCAGATTTAGAGGACTATAAATTATTGTGTTATTCATTGGAAGAGTTATTAGTCGAAAAATTACGATGTACCATGCAACGCATGCAACCACGTGATTATTATGATATTTGGTATTTAGTGGAAGTTGAAGGAATGGATGTAGAATATTATACAGCAGAATTCTGTAAAAAATGTGAAAATAAAGAATTAAAACCGGAGGATTTTCATAACAAACTGGAGCAAAAAATACCGCAATACAAAGCACGTTGGAAAAACTCAATGAGTGACCAAATAAAAGATTTACCTGATTTTGAACAAGCGGAAAGAGAAGTGAATAGAAAGATTAAGAATTTTATGGTTTAGTAGATAATTAATCAATAAAACTTCCGTCTTCGCACTATATTTTAACTTTTTTAATAAGCCCTTTTGTCGCTTCCTTTGCAAAAAATTAATGAAGGCATCATTTACCACTAGGTTTCAGTTCATAAAAAAATGTACTAAATGTTTGTCTTTTTAGGCTAGTCCATTCATCTTAGTTAAATAATTTTATATAATTGTCAAACACATACACTTTGCCTCTTTTGCCTCCTGTTATTTCTTTTAGAATATTCATACTTACCAATTCTTGTAAAATTTTGTAGGCAGTAGGTTGGGACACGTTGGTTAAAGCTACTATTTTAATGGCATTTACAATGGGTTTTTGATATAGAAATTCCATAATGTTTAACAGATGATGGCTTCGATTATTTGTTTTTTGAATTTTTTCTTCTATTTCTTTTTTGAGTTTTAAAACAGCATCAAAGGTTTCAATACCATTTTTTGTGGTTTCTATAATTCCTACCAGGAAAAATTTAAACCATTGTTTTAAATCATTTTTAGTTCTAACATTCATTAAATTGTCATAGTACAACTGCCTATTTCGTTCAAAAAAATCGGATAAGTACAAAATTGGTTTTTTAAGGATTGTTTTATCCACCAAATAAAGTGTAATAAGCAATCTTCCAACCCTGCCATTTCCATCTAAAAAAGGGTGAATGGTTTCGAATTGATAATGTATTAAGGCAATTTTAAGTAAATCGGGAAAATAAAATTCTTCGTTATGAGCAAACTTTTCCAAATCACCCATGAGCTCGGCTAACGAATTATGTGCCGGAGGAATAAACGTGGCATCACTTATAGAAGCACCTCCAATCCAGTTTTGACTGGTTCTAAATTCGCCAGGTTGCTTGTTCTTCCCTCTCACTCCTTGCAAGAGAATTCTATGTGTTTCCTTGATTAATCGGGTAGAAAACGGCAGCGTTTCTAGCTGTTTTATGGCCGTGTTCATTGCCTCGATGTAGTTTTGTACTTCTTCCCAATCGTCTCTTTTGTATAAAACGATGTCTTCTTTATCTAAAAGGGCTTCTTCAATATTGGTTTGTTTACCTTCAATTTTGCTGCTTTGTGTAGCTTCTTTGAGCACGTGCATACTGATAAACAAATCAATGTTTGGAATATACTCGGAATACATATCCAATCTGCCCAATTGCCTGTCGGCCTTTGATAGCAGTTGTTGAATTTCCATATCATCAAGTAACCACTGCTTGTTTATTAAAGTTGGCTGAAAACTTTTATAAAAGCCTTGATTGTGATAATCTCCCGATTTGTAATTTTTCATAATGCTGTATTTTAAACAAATATAATTCTTATTTAAAAATACGGTTGTTTTTTTAAATTAAAAATTCACTATTTAAAATATTGTAGATATTTTTAAATAGCGAATTCGTTATTTCAATTATTTGTTATTATTTTAAAATAAGAGGACTGCTTATTTCCTAAATTGCTTTTAGAACGACAGGTCGCGACCTGTCGCTACTTTTAATATTAATAAGCCCTTTTATCGCTTCCTTCGTAAAAATTAATGAAGGCATCATTTACCACACGGTTTCCGCCGGGTGTTGGGTAGTCGCCAGTAAAATACCAGTCGCCTGGGTGATTTGGACAAGCAATATGTAAATTATCAACCGATTGAAATATGATTTCAACTTCCGCATTAATTTCCGGAGTTTTTAACATTTCGGCAATTTTATCAGAAATTTGTTCGTCTGTAAACTGTGCGTAAATGGCTTTTACCTCGTTTTTCAGTTCCATATCTTCCAAATGTTTTTGGCTCAGGCAATTTACATAAACCTCTTTAATGATATGCTCTTGGTTGGTTTGTTTCAACAGTTCCAAAGCGGCCCTGAAAGCGATAAAATCGCCCAATTTTGCCATATCAATTCCGTAACAATCGGGATAACGAATTTGAGGCGCAGAAGAAACCACAATAATTTTTTTAGGATTTAAGCGATCTAAAATCCTGATAATGCTTTTCTTTAAAGTCGTTCCGCGCACAATGCTGTCATCAATAATCACCAAATTGTCCGTTGGTTTTACAATACCGTAAGTGACATCGTAAATATGCGCCACCAAATCGTCTCTGCTGGTGTCGTCGGCTATAAATGTCCGCAGTTTTGCGTCTTTGATGGCCAATTTTTCAAAACGCGGTATTTCAGCCAATATTTCAGTCACTTTTTCGGCCGACAAGCTGCGTTGTCCTTTTAAAATGGCAGCCGTTTTTTGCACATTTAAAAAATCTACGGCAGCTTCACGCAATCCGTAAAAAGAAGTTTCCGCGGTATTAGGAATGTAAGAAAAAACCGTGTTTTTTAAATCGCCTTTTATTTTATCCACAATTTGAGGAAACACCAATTTCCCCAAATTTTTACGTTCGGTATAAATATCGGCATCACTTCCTCTGGAGAAATAAATGCGCTCAAAAGAACAGGCTTTGTTTGGCATCGGTTCCTTAATTTTAACCATCGAAATTTTACCGCCGCGTTTTATGATTAATGCGTGGCCACGCTCAATTTCTTTTACGTTGTTTAATGCAACATTGAAAACAGTCTGAATCGCCGGGCGTTCTGATGCAACCACCACAAATTCATCATCAGCATAATAAAATGCAGGACGAATTCCAGAAGGATCGCGCAGCACAAATGCATCGCCGTGACCCAACAAACCAGCCATTGCATAACCACCGTCCCAATTCTTAGCCGATTTTTTCAATATTTTTTTGATGTTGATGCGTTCTTCAATCATAGGAGACGCTTCCTTTTTGGTAACGCCAAATTCCTTTTTGATTTTATCATACAATTTGGCAACTTCATCATCAATAAAATGCCCTATTTTTTCCATGACAGTCACGGTATCGGTCATTTCTTTCGGATGTTGCCCTATATCAACCAAATCATTAAACAAGCGTTTAGAATTGGTCATATTGAAATTTCCCGCAACGATCAAGCATTTGTGCATCCAGTTGCTTTGACGTAAAAACGGGTGAACGCTTTCAATACTGTTTTTTCCAAAAGTACCGTAACGCACGTGTCCCAAATACAGATTTCCAATGTAAGGGGCATTGTTCAGTTGCCATTCCACATCATCAATTTTATCGGGAAATTCGATATTTAAACTGTTTAACCGGCCATTAATTTGATCGAAAATATCTTGGATTGGCTGGTCTTCGTTGGAGCGAATACGGCTAATATAGCGCGTTCCCGGTTGTACGTTAAATTTGATGCTTGCCAAACCCGCACCATCCTGTCCGCGATTGTGCTGTTTTTCCATCAACAAATACATTTTGTTTAAGCCGTAAAAAGCGGTTCCGTATTTGTCTTTATAATATTGTAATGGTTTTAACAATCTAACCATTGCAATTCCACATTCGTGTTTAATAGCGTCGCTCATAGTAGTAGTATTATGTTGTGAATGTGAATAAAAAAGAAACAGTCTAAAAGGGTTTTTTTAACCGCTAATGACGCCAAGTTTTTCGCAAATAACGCAAAGTGCTGATTTTAAAATCTAAATCCTTTGCGAACATTGCGCTTTCTTTACGAGCTTTGCGGTTAAGTCGACTTATTAAACGCGATCCTTATTTAATTTAATTCAATTTCAAATTGTGTCAATTGTTTAAATTGCAATAATCGTTTTTGTATTTCCTGGTGTGTTAAATTTTCCATGCGTTCGGTGCCAAATTTCTCCACACAAAACGAAGCCAAATTTGATCCTGCAATCACCGCGCGTTTCATGTTTTCAAATGAAATATCTTCTGTTTTTGTGATATGTCCAATAAATCCGCCCGCAAAAGTGTCTCCCGCTCCGGTTGGATCGAAAACTTCTTCCAACGGCAATGCAGGCGCAAAAAACACGTTTTCGCCGTTAAACAACAAAGCGCCGTGTTCGCCTTTTTTGATGACCACGTATTTCGGTCCCATTTCCTGAATTTTTTGAGCCGCTTTTACCAAAGAATATTCTCCGGAAAGTTGGCGCGCTTCTTCATCATTGATGGTAATTACATCTATTTTCGCAATCACTTCCATCAATTCGCTCCAGGTATTGTCCATCCAAAAATTCATCGTGTCCAACACCACCAATTTTGGGCGTTTTGGAATTTGATTGATCACCGACATTTGAACAGCAGGATGTAAATTTCCTAAAATTAAATAATCGGTATCCGTAAAATCTTCGGGAACAACAGGCTTAAAATTTGCCAGTACGTTTAAATCGGTGATTAAAGTGTCACGCGAATTTAAATCGTTGTGATATTTGCCGCTCCAGAAAAACGTTTTTTCGTTCTCAATAATTTCAATACCATCGGTATTGATGTTTCTGAGATTTAATTTTTCTAAATATTTCTTCGGAAAATCGCCTCCAACAACAGAAACAATTCCTGAATAAATGCCAAATTGTGATGCGGAAAGTGAAATATAGGTTGCGGAACCTCCTAAAATTTTGTCCGTTTTTCCAAACGGTGTTTCAATGGCGTCAAAAGCAACGGTTCCAATAATTAGTAGTTTACTCATATTTTATGATAGTTAACACGCATCTAAACGGGATTAATTTGTCTAATATTTTTTTTAGAATATAGATGTGTTTACTTTTGCAAAAATAAGTTTAAAAAATGACTATCAAAGAAATACAAGAAGAAATTATAGATGAGTTTTCCTTTTTTGAAGATTGGATGGAACGCTATGAATATATTATAGAATTGGGAAAATCGCTGCCAATGATTGCGGATGAATTTAAAACCGATTCGAATTTAATTTCTGGCTGCCAATCGAAAGTTTGGTTGCATTCTGAATTTGAAGGCGACAAAATTAAATTTACGGCCGACAGCGATGCCATTTTAACCAAAGGAATTGTGGCGCTTTTGTTGCGCGTTTTCAACAACCAAAAACCTGCAGCTATTCTTGATGCCGATTTATATTTTGTGGATAAAATTGGCCTGAAAGAACATTTATCGCCAACCCGCGCCAACGGATTGGTCTCAATGATTAAGCAAATAAAATTGTACGCTCTGGCTTTTCAGTCGAAAATGAGTTAAGCCCCCCGAAGGGGGAATTGTTGAGGAAAATGAAGTAAGATAAGAGACAAAAAGCACTACCTTCTAGCGTGAGCTCGCTCCAGCGGTACATCAAAAATCGTAAATCAAAAATCGTAAATCGATGAGATTCCTCGTGGCTGTGAAGACAAAAACAAGGTATAAATATCTTAACTTAATAACATTGCTTGTCTGGGAGCGCCCTAATATTTCAAGGTGTTTTGTCAAAATTAATTCTCACTTTTATTGCGTACTTTTGCAAAAATTTGAAATATGAATTATTTATCCGTTGAAAATATATCGAAATCTTTTGGTGAAGTGGCGCTTTTTAGCAATGTTTCTTTCGGCATAAATAAAGACCAAAAAATTGCATTTATTGCCAAAAACGGGACCGGAAAAACCACCATTTTAAATATTATTGCCGGATTGGCGACCCCGGACAGCGGACAAGTGGTGTCGCGCAAGGGCATAAAAATTGAATATTTGTCGCAGGAAGACAATTTGGACGATAATTTAACGGTGGAGGAAACCATTTTTAATTCGGATAACGAGACGTTAAAAGTGATTGAAGAATATGAAAAAGCGTTGCACAATCCCAATGATGAAAAGGCTTACCAAGTGGCTTTTGAAAAAATGGACAGGCTTAACGCCTGGGATTTTGAGACCCAATACAAACAAATTTTATCGAAATTAAAATTAGACGATTTAACGCAAAAAGTGAGTTCGCTTTCGGGCGGACAGCGCAAAAGATTGTCTTTGGCGGTGATTTTAATCCATAAATCGGACCTGTTAATTTTGGATGAGCCCACCAACCATTTGGATTTAGAGATGATTGAATGGCTTGAAAACTATTTTCAAAAAGAAAAAGTCACCCTGTTGATGGTGACGCACGACAGGTATTTTTTAGAGCGTGTTTGCAATGAAATAATAGAATTAGACCAAGGAAATTTATATACTTACAAAGGAAATTATTCCTATTTTTTAGAGAAAAAAGAAGAGCGACTGGCGATTGAACAGGCAAGTGTTGATAAAGCAAAAAACCTGTTTGTGAAAGAATTGGAATGGATGCGCAGACAGCCAAAAGCGCGTACCACAAAATCCAAATCGCGGATTGACGATTTTTTTATCATCAAGGAAGAAGCGCACAAACGAAGAGACAACCATAAAGTGCAACTTGAAATTGATATGGAGCGTTTGGGTTCAAAAATTGCAGAATTTCACCACGTTTCAAAATCGTTTGGCGATTTGAAAATTTTGGACAGGTTCGATTATGTTTTCAAAAGGAACGAACGCATTGGAATTATAGGCAAAAACGGTACGGGAAAATCGTCATTCATCAAAATGCTCACCGGACAAATTCCTGTTGATTCGGGCAAAGTGGTGATTGGGGAAACCATAAAATTCGGACATTATTCGCAAGACGGCATCGTAATAAAACCCGGCCAAAAAGTGATTGAGGTGATCAAGGAGTTTGGGGAATACATTCCGCTGACCAAAGGACGAAAAATTTCGGCCGCTCAGCTTCTGGAACGCTTTATGTTCAGCCGATCAAGACAGTACGATTTTGTGGAGAAATTAAGCGGCGGCGAAAGAAAACGTTTGTATTTGTGTACGGTTTTAATCCAAAATCCGAACTTTTTAATTTTGGATGAGCCCACAAACGATTTGGATATTGAGACCTTGAACGTGCTGGAAAACTTTTTGCTCGATTTTCCGGGATGTTTGATCGTGGTTTCTCACGACCGATATTTTATGGATAAAATTGTGGACCATCTTTTTGTGTTTAAAGGCGATGGCGTTATTGAAGATTTCCCAGGAAATTATACCGATTACAAAGTGTATGATGATTCAAAACCTGCGGAAGAAAATACGGCGATGAAAAATACCGATTCCAGAACCAAAATTACCAATAAAACAGACAATAAAGCAAAATTGTCGTTTAAAGAAAAAAAGGAATTCGACAATATTGAAAGCGAAATTGAAGCTTTAACAACGCAAAAAAGCGACATTGAAGCAAAATTTTTAGACGCTTCACTTTCTGTGGAAGAAATTAATGAATTATCATTAAAATTGCAGGAAATCAACGAAAAAATTGATCAAAAAGAAGGGCGTTGGTTTGAGCTTTCTTCGATGTTGGAATAGGCTGCCAATCCCGGAAGTCCAATGTCATTAAGTTAAGATATTTATACATTATTTTTGTCCTTCCAAAGGATGAGAAATCTCATTATGCTGGCCAAGTTTATTGCAATTCCGCCTTTGTATGGCACGAGCGACAGCCAACAGGCAAAGCAACAACAATTATTGCCTTAACTTAATGATGTTGGGCTTAATTGATTTTAATATTGCTCCTCATCACTAGGGAAATCAAGGCTTTTAACATCGGCAATATAGCTTTCAAAAGCTTTGGTCATATCGGTATATAAATCCATATAGCGGCGCAAAAATCGCGGATGAAATTCGTGGGTCATTCCTAGCATATCGTGCGTTACTAATACTTGCCCGTCCACACCATTTCCGGCGCCAATTCCAATAACCGGAATTGAAATACTTTCTGCAATTTCTTGGGCCAATTTTGCAGGAACTTTCTCTAATACCAAGGCAAAACAACCCAATTTCTCCAACAATAACGCATCTTCTTTTAATTTTTCGGCTTCTTCTTCTTCCTTCGCCCTAACCGTGTAAGTACCAAATTTATAAATAGATTGTGGGGTCAATCCCAAATGTCCCATTACTGGAATTCCTGCTGTTAAAATTCTGACAATGGATTCGCTAATTTCACTTCCGCCTTCTAATTTCACCGCGTGGCCGCCAGATTCTTTCATAATTCGGATAGAAGAATCCAATGCATTTCTTGAATTTCCCTGATAACTTCCGAAAGGCAAATCTACCACCACCAAACTTCTGTGAATCGCCCTTACCACAGAACTTGCGTGATAAATCATTTGATCCAACGTAATTGGTAAGGTGGTTTCGTGGCCAGCCATCACATTAGAGGCCGAATCTCCCACCAAAATAATATCAACTCCGGCATTGTCAATAATTTTTGCCATCGTATAATCATAAGCGGTAAGCATCGCAATTTTTTCACCATTTTTTTTCATTTCCACCACACTTTTGGTGGTAATTCTCTTATAGTCTTTTTTTGCTGTAGACATTTTTTTGTTTTTTAAACATTTGGAAGGTAAAAGTAATGAAAAAACCGAGTAACTTTTAATACTTTTTCTATTTGGCTTCATTATTGGTTGAATAAATCTTTTGAAAAATGCGGAAATAAAAATTTGAAACTAGTTAAATTAAAATTATATTTACTTAAAATTACTTGGGTTTGGCAAAAAAAGAGGAAAATTCTGAAAAATATATTCCGGCATTGGAAGAAAAAATAATAGATCTTAGCTTAAAGCTTAAAAGTAAATCTAATGAGCTCAATACGGTCGTTGAAACCAATTCAAAAATTCTTGGCAAATTAACCCATAATTTGAAAAATCCTGTGGGTGTCATATTTTCTTTTTCAGAAATGATGCTGGAAGACCTTGAAGATTATTCTATTGAAAAATTGGGGAAACATATACAAATTATTAAAAATTCAGCGACATTTTCTTTGGCCTTTCTAGATACTGTTTCAAAATACACAAGAGTTCAATCGCCAAATTTCACCTTAAAAACCGAGCAAGTTAATTATGTTGAATTGGTAAAATCGCTTATAAACGATTTTAGAACGAAAGCATCTGAAAAAAATATTGGTTTGGAAGTCAATGTTCCTTCAAACGATATTTTTTTAACACTTGACAGGAATGAAATTTCCCAGGCTTTAAGCGCCGTTTTAAACAACGCAATGCGATATTCCAATGAAAATTCAACCATAAAAATTACCGTTGAAGAACTTAAAAATACCGTTGAAACCACTATCACCGACCAAGGAATTGGAATTTCTGAAGCGGATTTGCCCCATATTTTTGAAGAATTTTATGTAGTCAATACCTATTCTGAAGACAAACAAAAATGTATTGGTTTGGGATTGGCCATTGCCAAGAAAATTATGGAACTACATAAAGGAAAGATTGCAGTTAACAGCATTTTTGAAAAAGGTTCGAGTTTTAAACTTATTTTGCCAAAAAAGTGATTTTGTTAAATTGACAAGATAAGTACCTAAATTTTAAATTGTTATAATAAAATATATATAAAAAATAAATTGTATTTTTACCGCTAAACCCCTAATAGTGAAATAATGAAAAGTATTGACCCCAAAATGATTATTCACGAAGATATTATGAAAAATACTTCAGTAGTACATAAGAAATATTTCACCTTTTTTGAATATGCCCCTATTTCGCTTTGGATTGAGGATTTTTCTGAAGTTAAGAAAAAAATAGATGTTCTTGTAAAAGAAAGCAACACCAATATTAAAACTTTTATCGCTGAGAATCCAGACACTTTAACGAAATTAGCTTCATTAATCACTGTAAAAGAGGTAAATAATGCAGCTGTAAAATTATACAACGCCAAAAGTAAAGAAGATTTGTTGGATAATTTACCCAAAGTATTTACCGAAAATTCCAATACTGGTTTTACTAAATTGCTCGTTGATATTTTATTGGGCAAAAAAGCAACGGAAATAGAAAGTGTCAATAAAACTTTAGATGGTATTGAAATTAACACATTGGTTAAATTTAATGTAATTGACGGAAGCGAAGACACTCTTGAAAATGTAATTGTTTCGGTTGAAAATATAACAGAGCGTGTCCAAAATGAACAAAAACTAAATATCGCCCAAAACTTTTTATCAAATACCCTAGCAAGCATTAAAGACGGCTTGGTGATACTGGACCGCGACTCAAATTACATTTATGTAAATGAAAAAGCAGCGGATTTATTGGGTAAAAATGCTCAGGAACTTATTGGTAAACATATTTGGACAGAATTTCCGGAAAAAGAAGGCGATTTGTTTTATGACAATTACCAAAAAGCAATCACAAAAGGAAAACCTCTAAGTTTTGAAAATTATTTTGCGCCTTGGGATAAGTGGTTTGAAAACAGAATAATTCCTTCGCAAGAGGGAGTCCTTATGTTTTTTCATGAAACAACGGACAAAAAAGAAACAGAACATAAAATAAAAGCAGCGTATAATATTATCAATAAAAGTTCCTCGGTTGCTTTTTTATGTGAAAATAAACACGATTTTCCTATAGTGTTTACTTCAGAAAACTCACATAATTTATTTGGGTATACACACCATGAAATCCTTGCAGGCACCGTTAAATTGTACCAATTGATTTATAAAGAGGATTTAGAATGGGCGAGTAAGGAATTCATAAAATTTTTGAAAAACAAAAATTCAAATGAATTAAAACTTCAACCTCTCCGAATTTTAACAAAAAATGGCGATGTAAAATGGATTCGCGCCAATTTAGATATTGTTAAAAACACCGCCAATGAAATTACCCATATTCAGGGGATTTCAGAAGATATTACAGAACGTAAAAAGGCCGAAGATTTGTTTTTTGAGAGCACTCAACGCCTAAAAGACCAATTTAACCACACGCCGTTAGCATCCATCATTTGGGATGCAGATTTTAACGTGTTGGAATGGAACAGCTCTGCCGAACGTATTTTTGGGTATTCAGCTGAAGAAGCAAAAGTAAATAGCATCAAAGATTTAATTACGCCATCCCATTTAATTTCCGAAATGCAAAAAATTAGGGAGCATTTGTTAACTCAGGAAACCAGTCATAGAAATACAAATGAAAATATAACAAAAAGCGGAGAAACCATTACCTGCGTTTGGTACAATGTGATATTAAAAAATGCCGCCGGCAATGTAACTGGTGTTGCGTCTTTGGTTGATGACATTACTGAGCGCATCAAATCAAAACAATTACTTGAAAAATCTGAGAGAAAATATAAGGACATTTTTGAGAAATCCGTTGATGCGGTGCTTATTATAAAAGATGGCTATTTTGTGGAATGCAATGAAGCTGCCGTAAAAATGTTTGGTTTGGACAGGGAAACGCTTTTATTTGCCAGTCCAGCACAACTTTCACCCAAAACTCAGCCAGATGGTGCCAATTCTTTTGAAAAAGCAGAAGAAATGATGAAAATCACCTTAGAAATGGGCAGTAATAGATTTAGATGGATCCATCAAAATAAAAATGGAAGTGTTTTTCCAACCGAAATAACGCTTACAAGGATTAACAAAGAAGATGAAGGCGTCACTGTTCACGTCGTCATATCAGATATTACGGAAAGGGTTAAGAAAGAAATTTTGGAAGATGTGCTTTACAACATCTCTAAAGCCGCATTAATCACCAGTGATTTCAAGGAATTTAGCTTGTTTGTAAGAAATGAATTGCATAAAATAATTGACACCAGCAATTTTTATATCGCGATTCACAATGAAGAAACCGATATGATTACCACACCCGTTTTTGTGGATGACAGAGAGGAAGTGGAAGAATTCTCCGCAAAAAACTCCTTAACGGGATATGTCATAAAATCAAAAAAACCCTTAATTTTAAACCAGGAGGCACATCAGGAACTTATCAACAAAAATATTGTGACACTAATTGGCGAATATGCAAAAATTTGGGTAGGTGTGCCTTTAATGATTCAAGATAAATGCATTGGCGCCATTGTGGTGCAAAGTTATGAGGATGAAAACGCCTATACTGAAGATGACATGCAATTGCTGGAGTTTGTGGCCGACCAAATTAGCACCACCATACAGCGTAAAAAAGTTGAAAACGAACTTAACAAAGCCTTGCTTCAAGCCCAGGAATCGGATCGTCTAAAGTCTGCTTTTTTGGCAAATATGAGTCACGAAATCAGGACACCAATGAACGGGATTATTGGATTTTCAGAGCTATGCCTGGATCCGAATATTACCAAAGAGAAACAAAAAGAATATGCGAACATTGTCATTAAAAGCAGCAAAAGGCTACTTTCAATCGTAAATGATATTTTAGATATTTCAAAAATCGAGGCGGGTTTAGAAACACTTAATTTAGAATCTATAAACCTAAATAAAATGTTCGATGAATTGATGACCTTTTACAAGCCAATCGCCAAGGAAAGCAATATCCAATTAATTTGTGAAAAAGGATTGGAAAATTTTAAGAGCTCTGTTGAAACCGATAAAACAAAACTCAATCAGGTGCTCACAAACCTGCTGTCAAATGCGTTTAAATTTACAGATACCGGAAGCATTACATTTGGGTATGAATTGATTGAAGACAACTTGCAATTTTACGTAAAAGACACAGGAATTGGGGTTGAAGCAAATTTACAAAATAAAATTTTCGATCGATTTTCGCAGGGAAACCTCGATTTAAGCAAACAACACAAAGGAACCGGACTTGGTTTGGCGATTACCAAAAAAATTGTTGAATTGTTTAATGGGGAAATTTGGTTAAATTCGAGCAATCAAGGAACATCCATTTACTTTACAACCCCTTACAATAAGGCAAAAGCACCTATAATTTCAACTTTTATTGAAGAACAAAAAACAATCATTCAAGTGAAGAACAACGCGATAACTATTTTAGTGGCCGAAGACGAAGAATACAATATGATGTATATCTCAGAGTTATTCTCATCAACCAATTTTAAAATTATAGAAGCCGTTAACGGTAAAAAAGCATTGGAATTGGTACAAAGCCATCCTGAAATTCAGTTGGTGCTTATGGATATAAAAATGCCGGTGATGGATGGCAATGAAGCTATGAAAGAAATTAAAAAGTTAAGGCCTTCACTGCCGGTTATTGCACTTTCTGCTTTCGCGATGGAAACCGATAAAGCAAATGCCTTAGCCCTTGGATTTGACGCTTATTTAACAAAGCCTTTGGATCGAAAATTGTTGTTTGAACTCATCGATAAATTTTCAAGAAAAGGATAAAAATATTTAAGTTTTTTGTTGGTTCCCCAATTTTTACCCAAAGATTTTTTAAAGCCGACTTATTACTTTTTAGAGATTCCGCCAATAAATTCCTTCAAATAAAAAGGCTCAAAATAAGCAACATCTTCAAACTCGTTTTTGAGGAATTTTTCAAAAGTTATCACCGACATTTCTTTTGCCGAAGGAAATTTATTGTCAATAAAAACAGCATTTTTATGCGTGATAATTTCTTTGCATTTTTCGGCACCGTCTCCAAAAAAATAAACTTTATCAGCATTTAAAAATTCCGAAAAAGAATCGGAATCAATTATTTCTGCGTGAACGTCTCTTATTTTTTCGTTTTTATCATTAAAAACCTGGCTGTAAACTTCCATTCTTCTTGCATCCAAAAGCGGAATTTTATAGCCTTTGTCAATGGAAACAGAAAGCGCCAAAGATTGTAGGGTGTTTACAGAAATCATTGGAATATCTAAGGCAAAACACAAGCCTTTAACCGCCGAAACGCCAATGCGCAAACCTGTATAAGAACCCGGACCTTTGCTTACGGCAATGGCTTTTAAATCAGACAATTCAATTTTCGCTTCCAAAGCAACCTGCTCAATCAATTTATGCAATTTTTCGGCGTGCGAATAATTGCCGTCGTTCAATTCCTTCAACGCAATGGTTTTGCCTTCTTTTGAAATGCTCACCGAGCAATTTTTTGTCGCAGTTTCTATGTTTAAAATCAAAAGATAAAAATATTAAAAGTTAAATATCGAAAGTTAAAAGTTTAATAATTGTCAACGGAGGCAAAGATACTTAATTCAATAGTGATAAAAAAAAACATCCAACGTTTTGCGTTGGATGTTACCGTGAATTAAAAATTAAACGCAATATATTTGGATTTATTCCAAATCAAACTCCCTTTCCTTAGGAAAGGGTTGGGGATAGGATTATTCCAGAACAATAGGAATTCCTAAATAATATTCTAACAATTTCGTTCTGAAAACAAAATTGTATTTTGCATTGGCCATAGACGCTTGCGCGTTTACCAACCTGTTTCTCACCTGGTCAAAATCAAAAGAAGTCATTGCACCGTTATCAAAACTAATTTGTGCGTTTTTATAAGATTCGTTTTGTGCAAGTAACGATTTTTCTGCCGAAATATACTGATCTAAAGAAGCTTTTGCATCAGCATAGGCTTTTTCAATGGTTTCTCTTAATTTAACCTGTTTGTCTTGTAATTGCAAGACGGCTATTTCTTGATTTATCTGGGCTTTTGCCACGTTCGATTTTGTTTGAAATCGGTTAAAAATTGGAATGTTTAAAGAAAATCCGAAATTATATCCCAAATTGTCTTCCACCTGTGTCCCAAAACCGTTTGGTACATAAACAACATTATTATTTTCATCAATAATTGGCCTAACATCCTTTTCACCTTGGTTGTGTTGGTAAGAAGTTCCCAATCCTGCTCCAAAAGAAAGCGAAGGATAATAAGCGCCTTTTGCAATTTCCACGCCAATTTCTGAACGTTCAACAGCTATTTGGGCACTTTTAATTTCAGGTAAATTGGCAACCGCGGTATTAAAAATTACATCGGTATCATTATAAATTAACGAAGCGGAATTAATGGTTAACGGCACATCTTGCACATCAAATCCTTTATGGGAAACCTGTAACAATTGCGCCAAACTCAGTAATGATAGATCCAGCGTATTATTTGCAGTGGTCAATTGTTGCTCATTCGCCGCCAAAGTAGCTTCTGCTTCCAAAAGTGTTGTTCTTGGCTGTGAGCCGGCTTCAACCAAGGTCTTTGCTCTTTCAACCTGTTTTTTGCTGATCTCAATCTGATCTTGCGCAATAACAATGCTTTCTTTGTTCAGCAAAACATTTAAATAGAAATTAACAACATACAGCATAATGCCGTTTTTATTTTCTTCTAAATTAAATCCGGCTGCTTCCAAACTTTTTTGTACCTGCAACAAATTGTTTTTATTTCTGTTTCCGTTGTACAGCGTAACATTTGAATTTAATCCGAAACTGTTAGAACGGCTGTCTCTTGAAACCCGACCGCCGTAATTATCAATATAAGATCCGAAATTCCAGTTTTGTGTAACCGAAGAATTTAAAGACGGATAAAAATTACCTTTCGCAATGGTAATGTCTTCTTCAACCAATTCTTTGCTAAGTTCCTGCTGTTTTATGGAAATATTGTGTTCTAAAGCATAGTCGACACATTCCTGTAGTGTCCATTTTTTATCTTGTGCATTTGCGTTTATAAATAAAAAAAACGCCAAAATACCGACAATTTTTGTTCTCATTGTATATAACTGAGTTTATAGGTGATGTTGATTTTTGTATATGACGACTAAATTTAGCATTTGTTACATATTAAATCACTTATGAAAATGTTAATTTTTATTTTGGGTCAGCCTGGCTTTTTATTGGGCGTTCCCCGCCACATGCGGGTCGGGCTTTCCGTTCCAAACTTTTTTCGCTGAAAAAGCGCAAAAAGGTTTTCCACTGCACTCCCTAACGCAAAATTTAATTACGATCTCTGCCCTTCGACTGCGCTCAGGGTGACGGATTTACGATTTTTATAATGTCTAAATCAAATGTTAACCAAAACCCAATTCAATTTCTTTTTTCACCCAGCATTAAAATACAGCTATTGATCTTCCGTTTTCGGTCTTCCGTCTCCCGTCTTCGGTCCCTTTTCCAATATTAATTTTTGCCGATTTTGTTTTTCTTTATTTTATTTCTGATGATAAAAAAAAATAAAGTGCCAACCAGAAGGTAAGGAAACACCATTAAGTATAAAATACCCGAATTTAAGCCTTCAGCCGCATCCACGTCACCGCCGCTTTCAACAACCGCTTTACACATCGCGCATTGCGCATTGGCCATTTGAATAAATAGCAGAAATAATATGGAAAACGCTATTTTTTTCATGAGTATATATCTATTGTTTAATCGTGTATCGATTTCGTCATTGCGAAGTTTTTGCAAAAAAAAACTGCGGCAACCTGTTTGTCATTAATTTCCTTATTATTGATCTTCCATAATTAAATTCCCCCTTCGGGGGTTAGGGGGCCTAATAATAAGGCGAAATCATCACATAAACTACCACGCCGGTTACCGCCACATAAAGCCACAACGGAAAGGTAAAACGCGCTATTTTTTTATGAAGTTCCACCTGATTTGTGATGGCTCTTACATAAGTCACCAAAACAAAAGGAATTACAATTACCGACAATATAATGTGCGTGATTAAAATCACGAAATAAACCGTTTTTATGGTGCCTTCTCCGCCAAATTTGGTGGAATCTGAAGTCATATGATAAGCCACATAAAGCACCAAAAACAATACAGAAAATCCAATGGCTGTTTTCATCAGTTTTTCATGCAAGGCTATTTTTTGGTTTTTAACTGCCCAAAATGCCAAAACCAACATCAACGCTGTAAAAGCATTGAGCGTGGCGTAAATTGGCGGCAGAAAAACAGGAAGCTGCACGTCAATTTTTACGGTAAACAATATCGCAACCACCACCGGAATGGCAATTGATAAAATGATAATCCAAATATTGTATTTTTTTGCCGTTGTTTCCATTATTCTTTTAAAAGTATTTTAATGTCCTCTTTAATTTGTTGCACACCTTTTGGATCGAGCCCGTCGTAAAATGCAATCGGATTTCCGTATTCATCCAATCTCGAGCGAATGTTTCCTTTTTTATCCACCAAAGCAAACATGCCCGAATGCTCAAATCCGCCCTCGGCATTGCTGTCTTCTCCGGCATACAAGGTAAATCCGGTATTTGCCAATTCATAAATTTCATCCTGTTCGCCCGTTAAAAAGTTCCAGTTTTGCGAAGTTGCACCGTGTGATTTGGCATATTCCTTTAAAATTTCATGCGTGTCGTGTTTCGGATTGATACTGAAAGATGCGATGCCAAAATCCAGATTTCCGTAAAACTCATTTTGTATTTTCAACATATTTTCATTCATTATCGGACAAATGGTAGGGCAGGTGGTGAAGAAAAATTCTACCACATACACTTTTCCTTCATAAAATGAATTGTTAATCAATTTGCCGTCCTGATTGGTGAATTCAAACGGAGGAACTTTGGCGATTGTAATTAATTCGGGTGTTTTAAATCTGTTTACAATTTTTGGAATGGCATAAATTCCGAAGATTAAAATAATAAATGCAATGCCTATGTAAGAGTATTTTTTCATCTGTTTAAATTTTATTTTTTAGCGGTAACAGATGCTGTTCGCCATTAATCATTCCTTTGTGTATCAAAATTTGTTATGCTCGTTTCATTTCTTTAATTAAATTTCCCGTTTTCTTCTTTCCTGTTTTTCAGCCGATTTTTTCAATTGATAATAAATAATGTCAATATCGTCTTTCATTTTATTCTTCAATATGGCAACCGATTTCATATTAGAGCCATATAATTTTCCGCCTTTGGTGTCTTCATCATCTTTTCTTCCGCGCAAACGCAATTCCATATCCACAATATACGCATTTTCCGAATAAAGGTTTTCATTTAATAAATTAGGCGTTTGAAAACTGTTAAAAAGCAAGTTGATATTTTGCGGACTGGCGTAAATAAAATGCCATTTGCTGATATCTGTAAAGGCCGAAAGCTCTTGAATTGTTTCGTTGTATTCATTTTCCAATCCCTGCGGAAGAATGGCAACCATCTGAAAATATGGTTTTGAATAATACCTTTTGTAAATAGTCTGATTTAAATTAAAAAGACTTGCTTTTGCATTTTTGATATCGCTTCCCAAAAAACAAATAACGGTCAGTTTTTCAGAAAAAGAGGCATCTGTATCCAGAGAAATGATTTTTAAATCAACCACATCTTTAGTTAAAATAGGCAAATTTGAATATTTGTAGATTCCTTTTGAAAGAAATATGTAAAATACCAAAGGCAATATAAACAGACTAAAAAGTACGCAGAATTTTTTCATTGTGTTTTTTGCAAAAATAAAAAAAGGTGGTCAAAAAAGCCACCTTATTCATTTAATTATTTTAAATATTAGTAGTTCCACTTTGTCAGCGGACCTAAAATATCGTTGATGTAGCTCCCTTCAATCAGCAATAAAGTGGCTAAAAATATGATTAAGAAAACCGCAGTCCAAACCACAGCTCTTCTTAAACCCTTTTTTTCATCGGCCATATGCATAAAAAACCAGGTGATGTAATAGGCTTTAACAATAGTTAAAACAAGGAAAATGATATTTAAAGGACTTGTGCCTAAAAATTTGGTTAAATAAAGTGCGGCAGGTTTTGTGATTCCCAAAGCAACTTCAACAATGGTGATTACAGAAAGTATGGCGAATACTTTCCAAATTAATTTTGTGTGTGATGTATGTTCTTGTGCGTGTGTCATTTTAATGTCTTTTTATGAATTAAACCAAGTAGAAGAAAGTGAATACAAATACCCAAACCAAATCTACAAAGTGCCAATAAAGTCCAACTTTTTCAACCATTTCATAATGTCCTCTTCGTTCATAAGTGCCGATAATCACATTAAAAAAGATAATAATATTGATGATTACACCCGATAAAACGTGAAATCCGTGGAAACCTGTGATAAAGAAAAAGAAATTGGCGAACAGTGTTTTTCCGTATTCATTTTCTCTTAAATTGGCGCCCATAACCACCGATTTCGCTTCATTTAAAAAACCCATCGCCTCACTGTGCGGAATAATGGTTTTTGCTTTTGTTTCGGGATTTATGAGCTCGGTTCTTATAGAAATTGCCGGATTTGACTTAAAGCTTTCAACAACTTCATTTAAGGTGAAAGGAGGCAATTTAGCTTCTTTTACAAACCACAATCCTTTATTTTCTGTATGTCGAGTTCTTTCTGAGGGCAGCGATTTCACAAAACTTTCTAAAGTGATTTGTTCTCCGGTGGCATCAATAAATTGAATTATTTTTCCGTCGTTCAGTTTAACGGCACCGTAAGTTCCGTTTATAAAGTTTTTCCATTCCCAAGCTTGTGAACCCAAGAATATTGCACCGCCTAAAATGGTCAGCAACATGTAAAAAGTCACCTTCTTTTTGTTCATTTGGTGGCCTGCGTCAACCGCCAACACCATCGTTACCGATGAAAATATCAAAATGAACGTCATTAACGCCACATAATACATAGGAGCGTGGAAACCATGTAAAAAAGGAAAGTGTGTAAAAACTTCGTCGGCTATTGGCCAGGAATCGTGAAATTTAAAACGCATTAAGCCATACGCACCCAAAAAACCCGAAAATGTAAGCGCATCTGATAAAATAAAGAACCACATCATCATTTTACCATAGCTTGCACCTAATGGTTTTTCGTTTCCGCCTTTCCAGGATGTTCCATTATTTTCAGTAGGAATAGTTACTTCCATAAAAGTTTGTTTTGATTTTTAGTTATAGTTCCGCCAAAAGTACATATTTTTTATTATCTAATAAAATAGAAAAATAAAAACAAATATATCCAAAGAATATCCACAAAATGCCAGAAAATGGCGCCTAATTCAAGTCCAAGCGTGTCATTTGCTGAATATTTTTTATTGAAGTGATTGAAAATTACCACAGACAACACCACAATTCCTGCAGCAACGTGCGCCAAATGGGCGATGGTAATGCCATAAATGAAAGAGGATTTTACCGTGCTAAATTCACCTGCGAAAAACAATCCCGATTTTAATAATTCGCTAAATCCTTCAAACTGAAAAAACACAAAACCAAGTCCCAAAAACAAGGTCGACATTAAAAAAGCGCTTGTTACTGGTCGGTTATCTTTTTTGATGAAATATTTTGCCAGCATAAAAGTGAGGCTGCTCAACACAATTAGAAGCGTGCTGATATAAAAAGCCTGCGGCAAATCGAAGGAAACCCAATCTGCACGTTTTCTGCTTACCACATAAGCACTTGTGAGTCCGGCAAACATCATCGTCATACTCACCATAGAAACCCACAACATAGGTTTTGCCGACTTTCTTTTGGCTTGTTTGTATTCTTGGTCTAAGGTTTGTTTCATAAGATTGTTTAATCGTTTAATCGTTTAATTGTTGAACTGTTGATTTGTTTTTAATTATTTATAATTTAACATTCATCATATCCCGATAGCTATCGGGACGTAATTCAAAATTTTAATGTAAAACTTGTCCACCACATAAATAACCTGTATCAAGGTAATGTACAAAACGCTTGACAGCATTAACTGACGGGCTTCTATATTGGTTTGGTTTTTATACAATTTAACGGCATAAAATAACATCACGCCGCCCAATAATGCCACAATGATTGCTGTGACCGGATAAATATAAAAATTTCCTGTCAATTTTAAAACAGGAATTACAGAAACTATGATTAAACAAACTGTATAAATAATAATTTGCACCACTGCTTTTTTATTTTTTTGTCCCATTGGCATTAAGTTAAAGCCTGCTTTTTTATATTCATCATACTGAAGCCAGGCGATTGCCCAAAAATGCGGGAATTGCCAAAAAAACTGAATTAAAAACAGCATCCCCGGTTCAATCGAAAAATCATTGGTTGCGGCAACCCAACCCAACATAAAAGGAATGGCTCCTGGAATGGCGCCAACAAAAACGGCCAAAGGCGTTATCGATTTTAACGGCGTGTAAACACTGGTGTATAAAAAAATAGATATGGCGCCAAACAAGGCGCTTTTTGGATTGATGCTGTATAAAATGGCCAAGCCCAAAATGGTAAATGAAACCGCAATCACCATCGCCATTGAAACGTGCATTCTGCCTGTTGGCAAAGGCCGGTTCATAGTTCGTTTCATTAATGCATCGGTATCTTTTTCAATAATTTGGTTGAAAGCATTTGAAGCACCAACCATTAAATAGCCGCCAATTGCCAGTAAAATAAGGATTGAAATCTTAATTTCTTCAACAGCCAATAAATAGCCAGCCAATGATGAAAACACTACACTTAGTGATAAACCCACTTTGGTTAACTGCTTAAAATCACTGAATACTGCTGAAAAATTCACCTTCTGAGGAATGTATTTTGAGGTTATTTGCATTAAAATTGTTTAAAATAGTGCAAATATATTTTATTATTACAGAATTACAACCTTAAAACAAGTGGATTAAAAAATTCTTTTAAATAAAATTAAAAATTATCTTTGCAGTTAGTAGAAATGTTTTAAATTTGCCGTCTCATTTAAGCAATTAAATGGATGTTCATTAGTAGTAATTGCGAAAGTAGCTCAGGGGTAGAGCACCACCTTGCCAAGGTGGGGGTCGCGGGTTCAAATCCCGTCTTTCGCTCTGTAATTTAAAATACCAATGCAGGAGTGGTGGAATTGGTAGACACGCTGGACTTAAAATCCAGTGAGCTGTAAGGCTCGTGCGGGTTCAAGTCCCGCCTCTTGTACGAAAGAGGTTCATTCCGATAGCTATCGGAACCCGCCTTTTCTATAAAACCCTTGATAATCGAATGATTATCAAGGGTTTTTTAATTTAAACAATCATTAAATGGCTTACGTTTATATTTTATACTCAAATTCTCTTGACAGTCATTTTAATGGCAGTTGCAAAAATTTGGAAAACAGATTGTTTGAGCATAACAATGGCACTTTTGAAAATAGTTTTACTTCAAAAGCTAAGGATTGGGTATTATTATTAGAAATTGAAAATTTAGGATATCAACAAGCCAGAGACGTTGAAAAACATATTAAAAGAATGAAAAGTAAAATTTTCATTGAAAACTTAATGAAATACCCTGAATTAGTTGAGAAATTAAAAGCTAGATATTACTGACGGGTTCATTCCGATAGCTATCGGAACCCGCCTCTTGTACGAAAGAGGTTCATTCCGATAGCTATCGGAATCCGCCTCTTCTATAAAAAAAGGCCGAAACATTTTGTTTCAGCCTTTTTTTATTTAATTTTTTTAAAAAGTATTGTTATTATTCCAGCATTTTTTCACTGTAATAGATTAATTCAGAAGTTATTTTGCCTTCATCATTAAAATTGTGTATATAAAATACGGGTACTACAATATTCTTTTTATCAGATTTTCTGATAAATCTATAGTTCCACCAAGATTGCACAACCTTTGCGTCTCCCATTTCATAATGTAAATAATCCGGATATCCTGTTACATCAATACTTGTAATTTCAAATTTTTCCAAAATCTTTTTGTCTTCTTCTTTCATTTGAGTTAAAGTTAACTCTTTCGCATCAGGAGGCATATTGCTGCTGCTAAATTGCGCCTTATCATCATAAAAACTATAGGCGGTTTCGTAATCTTTATTTTCAAAAGCGTAAATCATTCTTCTCACTTTGTTAATATATTCGTGATTGTTATAGATAGTTCCGTTTTTTCTTTCATTATTGCTATTGCCGATTTCACGATAAGCGTTGCGGTCAAAATAATTAATCATTGTTTTTATTTTGTTGTTTTTGTCAACAATGAACAATCTGTGAACCGGATTGTCTAATTTAACACCCGTTTTGTTATGTACGCCTTTTAAATGCTCCCAAGTTTGCACCCAAACAACATCATCATTGGCTCCATCTTTATATTCCAATGCATCTGGGTAAGCACCCGGGGATCTTGTTAAACTCAGATAGGAAAAATTGTCTTTCCAAAACTTAACGTCATCCAAAAAATTTTGTTTGTCGCCGCCTTTAGCGTCTTTGTTGGTGTTGGAGCCATAAAATTGTTTGAAGTCATCGGCTAAGTATCCAGCTACTTTTTTTTCGTCGCCTTTGATAAATGCCTGCAGCATAGATTCAACCGCTGTAATTGCAGGATGTTCTGAATAAATAGTTCCGTTTGCTTTTTTTTGTGCGTAGGTGATGAATGTAGAAATCATCATCAAAATCAGTACGATTTTTCTCATGGTAGTATATTTTTTTGGTTAGTAGTACGATAAATCTACTAAATAAATTTGATTATTAGTGATGTAAGTAATTTATTTTGAAGAAGTTAAAAAATCAGAAAGGATGTTGAATACTGAATTTTAGAAAAACACAACCAGTTGATTAAAAAACACGGCCACTTGTTTACTTAAATTGAATTTCATGTATTTCATGCAAAATAGCCTGTAGTTAATTTTTGGTGCTATGATAAAATTAAAGAAGAAGGTTATAATCAGGAAACATAACCTATCATAAAGTCTATATTTCGAAAAAAGAATTTATCAGATTAAATCAGAAACAGACTGAATCATGAAAAAACAAAATGACTTTTGGCTCTAAAAAGGGTTTAAAATAGGAAATAATAGCATTTAACGTTAAAAGAAGATGCATCAAAGCTATTTATACGATTAATTTGACAATCATATTATGCTGTATCCATTGCATAAAAAAAGGCTTTCAATTTCTTGAAAGCCAATTATTTACTTAGTAGCGGGGACTGGACTCGAACCAGCGTCCGCCAGCCGGCGGATATGAGCCCGACTTATTTCTCCAAAACAGCATTTCTTATAAATTCTCTCCCACGGAAACTTTTTAATTCCTTTTCTCGTTGCATCGCAGCTTTTTTTGTGGGAAAGACCTCCAAATAAACAACTTCCCAAGGTCTGTATTTTGCGGTAAATCCTTTTCCTAATTTGTTATGCGATAAAAACCGTGCAATTAAATTTGAAGTAAAACCAATATAAATCTTGTTGTGTGTTTTTGAGAATAAAACGTAAGTGACAAATTCTGAATCCATAGCGTTAAAAATGAAAAAAGCCCAGTAAAACTGGGCTTTCTAGTAGCGGGGACTGGACTCGAACCAGCGACCTTCGGGTTATGAGCCCGACGAGCTACCTGCTGCTCTACCCCGCGATATATTTTATTAATTCATTATTTCATTTTAACTCGAACCTGCGTCCGCCAACTGGCGGATA
>JAUXPH010000039.1 GCA_030683995.1 Lutibacter sp.
AGCATATTTGGAACTCCATCTATTTTGTTTTGTTCTTTTTTTCATTGCCAAAAAAAGAACCAAAAAAGGCTAGTCTGATGATTTTTTTCTGTAAAATGTATTGAATTTTTTTATCCCCAGCATCCAGACCGCCTCTGCCAATGCTTAACCAGCCGCGAGGCTCTTTGGATTAGCTCCATCAGCCAATGCTAAAAATTTCAATATTTTACTACGAAAAAACTCATAGGACGGTTTCTTTTGTTTTGGGGTTTTAATGGTGTTTTAAAATTATCAATTGAATCGTTGGCCAGGATGTTTTTGGGTTCTTTTCATGAGGTCCTGAAATCGGAGATTCACGAAGTCTAAAAAAATTAAATATGGTGAGTAAATAAATTCAGGATGACACGGTTATTATTGTAATTTGAGTTGTTTGTTTTAAATTGTGTGCTGCGTTAGGGATTGAAGCGGAAATCCCGGCGTTGCGAGGCTTTTGGAAAAAGCCTGGCGATGACGGATTGCAGCGGAAAGCCCGACCCGCCGGTTGGCGGGGAACGCCCTTACTTCGGCTACGCTCAGCAACCTTAATCGGCTACGCTCAGTAACCTTACATCGGTAACGCTGCTGGCTTGGGCTGCGCTTTGGGAATGCGAATTGCAAAATTAGTTGATAAGAATTTTTAGGTTTTGTAATTTATTGAACTATTGTTGTATATTTGATGTGCTATGGAAAACGAATCGAAAAAAATAATCACGGTTTTATTAAAAAAGGTTAAGCATCGAAATAAAGTTCAGTTGTTGCTGGTGTTTGCGTATGATGATTTGATTATTGCGAAAATCAGGAAAATTGAAGGTTACTTTTGGAGCAAAACTTTGCGCGGCTGGTATACGGATTTTACTGAGGAAAATGTGCAATTTATTAAAGAAAAGCTTAAAAATGATGTTGTTTTTAAATTGGACAATTCGGTTTACAATAATCATTTGAAGGATTTTATTGGACATCGAGAAAGATCGATATCGGATGAAAACAGGGAGGTTCTTAAATCGTACTCGAGCTATTTGACTGGGAAATGCTACAGTGAAAGCACGGTTAAAACGTACTCGTTGTTTATTGCGGATTTTTTTAATTATTTAAATGACAGGTGTTTAACTGATGTATCGAACCGTGATGTTGAGAAATTTATTGAGGATGTTTTTATTCCGAAAAAATACAGCATTAGCACGCACAGGCAGTTTGTGAGTGCCATAAAATTGCTTAAAGCGTTTTATCCGGAATGTAAAATTGTGGAACTTGAGCTGCAACGGCCTAAAAAAAGTATGATTTTGCCGACGGTTTTGTCGAAAGAGGAGGTGATTGATTTGTTGCGTTACACTAAAAATTTAAAACATAGGGCGGTTTTGGCGATGATTTATTCGGCCGGCTTGCGCATAAGTGAGTTGTTGGGTTTGCAATTGGCTCATATTGATGTTGACCGCAGGCAAATTTTGGTTAAAAACAGCAAAGGTCGCAAGGATAGGAATGTGATTTTGGCGGAGAGCATTATACCTTTAATGAATAATTATTTGATGAGTTACAGGCCTGATTATTATTTTGTTGAAGGAAAACCTTATCAACCATACAGTGCGGAAAGCATCAGGGCGTTTTTGCACCGGGCCAGCAAGCTTGCGAAAATTGCCAAAAACGTTACGCCGCATACTTTAAGGCACAGTTATGCGACGCATTTGTTGGAAAATGGGATTGATTTGCGTTATATTCAGGAGTTATTGGGACATGCAAAACCTGAAACGACGATGATTTATACGCATGTTACGAAGAAGGATTTGCTGAAAATTGAGAGTCCGCTGGATTTGGCGTTAAAAAGCATGGCTGATGCGGATAAAAATAACAATAATATACGGTTATCCGGGAATTATTGAGAATAAACAGTTACATTTGAAATGATATAACCAGTTGCTAAAAATAGCAGATTTGAACAAAAAAACAGAAAAAGTTCTTTAAAATTTAAAATCTTGCAAGCCGACAAATTCTAGATTTAAACCAATCAGAATCAGAAAAATTGAATCTTTAGGTTTTTAGCAAAATGGCGAAATTGAAAAACGAAACGGAAAACTTAGAAAGAAAAATTTCAACAAACTGAGAAAGATTTCCAAATTTTCAATCATTTCGGAATTGAGTAACAAAACGGAAAAACGTAAAAAGAGAAATTGAACAAACCGAGAAATATTTCAGATTTGAGCAAAATGCCGGAATTGAGCATTGAAACGGAAAACCTAAAAAGAAAAATTACAACAAACCGAGAAATATTTGCTAGTTTTATAATCATTTCAGAATTGAGCAACAAAGCGGAAATTCTAAAACAGAGAAATTGCAATAAACAGAAAAATGAAACAAATTTAGTTTCGAACTTAAAAACAAAATATGAACAAAGAATCTACTTTTAGCAACACCGTATATAATTTATGCTCAAATCGGATTAAGTACAAACCGACAAACATTCAATAATAATTTCGTTACGGCGGAAAAATCTCCGATTTTTACGTCGCACAAATCATAATACAAACTCGTTGGGCACAAGCCGAGAAAAAATATGCTAGAAAGTTTAATATTTATGATTTTGTCCTTTATTGGAATAATAGGATTAATTATTTCGATAATAATATTAATAATCGGACTGATTAAGAAATCAAGAAAACTGAAAATGACTGGAATGATTTTCTTAATGATTCCAATATTTTGCTACGGGTTAATTTACTTTTGGTATAACAAAGTAATTCCAAATTCTAATGACAAATTATCCAATGAGTTTGTTGGAAAATATTCAACTCATAAAATTAAATCAAAGAAATTCCTGAAAAGAAACGGATTGTTTGACAAGGAACGATTCCTGATTTTAAAAGCGGACGGAACGTATGAATTTGATACTATTCCAGGAGTTAATTTGTGGAAGACTGGAAAATGGAAAACTGGTGGAATTGACGGAGCGTTTGAGTTTTATAATGAGAAAGGCGAAAAAACTGAGTTTGGATTTCCGTTTGGAAGCGGAGAGAATTGTGGATTAGAGTTTGATTTCAGACCAAATAACAAAGATTTTAGAAATACTGAACAAATAACTTTAATTAAGACAAATAATAAATAAAGCCAGTGCCCAACACCTCATAAAATTTATGCTTACATTTGAACTAGAACAAACGACAAACATTCAATAAAAATATTGCTACGGCGGAAAAATCTCCGATTTTTACGTCGCACAAATCTTATAAAAACTCGTTGTGTAATATGGCAGAAAAAAAACCTGAGTTAAAAAAGTGAATTGAAAAGAAAAAGATTATGATTAAAAAATTATTATTTATTTTATTCCTAATTCCTAAGATAATTTATTGTCAAGAAATTGAAATTGTTGGAATAATATTAAACTCTGATAAAATCCCATTAGAATATACAAATATTGGGATAAAGAATAAAAATATTGGGACTATAGCTGACAATTATGGTAATTTTAAAATTATTCTAAATCAAAAATATATTAATGACATTTTAACATTTTCATACGTTGGATATGAAAATTTAGATATGAACATTTCTGACATTGTAAACAAAAACATTATGGAGTTTACTCTAATTCAAAAGGTAAATGAACTTAAAGAGATTATTGTTGTTGCAACTAACAGTAAAATAGTCGAAGTCGGAACAAAATCGACAAATGGAATGGTTGGTGGAAGGGTTAGCACAATTGATAGTAAGAATAAGGATATGAGAGAATTTGCTAAAGAAATAACTATTAGAAAACCTTCAAAAATTTTAAATGTAAATTTTAATATTTTTAGTGTTAAAGTAGATAGTGCAACTTTTAGAATAAATTTTTATGACATTATAGACAAACAACCTTACGAAAAGATAATTTCTAACAACATCATAATCAAACAGCAAATTATAAACGGCTGGAACGAGTTTGATTTAAGGCATTATAATTTAAAATTCGACAAACCTTTTTTTATAACTATAGAATATATTCCACAAGATTTTGTTGAGGAATTACCCTTTTGGTATAGCGGACAATTGTTTGGCGAATCTATTACAAAGTCATCTAGTTTAGGATCTTGGGAAGTTAAACAAGGAGTAAAACTTTCCTTATATGTTACAGTAAAACAATAAACAGATAAGTTTGAATGAAAAAGAGCAATGAAATCGAAAAAAACTAATTGAAACGAAAAAACATTTAAGACAAATTAAAACAAGAACGACAAATTTCGGTTTTTGACAAATTTCGGATTTTGACAAATTTCGGATTTTGACAATTATTACGGATTTGAAAATAGAAATTTAAAACAAGTTGAAACGGCTTGATTTAGAACAATGAATGATAATTTGAACTTAGAACCACATTACACAACACCTCATAAAATTTATGCTTACATTTGAAGTAGTACAAACCGACAAACATTCAACAAAAATATTGCTACGGCGGAAAAATCTCCGATTTTTACGTCGCACAAATCTTATAAAAACTCGTTAGGGCACATAAAAACTGAGAAATAATTGAAAAAGATAATTGCTATATTAATATTTATCATTCTTTCAAGTTGTCAGAAAAAAGACAATGATTTAGAATTTGAGAAAAAAGTGATGAATGATATTTTTATAGACTTAGTTGACTCAATTTATGAAGACTTAGATTTCATTCCTCCTCCGCCTCCGCCATATCCAGAAATTTATTATAAAACCAATAATCAAAGAATAAAAGATAGTATAATTGAAACTACAGCCGAGAATTATGAAAAGAATATTAAGGAGTTTAATCAACGAATTGAAAAACTAAAAAAAGAGAATAATAAAATAATAATTGCGGTAGTAGATACAATTAATTCATTATCGGAAAACTATAAGATAAAATTAATTGAACAATACGGAAAACTTGATTTTAATACTGACACAAATTCAATTAAAACTGGGTATAAAATAAATTTAACAGAGTTTAATAAGACGAATAAGTATCTTTTCAAATATTCTTCCGAGTTTCCGAAAAATAGTGAGCTTTGGCGTTGGAAATTTGAGAATAATTATGACTTAAAAGCTATTATTTCCTTTTCAAGAATTCTATTTGATAAAAATAAAGAGTTCGGAGTTTTAATGAGTGGAATTGCATATGGAAAACTTAATGGAAATGGTGTACTAATATTTATAAAAAAGGAATCCGATAAATGGATAATTGACAAAATAATTGAAACTTGGATTTCCTGAGAAAAAAACGTGCCCTAACACCTCATAAAATTTATGCTTACATTTGAACTAGCAGAAACCGACAAACATTCAATAAAAATATTGCTACGGCGGAAAAATCTCCGATTTTTACGTCGCACAAATCTTATAAAAACTCGTT
>JAUXPH010000070.1 GCA_030683995.1 Lutibacter sp.
CAAATTTTGATACACAGCAGAATGATTAATGGCGACTGCATCTGTACCAATAAAAAATAAATAATAAACAGATGAAACGAGCCATAACAAATTTTGATACACAGCAGAATGATTAATGGCGACTGCATCTGTACCAATAAAAAATAAATAATAAACAGATGAAAAGAATAACTATTTTATTAGTGTCTCTTGTTTTGTTTTCTTGCGGCTCTATGGCGCAACAAAAAAAGTATGTTTCCTATACCGTTAAAAACGGCGAAACTGTAAAAAGTATTGCCAAAGATTATCACATAACTTCCAAAGAATTACTGCAACTAAATCCTGATATCAGTAGAAATCTTGCGCCAAACACCGTCATTATTGTGCCTGATAGAAATTATGGCAAAGCGGAGACTAAAGTTGTGGAAGTAAAAGAAGTACAACGCGACAAAAAGACTTATGATGTATTGCCAAAAGAGACTTTGTATGGCATTTCAAAAAAGTTTGGAATTTCTATGGAGGAATTATTGGCCGCAAATCCACAGATAGCGGATGGTTTAAAACCAGGGATGGAATTGGTAATTCCTAAGCCGGGATCAACTGAAATTAATCCAAATGATAAGGTAACTTATGTGCTTCATACAGTGGTTAAAGATGACACTATGTATAATTTATCGAACCGTTTCCAAGTTTCTCAAGCGGAATTGTTAAGGTTAAATCCTGAACTTTCCGAAGGCTTAAAACTGGGAATGACCTTAAAAATAAAACCGGTTCAAAACGGGAAACGTTATAATTCGGTATCAAATGAAAATAAGGCGGGGATTGAAAATAATGTGAAAGTAAAAAGAGGTGCTTTGAATGAAAATTTCAACTTTTCAAAAGAAATCAAACTGGTTATAATGCTTCCGTATAACTTAAATAAGTCGTCGGATTCCACAAAAACGGATAATTTCAGAAAGAGCAATTCGTTGTTAAACATTGTTACCGATTTTCATTTAGGGGCAACAATGGCTATTGATTCTTTAAGAAACAGAGGGCTGAACCTTAAAGTTAAGTATATTGATTCTGAAAATTCTACATATAAACTACAAACGATTATCAACAGAAATGATATAGAAAACGCTGATGCCGTGATAGGGCCTTTGTTTTTTGACAATGCTTATTGGCTTTCAAAACATATTGAAGCGCCAGTAGTGGTGCCTTTTTACTCAAAAAATCAGTCGGCCAATTCTGCCAATAATTTAGTGAAAGCAGCACCTGCCGATGAATTGTTGCAAAGTGAGCTTTTGAGGTATTTGGAAAGAAATTATAATGGCGAAAATATTGTTATCATTAATGATGGGAAATCAGATTCGCAAACCAAATTATGGCAAGTTGTAAATAAGCTCAAAACCTTTAATAATATTAAAGATATTTCGGTGGTTAAATCGGAATATGGCTATATTTCCGGAGGAAAATTTTCTGATAAACTAACGAAGACCGCAAATAATTGGGTATTTTTGGTGAGTGACGAAATGGTTACAACAGCTTCAGCAATCAATAGTTTGAAAGGTTTGGCAGATAGCTTTCCAATTATACTGATCGCTTTGGATAAAGGAAAAAACTTTGACAGTGTAGACAATAACCTTTTGGGACAATTGAATTTTATGTATCCTTCCATAGATTTTTTGGATGTAGATGATACCAAACTGAATAGCTTTTACAAAACCTATCAGGATAAAAACTATGCGATTCCTTCTAAATACGCGTTAAAAGGATTTGATATCACTTACGATGTTATAGCAAGAATTGCAACGACAGGCACTTTGGAATTGGGGCTAAATGCAGGTAAATCATCAAGGCTTTCAACACTATTTAATTATGAAAGAAATTTGTTGGGCAGTTTTGAAAACCACGGTGTTTTTATCATTCAATATAATAAGTTATTGACACCAGTAATTTTGGAATAATTGGTGACCATTACATCATAAAAAAGCACGCCGATTGGCGTGCTTTTTTTATGCTATATAAAGATTTATATTTTTTTAAGCTGATCCTTTAACATTTTAATCTGTTCGTTTAAAATATTTTGAGTGTCAAGTTTTTTAGCTTCTGTAATTAACATAGTTGCTTCTCTTTTGCGCCTTTTAGACATTGCGATACCAGCAAGTTGCAGTTTTGCCATCGCCATATCGTGTTTCATATTTAAGCCCAAACTCAACGCTTTTTTGAAGTATTTTTCAGCCTGGTTGATATTCGTTTGTGAAACCATAATTCCCTGCAAGAAATTATAATAGCCTTGCTGTTTTTTAATTAAGGCGCTTTCCGGATTTTTTATATATGATAACCATTTGCTCGCACCAACAAAATTTTGTTTTCTCAGTTGAAGAAATGCCAACAATATAAATTCGTTTTTAAAGTAAAACAGCACAAAAATACCAGACAGCAGCACAATTGAAATTCCGTTCATAATATTTCCTTCAATAAATTGAAATACCGCCCAAACTAAAATTCCAGCTGCTATGACTAATTTTATATATTTATTAAACATTGATAAATTTTTTAATGGATTGCAAAGTTACATTTTTGCAATGGTTTTAATTATTTTTTATAATGTTTTTTAAATTGGAAATAGGCAATCGCACTTAGTACAGCAAAAATAGCAATCGCATAATATACAAAAGTTGGTGTGATCACTTTATCGCCGCTCGCATAGGAATGCAATCCCGATAAGTAAAAGTTTACGCCAAAATAAGTCATTAAAATGGAAGCGAATGCAGCCACAGAAAACATATTAAACGTAAATCTGCTTCTTAAACCAGGAACCAAACGTAAGTGAAGCACAAAAGCATAAATCATAATGCTAATTAATGCCCAAGTTTCTTTTGGATCCCATCCCCAATATCGTCCCCAACTTTCATTTGCCCACATTCCGCCTAAAAAGTTTCCTATAACCAATAGGATTAAACCAAGCGTTAAAGCCATTTCATTGATAATGGTAAGTTCCTTAATCATTAACCCAACCTTACTTTTATTGTTCTTTGTGGTTAAAATCATTAAAATCAATGAGACCAGACCTAAAATCATACCCAAGGCAAACGGACCGTAACTTGCCACAATAATTGAAACGTGAATCATTAACCAATAAGAATTCAGCACAGGTTGCAGGTTTGCAATTTCAGGATCCATCCAGTTCCAATGTGCCACCATTAAAATAAACGCTGTTAAAAATGCGGTGGCCGCTATGGTCATCGATGATTTTCTTCCAAACAACAATCCAAAAAGCATGGTTGCCCAACCTACATAAATCATAGATTCATAGGCATTACTCCAAGGTGCATTGCCACTGGCAATCCAACGTGCAATTAAACCCCCTGTATGAAGCGTAAACAATAATATGACGATGGCAATGCAAGCTTTGATGGAAAAATCAAGAATTTTATTTTTCTTGAAAATTTGAAATATCACCAAAAAGAACATCAATACTCCAATATACATATAGTAGCTGTATATTGTTTTGAAAATATCGTATTTGTTATAGGCGATTTCAACGTCTATTTTATGCGCTGAAGGATAAACGGCGCTTCCGTATTTTTGTTGGAATTTAACGATTCCTTCCAAAATTTCATCAGATTGCTTATAGTTTTTTGTTCTTTGGGATTCTGTTAAAGTTTGCAAATACACGGGTAAGATTTGACGCACAAATACAGAGTCCGCACCTTTGAAATTGGCTTGGTCTAAATCGTTATGGGAAATCCAGCTATTGTTAGGGTCATTTGGAATTGGGAAAATTCTCAAAATATCGCCTGTAATGGCAGAATATAATAAATTCACCCTTCTGTCTACATTGATCACATCTTTTTCAAATTTGCTTTTGATGTTGCTTTTTTGTGCTTCCTGCTGCACTTCAGCAAGCTTATAATTCCCTTTTTCATCAAAAAAGTTGGCAAGCGACGCATATTTTTGTTCGTGAGGAATCCCTAAAAGATCTCTCAATTGTGTATTTCCGGTTTCAACATAAATGATGGCAACCTGAAACCAAAGTCTCGGATTTTGTTCAATGGATAAAAATACCTGTGTGGCATTCATATCCTTGTAAGTATCCGATTTGCTTACTTTTCTTAACAATTCTGATGCGTAAGTATGCACAGGTTTCATTCTTCCGCCAGCATCTTGTATAATAACCCGGCTAAATTTAGCGGCGTGGTTTATATCAATAATATTGGCAGTTACTATTGAATCAATTTGTGTGTTAAGTGGCGCATGGTTGTGATCTTGCGAAAAAGCAAATGTTGAAATCAACATTAATAAAATGGTTGTTGCCGTAGCTTTTTTATTTTTTATTTTATCCAATTTATTTCTTAAGGAATCAAATCGGGTATTTTTCACAAACATAATCAACATTAAACCTGCATATAATAAGAAATAACCGATATAAGTGATTGTTGATCCCCAAAAGTCGTGATTTACCGATAAATGGGTTTCTTCATATTCTGGCGTTATGTTGTAGCTTGACTGGAAAAATTTGTAGCCTTTGTAATTTAATATATTGTTCATAAAAATTCTAAAATCGAAAGTTTCTTCAGGTGCAATAACGGTTACCTCACTTGCAAATGACATTGCACTGTTAGATCCCGGATAAGTGTCTAATTGAAAATCATTTAGTTTAATGCTAAAAGGTAATTGCATTTGCATAGCGCCATAACTCATTCTGAAGTTTAAGTTACCAACAGAAAAGATGGTTGGCGGTTGTATGGCGAATTGCCCTCCGTAAAGTTTTATTGTTTTTGTCTCACCGCCCGCAGTTACTTCAAATTCCAACTGTCCCAAACCTGATTGTTCTTTGTCCCCTGAAATTGTTTTATAGGATCCTTTTATGGGCATTTGCGGTATTACAAATTCCATTCCCGCAATGGAATGCACGGCTAAAAGTGAAAAATCCTGTAAAGAATCTTTTACAATGGTGCCTTCAAATTTATCGGCCATTCTAAAGAATGTTCCGTCTACGGCAGATTTAATTTTTAAACCGCTATATGTAGTTATAAAATCAACTGTATTTGGACTTGGCGAATCAAAACCTACCATAACACCGTGAACTTCTTCCGATGCTCCTTTTTTAATATAATGGTCGTGTCTTCCGCCCTCACCCGATTCAACAAATTTTAAATATTCATCGCCAGTTTCATTGGCTTCAAAAACCTCTTGGGCATTTTGCGTGTATTTTGTCAATTTTACATCAACGTCCGCTCCTTTAAAATCTGTTTTGTAGTGAAAGTTATTGTTTCCTAAAGCTGATAATAAAACACGTTTGTGGTAGGGTGTTTTTTGTTCATTGCCATCGTTGACAACAACACTTATATACGTTTTTTCAGAATAAAAAATATTGCTTACAGCACCTTCTTTAATGGGCATAATTCCCTCAAAACTAATGTAGCGCGTGATTCCTGCACCAACAATAATTAAGAAAAATGACAAGTGAAAAATTAGCACAACCAATTTTTCTTTTCTATAAAGTTTGTATTTAAAAATATTTCCAAAAAAGTTAATGGCAAAAAAGACCATAATGCCCTCAAACCACCAAGCATTATATACCAACGCTTTTGCGGTTTCGGTGCCGTAATCATTTTCAATAAATGTTGCCACGCCCATTGAAGCAGCAAAGACCAAAAATAAAACAGCAGTTACACGAGTTGAATAAATAAGTGAAAAAAATTTGTTCATTTTAATAGATTTATTAGTAATAAAAAACGTTTTGCAAAGATACTGATAATTGTCATAATACTGATTTATTAGTATGAATTTTAAGCCAATCTTAATCTTACAAAATTTCAAATACAAATATAACTGTAACATTTATTGCATTAACTGATTATTGTCATTAAAAAAGAATAAAAAATATCGAAATAATTGTGTAAATATTTTAGTAAATTTGTACCCTATAACACATTAAATGAAAAACCTTCACTGTTTTAAATTATACGCTGACGTCTTTTTAAATATAAAGCGTCCAGAATCATTTATTGCCTAATATTATTCCATTTTAGTGATTTTTAATCACGCCATTTTCAAAATTTTCGCAACCTTTAAATAACCTATTCTTATGGAATTACCATACGCAGAACCCTATAAAATTAAAATGGTTGAACACCTTAAGCGTTCAACACAAGAACAACGATTAAAATGGATACAGGAAGCCGATTATAATTTATTCAATCTTTCTTCTGATAAAGTTTTTATTGATGTATTGACCGATTCAGGAACTGGTGCAATGAGCGATAAACAGTGGGCTGAAATGATGATAGGTGATGAAAGTTATGCCGGTTCGTCATCGTTTTTAAAACTTAAAGAGACTGTTAAAAAAATTACGGGTTTCAATTATTTTTTACCTACACATCAAGGAAGAGCCGCTGAAAATGTATTGTTTTCGGCTTTGGTAAAAGAAGGCGACATTGTTCCGGGAAATTCACATTTTGATACCACAAAAGGCCATATTGAATTTAGAAAAGCAAAGGCGGTAGATTGCACCATAGATGAAGCTTTTGACACTTCAAATATGCATCCGTTTAAAGGAAATGTGGATTTAAACAAGCTTGAAAAGGTTTTTAAAAGCCATCCCAAAGAAAAAATTCCTTTTGTGGTGCTCACAATTACTTGTAACAGTGCGGGCGGACAGCCAGTTTCTGTGCAAAATACCAAAGAGGTTTCTGCTTTATGTAAAAAATACGGTATTCCATTGTATTTTGATGCGGCCCGATTTGCAGAAAATGCTTATTTTATTAAAAAACGCGAACCAGGTTATGAAAATAAATCCATCAAAGAAATTGCTTTGGAAGTGTTTTCTTACGGAGATGGTATGACAATGAGCGCAAAAAAAGACGGATTGGTAAATATGGGCGGATTTATTGCACTCAATAACGAAGAAGTTTTTAAGCAGGCAACTGTTTTTAATATTATGTTCGAAGGATTTATAACTTATGGCGGAATGAATGGCCGTGATATGGGCGCGTTGGCTGTTGGTTTGGATGAAGCCACAGAATATGATTATTTGGAAAGCAGGGTAGAACAAGTTGCCTATTTAGGAAATAAGTTGATTGAATTTGGAGTTCCTGTTCAGCAACCAATTGGCGGTCACGCCATATTTTTAGATGCGAATAAATTTGTCCCTAAAATTCCGAGAGAAGAGTACAGAGCCCAGGCTTTGGCTGTTGAAATATATATTGTTGGCGGCATTAGAGGCGTTGAAATAGGAACCGTTTTGGCCGATAGAGACCCTGTAACCCGTGAAAATCGATATCCGGAATTAGAATTGGTTCGATTGGCAATTCCAAGAAGAACCTATACCAACAATCATATGGACTATATGGCCGTTGCTTTAAAAAATATTTACGACACCAGGGATGAAGCCAAATCTGGTTATACAATTGTTGATGAAGCGCCCATTATGCGGCACTTTACTGCTAAATTTAAAAAAATATAATACCATAAACTCTTTTTTTGGTACTTTTGCTGAAATTAATTGTAAAAAAATATAGAAATGTTATCAAATGCCAGTAAGTATGCTATATTATCAACACTGTATTTAGCAGAACATTCAGATGAAGAAAGAAAAATTAGCGTAAAGGAAATTGCAGAAAATATTGATGTTCCAAGTCCGTTCTTGGCAAAACTATTTCAGCAACTGGTGCGTGGCAAAATTATTTCTTCCACCAAAGGTCCGCACGGAGGCTTCTATTTGTCAGAAATAAATAAAAATAAAAATGTCCTTGATATCATTGACAATATTGATGGTTTAAATAAATTGAACGGTTGTTTTTTAGGCTTGCACGAATGTGACTCTTCAAATCCTTGTCCGGTACATTTTATTGTAGTTCCCTTTAAAAACAATATTTTGGAAAAGTTTAAGGATTTAACAATTATGGAGTTTTCACAGGAAATTGCTGATAAAGGAACTTTACTAACCTTAAAAAATATCAATCCTTCACTTGAGAAGCCTATTGGATAAATTTTATGATAAAATTCATAGTTTAATTAATTGTAAGAATAATAATTCATTATCATTGTTGTCCGGTAAAAATTCATTGCAATTTAACAATCCCAATCTTAATCGGCCTTAACAAACAGGTCGCCCCGATGGGGCTTGTTTTTTTGAAAATCTATTTTCTACAGACAGGTCGTC
>JAUXPH010000024.1 GCA_030683995.1 Lutibacter sp.
AATTATTAGGAAGGGCTTTTGCTGTAGTTCAACGAGGAACTCCATATGTGGATACAATGAAATATGCAGCTTGAAAAATAGTAAAAATTTATACCAAAAAATTTGGTTTAATCATAGGATACCGAAGTCGGAAGTTAAAAATTAAAAGCTAAGGGATAGGAATTACGAAATAGAATCATGTGAAACAATTTTCTCCCTTTAGGGCGGGGTAAAAAAATAGTTTATGAACAATTAAAAGGTTTTAAGGCAAATAATTCAACATTCACCATTTCAAAAATCGTAAATCGTAATCGCTGCTCCGCAATCCCGATAATTATCGGGTCTCCCGACTTTGAGGAGGTGATTTTTCAGTCTCTGACTGACTATTAAAAGTTGAAAAGTTGGTAAGAAAAAGTAGGGACAGCTCGGGAGCTGTCCTAAGGTTGTAAATTACAAATTAATGGCGTTAGTGATAGAAGTGGTATCCTTTTTTGCAGTGGAACGGAAAAAAAGATATAGCGTAAAGCACGACCCGCCAGTTGGCGGGGAACGCACAAAAGAAATAAAAAATTAATAATTGAACATTTCGTACATCAAAAATACCAAACAAATGAAATCACTACTCATAACAGGCGGAGCCGGATTTATAGGATCAAATTTAGTGGAATACCTCATTGAAAAATATCCTGATTATCAAATTGTGGTACTCGATTTACTCACTTATGCAGGTGATGCCGAACATTTAAAATCGGTGAAAAACGCCAAAAACTTCACCTTTATCAAAGGGGATATTTGCGACAGGGCTTTAGTGGAGCGCATTTTTCAACACCACATTATCAAAGGTGTTTTCCATTTGGCGGCAGAATCTCACGTGGACAATTCAATTCTGCGTCCCGATGTGTTCATAGAAACCAATGTGAAAGGAACTTTTACGTTGTTGGATGTGGCTTATAAATATTGGATGGAAAAACCATTTGTGTTTAAAAGCGGACTTGAAAACAGCCGTTTTTTACACGTTTCTACCGATGAGGTTTACGGAACTTTGGGTGAAACGGGCCTGTTTACCGAACAAACACCTTATGCGCCGAATTCCCCATACAGCGCCTCAAAAGCAGCCAGCGATATGATTATGAGAAGTTACCATCATACCTACGGAATGAATACCATTATCACCAATTGTTCAAACAATTACGGACCAAAACAGCACGATGAAAAGTTAATTCCAACAGTCATCAGAAAAGCATTGGCAGGGGATCCGATACCCATTTATGGCGAAGGAAAAAACATTCGTGATTGGTTGTATGTGACGGATCATTGCAAAGGGCTGGACTTGGCGTTTCACAAAGGAAAATACGGCGAAGTGTACAATATTGGCGGGAAAAACGAACGAAATAATTTGGAGATTGCCGAAAAAATTTGTGAAATATTGGATACCTTGGCACCGTTAAAAAACAAAATCCATAAAAGCCTGATTGCCTTTGTGGAAGATCGCGTCGGCCATGATTTCAGGTATGGCATTGATGCCACCAAAATTGAAGAAGAACTGGGATGGAAAGCCGACGAGAATTTTGAAACGGGATTGTTAAAAACAGTGAAATGGTATTTGGGGAAATACAAATCAGTTGAGAATTAACAAGTTTAAAGCTCAAAGTTTAAAGCTGAAAGTGCAAATTTACCACAATCAATTTTTTACCCCAGCCCCAAAGGATTGTTACAAATTATTAAAAATCAGCTGTTAAAATAATACCATATAGATAAAACAGGATTAAAATGAATAACGGAGAAATCATCATCTATCAACCTAATACACTTTCGCATCATATTGAGGTTATAATGGAGGATGAAACGGTTTGGCTTACACAAATTCAAATGACGGAATTATTTAATGTCTCCAAACAAAATATTAGTTTACACATTAATAATATCTTTAAGGAAGGGGAATTGCGCAAGGAAGCAGTTGTCAAGTATTCCTTGACAACTCAAATAGAGGGAAGAAATGGTTTGCTTTCTCAAAGATGACAATAAATGCATCAGAAATAATTGAAAAATTAAATAATTAAACTAAAACTGCCGATAGGCAAAAAGAAACAGAACCGCACGACTGCACGACTGCAAGATCGTAAGCCAATAAAAGAAGAAATGAAAGAACAAATTAAAATAGCCATCATCGGTTTAGGATATGTAGGTTTACCCCTGGCACGATTGTTAGCAACAAAATATCCAGTTGTCGGATTCGACATCAACAAACAACGTGTTGCGGAACTAAAAAAGGGCACCGACAGCACCTTGGAAGTTTCTGAAGAATTGTTAAAAGCAGTTTTGCTAACGAAAAACCCAATAAAAACCACACTCAATTCCCCTCCTCTGGAGGGGCCAGGGGTGGTTAACTCCTCACCCTTCGGGGGAGGTCGGGAGGGGGCCGGTCTTTTCTGCTCCTCAGATATTTCCGATATAGCCAATTGTAACTATTTCATCGTCACCGTTCCAACACCTGTCGATAAAAAAAACAAACCCGACTTTACGCCATTGGTAAAAGCCAGTGAAACCGTGGGCAAAGTGATCAAAAAAGGAGATATCGTTATTTACGAATCTACCGTGTATCCCGGCGCTACGGAAGAAGTGTGCATTCCCATCATAGAAAAATTGTCAAAACTCACTTACAACATCGACTTTTTTGCAGGTTATTCCCCGGAGCGCATCAATCCGGGTGACAAGGAACATACTGTTGAAAAAATACTGAAAGTCACCTCGGGTTCCACACCCGAAATTGGCATCAAAGTAAACGAATTGTACAAAAGCGTCATCACCGCAGGCACGCATTTGGCACCTTCCATAAAAGTGGCCGAAGCCGCAAAAGTGATCGAAAATTCACAACGCGACATCAATATTGCCTTTGTGAACGAACTGGCCAAGATTTTCAACTTGTTGCACATAGACACCCAGGCCGTTTTGGAAGCCGCCGGAACAAAATGGAACTTTTTGCCTTTTAAACCCGGCTTGGTGGGCGGACATTGCATTGGCGTCGACCCATATTATTTGGCGCAAAAAGCGCAGGAAGTGGGTTACCATCCCGAAATTATTTTAGCCGGAAGAAGGGTAAACGACAGTATGGGACATTATGTGGCATCAGAAGTGATTAAGCTGTTTGTGAAAAACGATAAAGAAATAAAAAACGCCAAAATTTTGGTGCTGGGTATCACGTTCAAAGAAAATTGTCCCGATGTGCGAAATACCAAAGTGGTGGATGTCATTAAAAATCTGGAAGATTTTGGCACCCAAGTCACCGTGTATGATCCTTGGGCAAATCCTGCCGAGGTACTTAAGGAATACGGACTTACAACCATAAACTGTCATCCTGAGCCAACAATCACCTATGACGCCATCGTTTTGGCCGTTGCGCACAAAGAATTTTTAGTGATGGATTTACAAAAATATCTCAATAAAAATGGCGTAATTTACGATGTGAAAGGAGTTTTGAAAGGTAAAGTTCATGGGAAATTGTAAGGCCCCTTAACCCCTGCCTTGCCGGCAGGCAGGCCAGAAGGAGGAATTAATTAACGGATTGGAAAAGTAAAAATTTATAAAATAAGTTCTGAACATAAATTGTAAACAAATCAAAGAAGACCGTCATATGATGTTTTTCGTCGTAAAATAGGCTATTTTTTAGCGTTGGCTGACGGAGCAACCCAAAGAGCCTCGTGGCTGGTGAAGCGGGGAAAAGGCGGTCTGGGTGATGTAGACAAAAAAATGGGCTAATTTTACAGAAAAAGATCATCAGACTAGATTTTTTGTTTCTTTTTCATCAATGGAAAAAGAAAAGAGATATAAAAATGAGTTTTAAAGTTTGTTATTAGGACAATTAAAATTAATAAATCAGTATAAACTCATGTTGGTTTGCAAATAACCCGTTCAATAGACATAAAGACATAATAATTAACAGATTGCCGCAGCTTTTTTCAAAAGCCTCGCAATGACAATCCCGATAGTTATCGGGACAGTAAGAACGCAAGACATTAAAAGATATGAAAAATTTCGCACTCATAGGAGCAAGTGGCTACATAGCGCCACGACACATGAAAGCCATTAAAGAAACCAACAACACTTTAATCGCGGCGCTTGATAAATTCGACAGCGTAGGCATCATCGACAGTTACTTTCCGAACGCCGATTTCTTTACGGAATTCGAGCGTTTCGACCGGCACATCTCAAAACTGAAATTTGAGAAAAACACGCAATTGGACTACGTGAGCATTTGCACGCCAAATTATTTGCACGATGCCCACATCCGTTTTGCATTGCGTCAGGGTGCCGATGCCATTTGCGAAAAACCCTTGGTGCTCAACCCTTGGAACATCGATGCCTTGTCTAACATCGAAAAAGAAACAGGCAAAAAAGTTTATAATATCCTGCAACTGCGCGTGCATCCAAGCATCATCGCTTTGCGTGAAAAAATAGCCGCCGGTACGAAAGACAAGATTTACGACGTGGATTTAACCTATTTAACTTCACGCGGACATTGGTATTACACCTCTTGGAAAGGTGACGTTACAAAATCAGGAGGCATCGCCACCAACATAGGCGTTCACTTTTTCGATATGCTGTCATGGATCTTTGGCGACCTCAAACAAAACATTGTGCACCTTAACACGCACGACCGCTCCGCCGGATATCTGGAGTTTGAAAAAGCAAGGGTTCGCTGGTTTTTATCCACCAATTATGAAGTATTGCCCGATGCTGTTAAGGCCAAAGGACAAACCACCTACCGTTCCATCACCATTGAAGGTGAAGAGCTCGAATTCAGCGGTGGCTTTACCGATTTGCACACCGTTTCCTATCAGGAAATCATTGCGGGCAATGGGTACGGACTCGAAGCGCCGCGCCAGGCCATTGAAATTGTGCACAACATCCGCCACGCACAACCCATCGGCCCAAAAGGAGATTATCACCCCTTTGTGTTGAAACCATTGGCAAAACATCCTTTTGAAAAATAAATTATAAGTCCGAAGACCGATCCCGATAGCTATCGGGACGGAAGTTAAATGTTAAAAGTTTGGTTTAAAAGTCAGAAGACGGAAGACGGAAGACCTTTAGATTTGTATTATAAATAATATTTATAATAATGATGATGTTGAAAAGAGGGGGTCCGGGGGAGAC
>JAUXPH010000065.1 GCA_030683995.1 Lutibacter sp.
ATCATTATTGTCCGGTTAACTTTTTCAAAACAAACAGGTCGCCCCGATGGGGCTTTAAATACTGAATTTTTCCATTTTTCTACAAACATTTCGCTCCTATGGAGCTTTTTTAGTCCCAGAGGGACGACCTGTCTGTAGAAAATAGATTTTCAAAAAAACAAGCCCCATCGGGGCGACCTGTTTGTTAAGGCCCTTTAAGATTGGGATTGTTAAATTGCAATGAATTTTTACCGGACAACAATGATTTAAAATCATTATTGTCCGGTTAAATTTTTAAAACAAACAGATCACCCCAATGGGGCTTTAAATCTGACTTTTTACAATATTCTACAAACATTTCGCTCCTACAGAGCTGTTTTAACTCCCATTTATACTGAGATTTATTAAATGTAATGGATTTTTATCGAACAATATTGATTTAAAATTTAATGTTGGTTTTTATGATGGTGGCGTCATTCAGCACAAAAGGCATTGGCATCATCACATCGGTTCTTGGCGTTATTTTGAATTGCGGATTGGTAAACAAATCGTATTTCGCTTCCAAAATGTCAATATCCATCACTTGATTTTTATCGACCGTAAATTCAATGTCTAAAATTTCATCTTTGCCGGTTCGGTAAAAATTCATAATGGTGCCTTTTTCCACTGAAAAATCATACCCGCTGTTACCTTTGTTTTTAACTGGTTCCTTATTGACCCTAAACGATTTAAATTTAATGGGCGTTTTGGTCAGCAATTCAATTTTATTGGCATTTCGAGGTGACTCAACGCGTAAAGTCAGTTTTCTGTCGGTGCCAACAATGGTGTCTGAAACTATTGAAATCATTGGTTTTTGCAGATTTATGACGGCTGCTTTTGCGTGCAGTTGAATGCCAGTTTTATATTTGCTTGCCGTTGTGTTTTGGTCGTAACTGCCTTTTGTTGGATTTTCACCCAAGAATTGTTTGGTAAAATCATCTGTTTTCGCATTGTAACTCGCCCAATATGCTTCATTTTTATTGCTGTCAAAAACATACAAAACGCTGTTGGGTTTTTTGCGGTCAATGCTGTATCCTGAATATACCGAAGCGGAAATCAAGGCCATAAAACCAATGAACAAAAACAACAAACCTAACTTTTTATGGTCTTTATATTGCGCAAAAACCGGCACCAAAAATCCGAAAAGCAACACAGTAAACACCACCGAAACCACCAACATATTAAGTCCGAGCCCAACCGGAAGCATTTTCACCAAAGGCGTAAATATTATAAGTACAGGAATGCTGAACAGCGTAAAAATTAACATCGTATTAACTTTGGAAATTGAAAATTTAGCAATCATAAATATGCCAAATAAAATAAGGACCGGAAGCATAAAATATCCGGCTCCAGGCAAATAAAACGCAATAAATCCGTTGATCACCAGCCAGAAAAACAGCGGCGCAACCGATAAATCCTGTTTGGTTCTTTTGATAAAATAGCCATTATAAAACCAAAAACATATTGCCAGCGTAAACGACACAAATGCGGCGATGTAATAATGGCCATTATAGGTAAACCCCTGCAAAATATCGTTGTATTGCGGGTAAATTTTCAATAATAATTTCCAGCCAAAAAACGCCAATGCAGCCGATGTTAACAAGGAAGCCATAAACGGGTAAAATCCTTTTATGATTCCCTTCCTGCTTAATTTCCTTTTTAAAACGCCAATATGAAGCATCAGGAAAAACAAGATTACACAAACAATGAAGATTGGAATTACCCAAGAAAACGGATAAAAAACCAATCCGATATAAGGAAAATTAAAATACACATAATCTGATTCCGATTTCAAGTTATCCAAATCGGCATTGGCAAAATAATTCAGTGTCGCCATTAAATAAGACGTTTGGTGATTGAATGTATTCATATCCATTCGCTCATAAGAATCCTGAACCGTATGGTAATCGAAATGGTCATCAATAAAGGCAAAATTAAAGCCGTCAATATTTGCGTCTTCCCTAAAAACGGTTAAATCGGTGTCGTTTGGCAACATTTTATAAATGCTGTACATTAACGAAGAGGCAACCGGATAAGGGGTTTTTGCCTGTTGAAAAGCTTCGATTAATTTTTTGTTTCCGCCGTTGGTTTCCATCAGCATATAACTTGGGCCTCCGCTTCCGCGCGCTTCAAAATTCAATACCAATCCAACTTCTTTTGCCCAAGGATGATGGTTCACAAAAGCGTTTGCGCCCAACAAACCCAATTCTTCCGCATCGGAAATACAAATAATAATATCGTTTTTAGGAATTTCCTTTTTGGCTAAAAAAGCCCGAATTCCTTCCAAAATAACCACCACGCCGCTTCCTGCGTCACTTGCGCCCAAAGAAGAATGCGGATTGGAATCGTAGTGCGAAAGCAACAACAGTGCTTTTCCGTTTCCGCTTCCCTTAATTCGCGCTAAAATATTTTTGGTGTTTGTGGCCGCTCTCCATTTCTTGTTCACCGCCTTTTGTTGCTGAATTTCAACGGGCAACCCTAATTTTTCCAATTCGGAAACTAGGTAATTCCTGACTGTTTCGTGCGCTTTTGAACCCGTAAAATGTGGATTTTTGGACATTTCTTTTAATTGTACCAAGGCTTTATTGGCAGAAAACTCTGTTAATGAACTGGTTTTTTCAATTTTTGAAGTAGGCATTAAGGAATATAAACTGAAATAAACAGTAATGGCTATAACAAACAGAGAAATAATTTGGTGGTATTTTTTCTGAATCATAATCTAAAAATTTCAAGTATTTAAATTTAGGCTATTTTTTAGATTTTCAAAAAATAAAATGAAAATCAGCTAAAAAAATTCACTCTTATTAACAAATTATTAAAACATACGTAACATCTTTTGTTTTTTAATCTTTTATATTTGCCAAATATTTTTTTTATTTCAACCCTTATGGACAGAAGAAAATTTTTTAGAACCGGTTCGCTTTTTGCGCTTGGCACTTCCCTGTTAAATCCCTTTGACATTACAGCTTCGCCAATAGAATTTAAAGACGAAAAAAGCAGTAAAAAAGCCAAAAATATCATTGTAATCGTAAGCGACGGTATGAGTACCGGAACCTTAAATATGACCGATATTTACCTTTCAAGAAAAACCGGAACAGGCAGCAATTGGTTGCAGTTGTATAGAGACAACCGCGTAAATCGTGCATTAATGGATATGGCTTCTGCAAATTCCATCGTAACCGATTCGGCAGCGGCAAGTTCTTCCTGGGGCGGCGGCGTCAGAATTAACAATGGCGCTTTAAACATAAGCGCAAACGGAGAAGCGCATTTGCCTATTTGGCAAAAGTTTAAAAAAGTGGGCAAAATGGCTGGCTGTGTGACCACCGTTCCAATTACGCACGCAACTCCGGCCGGATTTTGCATCAACAGCAAAAGACGAAATGACCAAGATTTTATCGCCGAAGAATATTTAAAACAGGACTTTGATGTGATGATGGGCGGCGGAAATAATTATTTCGCTGCTGAACACCGAAAAGACAAACGCGATATGTATCAGGAATTTGAAAATAAAGGATATCAGGTGGTGAAAACAAGAAATGAAATGCTTGCAGCCAATGGCGGAAAACCAATTTTGGGTGTTTTTTACAATGACGGACTTCCTTATTCGAAAGACAGGGAAAACAATAAAGAACTTGCCGAAAAAATTCCTACGCTGGGCGAAATGACCCAAAAAGCCATTAATATGATGAAAAATCATCCTAAAGGTTTTGTGCTTCAGGTTGAAGCAGGAAAAGTGGATTGGGCAGCGCACGGAAACGATATTGCCGGCTTACTTTACGATCAGGTGGCGCTTGATGAAGCCATCAAAGTGGCCATCGATTTTGCGGAAAAAGACGAAGAAACTTTGGTTATTATGACCTCAGATCACGGAAATGCAAATCCGGGCATTATTTATGGAAAAAACGCCAATGAAAAGTTTGATGCCATCCAAAATTACAAACATTCCAACGAATGGATTTTAAACGGCTTTGGAAAAGAAACTTCCATTTCACAAACTAAAGAACGCATTGAATACGCCAATAATTTTACGCCAACCGACGAGGAAGCCAAATTAATTTTGGGATATTACAGCGATTTAAGAACCAATGATGACGGTTTGTACAACCCAAAACATTTGCCTTTTGAAGCCTTTGCGCAAATACAAAAACAGCACAATTCCGTGGGCTGGATCAGTATGGACCATTCTGCCGATTATGTGGAATTGGCAATGTTTGGACCTGGAAGCGACCTGTTAAAACCCTTCATCAAAAATACCGACCTTCACTTTTTAATGCTGGAAGCCGCCGAAGTGGAAAATAAATTTTAAAAGGATTTACCGTCTGCTCAATGCCATAAAGTTAAGACATTTAAGCATTGTTTTTGTCCTTCCGAGGTACGAGGAATCTCATCATACGTGCTCATTTGTTGCGATTCCTCCTTTGTCGGGCACGAGCGATAGCGAACTGGCGAAGCAATGACAAATATTTCCTTAACTTAATGACATTGC
>JAUXPH010000051.1 GCA_030683995.1 Lutibacter sp.
GCCTGCCTCCCGGCAGGTAAATTCGCTATGAGTCATTCCTTTGTGTATCAAAATTGGTTATGGCTCGTTTCATTTGTTTACATTTTATTTTTTAGCGGTAACAAATGCTGTTCGCTATGAGTCGTTCCTTTATGTATCAAAATTTGGGATGCTCGTTTCATTTGTTTACATTTTATTTTTTAGCGGTAACAAATGCTGTTCGCTATGAGTCGTTCCTTTATGTATCAAAATTTGGGATGCTCGTTTCATCTGTTTATCTTTTATTTTTTATTGGTACAGCTGCTGTTCGCCATTAATGATTTCAGTGTGTATCAAAATTTGTTATGGCTCGTTTCATCTGTTTATCTTTTATTTTTTATTGGTACAGCTGCTGTTCGCCATTAATGATTTCTGTGTGTATCAAAATTTGTTATGGCTCGTTTCATACTGCAAATTAACTAAATTTCAGGTGAATTGTAAAGTTAAAATTTATAAGTTAAATGTTAAAAGTTATATGTTAAAAGTTATACGTTGTCGATGACTAAATAACGTTGACCGAAGACCGAAGCTTGCCGGAGGCAGGACGGAAGTAAGAAGTTAAATGTTAAAAGTTATACGTTGACGATGCCTAAATAACGTTGACTGAAGTTAAATATTAAAAGTTAATAGTATAAAAAAAATTGAATTAAATTTGACTGCAAGACCGCACGACTGCACGACCGCACGACCGCACGACCGCAAGACCGCACGACTGCACAACTGCACGACTGCACAACCAAAAATTACTTGACACCACCAACCACAAACCTTTACCCAGAGCGAACCCGATAGTTATCGGGTCGAAGGGAACAACCAACAACTAAAGACACGTAGTTTTATTAAAAGATTAACACGTGTTATTATTTTTTTATTTATATTTGTATCATAAAAATTAAAAAAATGAGCACTAAATTAACTTTGACAATTGATGATTCGGTTATTGAAAAAGCAAAAAAATATGCTAAAAATAAGGAAAAAAGCTTATCAAGCATTATTGAAAATTATTTAAAGGTATTGGTAAAAGAGCAAAGTGAAAACAACATTGAATTGACACCCATTGTTAAATCTTTAAAAAGCACTTTTCATTCAGACCAGGATTTTGATTATAAACAGGAATTGGCCAAAAAGCTGTCTGAAAAATATTTATAAGAGGATGAAGCATATTTTAATAGATACCGATGTCATTCTTGATCTCTTTTTTGATAGAGAGCCATTTTCCGAAAATGCTGCAAAAATACTGTCTTTATGTGAAAAAAAAGACATCATTGGGTTTGTAACACCCGTCATTGTAAGTAATGTCTATTATTTGTTAAGTCAAAATGCAAAACAAGAAAAAGTAATCCAAAAATTAAAAATATTAATGTCGATATTGGAAGTGCTTGTGATCGACAAAAATGCAATCATTGTGGCATTAAATTCAGAATTTAAAGACTTTGAAGATGCGCTGCAAAATTATTCAGCAGAATTAAATGGAGAAATTGATATTATCATCACAAGAAATACCAAAGATTATAAAAAAAGCCAAATAGGAATTATGAATCCAGAGAATTTTTTGAAATTGTCAAATGACTTGTGATAAATTTGGTTTAAAGCTCAAAGTTAAAAGTCTGAAAACGGAAGTTAAAATAGTTTAATTGATATATGTCTAAATTTTGAATTAAATTTGATCACAAGACCACAAGACCGCTCGACTGCAACACCAAAAAATTACTTGACACCAAAAATGAGCAATATCATTCTAAAAATGGCCCCCTAACCCCCAAAGGGGGAATAATAAAAGATAATATTCAAAATTTTGGATTAAATTTGACTTCAAGACCGCAAGACCGCAAGACCGCAAGACTGCAAGACTGCAAGACCAACAAAAAAAAATGAGCAACATCATTCTAAAAATGGCCCCCTAACCCCTGCCTCGCCGGCGGGCAGGCCCGAAGGGAGGACGGAGCGTAAAGAAAACAGCTGGTAGCTGTTTTTAGCGAACGAGCCAGCTGGCGCGCGGGCTTTAAAAGTTAAAAGTTAAAAGTTCACCACAATTAACTCCCCTCTTGAGAGGGGTTAGGGGTGTGTAAAACCGGAATATGGCCCCCTAACCCCGAGGGGGAACTGTTAAGGTAAATAAACTAAATAGAATTATATAAAAGCATAAATTATTAAAAACGGTTAACCTATAACCCCGAATAAAAAAGAAACCGTCATGTGAGTTTTTTCGTCGTAAAATATTAATTTTTTAGCGTTGGCTGACGGAGCAACCCAAAGAGCCAAGCGCCGGATGATGCGGCTGGGGAGGCGGTCTGGGTGATGTTGATAAAAAAATTCATTAATTTTACAGAAAAAAATCAGTAGACTAGATTTTTTGTTACTTTTTTATCAATGAAAAAAGTAAAAAACATCCAATAGAATTACTAATTAATTAAAGAAATTGTAATTTAAATGTAAAAATAAAATTAATTGCTAATTTTTTTCTTTTACCCCAACCCTCCCTTCGACAAAATGCCTGCACTGAGCGCCAGTCGAAGTGCTCAGGGTGACATGGGAGAGAAAAAAATCATAATGATTTAGATGAAAAAGTCAGTTGCTGTTTCTGGTAAATAATATAGTTTTGACAACCTATAACCAAATTTTAGCTATCAGTTTATAGTAAAAATCGCCTACTTGTCAAGTCACCAAACGGTAAAGCCCATTCTTAAAAAATACGTGAAAAGTTATAATTATATTTATAATAATTGCTATATTTGACAAAAGTTATAAACGTAATTATAATAAATGACTATTAAATTACCAAAAGATCTTCAAAGAAGAACCCAGTATATAGAGCGGGTAAGCCCTTTTATGGGTAAAAACCTCATAAAAGTATTTACGGGCCAACGTAGGGTAGGTAAAAGTTATTTGCTCTTTCAACTGATGGCGTGCTTGCTTGAACAAGATGAAAATGTGGCCATATTATACATAAATAAAGAAGATTTGGCATTTTCCTTTATAAAAACAGCCATAGATTTGCAGGATTATGTGTTGGCAAACAAATCAACAATCGGCAAAACGTATGTTTTTATTGATGAGATCCAGGACATACTTCATTTTGAAACCGCTTTGCGGTCTCTATTATTGCAAGAAGACCTCGATTTATACTGCACAGGCAGCAACGCAAACTTATTGTCGGGCGATATTGCCGGTCATTTAAGTGGCAGGTACATTGAAATTGTGGTGTATAGCCTATCCTATAAAGAATTTTTGGATTTTCATTCGTTAATCAATAGCCCCAAAAGTTTAGATAAATACCTTAAATACGGGGGACTTCCTTATTTAAAACACTTGCCCTTAGAAGATGCCATTGTTTTTGAATATTTAAAAAATATTTACAGCACCATCGTATACCGTGACATTATCAATAGATATGCTGTGCGCAATGTGCCATTTTTGGAGCAATTGGTTTTGTTTTTGGCAGGGAATACAGGAAGTATATTTTCTGCAAAAAAAATAAGCGATTTTTTAAAATCACAGCGCATCAATATGGCTCCCAATCAAGTGCAAACCTATATACAGCACTTGGTAAATGCTTTTTTAGTGCACAAAGTCTCACGATATGACCTTATCGGTAAACGCCTTTTTGAAATAGGCGAAAAATATTATTTTGAAAATCTCGGCATCCGTCATGGGCTATGGGGATATCGTTTGGAAGATCTCGGCAAAATAATGGAAAATGCAGTGTACAATCATTTGCTGTATCAAGGCTATAAAGTAAATGTGGGCATTATGGGCACCTCAGAAATCGATTTTACCTGTGAAAAAGAAGGAGAAAAGCAATACATTCAAGTGGCATTAACCGTCAATGATTCAAAAACAATGGAAAGGGAGTTTGGCAATCTAAAAAATATTTCCGACAATTATCCCAAAACTGTCATAACAATGGATGCATTTTCAGGTAATACCTATGAAGGAATTTCCAATATTGACTTGAGAAGTTTTTTACTTTCGTAAGTTTATGACGGAAGCTTGCCTGCCGGAGCTGTGAAAGCCCCCTAACCCCTACTTCGACTCCGCTCAGTACAGGCTCGAAAGGGGGAACTGTTAAGGTAAATAAACTAAATAGAATTATATAAAAGCATAAATTATTAAAAACGGTTAACCTATAACTCTGAATCAAAAAGAAACCGTCATATGAGTTTTTTCGTCAGGACAGAGCGTTAAGAAAATGTTCAGTGAACATTTTTAGCGATAGGGCCAGCCGGCGCGTTGGGTTTATTAATAAATTAAAAAAAGGTAATTTGTAATAAATATTTTACATTTGAACCCAAATCAAAAAAGAAGCGTCATATGAGTTTTCCTGCCTGCCTCGGAAGGTTAGGAATAACCATTATGGTATTAAAAATAACTAAGTCTATCCTTCTTGTTAGCTAGTTCAACATTATAAAAATCAAAGAACTTAACGTAAACAACAAACAGATAAAATGATTGAATTTATTTGTGTAAATTTGAATAATTAAATATTTGAAAAATGAACCAACTACAAGCATTA
>JAUXPH010000034.1 GCA_030683995.1 Lutibacter sp.
AAGGTATAAACACCTTCCGGAATGCAGGACTTCATTTTCTGGTTTTCAAGCCAGGGAAGCTCTATGGCAAAACCCATAAAGATCCCATGATGAAAGAGGGCACCGTTGGTACCCTCTTTAAAATAGGTTCTATGCAAATGCAGTTCCACTAGATCGTGTCTACATAAACAACCGCCAAGGCATTGAATGCCCCATTTTTCAACGGATACATTTGTCCGTTCACCTCTTGGTAAAACTCAACGCCCAACACCTGAATCACAGGAAGCGTAGAGTTTGGAGTAAGTGCACTTACAAAATCAACAATGCCGGTGTTTGCACTGTCATAAGGCAAAATAGCAGTTTCATCATTTTCAAAAGTGGAGGTTTCATTTGCAAAATCCAATTCAGATGCACCAGTCACCAATTTGAAATGCGTGGTTCCTGCCGGAGCAGCAATCCTTACCGATGGAGAAAAAGAAGGAATGTTCACACTTGCCACACCCGTTACACGATCAAAATCGTTGCTGTAAGCGGCAAATAACGTAGATCCCAATTTCCCATTGGTATTGAAATCAAAGCCGCTGATAAGCCCCATAGATCCATCTTCAATGGTGCGCATTCCGCGCTCATTGATGGCATCCGTTTTCACCACCTTTAAAAGATCGGTGGTCAGTCTGCTCACCACTCTTTTGTCTTTTGCATTCAGCAAAAGAATTCTGATGGCGCTTCGCACCAATTTTCCGCCCTTTCCGGCCCTGCCGAATTCGGATCCGTTTTCACGCGTTCTTTGAAACGCAGGATCATTTTTCATTCTGGACTTGTCAATGCCGCCTTTTTCACGCGCAAGATGTCCATCCGAAGATTTGTAAAAGGAAATATCCCCGATAGTTCCCTTTAATTTAATAATACCAGTTTGTCTAGCCATAATTGAATAAATTTTTAATTCTCAACAAATGAACTTATCTTTATGAAGAAAATAAAAATCAGGTGGTCATTTTGTCCGATATAGACTTTTTTGTCCGAATTGGCAATATGGATACTCCATAGATAAGGCATAGATAAAGCATAGATAGAGTATCAAATGAAAATATTTAGAACTTGCATATTCCCAAAAGACGTTCAGTGTATCACTGGAAGAAGCGAGCGCTCCGGGCGCAGACTTTTACATGAGATCAGAACCCACTTTGGCAAAGATTCCCATCAATTTGTAACTTCAGAGGAATTTTCAGAATATTCAGGGATCAACATAAATGTTGTAAATGAATATTTACAAAAAGTATCATAGCATTTGATGGGATTTAGTCGAATTTAATGGTTTAAAATTCGTATTTTTACATTTAGACAGAAAGTCAAATTTAAACAAAGTAAATCAAATGGCAGGTCAACAAATCGGTCAACAAAAATAACAAGGAGTAGGGGATCCCCATTAAACACAGGGTTTGCGTCGGGGGTTCGAATCCCTTCCTCTCTGCGAATACAATCACAAAAAGTAACAAAACCCTATAAACGCTATGTTTATAGGGTTTTTTAATTCCCTCAAATACCAAATAAAACCATTAAAAACCAAATAAAAAGGGGGTGATTCGGTGTCAGTTGAAAAAAAATCACAACTGACACCGAATTTACGTGAACCCATTAATTTTATTGGCCCTCCGAGAGGTCACTTTATTTTTTTTGTGTATATTTATACTAATATAATTGCTAAAAAATATGAAAAATTCATTCTCTCAATTATTTTACATCAAAAAGGGTAAAATTGACAATAAGCAAAAAACCATTATTTATTTAAGAATCACTGTAAATGGTAGGCGTGCGGAGCTAAGTATTCAAAGAAAAGTAAGTTTGGAAAAATGGAGCTCTGGCTCGGGCAGAGTTAAAGGTTACTCAAGTGAAGCCCAGGAAATAAATCAGTACATGGATTTAATCTCAAACAAAATAAATAAAATTCATCAGCGGTTTGTTGACGAAGACAAGCCTTTCACTTCAATCAGTATTCTCGACACTTATTTAGGCAAGAATGAGAATCAGAAGATGTTATTAAAAATCTTTCAGGAGCATAATGATCAGATTGAAAAATTAATAGGGAAGGATTTTGCTGCAGGAACGGCTTTACGATATTCAACAGCAAAAAGCCACGTAGAAGAATTTATAAAGTTTGAATACAAAGTCAATGACATTCCTGTTCAGGATGTGGACCATAAATTTATTGCAGGTTTAGAGTACTATTTAAAAACTCAGAGAAATTGTGCGCACAATACCACTATTAAGTACATTACCAATTTTAAAAAGATAGTCCGAATTGCCTATGCAAATGATTGGATTAGTAAAGATCCTTTTTTTAATTGGAAAGGAAGATTAAAAACTGTGGATAGGGAATTTTTAACGGAAGAGGAAATTCAAACGATGCTCGAAAAGGAGCTTCACACACCACGATTAGCACAAGTGAAAGATATTTTTATTTTTAGTTGTTACACAGGTTTGGCATATGCGGATGTAAAGAAACTGACAAAAGACAATATTGTTATTGGGATAGATGGCAATAAATGGATCAATACTAAAAGAACCAAAACAAATACCTTAAGTAACATTCCAATTTTACCTGCAGCTGTCAATGTTATTGAGAAGTATGCAAATTATCCTGATGTTTTATATAGTCAAAAGTTGCTCCCGGTGCTAAGCAATCAAAAAATGAATGCCTATTTAAAGGAAATTTCCGATTTGTGTGGTTTTACAAAAAACCTAACCTTCCACTTGGCGCGCCACACTTTTGCGACTACCGTAACATTAACCAATGGGGTTCCTATAGAATCCGTAAGTAAAATGCTTGGTCATAAATCCTTGAAAACCACCCAGCATTATGCCAAAATTTTAGATAGAAAGGTGAGTGTTGATATGAATTTACTAAGAGATAAATTAAATCTTAAAAGCGCCGAGGAATCTAATGCTGATAAAAACCAATCTGTGTAAATAAGGGCTAATAAATTCATTTATTGCGCTTTAAAATTTCAAAATAATATTTTATTAGGATTCAATTAATTTTGTGCTACTTTGGTTCTAAATTAATTGCGCTATCTAAATCAACTTTCCAACTAGAAACAAACTTCTTATGGAAGTTTGCTGCGTAATTTTTTGTGAAAAAGAAAATTATAAACGCTAAAAATTACTTTGAAAAATTAATGAAAAAACGCTATGCCAAAATTATTGGCGACTTAGAAAAAGACTTGAAAAAAGTTGATTTAACAAATCCGGATGCAATTAGCAAAGCAGAGCAAAGCATCAAATTTATCGACGCCAGCATCAACGAATTAAGAAAATTTGTAACGGCCAATCCGTTTAATTCCAAACAGGATGAAATCGATTTTTTTAAACAAATGAAACCGGAAATAGTTTCAAAGCTCATCTTATTTGTTTCTATTTACGACACTGAAAGCAAACGGCCGAAAGGTGGTGCCAAAGAACAAAAGAAATATTTTGAAACCGAGATTAAAAAGTTCCAGGATTATTATAACGAAAATCATGTATTCTATCGGTATTTTAAAGGTGGTGAAATACATTCCGACAAACTATATTTTCTTAGAAAAAACAAAACAATCAGAATTCATATAGATTGTTTTGGATCCTATATGGATGATGGCTTCGCCGCCAATCTCGATACCACTTTTGCAAAGTTTATTGGGTATAAATTGGCCATTCAATATTTTCAGAAGGAAATTGATAAGCTCTCTTTAAATCCAAATGAAAATCAGATGCAGATCAATGGACACAGATCAAATTTAACCTGGACAGGAACAAAGGTAGAAGCAACAGAAATGGTATACGCATTGTACGCCTGTGGTGTTTTTAATCACGGAAAAGCGGGCATTAAAGAGATTGCTGACAAATTTCAAGTATCATTCAACATCGATTTAGGCGATTATTACCACAGTTTCTCAGAGATAAAAAAGAGAAAAAATATAATTCCGAGATTTTTAAACTTTGCGATAGTCAAATTTCTCGCGTATATAAAGGATTCTGAAAAATAAACACCCAACTTGGGAGTTTTATCCAAATATTTAATTCTGTGATTATTTGATGTTATTTGGAATTCTAAACAGATTTCAAAACACCAAATAGCCACAAATGAAACCAATAAATATTTTAAAAAAAACTTCGTTAACTTGTGATTTTTAATCGTTTATCTTTTACATATTTGCTTTAAGAAAAAGAAACAAATACAAACGTTCTTAATTATTAACTCAAAAATTGGAAAAGATGGTAACAAAAATTATTACTCCGGCAGATTTGAATGATTTCAAATATGAATTACTGGACAACATTAAAAAGTTGATCGATGATAAGGCAGAAAGAAAACCAATAAAGTGGTTAAAATCGCCCGAAGTCAAAAAATTGTTGGGCATTTCAACAGGAACACTGCAAAACCTGAGAATTAACGGAACACTTCCTTACACAAAAATGGGAGGCGTTATTTATTACGATTACGAGAAGATTATGCAAGCGATGGAAGACAATTGTGTAAATAATAAATAACCATCCCAAAAACCCCTTAAACCTGCTGGTTTAAGGGGTTTAAAATTACCAATAATTTATTTTTTGCTGATTTCACACTAGCATATTGCTTTGTGAATAATCAGTTCTATAAACAACACCATAAATTTAAAAACAATGAATTACATCAAACACCTTAATGCCGTTTTCCTGCAATTCTCGAAGGACAACCGATTGAATCCTTCACACATCAGCTTGTATATCGGATTGTTCCAGATTTGGAATTATAGCCGTTTTCCCGAAGAATTTTATATCAATCGGGAGGAAGTAATGCAATTCTCTAAAATTGGCTCAAAATCAACCTATCATCGTTGTATCAGGGAATTGGATTCCTGGAAATACCTGATGTACAAACCATCATATAATCCGTTCAAAGGAAGCCGGGTGTTGTTGTTTCAATTTGAGACAAGTGATAATCAGGCGGCGGACTTTCCCATACCAAAATCAGGACAAGCGTTGGTATCTGTAACAAACATTAATAAACAAATAATAAACTTTTATAAACTTGGGCAAGCCGAGAAAAAAAATGAAATTTTATCTTTTTTCAAAAAAGAAAACTGGCCCCAAATTGAAGCCGAAAAATTCTTCAACCACTACCAGGGAATTGGTTGGAAAATTGGCGGAAAAATAAAAATTGTCGATTGGCAGGCAACAGCCCAAAACTGGATGTTAAAATTCAAAGAAATTCAAACAGAAAAAAACGCTTTTTTGCCACCAGTCCAAAATAGGGACAACTTGCATACCACTCGTAATAAAAACTACAATGAACCATTATAGCAAAAATTTAACCCGCCATAGGATTTGAAGGCGAGCGTCAAATGTTTGAAGAATCCGCGAAAAGAAATGCTGTTTGAGCGCAGCGAGTTCATTTCTTTTAGGATTCAAAAACAAATTTGACCTGCGAAAACCCAAGGATTGACTTTTTTGGTTCGTTTTAGTGTCAAGACAAAAATGAACAAACATGAAAAAAACGTAAAATCATTTATTTAACATCAAAAATGCTATGAACCCAACACCACACATTAAAATCGAAGGCACCTCAAAATTTCAAATCGGAGAACTAAAAAACAACATCGTTCACTACGATTTTGAAAAAATAATAGCCTACCTCAACATCAAAGGCCATTTGATTTTCGATAAAAATTTCAAATTATACAAAGAAGACGAACCTTTGCTTTTTAAACTATGCTGTTACTTCATTCAAGACCACCAAACCTGTGCAAATATGGGAATCGACACCAACAAAGGATTGTTGCTTTCCGGTCCTATCGGCTGCGGTAAAACATCCCTAATGAAATTGTTGCCATACTTAGCACCGCACAAAACAAACTATGAAATTATTCCAACACGCAACATTGTATTTAATTTCAATGCATCCGGATTTGAAGTATTAGAAAAATACAACGACACCAAAAACTACTGTTTTGATGATTTAGGCGTTGAACCAACAGGTTGCCATTATACCAAAGAATGCAACGTCATGGGAGAAATACTGCTTTCGCGCTATGATATCTTTAAAGATGGAAGAGAGCCTGTCCTGAGCCTGCCGAAGGGGAAAACGCACATCACCACCAACCTCAACGCCGAAGAACTTGAAGCACGTTATGGAGGCCGCGTTAGGAGCCGGTTACGTGAAATGTTTAACCTTATTAGTTTTGATAAAGCTTCTGTTGACAAGAGAAAGTAAGGTTAAATATTCACGAATACAAAAACCAATAAAAGAGGGGTGAGTAAATGTTTAATCTTGTAAGTTTTGATCAAGCTTCTGCTGATAAGAGAAAGTAAAAAAACCCACCATAGATAGACTATAATGGGAAAATTGCTATGAAAAAGAAGGTCTTGATAGACCTGAGTGTCAAATATAATGCATTTAATTTAAAAAATGCATATAAAAATCATTCCTTTTAAACCTATAAATCAAATCCTGTCAATTTTAACAAAAACCAGCGTTTCTATTTAATACCTCGTTTGACAAAGAAAAGCTATAATTTGTCAAAAAGTATTCCTATGAAAAAGATTACCAATCTAATAAAAAAGGCTACAACTTTAAGTCATCTATCATTTTATTTAAAAGAGTAAAAGTTTAGCACAATTAACAGAACATTATAAGTTTAAAGAAAATCAAATGATTAAAAATATATAATCACCCAATTTCGATTTAAAGTGATTACCTGATTAAGCGTCTGAGAAAACGTTTTCATTTATTAGTTAACTTATTCATTTTTATCTCTTTTCATCATTTCATACCAAATTTATTTAAATGAATTCTGTTATCATTCAAAAATACAAATAACCTTTCGTAAATTTACGTTAATGAAAAGGATGATTATTCATAATAAAACCTTCTTAGATTTACTTATAGGAAGTTTTACTTTTTGTTGCCGATATGCCGTTAAAATCTTTCTATTTTTATGTAACAATTCATTATTTCATTTCTTTTTAATTTTATGGAATAATTGTTATTTCAGGATCCCCTAGAATAGTTCCTAGCTAAACTGATTTATATCACATATTTTTTCAATTATATCAAATACATTTGTATCATTATTTTTTAATCTATATGCTAAAAAGAAAAAAAATAAAATTCATCATAAATGTTATCATATTACTAATAACTATAAATAGTATTGGTCAAAAAACTAAAAATGATTTACAGGAATTCCCTAATGAAAAATATACAATTAAATGGGTTGATCAATTCCCTAAAAGCGTTGATGTTAAACGAACTAAAAAAGGATGGTTTTCACGGTTTCTCTTTGGTGAGAAAAATAATCCGGAGATAACCAAACCCATTGCCATTTTAGCTTTAAACCCTTCAGAATTTTCAATATTGGATCAAGGAAGCGGAACGCTGTTTGAAATAAAAGATAATGAAAAAAAAATATCAAAAGCCTTCAAAAAGAGTAAAATCAATTTTCCATCACTGGTAAGTTATTGTAAAATACCAACAAACGAGTTACTGATTACCGATTCTCGTTTAAATGCTGTTTATAAATTAAATGAAGCGGAAAAAAAACTTACTGTTTTAAACACAAATCTTCAATTACAACAACCTACTGGTATTGCCTATTCTGAGGTTTCCAAAGAAATTTGGATAGTGGAAACAGCGGCGCATAGAATTTCTATTTTAAACGAAAAAGGAGAATTGATTAAAACCATTGGAAGAAGAGGTGACGCCTCCGGTGAATTCAATTTCCCAACTTCAATTTGGATAGATAAAATTGGAAACGCATATGTTATTGATGCTCTAAATTTTAGAGTTCAAATCTTTAATAAAGAGGGTGAAGTTATTTCCATATTTGGTGAAGCAGGAAATGCAACTGGCTATTTTGCAAGACCGAAAGGGATTGCCACAGATTCTAAAGGAAACATATATATTTCTGATGCATTATACCATACCGTTCAAGTTTTTGATATTACGGGAAATTTTTTATATCAATTTGGGGAACAAGGAAGAGATAAAGGACAATTTTGGATGCCTGCCGGTATTTACATTGATGATAATGATTTTATTTATGTTGCAGATATGTACAATGCGAGGGTTCAAATATTTCAACGTATTAATAAGGAGTAAAAAATGAAACGAGCCTTACAAATTTTGACACACAAAGGAATGATTAATGGCGAACCTACCGGCAGGCAGGCAGGCAGGCAGGCAGGCAGAATCTGTTACCGCTAAAAAATAGAATTTGAACAGATGAAAAATATCACAACCCTAATTTCAATTATTTTAGTAAGTTTCCCCACGTTGGTAAACTCACAATCTATTGTGACCACAAAGCACAATTTATCGGTGAGCGGTTTGGGAGCTATTAAGGCCACTACAGAAAATGAAATATGCATTTTTTGCCATACCCCGCATAACAGCACTCCTAAAGCACCGTTATGGAATAGAAATGTAAACGGAGGAACCTATACTTTGTACAATAGCTCTACCTTAAACGCGCTGCCTGGGCAACCGGATGGCAGTTCTATTTTATGTTTATCATGTCATGATGGCACCATTGCTTTAGGCGATGTTGTGAGCAGGGCAACCCCCATAACCATGTCTAGCTTAAAAATAACAGGAAAATCAAATCTTACCACTGATTTATCTAACGACCACCCTATTTCTTTCGCTTACAATGCAGCTTTGGCAGCTTCAGACGGACAGTTAAAAACGCCTCCGCTATCTGTTGTTTCTTTAGATAAAAATTCAAAAATGCAGTGTACTTCTTGTCACGACCCCCATAAAGAAACAAATCCAAAATTTTTGGTTGCTTCCACACAGTTTTCTGCATTGTGTTTACAGTGCCATAACAAAACATATTGGGGAAGCAGCACGCATAAAACCTCCACGAAAACTTGGAACAATGCTGGCACAAGCCCTTGGGCACATGTTACCGCACCTTATGCCAACGTTACACAAAATGCATGCGCAAACTGCCATGACCCACACAACGCCAATGGCAAAGCCCGTTTATTAAAGTATTTACCTGAAGAAAATAACTGTTTAGATTGCCATAATGGAAATGTTGCGACTTCAACAAAAAATATACAAGCACAGTTTGCAAAAACGTACAAACATAATGTTGCTGGTTATACAGGTACCCATGACCCTATTGAAGCAAATGCTGTAACCACAAAACATGTTGAATGTGCAGACTGCCATAACCCGCATGCATCCAATGCTACTACGGCAGTGGCACCATTTGTAAATGGAACCAGTATTGGGGTAAAAGGCATTAACCAAGCCGGTAATGCGGTGGCTGTTGCCACCAATGCTTATGAAATTTGTTATAAATGCCATGCAGGCAATTCATGGGCGCCAGCACCGGCTTTGCCAAGACAAATTGTTCAAAACAATGTACGCTTAGAATTTGCAACTACGAACCCTTCTTATCACCCAGTTGTAGGTGCCAGAAATGATGCTGAAATTACCCCAAATTTAGTGTCACCCAATACCGCAAGTACCATTATGTATTGTACGGCCTGCCATGCAAGTAACAATAGTGCAGACCCTAAGGGGCCGCATGGTTCTACAAACCAATATTTGTTAAAACTCAACTATTCTACAGCCTATACTGGCACTACTGGAATAACTGAATCTGCCACAGCTTATGCGCTTTGTTACAGTTGCCATAATAGAACCAATATTATAGGGGGCTCCAATACTTTTAGAGAACATAATAAGCATATTGTTGGGGAGAGGGCTCCTTGCAGCATTTGCCATGACCCTCATGGGGTTAGCAGTACGCAAGGGTCTCTATCTAGAAATGGTCGATTGATTAATTTTAGGACAGATAAAGTAACACCAGATTCAGGCGGTAGATTGTATTGGCAAGATGATGGAGCAAGAAGAGGAAGATGTTATTTAACGTGCCATGGAAAAAACCATAGCCCATTAACATATTAATTGTCAAAATATATTTTAAACCAATCTACCTCCAAATACACCCTTTTTAATGCGGTTTGCATTAAATATGCTACCATTTGCAAAAAAAAATGAAAAAAAAGTAATAAATGTTACATAACCTGATTTAAATCATCCTTTTAGGGCTTTTTCACCCTTAAATTTGTACAAGAATTAAAAATTATAACATTTTTTTAACATAAAACAACAACATGAAAACACAAAAATTAATTACACTAATCGCTGTAGCATTTATCACAGTGGTATCTTTCGGTCAAACTATTGTTGGTTCTGCGCATGATTTTAAGGCTGCATCTTGGAATGCTTCAGGTGAAATTTGCAAAACATGTCACACACCTCACAACGCTGTTACAGGTATAAGCGCTCCACTATGGAATCACCAAGTAACAACACAAACTTTTACTTTATACACAACTGCAGTTTCTCCTACTTTTAATGGAACTACAGCACAACCTGATGGCTCTTCAAAATTATGTTTAAGCTGCCATGACGGTGTTACAAAAGTTGATAATTTTAATGGAGTTACTACTGGTACTACTTCAATTACAGGTGCGGCTAATATAGGAACAGATTTATCTAATGACCACCCAGTATCATTTTTGTATGACGCTGCTTTAGCAACTGCTGATGGCGGTTTATTTAATCCAGCTGTAGCACTTTCAGGGAAAGGCAGTACAATTACTGCAGATTTATTACTTGCCAATAAAATGCAATGTTCTTCATGTCACGATGTGCATAATGGCTCGGGTGTTAATAATTTATTGGTAAAAACAAATGCTGCAAGTGCACTTTGTTTAACTTGCCATAACAAATAAGATTTTAAGCACATAAAAAAAGGGGCAATTTGCCCCTTTTTTTACGCTTTTTTTAGTAACCTAATTTTTAGTGTCTATTTTTAAACCCTCTGTTTTTAAATAGAATAACAGCTTTATTGGCTTCTAACTTATTGGTCTTAAAAGGTGATTTTAATCATCTCTTTTTGTTTGGGTTTTAGCTACTTTTACACTTTAAATTAACATACTAACCATTCGAAAAATCAAATTTATATGACTTTCAAATCCTACTTCAAGTATTCGCTGTTTACACTTTTTTTAACATTGATACTTTCCTGCTCTCCTAAATTAAATAAAATTTCTTCAGTAAAAAGTGTTTTATACCCAGCAGCGCCAGACACTGCCCGCATTCAATATTTAACCAGTATTAGTAGTTCTTTCGATATTTCAAAAAAACAAACTGCTTTAGAAAAAACGGTAATTGGAGAGAAAAATGCACTACCTATTTACAAACCTTATGGTGTGTTTATGCGTAACGGAAAAATGTATGTGTTTGATATTGCATTGGGTGGCGGGCTTGAAATTTTGGATTTTGCAAAAAATGAATTTAATTATTTTGCTCCAAAAGGAACATTTAAGTTAGATAAACCTATTAATGGATATGTAGACGAAAATAATATGCTTTATATCGCAGATTTAGGTTTGCAAAAAATTGCGGTTATTGATCCAGAAGGAACTTATGTAAATTCTTTTGGCAAAGAGGAAAACGAAAAACCTTCATCTGTTACTCTACAAGGAAACAAAATATTTGTTGCTGATTTAGGAACCAACCGCATTAATGTGTATGATAAAGCAACCTATAAATTTGAATACTATTTCCCACAAGCATTATCTGGAGACAAAGATTATTTATACTCACCCGCCAATATAACTGCATTAAATGATAAGATTTATGTGAGCGATATGGGAAGCGGTGATGTTAAAATATTTACGTTAAAAGGAAAATACCTGCAAACCATTGGGCAATACGGAAAAAATATTGGAGATTTTGTACGCCCAAAAGGCATTGCCGTTGATAAAGAGGGAAATATATATGTGGTGGATGCCAGTTTTGAAAACATACAAGTTTTTAACAAAGAAGGGCAACTGTTGCTATTTTTTGGAGGCCATTATGTAGATAAAGGTGATATGTGGTTGCCAACTTCTGTAAACATAAATTATGAAGATATCAAGTATTTTGAAAAATATGTAAACCCAAACTATGATTTAAAATATTTAATAATAGTAGCCAATCAATACGGACCAGACAAAATTAGCGTTTATGGTCGCGTGGAACCAAAAGTTAAAACTTCAACCCCTAAAAAGAAATAAACTGGCATAAACGATAAAGTAAACATGATTTAAGTTTTATTAAAAATAACACCAATTAATACAACTTAGATTCCAATAAAAATGAAAGGAAATACATCAAAATACTTCAACTACTTTTTATTTATAATAGTTATTTCTTTTTTTTGGACTTGTTCACCAAAATTAAGCTATGAGGTGAAATCTTTTTTATTTGATGGGGTTCCAAATCCATATAAAGTTGAAGTAACGGTTATTCAAGATTCCCTTACAAAAGCTAAAGAATTAAACACTGCTAATGCTGTAACATCAACCGCAGCCAGGAACGATTTGAATATTCACGCTCCTTACCAAGAGCGCAAATGCACAGATTGTCATACCCGTGATCGCATGGGAAAACCAAAATTACCAATGCCTGAATTATGCAATCAGTGCCACGAAGATTTTACCAAAAAATACACAAATATTCACGGCCCTATTGCCACAGGAAATTGCACGGAATGCCATAACCCACACCAATCTAAATTTAAAAAATTATTGAAATTTGAAGGACAGGATCTTTGTTTAAACTGCCACACTTCAGCTCAAGTAACTGAAAACAAAATTCATAAAGATATCAATACTACCAGTTGCACTGAATGTCACAACCCACATGGAGGTTCTAATAAATTTAATTTAGAAAAAGGAAGTTGTTATAAATGCCATGATAATTTAGAGAAAAAACTGCCTTTTTTACATGGTCCTATAGCAAGTAATAACTGTTCACAATGTCATGATTCGCATACATCGCCTTCTGAAAAATTATTGCTGGATGTTGGCCAAAAACTATGTTACAATTGCCATAACCCCAAAGAAGTGAAATCGCAAAAACACCATCAAACCATGAAAGGTGAAAGTTGCACCAAATGCCATAATCCACATGGTGGAACAACTGCTAATTTTCTTAAAATTAGTTCCAAATGAAAAAAATAAATTTATTTTATATGCTATTTATATTTTCAGCCTATGGTTTTTCACAAAACAGCTTAGTTGAACCTGCATTTTGGAAACTTACGTCATTAAATGGAGAGTTATATTTAAATGGAGAATATTGGGAACAACAAACCGTAAGAAATAATTATACAGAAGAATTAAATAGCACACTTTTTTCAGGCGGGTTATTTTTAAATTCTAAGAGTTATTTTTACCATCCAAATTTTCTTGAAGTAACCCTTGATGCCGGTTATAGCCCCGAAACAGGACAACGCTTGTCTTTAGTGGCTCCAGACCAAGCTGAAACAAATACGCTAAAAAAGTTATATACACAGTTTTCATTTTTTCAACATGCTGCATTAAACTTAAAAGTGTTTGCTAATATTAATGAAGGGTATAGCAATAGAGAGAATTTAACCAATTTAAAAACTAATTTTCAGAATTTTGGAGGAACTTTAGCATATAGCAATAAATTTCTTCCAGTGTCGGTCACCTACAATAAAGGAAGCTCGGAATTACAGGAATTGCAAACAGGCAGAAGCTATAAAACTGAAAATAATTCTATAGAAGGCAGGGCTTTTAAATCTTTTGGCAGGAATGATACACATCAATTTATTTTTTCACAGAATAAGTATGTATATGATGATCAGTTTATGGCTTTAAATCAAATTCAATCAGGAACTTTAATTGAAAATAAAATTACTTCTTTAAGTTTAAACGATAACATTTATTTTGACACCAAAAAAAACTATAATTTTAATTCTTTGGTTTCACAAGAAAATCAAATTGGCAATAATTTAGATTACAAAAGGCTTCAAGTAATTGAAAATTTATTTTTTAAATTGCCCTATAAATTTAATTTTTCATCCAACTATAATTTCTTTGACATTAAACAAAATACAATAGCTTCAAAACAACAAAACGCAAGTGCCTCCTTGACGCACCTTCTTTACGAAAGTTTATATACAAGTGTTAATTATGAGTACAATACCATTAATAGCACACAATTTAAGGAAACGAATAAAAGAACAGGTTTTGAAGCAAGATATGTTAAAAAAATACCTTTAAAAGGCCTTTTAACACTGCAATATAAACTGAATACCAATGAACAAGACAGAACTAGCGAAGATTTAGTATTAACGATTTTAAATGAAGCGTACACCATAACTGATGGACAGATTGTTCTATTAAAAAACCAAAGTGTTAATGTGCTAAGTGTGCTGGTAAAAGATGTAACCGGAACTATTATTTATCAAGAAAATTTAGATTACATTTTAATTGTAAGAAATGATTTTTTAGAAATTCAGCGAATTCCCGGGGGACAAATTGCAAATAATTCCACTGTTTTTATTGATTATGGGGCTACCCAACCAAGTTCCTATAAATATAATGCCGTTACCACCAATTATGGCGCAAACATCGCTTTCTTCAACAATAAAATTGAGTTTTTTTATAGTAAAGGAAAACAAGATTTTTTAGACCCAGTTAATGTGGATTTTTTTACCTTAGATTATTATACCCAAAATGTTTACGGAGGTCGATTTAACCTCGGGTTTCTTAGCGGTGAAATTGAGCAGGATAATTTTAACAGCACCATTATTCCTTATAGATTAACAAGATATAATTTGGTTTTGCAAGGAAATATTGGCGAGCGTTTTTTATATAATTTAAATGGCACCGTTAGAGATTATCAAATGATTATTGAAGAAGGAAATAAACAAAAATATATAAGTCTTTCAGGAAATATTGCTTGCAATATTAGCAGAATTACCAACCTTAGCCTTCAAGGTAGCTATTTGAAACAAAACGGTGATGGAATTGATCTGAATTTAATTACCTCCAGAATTCAACTTAATACCCGTTATCGTCAAATTTTTATCACTGCAGGGTTAGAGGTCTATAAAAACGAGTTTTATAATGAAAACCTAGATTTTAAGAAATTTAATATTCGCATTTCAAGAAAATTTTAATATAAAGAAAATAAATCATAAAATAAGAAAAAATGGAAACAGCCAAAAACAAACAAACTAAAAATTTTGGATTAACTTTTAATAAATTTTCGCTAATTCTTCTCATAGCATGTGTTTTAATTCCCAATATGGCAGTATTTGGTCAAAGTGATGGTAATGATAACGCTTGTGTTGAATGCCATAAACGTACGGTGCAAAAAGACATATTACATGGGCCAACCGCCACCAGTTGCACAAGCTGCCATGAGTCAAATGGTAAAAAACATCCATTGGCAGATGTGGTTGGTTTTACCCTTTTTGCGGAGGGTGCCGAGTTGTGCTATTCTTGTCATACCGTATTTAAAGAGGAACAAAATTTGAAATTTGTGCACAAGCCTGTAAAAAACGGCGAATGTTCAGAATGTCATGAAGTGCATAGCTCCAATAATAAGAACTTGGTGTTTGCCAAATCGCCGGAATTGTGTTTTTTTTGCCACAGCAATTTTGACAAAGACCGTGAAAAAGCGAAAAGCATACATACGGCTTCCTATGCTGGAGATGCCTGTACACAATGCCATAAGCCACATGCCTCTGCTGAGAAAAAATTATTGGCAGACAACAGCAAGCAGTTGTGTTTAAACTGTCACAATAAAAAGATAGAAAAAAAGGACGGTGCCATTATTGCCAATATTGAAAAGCATTTGACGGAGAGTTCATATATGCACAAAGCCTTAAGCAGCAGTTGTACTTCGTGCCATAATCCACATTATTCATCAAGAAACTTATTATTAACTGATAACTTGCCTATAGGCATTTATGCAAAAGGAGTAGAAGAAAACTTTGCTTTGTGTTTTGGATGCCATGATACAGATTTATTGAATTTGGAAAAAACGGATTCATATACCCAATTTAGAGAAGCCGACCAGAATTTGCATTTTTTACATGTGAATAAAGAAAAAGGGAGAAATTGCACCTCTTGTCACGATGTTCATGCAGCCAATAACACCAAATTAATTGCAAAAACCGTTAAATTCGGCAGGTGGGATATGCCTTTGAATTTTATTGAAAATGAAAATGGAGGTACTTGCGCAACAGGTTGCCATAAAGAAAGAAGCTATTCAAGAGGAGCGGTTAAGTAAATCAAATGTAGAAAATCTAAAAGCGCATAGCTTTTGTGAAAGAAACTGATACGCTAAATTTTTTGTTTGTTTTTAAATGATAGCTTCAGAAGAAAACCGCTAATTAGCGGTTTTTTTATGTTTAAAGAAGGAACCTTTATTATTAAATGGTAGCCACTTAATTTCTAATTGGAACGATTAAAGAATGAAGTGAATTTGTCATATTTTTCCGCTCATCACTTAAAACAACTATTTTTTTGATAATTTTTCATAATTGGTTAGACCAAAAGTCATAAATCTGTATCAAATTGATTATTTTTTACCACTTTCTATCTATTAATAGCGTTCTTTTTAAAATTTATGATATTCAAAAAGTCCAATGAATAGTCAATAAAATTAAACAAATGGTAATAAAAATTAAACAAATGGTAATATTTTTTAAATTTTAATAGGAAGTTAAATTATTTATACTTATATTTGACAAATAAAGTATGATTTATATCATACTTATAATTATAATTTATACTTATAAGTAAAATATTCTTCAGCAAAACCCTAATTATTAACCTCTATTAATTATTTAGTGTGCCGTATTGCGTTAAATGATTAAGATTAATTTTACTATTATGAAAACACTATTACTTATTTGTGTATTGCTAGGTACTTTTGCCTCATTTTCCCAAGAATCAATTGCTGTTCATAATGCAAAAATAGCTGATGCTAAAATGTATTCTTTCATTCCGCCCGTAAAACTCCTTAACAAGGAAATTTGGAATCGAGTTGCTGACACACGTTTTGAGTGTGATTTTTTAAGACTTGCTGTTGAATATCAAAATAATGAGTTTGTTCTTTTTGAGATGGATGGCAACAAACTTGAATTAAGCAGAGCTTCAGAATATAAAACAATTGGAAATGAGATTGCCAAAAATACTTTTAGGGTTTCTCCTAATTACGCTGGCGGGGCTAAAACAAATAGTGTAGTAACAAGTTCTTTTTAATCTTCCTATTAAAATTAACAGCTATATTAAATATATTTATATAAAAAATACCGTTGGCTATAAACGCTAACGGTATTTTTGATAATTAAATGGTGACAATTATGGCAATATAACTATAACAGCGTCTTCCATAATAACTTTATAAAAATAACCTGATCCAAAATTTTTATTTACAGAAATTACACCTTCAAAAATAACCACATCACCCTCCGTTACATTTTCCTGGCAAGTAATAGTAAGGTCATTGTCACCTTCAAAGCTAGTTCCATCTTCTAAATGTAACCAATTTTCCCCCATAATTACACCACTATATTTGGTAATTTTACCTTTTACTTTTATTTTTTTCCCTGAGTATTGCTTTTTGTTTTTATACAATTCCTCAATACTTATAAAATCATCTAAAGATTTCACCTTGGTCATAAATCCCAAAAAAAGCATAGAATCAAATTTTCTTCCAAGCTCTTTGCTTTCAAAATTCATCACTTCTCGATCTCTTTTATAATAGCAACTATCTCCTGTTTTGGCTTCAATAGTTGGAACCGCAATCCATTTTTTCACACCATCTTCTAACACATTAAGGTAGGTGTAAGAACTTACCTGAATGACTTCTTGCACAATGACTTTTTTAAGCCCGTTTTCTGGATGTGGATTTTGAGCAACAATTACCATACTAGAAAGTAAGATGCTCATTACAAGTACTGTTTTTATTGTTTTCATGTTTATATATTATTTTTCAATGACAACAAGGAACTAGCTAGTAATCAATTTCTTAGTTAAAAATATTCATCAGCATATCTCATCAAAAATACTATTATTTTACATTCGTTGCATCTTCCATAATAACTTTATAAAAATAACCTGCACCAAAATCTTTATCAAGGGCAATCACACCTTCAAAAACTATTATGTCGCCAACCAATACATTTTCCTGACAGGTAACCATCAAATCATAGGCACCTTCAAAGCTGGTTCCATCTTGAAAATGCACCCAGTTTTTACCCATAATTCCACTACTAAACTTGGTTACTTCTCCTTTAATCTTAATTCTTTTTTCAGCGTAATTTTGTTTGTTTTCAAACAATTCTCCTATACGAGTTCCCCCCTCTACACCTTCAATTTTCAATTCTAATTTATCCAGCGTAGGCTGTTTGGTGTTGGTTTCTGCAACTTCAGCATTTGGGTCTACCATTCCTTTTTCCGGATCAATGATATCTGCACTTGTTATGGAACCTAAGAAAATGACAGTATCAAAAGTTCTATTCAATTCTGCGCTGTTAAAATCGGGCATTTCCATACCACCTTTATAATAGTAGGTTTCTCCAAGTTTTGCATCCATAGTAGGAACTGCCAACCATTTTACAGAATCATCTTCTTCTAAAACATATAGATAAGTATAGGAACTAACTTGAAGCACTTCTTTTACAATTACTTTTTTTAATCCGGTTTCTGCATGTGGATTTTGAGCTATCCCCATAAATCCAATAAGAAATAAACCAATAATGAATATTTTTTTTGATGAGTTCATTTATTTTATAATTAACTAGTTATTTAATAAGTTCCGCATTTTCAATTATAATAGCATATAAATACCCTGCACCAAAGTCTTTATTCAACGCAACTTTTCCTTTTACAGTAACAACATCACCTATTTTTACTATAGCAGCTGTTGTTACAGTTAAGTCAAATTCGCCATTAAAATCGGTTCCATCTTGCATGTGAAACCAGTTGACACCCATAATAGCTGGATTGTATTTAGTCACTTCTCCTTTTAAAGTAACTACCTTATTGTTGTATTTTTCTTTATTTTTAAATAATTCAGCAATACTTATACCATTGGGTAAAGTTTCAACAGCTATTTCCTTTTTTTCTATGGTTGGTTTTGTAGCTTCCATATTTGTATTTTGAGGATGTGGATTTTCTGTTAAAGGAATAGTCGCTTCTTCTGCATTTTCACTAAATCTTTCCACAAAATAGACTGTTTCAAAAGTTTTGTTTAAATCTTTACTTTCAAAATTTTTCATTTCCATGGTTTTTCCATAATAGTAGGTTTTGCCAATTTCAACAGGAGTGGTTGGCGCGGCAATCCAATTTTCCTTGCCATCTTCCAAAACACGGATATAGGTATATTCATTCACCTGCAGTACTTCTTGTGCAATTGCTTTATGAATATCTGATTTTTTTTTAGGATCAGATTTTTTTGAAGAATCACATGAAACCAATACGGTAAATAGCACAAAATAGCTTAAAAATAATTTCATTTTAAAATTGTTTAGTATAAATAATTTAATGAGACAAATATATAAGAATTTTCACATCGGTATGCTGACAATTGTCACTTTTAGTTTTGCTTTATTATGTTACTTTTGCTACATATTAAAAAATGAATTTACTAATATTATGAAAAAATTATTAAACATACTTTACTCACCAAGAACAACGCTCGGTCTTTTGGTGATATTCGCCATTGCAATGGGCGCGGCCACTTTTATTGAAAATTCGTATGACATCATAACTGCCAAAATATTGGTTTATAACGCAATATGGTTTGAAGTTTTAATGGTCTTAATGATCATAAATTTTTATGGAAGCGTTAAGCGATACAATTTATTTACATGGAAAAGAATGTCAGGATTTATTTTTCACACTTCCTTTATTGTGATGATTATTGGCGCAGGCGTAACCCGTTATTTTGGATTTGAAGGGAGAATGTCAATTAGGGAAGGAAGTTCATCCGATTTTATTTTTAGCGATCAAACTTATTTAAATGTAAGGGTAAATGACGGCACTAAGGAATTTGTGGTTGACAAAAAGTTATCCTTAGGAATGATTACCGACAATTCATTTAATGTGGAAGTTGAAACTCCAAGTAAAGGAACCATTGAAATAAAGTATAAAGATTATTTGAAAAATGTACAAGAAACCTATACGGAAGGAAAGGAAGGTGGCTTTACCATGTTGTCATTAATGGTTAATGATGAAGGTGGCCATAAACATGAAGTTCAGCTAAAAGATGGTGAAATTACCATGTTGCACAATGCTGCTGTATCATTTAATAACAATCAACGTCCAGACGCTCTAAAAATAACAGGGAATGCCGATCAGTTATATATTAGCTATCCTGCCAACATTATAACTGCTGAAATGCCCGATATGACAGCCGGCCTAATCTTAAAAGACAGTTTAGCTGATTTCAGCCGTATGCGTTTATACCAACCGGAAGGATCTGGAATTGCGATGTCTTTGACGAAAGTAACTAAAAATACTGTTGTAAAATATGTAGAAAGCACATTGGATCAAAATGGTCCTGGTGCATTGATTCTTGATGTTACACACAATGGAAAATCTCAAGAAGTAACGATTCTAGGAGGGCCAGGATATATTGAAAACTTTATGGAAATACCTTTAGATGGAATAAATATGAAACTAGCCTATGGCGTAAAAAAAATCCCTTTGCCATTTTCCTTACAGCTTAACAAATTTGAACTTGATCGCTATGCAGGCTCTATGAGCCCGTCATCTTACGCAAGTGAAGTGACTTTAATAGATAACCGAAAAGGCATTATAAAAGACCATCGAATTTTTATGAACAATGTATTGGATTATGATGGCTATCGCTTTTTTCAATCGTCTTATGACCAAGATGAAAAAGGAACAGTGCTGTCTGTAAATCATGATTATTGGGGAACCTTGATTACTTATTTGGGTTATGCATTAATGATTATAGGATTTGTTTGGACCCTGTTTAACAAAAATTCCAGATATTGGGATTTAATGGGTAAAATAAGACTGCTTCGCGAGCAAAGAAAATCCTTAACAATATTGGTTTTAATGCTTATAAGCACAACAAGTGTATTTGCACAGCTGCAAGAGCCGCATAATCATGGAGAGCAAGTAAATCCTTGGGCTGTGAGCGCTGAACATGCCGATAAATTTGGGGAAGTGATCGTTCAATCGTATGAAGGCAGATTTTCGCCAGTACATACATTGGCGGTTGACGTGATGCATAAAATTTCAAGAAAGGATAAATTTGAAATTCCCGGAAGAGGTAAAATGACCTCCATTCAGGTATTTTTGGATTTGCCTTTGAATGCAGAATTTTGGAAAAACCAAAAAATGATTTATGTAAGCGAAAAATCGGTAACTGATATTATTGGCGTTACAGGAAAATTAGCATCGTTTAATCAGTTTTTTGATGAAAAAGGACAATATAGATTACAATCATTTGCTGAAATAGCTTTTAGAAAACCAGATGCTGAACGCAATAAATTTGACAAGGAAATTATCAAAGTGAATGAGCGCTTGGAAGTATTTATGATGACCTTTCAAGGGAATATGCTAGATATTTTTCCTGTACAAAATTCAGAAAATAACAAATGGGTTAGCTGGGACGATGAATTGGCAAAACAGGAATTAACTGGAAGCCTGAGCGTTATCAATGATGATTTGCAATTGCCGGTTTTGAATTACAGCAGTATTATGCGTGCTTATTTTATGGAACTTATCAACGCTACCAAAACCAATAATTATAGCAGGGCAGATAAATTATTGGGTTATATTAAATCGATTCAGCGACAAAGTTCATCCTCAGAAATAATTCCTACGGAAGCAAAAATTAAAAGTGAAATTAGTTACAACAAATCGAATATATTTATCAACCTGAAAAACATTTATGGGTTGTTAAGCGTATTGCTTTTATTTCTTGCTTTTGTTGACAATCTTCGAACCAAAAAAAGCAAAATATTGACTTGGTCCTTAAATACTTGCATTTCAATATTGGCGGTAGGTTTTATATACCACACTTACGGAATGGGAATGCGCTGGTACTTGTCTGGACACGCACCTTGGAGCAATGGTTACGAAGCCTTAATTTTGGTTTCTTGGGCAAGTTTATTGGCCGGGTTCAGCTTTATGCGCTATTCAAAAATTACTTTGGCAGCAACATCTTTACTTGCGTTTTTTACTTTAATGACGGCTAGTCACAGTAGTTATGATCCGCAACTGACCAACCTTCAACCTGTATTGAAATCGTTTTGGCTAATTATCCATGTGGCTACCTTAACCATCAGTTATGGGTTTTTAGGACTTGGATTTGTTTTAGGATTTTTTAATATGGGAATTTACCTATTTAAAACCCCTAAAAATGCAAAGCGTCTTTCTTTAATTACCAGGGAATTAACCTATATCAACGAAATGAATTTAACCATAGGATTGTTCTTGGCAACAGTTGGTACATTTCTTGGCGGTGTTTGGGCCAATGAATCTTGGGGCCGCTATTGGGGCTGGGATGCGAAAGAAACCTGGGCTTTGGTTATTACCATTGTGTATACCATTATTTTACACTTAAGATTGGCACCGAAAATTAAAGGAGAATTTATTTTTAATGTGGCTTCTATTTTCGGATTTGGATCGGTATTAATGACATTTATTGGCGTAAATTATTACTTTACCAAAGGAATGCACTCTTATGGAAGTGGAGAAACTCCAGTTTTTCCAATGTGGGCATGGATCACTATTTTTGCTGTTATAGGCTTGGTTGTGATTGCCGGTCTAAAAGAAAGAAGCAATAAAAAATACAACGCAACAAACAATGCAGAATAAATAGTTGACAAAACTTTTTTATAAACAGTAAAAACCTTGTTCAAGTTGCTTGAACAAGGTTTTTGTTCTAGTTTATCATCCAAATCTACGCTTTAAAAATTTCCGTAGCAATCCGTTTTTTAGTTGTTATTGTAAGTGAAAGTACTCAGTCTGTTTTTTTGGAGTCGTAATTTGAATTTCAATTTATAGAACCGTTTTTTACAGGAAGTGCTTTAGTTCTACACTTTGACAAGGTTGATAGTGTAGTTAAAAATATTCAAGTCAGTTTACAAAATGTTCGTAATAAATCCTATGATTATTAATTAAATGAAGAATGTATGCTGCATTTAATGTTCTAACGCAACAAAATGTTGCTAATTTTTAAATATAATAAGACACACATTTAATAAGTAAATCCAATTATCTACAGCATATCTGTAAACTATTGGATTTATCACTTTATATTATTATAATATAGCAGGCCGGACGTCGTTGGAGAATCTATACTGTATAAAAAAGACAAGACCCCTGTCTATTTGTCAATATTAAAAACGCTTATATTTTTACTTCCTTGGTTGGCAACCAATACTAATGCAGAAATTAATATACCCATTGGGTGTAATGGAAAGATGTTTGTAAAAAGTTCATTGAATTTTTATATTTTTGAAATGATAAAAATCATACATTCTGTATATTGAGATTGGTACATTTGTTCATATTTAAATATTGAATATTTTGGAAAACACTAAGTTTTATTTTTTAATAACTTTTTGTCATAGAGAGTACTTAGGGAATATAATGAATGCCTTCGAATAATGATGCAACAAAAAAGTATTAATAAAACCCTAAAATTTATTGAACAAAAAAGATATACAGCATGTGATGTTGAATTTTTTAAAAGCGTTTCTGAATTTTTAGCTAAATTACTTCAAATTAACAATGTTTTAATTAGCAAATACAATATTAATACACCAAAATATACTGAAACAATTGCTCATTATGGCATCAATGGTTTTGTACCAAACAGTACTTATGAAATTGAGGACTCACCTTTTGAAAGTTGTATTTATAATAATCTCTGTGTATTTCCTGAGAACATACTTCACACTTTTGCTGGAGATAAATTATTAACGCAATTAAATGCTGAAAGTTTTATTGGCATATCATTATGGGGATCTTTAGGCGAACCAATTGGGTTAATATCATTAATAGATTCTAAACCAATAATTGATATAAAAACCATTGAATACATTTTACGAATAATATCGATAAAAGTATCGAAAATTTTAGAAAAGAATCTTCATGATAATATACTTAACTTAAAAACTCAAGACTTAAAATTAGTAAAAGGTAGAGCCGAAGAAATCGAATCTAAATTTAAAAAATTATCTAATCTAACATTTGAAGGAATCTTAATACATGAGAATGGTTTAGTCATTGATGTTAATTTATCATTTTTAAAAATGTTTGGGTATAACCAAGAAGAAATAGTAGGGAAAAATATTACAAAATTAATATATCCTCCGAGATTTCATGAAAATATTTATAAAAACAGAGCGAATAAATATACCCGACCATATGAAATAGAAGGAATTAGAAAAAACGGAACTGTTTTTCCTTTAGAGGTTGAAGCTAGAAATATAGTTTCAGAAAATAATAAATCTATTAGAGCTACAGCATTTAGGGACATTTCAATTCGTAAAAAAACCGAAGCCGAAAATAAAAAGTTATTAGATGCTGTAGAACAAAGTGCCAATACAATTATAATTATAGACTTAAATGGTAATATAGAATATGTAAATCCAAAATTTACTGAGCTTACTGGTTTTACATCTGAGGAAGTAATAGGTGAAAACTATATTATATTAGGTTTAAAACCAAAAACCAAAAAAAATTATTTACAATTATTATTTACAATTGCATCTGGTAAAATTTGGAAAGGACAAATTGACAATTTTACAAAAAACGGACGATTATATTGGGCACAAATAACAATAACTCCGTTAAAAAATATCGAAGGAGAAATTATAAGTTATCTCGGAATATTGGAAGATATTACAGAAAAGAAAAATGACGAAAAGAAGCTTACAGTAGCCCATGATACTATAAAAAAAAATGAAGCGTATTTAAAAAATATTTTAAAAACCACCAACGAAGGTTTTTGGACTGTTAATACGGAAGCCATAATACTTGAATTAAATCCTGAAATGTGTAAAATTTTAGGGCGTACTGAAAATGAAATTATAGGAGCATCTATTTTTGAATTTGTAGATGAAGAAAACGCAAAAATTTTTAAAGCGCAACTAATAAAGAGACAATCAGGTTTGTCCACAACATATGAAATTGAGTTAAAAAACAGGAATGGTAAAAAAGTGCCATGCTTATTTAAAACGTCTCCTATTTACAACAAAAAAAATGTAAGACTAGGTTCATTTGCAATGGTAACTGATATATCGGCATTGAAAAAATCGTATATAATATCAGAAAATCAAAATCAAGAATTAAGAAAATTGAGCCATGAATTGGCAGATAAAAACACCTTGCTTTTAGAAAGTAAAAACCGATTTCTTAACCTTTTTGAACAAAGTCCAGTTTCTTTGTGGGAAATAGATTTTTCAAAAGTAGAATTATTATTAAACAAAAAGAAATTAGAAACAAATAATCTAAAAGATTACTTAGATAAAAACCCTGATTTTGTAGTTCAATGTATTTCTAAATTAAAAATATTAAATGTAAATGATTTTACGTTAAAGTTATTGGGTATTGATAATAAAGAAGATCTCCTTGTTAATTTTTATAAAAGTTTTACTAAAAAATTTCTTGAGACGTTTAAAAAAGAACTTTTAGCAATAGTTTCTGGTAAAAAAGAGTTTACAAGTGAAACAGAACTAGTTAATGGTAACGGTGAAATAATTACAACAATTGTTAAACTTAATATAATTGAGGGTAAAAAAATTGCTATTTTTTCAATAATTAATATTTCTGAAATAAAAAAAGCACAGCAGGAGCTTATAAAAGCAAAAGAAAAAGCTGAGGAGAGCAATAAGTTAAAAACAGAATTCATCCAAAATATGTCGCATGAAATAAGAACACCCATGAACGGCATTATAGGATTTTCAGAATTGTTGGACAACCCTGATTTGTCTATCGAAAAAAGGAAACGTTTTATTGAAATAATTCAAAACAGCACCAACCAGTTATTGCATATTATTGATGATATTATGGAAATTTCCGTGCTGGAAACCAAACAAATTAAGGCTGAAGAGAATCCGGTTTGCCTCAATGATTTATTATATGAATTGTTCAATATCTTCAACATAAAAGCAACGAATAAGAATACCAAATTAGTTTTAAAAAATGAACTTTCAGATCAAGAAAGTACGATACTTACCGATAAAAACAAGCTGAATAAAGTTTTAGGCAATTTACTTGAAAACGCCTTAAAATTTACAGCTGAAGGGACTGTAGAATTTGGGTATCAACTAAAAAAGGACAGTGAGCTTGCCAAACTGGAGATTTTTGTAAAAGACAGCGGTATTGGCATAAAACCAGAAAGCCAAATGCTCATTTTTGAACGATTTTCACAAGCTGAAAAAGAACTTTCCAAAAATGTTGGCGGATTAGGTCTCGGTCTTTCCATTGCAAAAGAAAATACCGAGTTGTTGGGCGGGAAAATTTCTGTGGTATCAGAACTCGGTGAAGGTGCCGTTTTTTTTGTTACCATACCTTACAAACCTGTAAACTTGACGCCAAAAATTGAAAAAGAAAAAATCTTAGAAAAAAAGGAGAATTGCACCATTTTAATTGCAGAAGATGAAGAAGTAAATTTTATTTTTTTAGAAATATTGCTGGAGGATAAACTTAAACTTCCCTGTAATATAATTCACGCCAAAGATGGTCTGGAAGCAGTCGAGTTATGTAAAAACAACCTAGAAATTGAATTGGTTCTAATGGATATAAAAATGCCTAAAATGGATGGGCACGAAGCAACGAGGAAAATAAAAGAATTTCGTCCCAACTTACCTATAATTGCGCAAACAGCCTATTCAACACCTGAAGAAAAAGAAAAAGCATTTTTGGCTGGTTGTGATGATTTTATATCAAAACCAATAAACAAGGACGATTTAGATTCCAAATTAAAAAACTATTTTCGGCAGCCTGAAAAAATCGCAGCATATTAAAATAACGTGAGTTCGATATAAAAAACGATCTCTTATTTTCCAAATATTTTATTCTTTTTTTATATCGAACTCACGCTAAATTATTAAATGTTTTTGTAAGGACATGATACGTAATATGAATTATTATGCAATAAGTACCTATAATTACATAAAAAATCTATGACTTTTATCAGAAAAGCTTAATAAGTAACAAATTTAGTAGTGCCTACAACATTCTTAAACAGGTGATTTTTTATATTATAATAATTAAAACCAACATGATAGTTATCTAAAAGGTAAGTTTTTTTTCTATTAATTTACCATCTCGTTCTATAGTAATAGTAATCGTCTGCCCTTTTTCAAACTTACCAAGCGCCTGCATATAACTCATCATGTCGATAATTTCTAAATCACCCAATTTTTTTACAATGTCTCCCTTGATTAATCCGGCATTAAATGCCGGCTTCCCTTCGTTAACACCATCAATTCTCATTCCTGCCTCATTGTACAAATAATCGGGAATCACCCCAAGGGTTACTTTAAAAGAAGGTGTTTCTGCGGATTCATCTTTTGTTTTAGAAAATAAAGGAGCTGGCTTATCATTCATAATGGTTAACAATTCTTCAATATAATCAACAATCAAATCAAGCCCTGCATAATTAATCAATTCAGCATCATCACTCGGCTTGTGATAATTTTCATGCTGTCCGGTAAAAAAGTGAAGTACAGGTAAATCTTGAAGATAAAATGAAGTATGGTCAGAAGGTCCAACTCCTGATTCGTGTTTTTTAATTTTAAATTCAGGAACCTTGATAGTATCTATTACGCTGTCCCAAACAGGCGCTGTACCTGATCCATGAATGGCGATTCGTTTTTCTTCATCCAATCTGCCAACCATGTCCATATTTATCATAAAAGCCACTTTATTAAGATTGATGGTAGGGTTTTTTGAAAAATAGTTAGATCCCCAAAGCCCTTCTTCTTCACCTGAAAATGCTAAAAATAAATAATTATAGGTTTTTAATTTTTTTGCTTTCACCCGTTCAGCAATGGCCAACATCGCAGCAACGCCGCTCGCATTGTCATCGGCGCCATTATGGATTTGCTTTTCTTTGCCGGCATACAACGAACCTCCCATTTCTCCATAACCCAAGTGATCGTAATGCGCGCCAATAATAACTGTTTTTTCAGCCTTATTATTTAAAAAACCTACAATATTATGACCAATGATGGTAGCAGTATCTTTGATCATACTATGAGGGTTTATCTTTGGTTTTACTTCAAAAGCCTGCAAATACGAATCCGTATAGCCAATTCCTGAAAGGTTAAGTTCTTTAAACCGATGAGAAATGTATTCAGAAGCTAATTTTTCACCTTTTGACCCAATTAACCGTCCTTCCAATTCGTCAGAGGCAAGATAAGCAATATCCGCTTTCATAGTTGGGATTTGATCTTTTGTGAATTTTTTAGTAGTGTTGCAAGAGATTTGCAAAAGTAAAAAAATAGCTAAAAAAGTTCGCACATTAAAATTAAGATATTTCATATGACATTTTAAGATGTTGATTAGTACATTTTTTTTTAATCAAGGAATAAAGATACTTTTTTATTTAAAAAAACAACTATATAACCAGTATAGAAAACTAAAAAAATTAATTTTAATTTTCCATAAAAAAATATAGATAGAATGACTTTTATCAGTTTTTTATTGTGTAGTAAAAGTTACATTTATCAAAAATAATTAACCTTTTTTAATTTAAGATTAACAACATGAAAGTATTTAAATTTTTAACAATTGTAGGAGTTATTTCATTAGCTCTAGTTTCATTCTCTACTTTAGTTCAAGAAGAATGGAAAGTACCTGCTAAATATGAGACTATGAAAAACCCTATTGATGCCAATAAAGATGCAGCTATAGGAAAATCATTATTTACCAAACATTGCAAATCTTGCCACGGGGCAGAAGGATATGGAGATGGTCCAAAAGCCAGTGAAATGAAAGGAGATTTAGGCGACTTTTCTTCTAAAGATTTCCAAGCGCAAAGTGATGGTGCTTTATTTTACAAAACATCTATTGGTAGAAATGATATGCCTGAATATACAAAAAAAATACCAAATGATGAAGATCGATGGCTAATTGTAAATTATATAAGAACCTTGGCTGAATAAAGTAAGTCAGATATTATTTAACACTTTTAAATCTAAAAAAACCGAATGAAATATTCGGTTTTTTTGTGTCTTTTTTTTAATAAGGATGGTGATGATGTACCTTTTTAGAAGTCGTCATCTCCCAAATTTCCAGCAGTATTCCATTCCGTTTCACTCCACTCCATACAGCTTCCAATTCCGTAATAAAAGCTGCCTAAAAAGTCAGCATTTATTTTTGCCTTTGCCCTCTTTTGCTCTGTTTCCATAAGAATGGTCTCAACTAAACAGAATGTTTAGCAGGTAATAAGGTGTTCGCAATCCGCTTCATTTTGTTCCATAAAATACAATTAAAAATGCTCGTACCTCACATTTGTACTTGCCGTTCGTTGCGCTACAATTTGTGCTCCAGCAGGTGCTCATTGCAGCGCACTCACTTATTTTACTTCACACATTACACGGCTTACTCACGCACAGCTACTTTTTTACCCAAACCCTTTAAGGTTTTGCTACGCAAGATTTTTATTTGGGTAAAACCGCTGTTTCATAATTTGGCTCGCCTGCTGCTCGCTCGGGCTAAAAAAGGGTGTCACAGTTTTTGAAAGCGCCATTTTGCATATGAAATAACCGCCCTGTCCTCACGAAAGTGAGGATCTTATGAAATTTACAGAATCCTTCTTAATTCGGATCCATTGTATATGAAAGCGGTTATCCCATATTGCAAACGCTCGCAAGAGCAAAGTATTCCGTTCATTGTTCCTCGTTTTGGCGCTCCGCAAATTGTACTTTAAATCATAATTTTTAAACCAAATAACCAACAACAAATTACAAGCATCCAATAACTAAAGCGGAGCACACACCACTCGTCACGCTTCTCTGCATAAATTGCCCTTGCCTATCCGACGCCTCAAAAACACCGCCACCCTTGCGTGTACCACGTAGGCGTGGGACGCACTTATGCCGTTGGCAACGTGCTCTTCCCACACCACCCTCGCTCATCTTCGCTGGCGGCTCGCGCAAAAATGCTCCTCATTTTTTGCTGCGCTGTGTTTAGAATTAAAAAGGATAATTTACTTATTTTATAGATAAATCGCTGTAAAATATAATATTGCAGGCTACAATATTATAATATTTTTAGTCCACTTTTTTAGCAATTCCGTCAAGTCATTTTGGCTATAAGGTTTTGAAATATAATCATTACATCCAACGGCTATTGCTTTTTCCCTGTCACCCAAGTACGCACAGGCGGTTTGTGCGATAATAATGTCTTTGTTAAATTCCCTAATTTTTTTTGTAGCTTCATAACCATTTAATTCGGGCATTTTAATATCCATTAAAACGAAATCAATGTCGGGATTCTCTTTACATAAACGAACAGCGTCCATTCCGTTTGTTGCAATTAAAGGAAATTTACAATAAACCTCAATCATTATTTCAAGCAACTGCTTTGAATCATAGTCGTCTTCAACTATTAATATTTTTTTCATAGAGTGCAATTTTAGTTAAAGGTATTAAAATCAATCTTATAATTGTCAATTTAAATCAAAAAAATATTCTAAGTAATGCTTTCTAAGTAACATCAGGAATAAAAAAAATAAAAAAAGCAAGTAAAATTATTTGGCTTCCATCACCCGATCCTATTGGCTATAAAGTTCAAGCCCTGCGGGTTTTTAAAAAAATCTCCACCCCATTATAAAACAATCCTAAATATCATTTTAGCAGGGTAGTATTTTTTCAAAAAAACTTGACAGCCAGCCCACGCCAACACTTAAACTACTTTCTTTTTTTTCTTTTTCTTTTAAAATTGATGTGCAAGCACCGCGATGCATAACTTTAATTGCGTTACTATGTCAACTTTTGAAATCAAGACCCACCAGGCCGGAAGGACCTATTCCGGACCGCACTTTTTTATTTTATGTAAAGGACTGAACAGTGGCAGACCAATGCCGGAACCTTGCCCGAATTGCTTTGTGATCACAACAAATTCCGAGGATGTCCGGGAATCGCTATTCTACTTGTGTCAGGCCCTTAAAATTGGGAAGTATTTCAGCTATTATTTAAAGGGAAGCGTTATCCCGTTTATCTGCATTATGGATGCAAGAACAGTCATTAAAAACGCCTTGCAAAATAAGGAGCAACAGGCCTGGGACAATAAAATTTTAAAGCTGCAAAAAATTGAAGCTTTTGAAGCAAACTTAAAACTGCAGCTTAAAACAATTTCAGAATTAAAAATGGCCTTGTTGAGGTTTTAAATAAATAAAAAATGATAAAAGTAATCATTGCCGGAGGCAGAAATTTTGACGATTTCAACAAACTTTGCCAGGTTTGTGACGAGTTCCTGCAAAATCGTAATAACATTGAGATTGTGAGCGGCGCCTACAAAGGTGCCGACCTTCTGGGAGAAAGGTATGCAGCTGAACGAAACCACCCAATAAAACAATTCCCCGCCGATTGGCGCCGGTACGGTAAAAGTGCCGGACTCAAACGAAATGCTGAAATGGCAGCTTATGCCGATGCACTCATTGCTTTTTGGGATGGTGAAAGTAAAGGCACAAAACTTATGATTGAACTGGCAACACAAGCTGGTTTGAAAGTGCAAATTTTATATTTTTAAATGTGCTGAATCTGTTTCAGGATTTCTTGATTAATCACAAAATCATTTAATATCAATAACAAATATAAATTGATGCACTTTGTTGAAACTTAACTTTATTTAGCTTAGTTTAGTTGGACGAAAAATTGCTGACAATTCATAATAAATTTAAAATACAATTTTCTATTATACGGTAATTTGAATTGATAATCATTTAGATTTAAATGAATATATAAAGCTAGCAGCAATCATAAAGAATGTGTCAAAAAAGATAATAAGACAAAAAATGTTAAAACTATTTATAAGCTATTCACATAAGGACGAGACTTTAGTTTCAAATTTCATTTGCCATATATCACCACTAAATAATAATGGAATAATAAAGGAGTGGTACGATAGAAAAATTGAAACAGGAGAAGAGTTTCAAAAGGACATAGACAACAACCTCGAAAATGCTGATATTATTTGTTTGATGATTTCAAGCAACTTCCTTTCCTCACCTGCTTGTATTAAGGAGAAAGATGTTGCACTTGAATTAAGAAATAGAAAAGGAATTAGAGTTATTCCGTTAATTTTAAGCCCCTGTGCCTGGACTATTCATAAAGAACTTAGTGACCGATTGGCAATCCCTACAGATGGAAAACCTATAACATCTTTTGTTGATCAAAACGAAGGATGGTTAGATGCGATAAATTGGATAATGAAGGTTTGTAATTCAGTAAGCTCTATAAAGAGTCTAAAACTCAAAGATGAGTTTGAATCATTCCTAAATAGTGCGGACATATTAACAAAATCGCATAAGAACAAAGAAGTTTTAAACCTCGAAGATATATTCGTATACCCCAAATTAAAGTGTTATGACGGTGAAGAAGTCTCGCATAAATATGATGCAGAAAAGCTCAAAACAGAAATACTCAAATTCGAAAAATTAATTATTTCAGGAGAAAATCAGGCAGGTAAAACAACCTTATGTAAAATACTATTTTTAATATATAGGGACTTAAATTATATACCGATTTATTTGGAAGACGAAAATAAATTTTTAGGTAATCCAAACAGTAAACTTGAAAAAGCATTTTTAGAACAATATGATTCAGATAACTTTGAAATGTTCGACATAAAAAAAGTTGTCCCAATAGTTGATAACTTTCACTTAGCTAAATATCAAGAAAAATATATTGAACAATATGATACTTTTAAGTTGCAAGTCTTAATAGTAGATGATATTTTTGGTTTAAACATCAGAAATCAGTCTTTAATCAAAGAATACAACAAATTTAAAATTAGAGAATTCACTGCTCTTGAACGAAATACATTAATCAGAAAGTGGATTCAAATAAAGGAAGACTCTCAAATCCAAATTAACCCAAATCACTTACAACAAAGTATTGATGAAAAGACAGAAATAATTGAAAATTCACTAGGTATTATTTTCGGGAAAGGTATAATGCCGTCGTATCCTTTCTTTATTTTATCACTTTTAGCTGCCCAAGACACACAGAAACCCTTAGATACAGAAATAACATCACAAGGTCATTGCTATCAGGCATTGATTTATCTTTATCTTAGACGAGAAGGAGTGAAAAATGACCAAATAGATATTTACTCAAATTTCCTAACTGAGTTAGCCTATTGGATTTATGAAAAACAAGGAGTAAGTTTAAATAACACGGAATTTGAAACTTTTCTCGAATATTATAAAGCGAACTACAATTTACCGATGTCTATTACTGACTTAGTGAAAACTCTAGCAAATGTCAATATTTGCAAGTTTGATAGTTTAAATCAATTCAATTTCTGTTACACATATATTTATTATTTCTTTGTTGCTAAATATTTATCTGAACACATAGAGCTTAAAAAGGAAACTATCAATAAAATCCTTTCTAATCTTCATAAGGACGAAAATGCCTATATAACAGTTTTTATTGCCCATCATACTAAGTCAAACTATCTCCTTGATGAACTAATGTTAAATGCTGAAATTTTATTTGAAAAATATAAGCCAGCCACTCTTGATACAGAAGAACTTTCATTCTTTGATAAGCACGAAGACAAAATAATTCAGGCTATTTTACCATCATTCAAACATAATTCGGACTCTGAACGAAAAAAGATTTTGCTTGAAAAATCAGAAATTGAAGACTCTAAAAGTGAAGTATGCCAGAAGCAACCAAAAGCAGATAATGACGAAATTGCCCTTGATTTAGTTACGAATTTAAGATTAAGTATTAAGACTGTTGAAGTAATGGGTCTAATAATTAAAAACAGGGCAGGATCGCTAGACTTAAACCGTCTTGAATACATTTTTGAACAAGGTTTAAAAGTTCACCTCCGAATTCTTTCATCATTTATTGAAATAATTAAAGATGAAAAGGCAGAGCAAGATATAGTAGAACTATTAACAGAACGAATTAATCAAATCATAGAAGAAAAAGAAGACGATAAAGAATTAAGCATAGAAAAAATCGAAAAACTAGTAAGATCCATATATTGGAATTTGAACTTTGGCGTATTACACGGATTTATAACAAAAGCAATTCATTCTTTAGGATCAATTAATCTATTAAATATTTCACAAGCTATAAGCGACAAGGAAAAAACACCCGCAGCTTTTATAGTTAATCAAGGAATAAAAATGTGGTATGCTAAAAACTTAAGAGTAGATGAAATTGCAAATAAAATTGAAGAGAAAAACTTTTCAAAAACAGCAGAAAATCTAATGAAATTTAAGGTAGTTGAACATTGCAGACTACATAACATAGACTTTAAAGACTTACAACAAATCGAGAACAAGCTAAATATACCTACGAAAAAAATGCTAGTAGAAAGAGCTAAAAATAAATAATGCCAGCGGCCGACAAATGGCTAAAATAAATGCTAAATCCATAAAACAGAATGTTTCTAAAACTTAAAAAACTTAAATTTAAACATTGGAAAATAGCATTTTCAAAACTCAACTAGCATATTATAACTCGTTTCAAAATATCAACCAAAAAATGCCTGGCTATTAACTGAACTTGCCGAAGTGAGCTAGGCATTTTTTATTTCTTTTTAGAAGCATCTGAATCCGAAAACAATTTCCTCAAAATATAGGAAACAAAAAAACTGACCACAGCGCCAATCACAGACATAATTGCTGTGAACAGCAAATCATTCATACCGATATTCAAAGCGGTGGACAACAATGTCCCTCCAATAACTCCCGACCTTATTTGAATATCATTGAGCATCACTTTTCAGTTTCATTTTCATTGTCCGACACCACGGCCTGACTTATAGTAGTCACCACAGTTCCGGCAACGGCCAGATAACTGGCGATGGTGATCACCAGCGCAGGTAGTGAAATGGGAGCCGCTAAAATAGCGCCTCCGGTGGCGGCCAAAGCAATGCCAATATTTCTAAGTTTTCTAAAAAATGTTGGCGTGGGTTTTTTATATCGATCTATAATTTTCATTGTTTAAGATTTTATGGTTATTGTGACAATTTCTTTTCGGTCAAATGCCTGATAGCATAAGGACACTAATTTTTGCAGCAATGGTTTTGAGGCTGTTCCTTTTCCGATGCCCGACAAAAAAGTGACCGGAGCAATGCAGCCTAACAATTCTGTTTTTGCATCATTCGCCGGATGTATCAGAATCAGGCTTCTTCCCGGAACATTTTCCAAGATCAAATGATGGTTAAATTTTTCAGAAAAACGTGCTTTTAAGGTATAAACACCTTCAGGAATGCAGGAGGTCATTTTCTGGTTTTCAAGCCAGGGAAGCTCAATGGCAAAGCCCAAAAACTTGTTATTATAAAAGAGGGCACCGTTGGTACCCTCTTTAAAATAGGTTCTATGCAAATGCAGTTCCACTAGATAGTGTCTACATAAACAACAGCCAATGCATTGTAAGCACCGTTTTTCAACGGATACATTTGCCCGTTCACTTCCTGATAAAACTCAACACCCAACACCTGGATCACAGGTAGCACAGAGTTTGGAGTTAGTGCTGAAACAAAATCAACAATGCCGGTGTCTGCACTGTCATAAGGCAAAATAGCAGTTTCATCACTTTCAAAAGTGGAGGTTTCACCTGCAAAATCCAATTCTGCAGCACCAGTTACCAATTTGAAATGCGTGGTTCCTGCCGGAGCAGCAATCCTTACCGAAGGCGAAAATGATGGAATGTTCACAGTCGCTTCACCGCTTGCACGATCGAAATCGTTGCTGTAAGCAGCAAACAATGTAGATCCCAATTTCCCATTGGTATTGAAATCAAAGCCACTGATAAGCCCCATAGAGCCATCTTCAATGGTGCGCATTCCGCGCTCATTGACAGCATCCGTTTTCACGACCTTCAAAAGATCGGTGGTCAGTCTGCTCACCACTCTTTTGTCTTTTGCATTCAGCAAAAGAATCCTGATGGCGCTTCGCACCAATTTTCCGCCTTTTCCGGCTCTGCCAAATTCGGATCCGTTTTCACGCGTTCTTTGAAACGCAGGATCGTTTTTCATTCTGGATTTGTCAATGCCGCCTTTTTCGCGGGCAAGGTGTCCATCCGAAGATTTGTAAAAGGAAATATCCCCGATAGTTCCTTTCAATTTAATAATACCAGTTTGTCTAGCCATAATCGCATAAGTTTTAAATTCTCAGCAAATCACCGATGATTTATCACAACATAAAAAAACGAATGTCCATCTGTGCCGTTTTAGGTCATTTATACCGAAAAGTGTCATTTATACCGTTATGACTATTTATGACCGAAATGACTGTTTATGACTGAAATGAACACTTTTTACCGAAATGACTGTTTATGACCGAAATGATCACTTTTTACCGAAATAACTATTTTTGACCAGAATGATTGTTTCTGACCGATATAACTGTTTCTGACCGGAAGGATCACTTTTTACCAAAATGACTATTTTTACCGAAATAACAATTTATGACCGAAATGAATGTTTATGACCGGAATGAAAGTTTTTTACCGAAATAACTATTTTTGACTGAAATGATCACTTTTTACCGAATTGGTCATTTTATCGTGAAAAAGATCTTTTATTAAACAGATTTGATTAAATTTTTAATTCTGAACAAATCATCGTAGATTTATCATAGCATAAAATTCTTGTTCATTGTGTTCCATACACTCGTAATTTGTGTATAGCTATTTTAGGACGAGTCAAAATGGATACAGTATGGATAAGGTATGGATACAGTATGGATAAGGTATGGATAAGGCATAGATAGAGTATGAAAAGGCAGAAAAGAACTTGTATATATCCAAAAGATATTCAGGTCATTACCGGAAGAAGTGAACGGTATGGTCGTAAGTTATTAAGAGAGATAAGATTGTTTTTAGATAAAAAGCCTCGGCAGTTTGTTACAATACATGAATTCTCGGAATATACTGGTATTGAGCTTAATATCATAAATGAATACATTTTAGATTAAATAAAAAGGGGGCGATTCGGTGTCAGTTATAAATGGGTACCTCTGTAGCCCCAGTAAAATAAGGGAAGTTTGGAATAGTTCTAGTTCCTTCCTCTCTGCCAGAACACTAACAAAATCGAGCAAAATCGACAAAATCCTAGGTTTTGCTCAGGTTTTAATTTTAGAGACCGACAAATTATATGATAAAATATCATATATTAGGTTCACAAATCGGTCAACAAATTTAAAACAACAGTTTTGTTGACCGATTTGTTGACCGAATTATCGCGAAAGCCCCTGTAAACACTAGGATTTTGCACCTAGGAAACTACTTTAATTTTGCCTTAATTTAAACTATTAATTCTCTGCGAGAGAAACGACCAAAAAACCCTATAAACGCTATGTTTATAGGGTTTTTTAATTCCCTCAAATACCATTTAAAACCATATATAACCAAATAAAAAGGGAGCGATTCGGTGTCAGTTGAAAAAAAATCACAACTGACCCCTAATTTCTGTGTTGTTTAAAATGGATGAAAATTTGTTCCAGAATTTGAATTTCTTTTCAATTGAAATATTTTTAAAAGACACTTAAAAAATAGAATAAGTAATCCTATTTTTCTTTTTTGTTCGTACATTTGCGAACAAAATTAAATAATAAACAGATGAAAACCATTTCAAAGTCAGATTATTTTACCGCAGAGCAAGAACAAACTGCACGATTTGCGAAAGCATTGGGGCATCCTGTGAGAATTGCCATTTTGCAATTGCTAAATTCCCAATCTTGTTGTTTTCACGGCGATATGGCCGAAGAACTTCCCATCGCAAAATCTACGCTTTCTCAACATTTAAACGAACTTAAAAATGCGGGCCTTATTCAAGGTGATGTTACGCCGCCATCAACTAAATATTGCGTCAATAAAGACAATTGGGAATTGGCAAAAAAACTTTTAAATAATGTGCTGAAATAATTTTTTTAAATTTATGTTCGTAGTTTTGCGAATTACGAATAAATATTAATAAATTTGCATAAAATATAAATAGGATGTTTGATTGGATACAACATTTAGCTGATTGGCTTATTTATTCGGTTTTTGGGATTGGTGCCGAAACCCATTTGGGTACAGCACTTAATTTCTTCGTATATGATACCCTGAAGATCTTAATTTTACTTTTCGTTATTGTTTTCTTGATGGGAATTGTCAACACTTATTTCCCGATTGAAAGATTAAAAGATTACCTAAATCGTAAAAAACTTTACGGTTTAGAGTACTTTTTTTCTTCAATTTTTGGCGCTATTACACCATTTTGCTCTTGTTCATCTGTTCCATTATTCATTGGGTTTGTGCAGGGCGGAATCCCTTTAGGAGTTACTTTTTCGTTTTTAATCACATCTCCATTGGTAAATGAAGTTGCTATCGCAATGTTTTTGGGAATGTTCGGGTTAAAAGCCACGTTGATTTATGCCGGCTCTGGTATTTTATTGGGAACTTTAGGCGGCTGGATTTTAGGAAAATTTAATTTAGAACCGCTTTTGTCTGATTGGGTGAAGCAAATTATGGCCAAATCGCAGGCTTCTTCTGATGCATATGAAGAAGAAAAAAGAACCTTTAAACAACGGCTTCCGGAAATCACCAGAAGCGCCTGGGATATTGTAAAAGGTGTGTTGATTTATGTAATTATCGGGATTGCCATTGGTGCAGCGATGCACGGTTATGTTCCCGAAAATTTCTTCGCAAAATATTTGGGCAGCGGCGCTTGGTGGACAGTTCCTTTGGCGGTTATAGTAGCCGTTCCTATGTATGCAAATGCTGCAGGTATCGTGCCGGTGATTCAAGTGTTTGTGGCAAAAGGCGTTCCCATCGGAACCGCCATTGCTTTTATGATGGCCACGGTGGGACTTTCAATTCCGGAAGCTACGCTGCTGAAAAAAGTGATGACCTGGAAGTTAATTGCCATTTTCTTTTCAGTAATAACGGTATTTATCATCCTTTCAGGTTATTTATTTAATATTTTATTGTGATAAATTCTCAAAAGAGTATAGCGTAGGAATAATTTGAATTATAGAAATTGTAACTACTTTATGAAGTTGATTAAAAAGGCTTAGTCGATGCAAAATATCGAAAATCAATGATTAATTGTTTTGCGCATTTTTAAATATATCGTAATATTGCAATGTGATGATGTAAGTTTTATATGAATGTTCCATTTTTTCCAAGAAATATGCTGTTAGCGACATTTCTTAATTTTTACATCAAAAAACAAATCTTAAAACGAATTTAATATGGGCGTAACAAAAACCGAATTATTTAGTGAAACGCAAAACCAACTGGCAGCAGTGGCGAAAGTTTTTGCACATCCTGCCCGTGTGGCAATTATTGAATATTTACTCAAGTCCGACACCTGTTTTAACGGACATTTAGTCGAGGAATTGGGTTTGGCGCAAGCAACTATAAGCCAACATTTGATGGAATTAAAATCGAGCGGCATTATTCAAGGCACTGTTGAAGGTGTTTCGGTAAGCTACTGCATCAATCCTGAACGTTGGGATGAAATTAAAGGGTTGTTCAGTAAATTATTTGAAAGCTTTCAAGCCCCTAATTGTTGCAATGATTGCAAATAATATTAATTTTTTTAAAATTTTAAATGATGAAACGAGCCATAAAAAATTTTGATACAGAGTAGAATGATAATGGCGAACAGCATTTGTACCAATAAAAAATAAAAGATAAACAAATGACAACTTCTGAAGAATTAAAGAAAATCGTGCAGGAAAAATACAGCGAAATAGCTTTACAAAATGCAGACGGCGCTTCATGCTGCGGCAGCGGCGGTTGCGGCACACCCGAAGCTTACAGTTTAATGAACGAAGATTATTCACAAATAGAAGGTTACAATGCCGAAGCCGATTTAAGCTTGGGTTGCGGACTTCCAACGTTATTTGCCAAAATCCAGCAAGGAGATACCGTAATTGATTTGGGATCGGGTGCCGGAAACGATTGTTTTGTGGCACGACACGAAACGGGAGAAACCGGAAAAGTTATCGGAATCGATTTTACGGAATCGATGATCAATAAAGCGCGTACAAATGCCGAAAAATTAGGCTATAACAATGTTGAATTTCGACAAGGAGATATTGAAAATATTCCAGTTTCAGGCCAAGTTGCCGATGTAATTGTGAGCAATTGCGTCCTTAATTTGGTGCCCGATAAAGCAAAAGTGATTGCCGAAATTTATCGTGTTTTAAAGCCTGGTGGCCATTTTAGCATTTCCGACATTGTTTTGGTAGGTGAATTGCCCGAAAAACTGAAACAAGATGCAGAAATGTACGCCGGTTGCGTGGCAGGAGCCATCCAAAAAGAAGTGTATTTAAACCATATTAAAGCAAGCGGTTTTGAGAATGTTATCATCCAAAAAGAAAAGCCAATTGTTATTCCTGATACCATTTTAGACAACTATTTATCGGATTCAGAAAAAGAAAACTTTAAAAATGGCGCCAACGGAATTTTTAGCATTACCGTATTTGCGCAAAAACCAGGCATAAAACTTAGGAAAGAAGCAAACGAAACTCATAAAACCCAAAGTGACTGCTGTGGTTCAAACGCTAAATCAAGTTGCTGCTAAATAATTTATGAATTTTAAAATTAACTAAAAATGACTCAAACTAAAAACACCGTATTTCAAAAAATAGCGGAAACCATTCAAACGCTCGATTTAAATGCTGTTTCTGAAGAACGAAAAAGCGTTTTGCAGCCTTTAATTGATTACATCCAACTCAAGGTTTCAGAAAATAACTATGCAAACCTCAATTTCATTTGCACCCACAATTCGCGAAGAAGCCATTTATCGCAAGTTTGGGCACAGGCTGCTGCACATTTTTACAACATAAAAAATGTTCATTGCTATTCGGGAGGCACAGAAGCCACAGCGCTTTTCCCGATGGCTGCAAAAACATTGGAAAACGCGGGTTTTGAAATCCTAACATTATCAGAAGGAAAAAATTCGGTTTATGCCATTAAATTTGCTGAAAATTCACATCCAGTTATTGGTTTTTCTAAAACTTATGATGATGTTTTTAATCCGCAAAGTGAATTTGCAGCAATCATGACTTGTTCCCAAGCTGATGCCGGCTGTCCGTTTATTCCGGGAGCAGAAAAGCGAATTCCTGTAAAATATGACGATCCAAAAGCTTTTGACAACACATCCCAACAGGCTGAAAAATATCAAGAACGAAGCAACCAAATCGCCACTGAAATGCTGTTTGTTTTTTCAAAAGTAAGTCAATTAACCAATTGATGAATAGAGATGAAATAATTTGATTATATGATTTCAGAACTTAACGATTAAACAAATACACAGTTAAACAATTCAACATAAAAAAATGAAAAAACTAAGCTTTCTAGACAGTTATTTAACCTTATGGATATTTATTGCGATGGCAATTGGTGTGGCAATAGGTTATTTTGTGCCATCATTTCCAACATTAATCGATTCATTCAGTAGCGGAACCACCAATATACCAATTGCGATTGGCTTGATTGTGATGATGTATCCGCCTTTGGCAAAAGTGAATTACGCCTTGCTGCCAAAAGTATTTACAAACGTAAAAATACTTACCATTTCTTTGGTATTAAACTGGATTATTGGTCCTGTTTTAATGTTCATCTTGGCCATTACTTTTTTGCAGGATTACCCGGAATATATGGTGGGTTTAATATTAATAGGCTTGGCACGTTGTATTGCGATGGTGTTGGTTTGGAACGATTTGGCAGAAGGCAGCAGTGAATACGGCGCGGGTTTGGTGGCTTTAAACAGCATTTTTCAAGTATTTGCCTATAGTTTATATGCGTGGCTTTTTATCACCGTGCTTCCGCCATATTTTGGTTTTGAAGGTGCGATTGTTGATATTTCCATCGCAACCATTGCTGAAAGTGTGGCCATTTATTTGGGACTTCCGTTTGTTATGGGAATTTTAAGTAGGTTAATTTTGGTGAAATTAAAAGGAGAAGATTGGTACAACAATAAATTCATACCAACCATTTCGCCACTTACCTTAATTGCTTTGCTTTTTACCATTGTGCTGATGTTTTCCTTAAAAGGCGAATTAATTGTTGAAATACCTATGGATGTATTGATTATTGCCGTGCCGTTATTAATATACTTTGCGATTATGTTTCTTATTGGATTTTTTGTTACCAGAGCGATGGGTTCCACCTACGATAAAACGGCAGCGGTGGCATTTACGGCGGCAGGAAACAATTTTGAATTGGCGATTGCGGTAGCGATTGCGGTGTTTGGTTTGAACTCCGGACAAGCATTTGCGGGTGTTGTTGGTCCTTTGGTTGAAGTGCCAGCATTGATACTTTTGGTGCGTGTTTCCTTTTGGCTGAAGAAAAAGTATTTCAGCGAGAAAAAATTTGCTTAGAATGATATCTGTCATATTTAATCCTTTTTTCCAATCGTACTTTTACGATTGGAAATGAAAAAAGAAACCGAAAATAGTATCCATAAAAATGATTCCAAACAATTGGCTCGTTTTGCCAAAGCTTTGGGGCATCCAACGCGGATTGCGATTTTAAAGCATTTAGAAAGTCAATCTTGCTGTTTTACGGGCGATTTGGTAGAAATATTCCCTTTGGCGCAATCGACCATTTCGCAACATTTAAAAGAATTAAAAAATGCGGGGCTGATTCAGGGTGAAGTAAATCCGCCGAAAATAAAATACTGCATCAATAAAGAAAACTGGAAAACAGCAAAAGGATTGTTTCAAGGTTTTTTTGAATGATGTTTTTAGTACAAACTGCGTTAGGGATTGCCCTTCGACTCCGCTCAGGGTAAAAAAAGATTGAAACGAAAAGCCCGACCCGCCAGTTGGCGGGGAACGCCCACCAAAATAGTTATATTTTAACCCATAAATTACTAATTCAATAAAATATTAAAACATAAAAAATGAGCATAAACATAAAAATTCTGGGAACTGGTTGTCCGAAATGCAAACAAACGACTGCTGTGGTACAAGACGCAGTCACTGAAAATAAGATTGATGCCACGATTGAAAAAGTGGAAGATATTATGGAAATTATGAAATACAACGTGATGTCGACGCCAGCCGTGGTGATAAATGGTGAACTTAAAATTAGGGGAAGGGTGCCTTCAAAGGCTGAAATTACAGCACTTTTATTGGACAGTTCAGTGAAAAATGAATCAGACTCTTCCAATTGCGGTTGTTCGGACATTGGTTGTTGCTAAATAATTATGGCAATCTAAAAATATTTATTAAAAATTTAAATTATTGAAAATGAAACAGTTTAGTATTTTATCGGCACTTATTATAAGTCTATTTTTATTTTCCTGCACGGGAAACTCGCAAAACAAAACTGCTGTAAAACAAGCAAAAGGAAACAGCATTGAGGTTATTGATTTTCACTCAACAAACAGGTGTATGACGTGTAAAGCCATTGAGGCAAACACAAAATATACGTTGGATACTTATTTTGCCGATGAATTGAAAAGCGGAAAAATAGTTTTAAAGATTGTGAATGTAGATAAAAAAGAAAATGAGCAATTTGCAGAAAAATTTGAAGCTACGGGAACAGCGCTTTTTTTGAACGTGATTAAAGACGGCAAAGAAAGCCACGTTGATTTAACCAATTTGGCATTTATGAAAGGCACCGATCAAAAAGCATTTTCTTTACAATTGAAAGAAACAATAGCCACGCAGCTTAAAAGTTTGTAAATGGAATTTTTGCAATCGCTGCTGGAGAATAACAATATTCCCATATTGTCGGCATTTGTGTTAGGGCTTATGACTGCCATTAGTCCTTGTCCGCTTGCGACAAACATAACCGCTACCGCCTATATTTCTAAAAACATTTCAAGTAAACGAAAGGTTTTTTTAAGCGGCATTTTATATTCTTTTGGCAGGGCATTTACGTATACAACCATTGGTTTAATATTATTTTTTGGCGCCAGCAAATTTCATATTGCACGGTTTTTTAACCAAAACGGCGAAAAATATTTAGGTCCGCTGCTGATTATTATTGGGTTAATTATGCTGAATGTGATTCGGCTTAATTTCTTCGGAAAGTCAAATTTTTCAGAAAAACTGTCCGAAAAATTTAAGGATAAAGGCTTGTTGGGTTCCTTTTTGATAGGCGCTGTTTTTGCTTTGGCATTTTGCCCGTACAGCGGCGCTTTGTATTTTGGAATGCTTATTCCAATGACCATTTCAAGTGTTGACGGATTGTATTTGCCCATCATTTTTGCCTTCGGAACAGGATTGCCGGTACTGATATTTACGTATCTACTTGCTTTTGCGGCAAGCAGTGTTGGATCATTTTATAATAAAATCACCAAAATTGAAAAAGCAATGCGCACTGTTGCAGGTGTTGTTTTTATACTGACCGGTATTTATTATGTCCTTATTTTTATGGAGGTTTTTTAATTTTCCAAACAGTATTTTTTGAGGGGTTAGCTTTCTGGGATTATACGGCGTTTATACAATTACGCTAATTTTTTGGCTGTTTGTATCTTAGCCTTTGTACTTTTGTACTCCTAAAACTTTCAAAATTATCAATTATATGAAACCTTTTCAATTCAAGCAATTTAACATTCTGCAAGATAAAACAGCCATGAAAGTTGGTACGGACGGTGTTTTATTGGGTGCTTGGGCAAATTTGGATTTTTACCCCAACAGTATTTTAGATATTGGTGCCGGAACGGGTTTAATTGCCTTAATGATGGCGCAGCGATGCGATGCTGAAACTATTGATGCCATTGAATTGAATGATGCCGCTTATGAACAAACGGTTGAAAATTTTGAAGCCAGCGATTGGGGCGATCGATTGTTTTGTTACCACGCTTCATTAGACGAATTCACCGATGAAATTGACGAAAAATATGATTTCATCATTTCAAATCCGCCATTTTATACGTCAACCTATAAAGAACTTCCTGAAGATCGTGCGATGGCGCGCCATGCCGAAAGTTTAACCTATGTTGATTTATTAAATTCAACTGCTAAATTATTGTCGGAAAGTGGCAATTGTGCATTTATCATTCCTTTTGAGGAAGAAGAAAATTTCCTTAAAATTGCGGAAGAAAACCAATTGTATCCAAACAGAATCACAAGAGTTAAAGGTGCTGTAAACACTGCAGTAAAAAGAAGTCTGCTTCAATTTTCTTTTGTGCAAACAGCAATAACTTTCGGTGAATTAACTTTGGAATTATCGCGCCACAATTACACGGAAGATTATAAAAGCCTAGTACAGGATTTTTATTTGAAATTGTAATATTAAGTCAACTTTGAAAAGCTCATAATATCAAAAAACAAATTTCCCATTCCTGAATATGGTTTAATTTTCGGCAAATTCGCCCTTTAGGGTAGGGGTAAAATTTGCTGAAAATTGAATAATGCGCTTGTTAGCATCAACGCTGATTACCCCGTTACGCGTTCCGGATTATAACCCAAATAAGGCACTGTTTTTTCGTGAAAAATGATGCCGTTTTCTTCCAGTTCTTTCAAAATAGGTTCATAAACTTCTTTCAAAATTGGCATTTGAACGCCGGGTGTTTTAATTTCTCCGTTTAAAATTTTCAATGTGGCAATGGCAACCGGCAACCCAACGGTTTTTGCCATGGCGGTATACGTTTGGTTGTCGCCAATGCAAACCATACTGCTTTCAATTTGGTGTTTTTTGCCATTTAATTCGTAACCGAAAAGATGCTGCATCACAATCATATCTTTGTCGTTTTCTTTCAAGGTCCAGCTGTCTCTCAATATTTTTTCCAGAATTTGTGCAGGTGTAGCATTTTTAAGTCCAACCATTTTTGTGGAACTAAAAATATCCAATTCGGTCAATTTGTCCCAAACAACATCGTCCTGATCAATTTTTAAGTAATAGCGCAATTTTAATTCAACGGAATCAAAAGGATTGTAGGCCAAAAATGAGTTTGTGAACGCACGGTAAGTCATATTTTCAGAATTTTCAATGGTATAGCTGTCGTCAGTCATTCCCAATTGAACAAAAACATTCCAGGCTCTGGAAAAACCAACCCGCCTAATGGTTCCTCTGTATAAAGTTAAAATATTGTCTAAACCATAAACACTTCTGTATTTTAAGGAATCTCTGTTGGCATACGCTTCAAATTTGCCGTAACCGTCGATATTTAAAATTTCGGTACGTCTAAATAATTTTTGATAGGGAATGTATTTATAAGTTCCTTCCTGTATAAATTTTGCGGCACCTCCTTGTCCGGCCAACACCACATTTCTCGGATTCCAGGTAAATTTATAATTCCACAAATTATCATCGCTTTCAGGCGCCACCAATCCTCCGCAAAACGATTCAAACAGCAACATTTTACCGCCTTTTTCCCGAATGCGGTCTATCACCTGCATAGCGCTCATATGATCAACGCCGGGATCCAAACCGATTTCATTCATAAAAACCAGATTTTTTTCGACAGCTTCTTTATGAAGTGCACTCATTTCATTTGAAATATAAGAAGCTGTAACCATACTTTTTCCAAATTCCAAACAGTCTTTTGCCACATTGATATGCAAATGTGCAGGAAGCATTGACACAACGATATTGACATTTTTAATAGCCTCTTTTCTTTCGACTTCATTTAAAATATCAAGAGATCTCGCGGTTCCATTTTGATGGTTGTTAACTTTGCTTTTGGCAAGTTCCAAAGAAACATCGGCAACGGTGATGTGAAGATTTTCGCTAAAAGATTTGTTTAGTAAATAGGTAATTAATGAAGAAGATGATTGGCCTGAACCAATAACCAGAATATTTCTCATTCTCGTATTTTTATAGATTCTTATAAGAATACGAAAATACAAATTTTATGGCAAGTTTCGATCGTTTTACTATTAAATACTGTGGTCATCAATTGATAATAAAATCTCTTTTGCCTTTTCAAAATCGGCACTGTTCACTTTTAGCCTATAGCCTTCAACAAATGCAGTTCCTATAATGGAATTTAAATTTTCATCAAAAACAAAACTGTGAATTCCATAACTGGACAATAAGGTTTGGGCGATATGCAATTCATGGATTAAACTCGAGTTTAAAACAGTTACTAGGGAGTCTGTATTGCTATTCATGATTCTTAAATTTTACCTAAATATACAAAATATGCTTTTGAAACCGCGATAAATTTTATCTTTACGCATAAAAATTTATGGGATCAATGAACAAATACTTGGGAATTACCGCTTTGTTGGGTGCGTTAACTATAGTGCTGGGTGCTTTTGGCGCGCATTCGCTAGAAGAAACTTTAAGTGAAAATGCATTAAAAAGTTTTGAAACAGCGGTGCGTTATCAAATGTACCATATTATTGTTTTGCTGTTTGTCAATGCTTATTCAGAATTTTCCTTAAAAACCAAAAACATGGTGAGTTATTTGTTTTTTGCGGGGATTTTGTTTTTTTCAGGATCCATATATGCCATAACTTTAGGCGTAAATCCAAAAAATATTTGGTTTATAACCCCATTGGGTGGTTTGTTTTTTATTTTAGGATGGTTAAAAATGGGAATTTCCTATTTTAAGAAAGCATAAATGGCCGATTTGATAAATAATGTATAATCTTTCAATTTTTTTTTGTTGCCCTAAACAAATAAATCTACTTTTGCCAAATATTTTTTAAAGATAAAACAGGAAAAAAAGATTTTTTTTATCAAAATACGAAATCGTTTTCGTAATAAATGAATCCGCTTAAAAAATAGTTAAAACACAGAATATAAGTAATTTACGAAAATGAAAACGTTATCGTAGATAGTCTATTTTTACTGATAAATATCATAATAGTAGCCTTTAGTTAGTCCGAAATTTGTAGTGTAAATGAAATGAGATTACCAATAAAAAACATAATTAATACAGAAAATATGAAAAACATTAAAGTTATTCAGGAGTTACACAATTTAGGAATTACAGGTTATCACGAGGTTTCGTACAATCCTTCTTATGAAGAATTATTCAAAGCCGAAGTTTCTCACCAACGTGTTGGATTTGAAAAAGGAGCATTAACAGATAGTGGTACAGTGGCCGTAAAAACAGGTGTTTTTACCGGACGTTCACCAAAAGACAGATTTATTGTAAAAGATGATGTCACTAAAGACACCATTTATTGGGATGATAAAGTGAATTTTCCAACCACTTTGGAAGTTTATAACGATTTGAAAGCTTTGGTGCTAGAGCAACTTTCCACGTCAAAAAAATTATATGTGGTTGATGCGTTTTGTGGCACAAACCCAGACACACGATTGAAAGTTCGTTTTGTGATGGAAGTTGCGTGGCAAGCTCATTTTGTCACCAATATGTTTATCAGACCTTCCATTTACGAATTGGAAAACTTTGGCGAACCAGATTTTATTGTGATGAACGGTTCTAAAACCGTAAATCCGAAATGGAAAGAACATAAATTGAATTCAGAGAATTTTGTGGTGTTTAATCTTACCGAAAAAGTGCAATTGATTGGCGGTAGCTGGTATGGTGGTGAAATGAAAAAAGGAATGTTTTCTATTATGAACTATTACTTGCCACTTCGCGGAATTGCTTCTATGCACTGTTCTGCCAACGTTGGTGAAAAAGGTGATGTTGCTGTTTTCTTCGGATTGTCAGGAACAGGAAAAACAACGCTTTCTGCCGATCCAAAACGTTATTTAATTGGTGATGATGAGCACGGCTGGGATCACAATGGCGTATTTAATTTTGAGGGCGGATGCTACGCCAAAGTAATTGATTTGAGCGAAAAAAACGAACCCGATATTTGGAGAGCCATTAAAAGAGACGCTTTATTGGAAAATGTTGCCGTTAACGAATATGGTGAAGTAGATTTTTACGACCATACAATTACGGAAAACTCAAGGGTTTCTTATCCAATTTATCATATAAACAAAATTGTGTTGCCGTCTAAAGCCGGCCATGCAAGTAACATTATTTATCTTTCTGCCGATGCTTTTGGGGTATTGCCTCCAGTTTCTATTTTGGATGATGCGCAGGCACAATATCACTTCTTATGTGGATTTACTTCTAAATTGGCAGGTACAGAAAGAGGAATTACAGAGCCGCAACCATCTTTTTCTCCGGCTTTTGGTGAAGCGTTTTTAACATTGCATCCAACAATGTACTCTAAAACATTGGTTTCAAAAATGAAAGAACACAATGCCAAAGCTTACCTTGTGAATACAGG
>JAUXPH010000018.1 GCA_030683995.1 Lutibacter sp.
TTCACCCCATTCTTTTTACTATTTTATTTTCTCATTAAAGTTATGAACTTTTTTATTAGTTATGAGTCTCCCCCGGACCCCCTCTTTTCAACATCATCATTATTATAAATATTATTTATAATACAAATCTAAAGGTCTTCCAACTTTTAATATTTAACTTATAACATTTACTCCACAATCACCTTTTGAACAAAAGGTCCTTTTTTGGTGTTTACTTGAACAATATAAACTGCAGAAGAAAGGTTTATGGGCAATGAAATGGTTCTTGCGTTAAAATTTGCATTCCAGGTTTTTATGATTTGTCCCAAATAATTGCTTAAAATGACGCTTGTAATTTCATCATCGCTGTTATTTTTTATTTGAATTTCTCCAATGGCGTTATTCATAACTACTTGAATACCTTTTATTAATGGCTTCTTTTCTGCCTGTACCAACACTTCTGCAGAAACATCTTCAGCAACTAATTTTTGCATTTTGAAAGTCAACGCAAACCTCTCTAAATAATTCCCTGCAACCAAATTAATTTCAAAGGGTTTATGGGAAATGTTGTGAGTTTCACCAGTTAATTTGTCTTTTATATGTACCGAAATGTTTTCATCCATATTTTCAATCGCATCAATTTTAATGCGTGCCATTCCGGTTTTGCTTACCAATAAGCCTAAATGCAATTCTTGGCCGGAATTAAAATTGTTTACGGCCTGAATCACAAATTTTCCGCTGTCAAAAATCCAGAACATATCTTCTTTGCCAATATCTGCGATGGGCGCGTCATAACCCAAATCGAAATGGTTGGAAGCATTTTCGTCAACACCCACCAAAAGCTGACGATGATAACCGTTTGGAGAATCAAATTGCAGCCAAATTTTTGGTCTTTTATCTAAATTTTCATTGGGTTCTGCGTTGTTTTTTTCATTCCCAGAGGAAGTTTGGACAGATTTTGTATTCACTCCTTTCATAAATACAGAATTCCCGGTTGCTTCTGTTTTAAACAAGCGCTGGCTGTTTTTAAAAACAATATTGCCGCCATCAATTGTGGATGTTGTGCCCGTTAAACCATTAAGCGCAGCAATCACAAAAAAGCCCTGATTTACAGGAATAAATTGTTGAGGCATTTTCCAAGAGGAAATACCAGAAGTTGTATTGATTCGGGTATCACTTGCAATGGCTTTTGCGCCTCCCATTAAAGTATAAGTGGCATAACCGCCAACATAATCTTTTAAGTAATGTGAATTTTTTTCTCCGAAATGATCCCAAAAATATAGCGCGCCATTAAAAATATTTTTGGTGTTTCTGCCCGCCTTGCTATTGATGGTTTCTTTGATATTGTCTTTTATAAATTCATCGGCATCCATTGCAGATGGGTAAGGATTGCCAATAAGCCTGCTATTTCCTGAGCCAATTGGCAAGGTAAAATCGCCGTTGTTTGGTTTCCCCCTGAATACATAATTTTGTTGAATTCCAATATTTACCGAGCCAGAAGTTCCTTTCATCGTATAGCCTTCGCCGGCAAATAGCAAAGTGTTTTCATTGATTGATTTCCACGCACCGTAATTATTGTCCGTTCCATCAAAAGTATGAAGCCAATAGGAACTAACAATGATAGGGGAAGTAACTCCGGCATCAGCCGACCAATGCGTCGACTGAAAATTAATGATGCCATTTTTATTTGGTTCAGCAGCCATTGTGCCGTCCATTAAAACATCCACCAATTTATGGCTTGCGTTTGTGTTTGGGATTCCTGTTCCTCTTTGGTTTAATCCTGAAGGCGTTGTGGAACCAACAGATGAAGCCCAATAATTGTAATTGAAACTGTTTGCCGTGCCTTGCTGGTCGCGTTCAATATAACCTCCGCTGTCTTGGTCTAAAATGCTTTCGGCTGTTTGCACCAATTGCGATTCATCTTCCAAATCTATGATGCCATCCAATTCCAAATACCAGGTGTTTTTTAGTTCTTTACTTGTTTTAATCGATAATTTTTTGTTCTTGTCAACAATTAATCCGACGGTGCTGTGCCGATTTGAGGTTGTTACATTGTTTTTTATATGCACTATGGCCCAATCTTTATTTGTTGCTTCGGAAGCAATGTCCCAAACACCACCGTGCAACCAAACAGCAACATTGGACCAATCGCCATCTGCTTTGGTTTCATAAGGCAAAGGAGCGGTCTGCGGATAAATATTTTTGAAATTGTACATTTTTGCTCCAGAACCTACATCAAGTGTTGGCGTTGTTAAGTTGTCAACAATGTCATTTTTATACACATCCATTCTGTAATACCGCACCAAATTGGCACCAATGGTTGGGGAAATTTCCCTTGGAATCACTGCCCCGCCATTAAATTCGGTTATATGATTCAATTCCTGATATACCATTTTTTGAAGTTCTTCAACGGTTAAAGCTCTATTAAAAACCCTGACTTCATCAATTTCGCCTTTGAACATATCAGCGGTTGAGTTATAAATATCCGTATTTGAAGGTGCCCGACCAATCCTAAATTTTGTGTTTGAACTTGTGGGAATGGTTGCCCCCAAACCTGCAGGATTTGTGCCGGCGACTTTTTCCCCATTTATGTATAATTTGACCTTGTCTGTTGCATCTGTTCCTTTAAAAACTGCCGCAACGTGCGTCCATTTGTTCAGGAATAATGGTGATATTTCCGAAGGGGTTGTGAAAGGTTTATTGTCTGGAATTTCGACTCTTAACCTTCTGCTGCCATTAATCCGCATCCAAAAATTGGTTTGTCCCATTATTGCTCCGTGGTCTTTAAAATTTGGATCCAATTTTACCCAGGCCATCATAGTGGCTTCTGTTAAACCGCTAACTATATTTGTTCCATTGTCTTCTTCGATATAATCATTTCTTCCATCGAAATACAAATGCAATTTTCGGTTTAGATCTCTGGGCGAACCAAAAACAGCTGTGTTTGTGTCAAAAGCATCCAATATTCCGTCACGGTCAATATCTGTGTTGCCATCAATTTTCCCATCGCCATTATAATCTAAACTCGCATATAAAGTACCAGCAATATCAAATGTTGTTCCGTTGGATTTGGTGTCCATATAATCTGCGATTCCATCGTTGTCGGTATCTTTTACATAATTTTTCCAGCCTGTTCCTGTTAAACCCTGACCTATATTTCCGTATTGGTTTATCCCTTTGCCATAATCGTAAATATCTAAAATGCCATCGCCAAATTGTTCCAAAATACCGTCGCCATTGGTGTCTTTATTTCTGAATAATTCCGATTCCGGACCGTCGCCAACGCCATCGCCGTTGATGTCGCCGTCACCATTAATAAAGTTATTTACCAAGATATCTGCAATAAGAATTCCCGCGTTACTGTTGCCTGCACCAGATTCGTCCACATCAAAAATACTGTCGTTGTCACTGTCTAAATCCAAGTAGTTTGGAACGCCGTCGCCGTCAGTGTCAAAAGGCACAAATCCTTCCGTTAAATCGTGCATTCCGTTTCCATTGGCATCTATCCAAGTGGCGCAACCTGTTAATGTTCCGCGACCTTCGCTTAAATATCCCAAACCAGCTTCAACAACATCAGGAATGCCATCATTGTCAGAATCCAAATCAAAAATATCTGGAATTCCATCATTATCGGTATCGCAAGGAATTCCAACCATTGAAAAAGGAGAAATTCTGCAAAAATAATCCTCATCTATATCTTTAATGCCATCATTGTCGTCATCAATATCAACATTATCAAAAATACCATCGCCATCACTGTCGAAAAAGACTTCTACACCAATATTAAATGCAGCTTTCTTGATTGTCCCGCTTTTTTTACGAGAAAGTAATTTCTCCAAAGTTTCCGGGATAATGATGGTTTGTGAAAATAAGTTAAATGCACATAAAAATATAGCATAAAGCAGTAATGTGTTTTTCATAACAAAACAGTTTAAAAGGTGAAATAAAATTATTAGCTATTTTTTGGGAAAAGTAAAATTTAGGGCATCAAAGGGGAAAATAGCTAAAGCATCAAAAAAATTGATGGATTTGGTAGTGAGGAAATAAAATAGGTGATTTAAAGAAATGCCTAAAAATAGGGGCTTTTGATGTAATTGTGATGATCTTTTTCATAAAATAGCATTTTTTAGAATAATAAATATATATAATATTTACTTAACTTATACATTGATAGATAATTAAATTAAAAGAAATCAAATTTATATTAAAAAAAAGCCTAAAGTTTAGAGCGCCTAAAGTTGGAAAATTTTTTGATTTTTTGGGTTTTTAAATCGCAATACGCAAAGAAAATTTGCAAGGAGCGCAAAAAAAATAAATTATTCATTATTAATTCAACCCACGTTAAGGATTGCGCTTTAAAATGGTGGGCAAGCCCAAAGTATTAATTTTTATATTCGCTTTTTTTACAACTTCAACAGTAAACTTCCCACGAAATTACGGCCCGGAGAACTTATGGAAGAGGCAAATTCTTTATAGTGAACATCAAAAATATTATCGATTCTAAATGATATGGAGACCTTTTCTGAAAACTGATAATTGGTATTTAAATTTAAAGTGCTCCATTTTGGGCTTCCATAATAATTAGCCGTTTCGGAAATAAAAGGCGTTTGTTCAATATTGTCGATGCCTTCTTCCAAATTGTAATCGCTTAATTTTTTGGCTGCGTTAAATCGGTAATTTAAACTGGTTAAAAATTTGTTTTGGGTATAACTCACCTCCAAATTCCCAAATAGCGGCGGAATGGAGGATAGCGGCATTTTTGTATCGTAACTTTTTCCCTTGGTGTATGTTAATGATCCGTTTGTTTTAAAATGATTGAAAACCGTTCCCTGAAAACCTATTGTTCCACCTTTAATATAAGCGTTTTTATTGTTGATATTTGCCATGGTTGTGGCCGTTACGCCATCATACACCAAGGTATTTTGGCCGTTTATTTCAAATGGGCCGCGCGCAATGTAATTATGAAGCAACATATAATAGGCATTGGCGCTTACCAAAAACTTTTTATTGTTGAAATAGCGCAGTATTCCGACTTCTGAATTGTACACATATTCAGGTTTCAGGTAAATATTTGGCACCGTAACTTGTCCGTTTTTATATCGAATTTTGCCAATATCATCAATATTGGGAGAACGAAAACCCGAGGAAACAATGGTGTTAAATTGCCAATTGACATCGGGCTTGTAAACATAGCCTGCGGTAGCCGACAATGATTTATTATCGGTATAAATAGCCATATCGGGCAAGGTCATGAAGGTGTCATCGATCCAAAGTGCTTTTAAAAACGTAGAAGTAAGCCGAATTCCGGTATTAAGGGTTGATTTGCTGCTTAAGTTTTGGCGATAATTGGTGTAAAAGGCGGCGCTTGAGTATTGACTTCCGCCATCGGGATAGCGTGATTGGATGACAAAACTGTTTTCAAATCCGGTAATTTCATTGCCATTAACCGCTATTTTTTTGCCAATTGCATTTGAGCTTACATCATTGTGCGTAAATTCAAAACCGTAGGTTAGATTTCTGTCTTTTGATTCATTTAGCGGAATGGAGAAATCGCCGTTAAAACTGTAAACATCCACATTTTCAGTGCGATAAAATCGGTCTAAACTATTCATTCTTCGCTCAATACGTGATTCTTCGATTTGTTGAAATGCAAAAACCAAACTCCCTTTTTCGAGCCACGAATACCCTGGATTGAATTGTAACCGGGAAGAAGCCAAAAACCTGTTTTGGGGTCCATAGTACGCTTCGGCATAGCGTAGTTTTCCGTTGGAAACCTCTGCTAAATTGTCAAAATTCGGGATATCGGATGATGTTGAATATTGAATGTTGAAATTAATATCCGTATTTTTACTGAGCGGAACATAAAATTTTTGCAATAGGTCCAATTGGTTGTATCCTGTGTTTTTTTGCAAATTTGGATTTGGATTTACAACGCCCGCCGGATTGTAAAATGTATTGGTATTGTTGGAATATTGATACACCTTTCCCCAATTGTCAAATCCGTGATTTCGGGTTTTCCCCATTTTTAAATCGCCAAAATCCGAATAAGAAAAGGCTGTAAACGTCGCCCATTTTTTAAAACTTGCCTCAGCATCAAAATGAATTGTTTTTTCGTTATTTGCAGAACTGTACTTCGAAAAAATGGAAGTATTCAATGTGTTTTCTGTATTTATTTCGGGAGTTTTGGTGAAATAGTTAATGACACCACCCAACGCATCAGATCCATAAATAACGGAAGATGGTCCGTAAATAATTTCGGTACGCTCTAAAACTGTTGGAGAAACGGTGATAGAACTTTGCAGATGTCCGCTTCTATAAATTGCGTTGTTCATACGAACACCGTCAACTACCAATAAAACCCGGTTTGCTTCCATTCCTCTAATAACCGGACTTCCGCCGCCCATTTGGGTTTTTTGCACTTTTATTCCAGGCAAATGCGCCAGTAAATCGGCTGAGGTTTGCGGTGCCATTTTTCTAATTTCCTCTCTTGATGTAATCGCTATGGTTTCAGCAATTCGGCTTCTTGTTTCTTTTCCTCTTGAAGCGGACAATACCACTTCATCCAATTGTTCTGCCCTATTGGATAAATAAACTGTAAAATCGATAATGCCTAAATCCCTTTTTAGGATTTCAAATTCAATAAAAGATAAATGGTTGAATGAAAGCACATCGGATTCTTTAAAAATTGACAAATCCGCAATTCCGTATTTATTGGTATAAATAATCAAATCTCTGGTGTCATTGTAAATGGTCACATTATTAATTGGAAAATTGGTTTCGCGGTCGAAAACCTTAACCTGTTGTGATTTTGCGGATAGCGTAATTAGAAAAAGAAATAATAGTAATGAAAACCTCATAATTAGCTAAATACAGCTTTTAAAACAGTTAATGATTTTGGCTTTTTAAAGCCACTCAAATGAAATTCAAAATATTGGATTAATATTGACAATACGGTTTGCCTGTTTGCGGCACTAAAATCAACCTCATGCAACACATCAAAATTTATGCCCAAGAGCTTCTTAAATTGCACTAAATTTTCACCTGAAACCGCGTTAATTTTTTTCTGATTTGTGAAACTTCCTTCCAGCAAATCAAAGTAAGCGGTATTCACATCTGTCATCTCAGGGTAAAATCCCAAAAATTTGGTAAAGTTCAACAGAAAAAGCAAATGAAAATTCGAACAATTATTATGAGTTTCCAGCCATAAAAAAGAAGTCTCCAGGTATTGGTATAACTGGCTGTTTTGTTCTTCCTCACGAATGGAAAAATGAATTATTTCCGACAAAAATAAAGCAATGGTCTGTTTTTTTATGGTTGAATATATAGAATGGTTGAAGTTAAGCACTTCAACATCTTTAATAAAATTTAAAGCCCCTTTGTTGTTGTGATTTGCCGTTAAATTAAGCACCATTAAAGGTTGAAAATAAGCCAGTTTTACGGTCGATTTTTTGGAGGTTAAAATGCCTTTGAGCATATATGTTTTAATGCCGTATTTTTCGGTGTAACAAGTTGCAATTAAACTTGTGTCGCCATATTTTATGGTATTAATGACTATTGCTTTGGTAGTTTGAATCATCGCTAATTGTTGAAGGATTTAATTTGCTGAAGAATCCTGTGTAAATATATTGCTTTTAAACAATCAACAATCATAAAATAAATAGGTTTTCTTTAAATAAGGAATGGCATAAAATTCGGAACCATTCTAAAATTTAGCGCAAAAAAAAACCTTAAACATTTTAATATAAAGTTATATTTAAAATGTTTAAGGAATAAATAAATCAACCCCAAAGACTTATTTAATATTTTTAGTGTAAAGTGCCAAAACCCCTCTTGACATTAATACAAATCAAAGATACCATTGATACCCATTACTTTTTGTGAAACTTTGCGAAATTGCATAAAAAATATACAAATGGTATGTTTTTTATTACAAATGGATATTTAATATAAACTAATTTGATTGTTTTTAGCAAAATTTATGTAGCAACTTAACAATCAACCATTTCAATAGTTTGAAAAACACTTTCAATTACGAGATACCTTTTAACAACATTATCCTTTTTATAATTGAATTATTTTGTGCAATGATTTCAAAAAACGTGTTTTGCCTTATGCTGATGGAAAGCTTATGGAAACTTGCGTGCCTGTATTTAAGCCTACAGAGATATCTTTGGTTTCAATAGTTACGCTTTTATTTTGATGCAACACCCTAATTCTGTTTTCTGTTGTTTCGGTACCAAAAAATCTTTTCTTTTGCGTTATTTGATCAAGTTCCCTAGCTTTATTAATCCCAATTCCATTATCGCGAATAATGCAAATTACATTTCCTTTAACTTCTTTAATGCTTAATTCAATTTCCTTATCGCCTTCTTTTTTCATAATTCCGTGCCAAATGGCATTTTCAATAAAGGGCTGCAAGAATAATGTGGGCACTTTTATATGATCCAATTTTAGATTTTCATCCACCGTGACAATATAATCAAAACCGCCATTTACACGCATTTGTTCAAGTTTTACATATAAGGCCAAAACCGCCAATTCTTCGGTAAGTGATGAAGTTGGACTGGAAGAACTATTTAAAATAACACGAATAAGTTTAGAAAACTTTGTGATATAATCTGATGCTTTTTCAATGTCATTTTTTAATACGAAATTGTTGATTGAATTTAAGGAATTAAACAAAAAATGCGGATTCATCTGACTTTGCAGCGCGGTCATTTTAAGTTCCTCCATTTCCTTCAATTTTACTGCTAATTTAACTTCGGCGTTTTTGCTTTTTTGTTCAATTCTTTTAATAATCAATCCGAGTAGTACCGAAAATATAATGCTTTGAAGCAAAGCGCCCAAATAAACAAAAAACATAGGTTCAACACCTTTGCTGATAAAAAATTCCCTGCCCACAAACGCCTCCATAAAACTAACATTCGCCAATACAACATATATTAATGAACCGATTACAAAATAATAGGAGAATTTATCGTTGATTCTGGTGAGTATGATATAATATGAGACGAAAGTAAATATTGTTAAAGCGGGAATTATTGCCGTAAAGGCTTTGACTTGAAATTCATAGCCAAAAAAGAATTGAATAAGCATAAAAATAGGCGCCAATAACACCAAAACTTTTATTTCGAGTTCAAAATACTTATCCCATTTTATTAAATGTGTCCTTGTATCCAAAAGATCTCTCGCAAAAGCCACATAGGCGGCATAGGCCAAAAACTGGATTGAAAAATTTAAATAGGCATAAATTGGCTTAATCTCTTCAGAAACAATATGTTGCAATAAATAAATGGTTAGCGCCAATAAAAACAAACTATAATACAGGTAAAGTTTACTTCTATTTTGAAAGAAAATTAAAAAGTGGTAAAGAAATAAGACGAATAACCCCCCTCTGACCCAAGAAAATATTTCAGAATAAAAATCTAAAAGCATTAGCTGTCTAAGTATAATCGTTTAAACAATTCAATTTTTCTGTTTCTGCTTATGCTTGCCGTTAACCCATTGGTCATTATCAATTCCCCACCCAAACCTTTTAGGTATTCTTTAACGTGATTTAAATTTACCAAATAGGAATTGTGAACTCTAAAAAACTCGGGAAACATAAATTTTTTCTCCACCTCTTTAAGTGTTTTCGACACCAAAATTTGTTGCTCCGATTTTAAATAAATGGTGGTGTAACTTTTATCTGATTTCAACATTACAACGTCATCTTTGTCCAATAAATAAACCTTGCCGTCTGCGGAAATATTAATTTTATCATTATTGTCATTGATATTGTTCAACAACAGTTGCAACTTGTTTTCCAATAAATCCCCTTTTTTGGATTTATTAATTTTATCCATTGCAGCCAATAACTCATCCTTGTCAACTGGCTTCAGTAAATAATCTATTGCAGAAACTTTGATTGCTTTTAGGGCAAATTCGTCGTGGGCAGTGGTGAAAATGAGATTAAAATCTTTGTTTTGCAGTTTTTCGATCATCGTAAAGCCATCCATCTCTGGCATTTGTATGTCTAAAAATACCACATCAGGCTTTTCATTATTAATGATTTCTATTGCCTTAATTGGTGAATTGCAAGTTTTAACAACAACGTTTTCAATGTAGTTGTTTAATTTCCACTCTAATGCTTCTAAAGCATCATTTTCGTCATCAACTAGTAAAATTTGTAGCATGTTAAATGTGTTGACTTTGGTTAAATTTGTATGCAAGATACAACTTTTGGATACATCTTCAAAAAGTTGCGTTTTTTTTATTTATTTAATTCAAAAACGTGATTATTCATAAAATTATTTTTATGTGCTGATAAGGATTTCTACTCATTTAAATGTTGTTTTTTTAATTGAAAATTTATCTAAATGGCTTAAAATTAAAACAATGTTTGGTGCTTTTATCTTTTAATGAGTAAAACATAAAAAAATACGGCCACAAAATGTGAAAAACTTCCCAACAACACAAAAATATGAAAAATTGCGTGGTTGTATTTAATTTTTTTTATACTATACAAAATGGCGCCAATGGTATAAAAAATGCCTCCGCTTAACAACCACATTAAACCTTCAAAAGAAAAGTTCATTATTAAAGGCTTCACTGCAAAAATGATTAACCATCCCATTAAAACATAAGCAAAAGTGGAAATTTTATCATATTTCCCCGTAAAAATAAGCTTTAATACAATACCTAAAAGTGCCAATCCCCAGGAAACGCCAAAAATGGCCCAGCCAACCCAGCCTTTTAAAACAACCAAGGTAAATGGGGTGTAAGTCCCCGCTATTAAAACATAAATTGCCGAGTGGTCAAAAATGTTTAATCTGTGGCGTAACTTCGGATTTTCGGAATAATGATAAAAAGTTGATGCCGAGTACAATAAAATTAAACTTGCACCATAAATACTAAAACTTACAATATGATAAGCGCTGCCGTTTAGGCTTGAATAGGTAACCAATAACACCAAGGCAACAATGCTTAATACCAAGCCGATGGCGTGAGAAATAACATTGAATTTTTCCTCTTTGGGTTCGTAAAATGTTGTGTTGTTTTCCTTCATTTTTGCTTAATGTAAAAAGTGAAATTTAAGTGCTTAATTCCCTTTGTTTTTCATCATTAACCAACTCATTGTAAATAACCTCAAATGTTTGTTTTTTTAATATATTGCCATCTTTTATGGTGAGTCCTTTTGTGTCAATAACTGAATGAATCTTCACGCGTAATTTTCCCGGACCTCCGCTAAAAAAAGTATAAGAAAACAGTTTTTTGCAGTCGTACATGGTAATGGGCACAATGGGTATTTGATATTCAATCGCTAAGCGGAATGCGCCATTTTTAAAATCGCTTAACACCACACTTTCATCATTGGGCACCAATCCTTCCGGAAAAATACAAATATCGAGTCCGCCATTAAGTCTTTTTCTGGCTTTATCAAAAACAGCATTCCTGCTTTTCGAATCGCTCCTGTCGACAATAATGCACGTTCTCTTATAAAAAAAACCAAAAATCGGAATTTTGGTCAACTCTATTTTCCCCACAAAAACAAAGGGATTTTTGGTAATCGCCAGCATCACAAAAACATCAATCATAGAGGTGTGATTGGGGCAAAACATAAAACTTTTTTCCTTTTTTAAAACTTGATCTTCAATAACATCTGTTTTAAAACCCATCACGAACAGGATTGTTTTTGCCCATGCCCTTGCAATTTTAAAAAATATTGGATACATTTTTTCAGAAGAAGTAACTATTAGCAATACGGGAAAAATAGGTACGATGGTCAATATTACCCAAGCATAAAACCAGATGCGCCAAACAAGAATAAAAAAATATCTAAAAAGTTTCATATTTGACTTTTTTATTTTTTTCGCAACCTCTGCTGGCAGTCTGCCCGCGGAAAGGTTTGCGATTAATCATTATTTTAAAATTCGAAAATTTGGAATACCCAATTCATAGGCATCAAAAATAGTAATTTAAATTCTATTCTTATTTTCTTTTTGAAATATGTATTTTTGCTTTCAAAATTTGAAATAATGTCAAGAATATTAACAGGAGTCCAAAGTACCGGAACACCGCATTTAGGAAATTTATTGGGCGCTATTATCCCTGCAATTCAAATGGCGAATGATCCAAAGAACGATTCGTTTTTATTTATTGCCGATTTGCACTCGTTAACCCAAATAAAAAACGGAGAAGAAATGCGTCAAAATACCTACAGCACTGCCGCAACTTGGCTTGCATTTGGTTTGGATGTAAACAAAACCGTGTTTTATCGCCAAAGCGATATTCCTGAAGTAACTGAACTTTCCTGGTATTTAAGTTGTTTTTTTCCATACCAACGTTTAACGCTGGCTCACGGTTTTAAAGATAAAGCCGACAGGCTGGAAGATGTAAATGCGGGATTGTTCACTTATCCAATGCTGATGGCTGCCGATATTTTATTGTATGATGCGGAAATAGTTCCGGTTGGAAAAGACCAGTTGCAGCATTTAGAAATGACGCGTGATGTTGCCAACCGGTTTAACCATCAAATGGGCGATACGCTAGTTCCGCCTGAAGCCAAAATACAGGAAGGCACGATGTATGTTCCTGGAACTGACGGCGGAAAAATGAGCAAATCCACCGGAAATATCATCAATTTATTTTTGTCGGATAAGGAATTGCGCAAACAAATTATGAAAATCCAAACCGATTCCACACCGCTTGAAGAACCTAAAAATCCGGATACTTGTAATTTATTTGCCTTATATAAATTGATCGCTTCACCAGCCCAAATTGCTGAAATGAAGATAAATTATGAAGCTGGAAATTACGGTTACGGAACCGCAAAACAAGCTTTTTATGAATTGTTGGTTGCTAAATATGCTGTTGAAAGAGAGCGTTACAATTATTATATGAGCAACCTAAAAGAAATTGATGAAGCTTTGGAAATTGGTGCCGTAAAAGCAAGAGCCGTTGCTGCTGATGTTTTAAAAAGAGTAAGAAAAAAGCTCGGTTATTAGTTTTTTTATTCTTTTATCAGTAAAATTGCCTGCTTTTTTAATATTGTGTATAGGTATGGATGCTTGTATTTGCAACCGGCAAATAGTTTACGCCAAACCAACAAACCAGCAACACCACAAAAGCAAGTGCCAAAATAGAAATTGCCTGTTTTGAATTGTTCGGATGAAAATGCCGGTAATGGATGTAAATTAAATAGCCCATCCAGGTTAAAAATGCCCAAACTTCTTTAGGGTCCCAAGACCAATAATGTCCCCAGGCTTCTTTTGCCCATAAGGCGCCAAAAAGCAATCCAAGCGTTAAAAAAGAAAAACCGATATAGACCAAATTGTCTGCCAATTTTAAAGTTTCTATGTTGAAGTTTCCCTTTAAATTATCGTACCAGCCTTTCATGGCAACAATGCTGGAAGCCGCCAATACCGCATATGAAAATAAGTAAACCAACACATGCGGAATAAACCACGGACTTTGCAATGCCGGCATAAGTGTTTTTGAATAGGTTTCCGGATTCAAATAGTTAATGGCCAAAAACATTCCTGCCATAGCAATACTGTAGGCTAAAAACCATTTATATTTCCAACGAATGTAAGTCACAAAACCAACCATCGGCAAAAATGCGGCATACCATAAACGCGTTTCGCCTAAAGTTCGCATTGGCGGACGGTCTAACGCTATCCAAAGTTTAACAATAAACAAAATTAATACCGCCCAACCTGTCATAAATAATAGCGTTGCAACTTTTGATACGGCTTCTTTTTTGTAAGAAATCAATAAAAACAGCAATCCGATTATCCATAAGATTACGATGATTGAACTGTATAAAGGAAAATCTATCCAAGTCATTTTTATTGATTTTTAGTTATTTTATTTCCCATCCAAAACATATAAAATGCACCTGCAATCATCATAAAAATTCCGATATAAACAAACGGCAGCCAAGGATCTCTAACCAATTCCAGCACAGAAAGGTCTGACCATTTTCCCATTTTGTCATCATAACTAAGTTGGTAAATTTTATAACCTCCAAAACTAAAAGGTTTATTCACTTCTAAAACGGTGCTGATTCGTTCACCTTCCTGGGTTAAAATATCGATGTCCGAACTAAATTTTTTCGTTTCCGGAATGGTCATTACCAATGAAAATTTCTCATCTATTTTAAGCGACTCATACGGATACATAAAACTGCCACTACTGATCCAGCCACTAACTATTGAGTCGTTTTTAATATTTTTAACTTTAATATATGCTGATGGAGGTGATCCTATGTCGTTAACAGGTTCGTATCTGTCACCTATTCTTCCCGATGATTTATAAAACTGGTCAATGGTAACTTCAAAATTATTAAAAACATACGTTTCGCCTTTTTCAACCAGGTAAAGGTTATTTCCTTTGTTATCGGCAATACCGCCCGTGCTATTTTCAATTAGTGCAAGTTTTGGATTGTATTCATCAATAATAAAATCTTTTAAATAAAAGGCAAAAGGCAATTCGATTCTATTTTTTTGTGCATCTGTCGCAATCCAGCTTGGTTTTCCTTCAAAGGTATTAATTGAAAGCCTTTGCATATCTCCAGTGCCTAAAACTCCTGCGATTAGCGCTATAAACAACCCTAAATGATTAAGTATAAAGCCAAAATTAGCCCATTTAAATTGTAAAATTCTTTTGATTGAAATTAAACCTAAGCAAGTTAAAAATTGGAACAAGATCAGTAAAAAAGCCCAATTGCTTGTGATGTGATTTAGGCCTAAATTATTAATCAAGTTATTTTGGGAAGTAACCTGAGGAATAATTCCCATAATCATCACCATCACAGTCACCAAAGAAATACTGGAAATTGATGCGGGAACTTTGGTGAGCCATCTTATCAATTGGGTTGATGAAAACCATTTGTATAACACAAACAGCAGCAAAACATACCCAACTAAAAAGAAGACGTTATATGGATACGACAATGTAAGAACATTATCAGATGCAATAAATACTTCTAAAAAAAAGCCTGTAACAATTAAACCAAATCCGATAAAAAAAGATTCAACATAACCCCATGGATTTTCCCAAAGATTACGTTGAATATTTAAATGATTTTCACTCATAGGAGTTTAAATATAATTTTTGTAGCTATGAGCGTTGAGATACTTTTTATAAAGTTCTCAAAACATACTGCACATCTTTATTTTTAATATTTCGCTTCTCTTTCTTTTGCTGTTGCTTTCCATTTTGGCACCAACTCTTTTTTGAAAGTCGCTTTTTCAGCTTTTAATTTTTCCATGTCTAAACCAATGAATTTTTGGGCAGCGGCTTTTGTTTCAATGGCCGGGTAAGGCACTTCGCCTTTAAACCCTAATTGCATCAATAATTTCGCCAATTTAATTCTGGTTTCTTGGGTAATCATAATTCCTTTACCCAAAACCCGGCCCATTTCAACCGGTGCGTGGAATGAACCTCCGTGAGAAGATGCCACAAAATCCCAACGCCATTGACCTAAACGAATGCCTTGTAAAATGTCTTTCATTTGAACTTCTGTAGCTCCTAACTCCCAGCATTTACCAGCTTCTACGTGTGCACGAACCAGTAATTTTTCCAATTCTATGCGATTAGACGCTATTTTGTCTTGATTATCAAATACATTTTTAATTAATTCCTCTTTTTCTTCCCTATGGCAAACCTGACAAGAATTGGCTACATTGTTTAAAGGAGATTGAATATGGTGATCGGTAAATTTTTGTCCGCCTTCTGTTTTGTATGGCATATGGCAATCTGCACAAGAAACACCCCTTTTGGCATGAATACCCATTTTATAAATTTCATAATCCGGATGCTGCGATTTTAGCATTGGGGCCTTGCTAAGTCCATGCACCCAGTCAACATGCTTAATTTTGTCGTAATATACTTCCATGTCTTCAATGGTTTGTCCGCCATCCCAAGGAAGTGTTAAATACTGAATTCCTTCTTTTCCCGGAATATCCGATTTGAAATAATATTCTACGTGACACTGTGCGCAAACCAATGAGCGCATTTCGTTATGCGTTGCTTTTGCAATGTCTTTTCCTTGTCGTTGGAATGCTTCAATCAAAGCCGGTTGCGTTATGGTCAATTTCATTGATTTTTCATCGTGACAGTTCGCGCATCCAATAGTATTTACAATTTGCATCCCTTTACTTGCCCATTTTCCTTTATAGTAATCATCAACCCCAATTTCATTTATCAATCTTGGTACATCGGGAGATTTACACGTCCAACAAGTAGAAGGCATTGGTCCGTCTTCTGGTCCGGTTGGGCCTCCTGTACGCAATGTGTTGTGCATATCATCAATTGCATGAACGTGACCGCGACCTGCATTATAATCTTTAGAAAAACCGTATCCTGCCCATAAAACAACATATTCAGGGTATTTTGCCAACATGTCCACTTTTGCGGCACTGTTGTATTTAGAGCTAAATGAAGTGTCGGCGGTTCTGTAGTAAGATTCAAATTCACGCGGGAAATTTTCTCCCCAAACTTCATTTCTAGGCTCTAATTTATTGATTTTAGTTAATGGCGTATAGGCAAATTTAGCTTCCATTTTACGCTCTGTTATTGATGAAACTAACAGCCCTAACAAAAACACCACTACTAAAGATGCTAAAAAAAGCACCCAATTTTTCCAAGGTTTTCTTATATTACTCATTGTTTTATTGTTTTATTTTATTGAATCATTTAACTGTTTTATTAACCACGCTGGTATTGTTTCTTGATGTTCTTCCGGTATTTTTCCATAATATTTTACTGAAGATAAACTGTGAACGCTTCCGTGTGGAACTTCTTGATGACACGTCCAACATTTTCTGTCAGTTCTGTTTTCTAAATGATTTTCAACAAATCCGCTTAATCTTGCGTCGGTTACTTGGTCTTGATGGCATCTAATGCAATTGCTTTGAACAACTTCAACACCCGCATCCTTCATTCTGATTACTTCAGGCTCTCCACGTGATGTAAAAACCGATGCATGATACAAACCGTCTTTAGCTTTGAATGCGTATTTTTTGAAAAAATTATCTTGCGGCACGTGACAATCGTTACAAGAAGCCCATTGTCTATGCGAACTATTTTGCCAAGTGGTGTATTGTGGTGTCATTACATGGCAATTGGCACAGGTTTTTGGATCGTCTGATAAATAGGATATAGCCTTTGATTCAATAAGCGCATACAATGTAAGCCCAGTCAAGGCGCCCAATAAAATGATTACGGGCAATCGCCATTCGAGAGGTGGTATTAATTTTCTGAATATACTCATAATCATTAATTAAAGTTTCTTGTTTTGAAGAGTCGCAGCAATAATCCATAAAACCATTGAATTTATGATTCGTTCCTTAGAAAGGGGTAAATGCTTAAATTTCATATCGTTTAAATTGAGTAATATTTTAGCAATATTTATTACAAAAAAACAATATAATTTGAGGATAAAAGATGATTAAAATCAGTTAATGAGATAATTTTGTCTTTTATATATTTTTAGCTATTTAAGCATTGGTGTTTGAAGTTTTTTTGGTTTCAGTTTTCAGGTTTCAAAAACTTTAACTTTTAACTTTTTTTACGGTGCCGGATTTGGCTGCAGTTCGTGAATTTCGTCTATTTTTTTCAAGATTTCTTCGGAAAGCACCACTTCAATACTTGAAATATTCTCTTTTAGTTGTTGTATTGTTGTTGCACCGATAATGGTGGAAGTCAAAAATGGCTGCTGATTTACAAAAGCCAAGGCCAAATGCGCCAAGCTCATTTTTAATTCCTTTGCCAATTCGGCATATTTTTGGACCAATACTTTTGATTGTTCGCTGCTGTATCTGGAATATGTTGGAAACAAATTCAAACGAGAATTTTCTGCAGTGTTTTCAGTAAGGTATTTGCCGGATAATGTTCCGAAACCCAATGGTGAATAAGCCAATAAACCAACATTTTCACGATGGGCAACTTCGGCCAAATTAATTTCAAATGTTCTGTTCAATAAGGAATACGGATTTTGGATGGTTTTGCATCGGGTTAAATGATGGTGTTTGCTTTCCTCCAAATGACGCATCAATCCCCAAGAAGTTTCATTGGAAACTCCGTAATGCCGAATTTTTCCTGCCGCAACAAATCCGTCCAAAACTTCTATGACTTCTTTAAAATTATCCTCCCATTTTTCATTGGCGTCATGTTTGTAATTCCGTTTTCCGAAATAATTGGTATTTCTTTCCGGCCAGTGCAATTGGTAAAGATCAAGGTAATCGGTTTGCAGGCGATTTAAACTTTTTTCCAAAGCATCTTGAAGCACTTCTTTTGAAAACCCTAAATTTTCTCGGAGATATTTAAAATAATCATTGGGTCCCACAACTTTGGAAGCCACTACTAAATCTTCCCTTTTTTGATTTTTTAACCAGCTTCCTATAAATCCCTCGGTGCTTCCCTGCGTTTCTTTTTTCCCGGGAATTGAATACATTTCGGCAGTGTCAATAAAATTTACGCCTTTTTCAACCGCATAATTCAATTGTTCGTGAGCATCACTTTCCGTATTTTGTTGTCCGTAAGTCATAGTTCCCAAACAAATTTTACTCACTTTTATGTTGGTATTTGGTATGGTTGTATATTTCATTTTATCAAAAATTTATGGAGTATCAAAACTAATCTTTTTAAGAAGAAAAAACGCTCTTGAAATTTTCAAAAGCGTTTTTTTATCATTTTATGTTTAACGGGTTATTTCAGTATCGCTTCAATTCCCGGTAATACTTTTCCTTCTAAACTTTCCAACATCGCGCCGCCGCCGGTTGATACATAACTCACTTTGTCTTCAAAACCAAACTGTTTCACCGCCGCCACAGAGTCGCCACCGCCAACTAAAGAAAAAGTGCCATTTTTTGTGGCTTCAGCAATAGAATTTCCTAAAGCAATGGTTCCATTGGCGAAACTTTCCATTTCAAAAACACCTACAGGTCCGTTCCAAAGTATGGTTTTAGATTCCATAATCACCTTATGAAAAAGCTCCCTCGATTTTGGTCCGGCATCCAATCCTTGCCATCCATCAGGAATTTTATCGATATCACATATTTCCGTATTTGCGTTATTGTTAAAATCATCGGCTGCAATTACATCTACAGGAATATGAACCTGAACGCCTTTTTCTTTGGCTTTCTTTAAGATTTCAAGCGCCAATTCCTGTTTGTCGTCTTCACAAATAGAATTTCCAACTTGACCTCCAAGGGCTTTCACAAAGGTAAAACTCATACCTCCGCCTAAGATTAAATGATCAACTTTGTCTAAAATATTTTCGATAATCGTTATTTTTGAAGACACTTTTGCGCCTCCTAAAATTGCCAATACCGGTTTTTCACTGTCTTCCAACACTTTTTTGATGCTGATAATTTCTTGGGCCAACAAACTGCCGAAACATTTATTTTCGGGAAAGAATTTCGCCACAATAGTGGTAGAAGCGTGCGCTCTGTGCGCCGTTCCAAATGCATCATTTACATACACATCGCCTAATTTCGCAAGCTGCTCAGCAAATGCCTCATCGCCGTCTTCTTCTTCAGCATGAAAACGCAAATTTTCAAGCAACAAAACTTCGCCCATTTTTAAATCTTCTGAAGCTTTTTTCGCTACTTTCCCTACACAATCCGAAACAAATTTCACGGGAACCCTAAGTATTTCAGAAACCTCATCAACAATATGGCCTAAAGAATATTTTGACTCAACGCCATTTGGCCTTCCCAAATGCGACATTAAAATAACCGCACCGCCATCTTTTAAAATTTTATCAATTGTCGGTTTTGCGGCTTCAATTCTTGTGGCATCGGTCACCTTAAACTTATCATCTAACGGCACGTTGAAATCAACGCGAATCAGTGCTTTTTTATCCTTAAAATTAATGTCTTGTATTGTTTTCATCTCTAATAAAAATTTATACCACAAATATAAGGGAATTTAGGCTTGGGGTTGTGGTTTTTTACGAAAGCGATTTCATTGCAAAGAGTTAAATGTTGATAAGTTATATGTTAAAAAAATTTAAGGGAATTTAATTTTTCTAAGATAAATGCCAAATAATAATTATAAAATCGCAATTCGAACAAAATTTGCATTTAACCGCAAAGCCCGCAAAGAAAATTCGCAAAGTGCGCAATTTTGTTATGGTTAACATTTGATTACGTCATTTACAAAATCAAAAATCGTGAATCGTAATTCAAACTGCGTTAAGGATAGAGTGGTCTGTTTGAGCTATTTTTTTGTTGCTTTTCGCAACTAAAAAAAGCGAGTAACGATAGCCCGACCCGCAGGGTAACGCCCAAAATAATTATATAGAAATTACAATAATTATAAGAATTTAACCGAAAAAATTAAAAGATTGGGTTTGGAAAAGATTTAAAAAAAGAAAAAAAGTTTTACTTTCGCTTCAATGGAATTTTCAGAAATTTTAGGACAGACGCATTTGAAAAATCACTTGATGAAATCGACCGATAACGGCCGTATTTCTCATGCGCAACTATTTATTGGCAAGGAAGGCACGGGAACTTTGCCGATTGCCATTGCCTATGCCCAATATATTTTGTGCAAAGGCAGCGGCGACGTGGAATCATGCAATTTGCGGTGTTCAAAATTAATGCATCCCGATTTGCATTTTGCATTTCCTGTGGCAACAAACGAAGTGGTTAAAACCAGGCCGGTAAGCAACTTGTTTTTGGAAGAATGGCGCAGTTTTGTGGCGTTAAATCCGTACGGAAATTTATTTGAATGGCTGCAATCCATCGGCGTTGAAAACAAACAAGGCCAAATTGGCGTTGACGAAGCCGAAGAAATTGTAAAAGCCTTAAAACTGAAATCTTATGAAGGCGGTTTTAAAATTATGATTATTTGGATGGCCGAAAAAATGAACGCTTCCGCTTCAAACAAATTGTTGAAACTGCTTGAAGAACCACCTGAAAAAACGGTATTTATTTTGGTTGCCGAAAATGAAGACCAAATTATATCAACCATAAAATCGCGTTGCCAGGTGTTGCATTTTCCATTATTGTCGGAAAATGACATTGTAAAAGGCTTGGTTGAAATGGAAGGAACCGACCCGCCAATTGCGAAACAAATTGCCATTCAGGCCGATGGCGATTTCAACAAAGCAATGCATTTATTGCACAACGACACTTCCGACGAACAGTTTGAACAATGGTTTATCATTTGGGTGAGAGCCGCATTTAAAGCAAAGGGAAACGCCGCTGTTATCCAGGAACTTATTGGGTGGAGCGATACCATTTCAAAAACCGGAAGGGAAACCCAAAAACGATTTTTAAGCTATTGCCTGCAATTTTTTAGGCAGGCGTTATTGCTGAATTACAATGCGGATTCGCTGGTGTTTTTACAACCGAAAACGCCCAATTTCAACCTGGAAAATTTTGCACCTTTTGTGCACAGCGGCAATATTGTTGAAATTGACAAGGAATTAAATGAAGCCATTTATCATATTGAAAGAAATGGTAGCGCCAAAATAATTTTGCTCGATTTGTCCATAAAATTAACCCGTCTTCTGCATATTAAAGAAGCCTAAAAACACTGAAAAATAATGTCTATTTTCAACAATCATTCTGCCGAAATTTTGGTTTTGCTGTTTTTGATCATCACTTTTTTGCAATCGGGCATTGATAAAATTACCGACTGGAAAGGAAATGTAGATTTTATTACCGGTCATTTTAAAAATTCACCGCTTCAAAAAACGGTTCCGTTATTGATGCTTACGGTGTTAATTTTTGAAATTGCCGCAAGTATTTTAATGCTTATTGGCGGTTATTATATTTTTGCTGATGGTGATGGAACTGTAGCTAAAGTTGGTTTGGAATTCGCTGCCATTACTTTAATTATGTTGTTGATCGGACAGCGATTGGCGAAAGATTATGCCGGCGCTATGTCATTGGCCGTTTATTTTATTTTAACTATTTTCGGAATCTATTTGTTGAATTAAAACCTTAATCATGAAATTATTAGGAATCGGATCTCGAATTAAACACGAGGAATTTGGATTGGGCGTGATAACCAATGTGAGCGCCAAAGACTATTGGGTGACTTTTATTGAAAACGGATTGGAAACCATTGCCATCGACAGCAAATTTGAAGTGATTGAATGTGTTGAAGATGAAGTGGATACCGTTAGTTTTTACGATGTTGAAACTACCTTAAAAAATATGCTGAAACAGTGGTCGGATATTTCTGAAGTCGTGCATTTGGGCGACCGATGGAAAGGCGGAAAATTAATTATGGAACCGAAAGACCCAAAATTAGCCAGTAAAGAAATTATGATTGATGTGTTTTTTCATAAAATTGTGATGGTAAGAGACCGATTGAGGGTGATGGAACAAAAAATAAATTCGAGTAAATTGGATGATCTGGATAAAGTTGATTTGCAACAATACATTACCCGAATTTACGGAAGTTTAACTACTTTCAATATTTTGTTTAAACTAAAAGAGCAACAATTTGAAGGTTCAAAATCGGAATAATTCGAATTAAAAATAGTCAACCATAAAAAAAGCCGGCCTAAAATTATTTTAGACCGGCTTTTGCATATTAAATGTATGTTAGATAATTCCTTGATCCAGCATCGCATCGGCAACTTTTATAAAGCCGGCGATATTTGCGCCTTTAACATAGTTGATAAACCCGTCATTTTCAGTTCCGTATTTAGAACAAGCCGTATGGATAGAAGACATTATTTGGTGCAATTTTGCATCAACCTCTTCTTTTGTCCAGTTTAATTTCATGGCATTTTGTGACATTTCCAAACCAGACACGCCAACCCCACCTGCATTTGCTGCTTTACCAGGAGCAAATGGCAATCTGTTTTTATGGAATAAATCAACAGCTTCAGGAGTACAACCCATGTTTGATACTTCAACAATGTATTTTACGCCATTTTTAATCAATAATTTGGCATCCTCGCCGTCCAATTCATTTTGGGTTGCACTAGGCATTGCAATATCAACGGCAACTTCCCAAGGTTTTTTTCCCGAGAAAAATTTAGCTTCCGGAAATACTTCTGCGTAAGGAGAAACTATATCATTGTTTGAAGCTCTTAGCGCCAATAAATAATCAATTTTTTCGGCATCCAAACCTCTTTCATCATAAATATATCCGTCAGGGCCAGAAATGGTCACCACTTTACCGCCAAGTTCGGTAACTTTTAGGGCAACACCCCAAGCCACATTGCCAAACCCTGAAACAGAAACTGTTTTTCCTTTAAAAGTGTCGTTATTTGTTGAAAGCATTTCATTTGTGAAATACGTTGCGCCAAAACCTGTTGCTTCCGGTCTGATCAAACTTCCTCCCCAATTTAAACCTTTACCTGTGAAAACACCAGTATTTTCAAATTGCAGTTTTTTGTACATTCCGTACATAAAGCCAATTTCTCTACTGCCAGTTCCAATATCTCCGGCCGGTACATCTTGGCTAGGGCCAATAACGCGCCATAACTCTAACATAAAGGCTTGGCAAAAACGCATAATTTCAGCATCTGATTTTCCCTTCGGATTAAAATCAGATCCTCCTTTTGCGCCACCCATTGGCAAAGTTGTTAAAGCATTTTTAAATGTTTGCTCAAATCCCAAGAATTTAAGGATGCTTAAATTTACGCTTGGATGAAGACGAATACCGCCTTTGTATGGTCCAATTGCATTGTTATATTGCACTCGGTGTCCTAGGTTAATTTGAACATTCCCTTCATCATCAACCCAAGAAACCCTAAAAGTCAAAATACGGTCAGGTTCAACCAATCTTTCAATAATTTTAGCGGCCTCATATTGAGGGTTTTCATCATAAATTGTTTGAATGGATTCTAACACTTCATGAACTGCTTGTAAGTACTCCTTTTCACCCGGATGTTTGGTTTCAAGGTTTGTCAATATATTTTTTACATTCATAATAATATAATTTAAACGTAGGTATAATTTATTAAATATTTAAATAATCAGGTGCAAAATTACAGATAATATATTAATTCTTAAACAAAAAAGGGGCAATAATTATTAATTTTCGCGTTTTTCTCAAACGTTTTCGTTGAACAAATAAAAAAAGCGCAAAAAAGGTGATTTTTGCGCTATAAATTTTATTGAAATACCAATTTCTTTTACCTTTTAATTTTTAGAACGGACAGGGCGCAACCTGTCCCTAAATAAAACCATCAGGAAGTTCGTCATCATTTAATTTTAAAGAGGTGTTTTGGACCTTATTCAATTTAAATCCTTCTTTAAAAATGGCTGCTTTATTGCTTTTTCCCTCAATAATAACAGTGAGCGGTTCTTTAAAATGCACGTGTCTTAAATATTCATCATCATAACTCGCCCTTTGTTTATTTAAATACTCCAAATCGAAAAACCCATCATCAATAAAAGGGTTTATGGTTAGATAACCCACTTTAAATGAGGTTAAATTTTGGAAAAAATGTGTTCCCTGGCTTGGATCAATCCTAAAATTATTTAGACCGGCTTCCACAATTACTTTTGCTGATGCTATTTGGGGCCAAATCACAGGAATTCCCAACCATGGATCGCTTGAGCCCCATCTTCCGGGTCCCACTAAAATATAGTTTTTGTCTATTTCCGCAAATTTTTTATTAATTTGTTCAACTGCCGCCGCTATCTTTCTTGTGTTTGCCGAGTTGAACGTTTCGGGTTTAATATAAACAATATCGTGAATATTCTCATAATTTCCATTTCCCAAGGCCGATTCCGAGTAAATGATGGTGTCTTCAACATTAAAGTCTTCCGGAAGTGTGCTCAAAGTTTCAATGCTCTCAATAATGGGCCTGATTTGCAAAAAACTAAATTCTTTAGGTTGTCCTTTTGGAACATCCAAATTCACCGCAAATTCCATTTCAATGGGATTTCGCATTTCACGTTGACCGATGCGCAATAAATCCTGTAAAATTTCAGGCAAAGGAAAGGTGTTGTATTTTAAAATATTGTCAAAAGTAATCACACGAATTCCGTCGTGTAACACGCCCGGTTTAATGATATTGTTTTGCAAATCGTAGGTTGAAGCCACAAATTTTAGCGAACCATGCTTTTCGGCATTTCTAATGGTAATTTTCTTTTTGTTGATGGCTTCGCTGGTTGAGGCAACATAACTGTCGGGATTCATATCCAATCCAAAGAAATATTGCTGTGTGTCGCGTTGCGTGGAACCCGGAGATGAGAGTTGCAGCACCTTTTTCGGATGGTAGGGTGAAAATCGCAAGGTATTTCCTCCGCCAACAATAATTTCACCCAAACCTAAAGCAATATTTGCGGTTCCTTCATTGGGCAATTCCTGGTCAATCGGATAAAAATTGATGGAACGCGCCACTCCGGAAATGTTCGGATAATAAACATCATTATATTGTTTTCCGGTAACTTCCTGTAAAATAACCGCCATTTTATCCTCTTCAATGGTATGGGAAGTGGCTTTTAAATAGACTTTACTGTTTTGAAAAAATGCAGATGCCATCACCGATTTAATGGCGCTGGCCACCATCTCAACCATTCTGGTTTTGTCGGTGTTTGGAATCATATAAGTCGCAAACACACCTGCAAAAGGCTGATAATGTGAATCTTCCAAAACGCTTGAGGAACGCACCGCTATTGGTGATTTGGTTACATTTAAAAAAACCCGAATGTCTTCCATCACCCATTTTGGCAATGATTTTGAGTTAAATTTATTTAAAATTTCTTCATCATCATTACAATTGGCCACAAATCCAATGAGGTCGTGTTTCTCCATAAACTCATCAAACACTTCCGTACTCAGCACCACGGTACGCGGTATGGAAATATTGACGTCTTTGAATTTATTGAACAATTTATGGCGTTTTAAAAAAGAATCAATAAACGCCAATCCACGTCCTTTTCCACCCAAAGATCCTTCCCCGATTCTTGCAAAACCCAAATATTCATCATACGTGTTTTTGCTGAATTTTGAAATAACGCCTCTAGATCTGTATATTCTGTAGGCTTTAATCGCTCTGATTAAAAAATCCCTGATTTCTTCAGGATCCTCAAAATCTTCATATTCTACATTGCTGAATAAATTGGCCAAAGGAAAAAGCGCCCTCGATCTTAACCATTTTGAATATTCACTTCTTTTGGCGTGGTAAACTATGGAATCAAGTGTTACTGTAGTTAAAACTCTTTGAAAACTGTTTAAATCTTCCACGGTTGCCAAAACTTTCATTTGAATGGGATCCCAAAATTCAAAGGCCCCAAAAGAAAAATATTTGGTGATATATTTTTTTATTTCCTTCCCTAATGTTTCTGAATGTTTGTATAAAAATTTTCCTTTTAACTCTAGTGCTTTTTTCTCATTATTTTGATCGGAAGATTGCACTAAAAATGGAAAATAGCGTTCATGACTTCTTACATATTTTAAAAATACAAACCCGGCTTCAGGATCTCGTTTTCCTTCTTTAAAATAACTTACATCTGAAATAACGCCCAACAAATTGTGTTTGTATTTTTCAAAAAGAAACAATCCTTCTTCATAATTTGTGGCCAGCAAAATTTTTGGCCGGCCTCGCATCAACATCATTGCCCTGTGTTCATTAAGGCCTTCCGACATAAATGAACGGGTTTGTTTTAAAATAATTTTATACATAATTGGCAAATACCTCGAATAAAATTTCAAGGAATCTTCCACCAGCAAAATAGCCTTCACGCCAATTTGATTGATGTCTTTTTCGGCATTCATCCGGTCTTCGGTAAGTTTAATAATCGCCAAAAAAATATCGACATTCCCGTTCCAGTGAAACACAAAATCGATAATTCCAGTATTTTCACTGAGCACTTTTTTCCTTAATTCAGAAGAATAATGACTAAGTGCCGCAATGGGAATGTTTGGAAAAGCTTCTTTGATCAATTTTGAAGTTTCAAAAGCCTTGATATTGCCAATGTCCAGCCAAGTGATCACCAAATCAATTTTATCGGAATTCATCATCCCAATGGCCCTTTTGGCGGAGTTGGCGTGAATAAAACTTGGCGGATATCTTAAATTCAGCGCCATATATTCATTAAAAATTCGCTCATCTATCCGTCCGTCTTCCTCCAACATATAAAAATCGTAGTTAGAGCAAACTATAAGCACTTTGTTAATTCTGTTTTGCATCAACTGGTTAAATGCAACCTCTTCAAACTCATAATTTTTTAAATCGGGCAGCGGATTCCTGTTCATTTTTATCGGCATTTATTTTCAAATGCAAGATATCATTTTCACCTTGAATTTTAATGTTTTTCAAGATATTTATTCAATTTTATAAAAATAAAATTGTGTAAATTTGCAACCTAATTTTCTGTATAATGTTAGCTAAAGTAAAAGAACTGATTGGAGAAGTATTGGCTTTTGATACCACTTCCAAAGAGGAGATTGAATCTTTCAGAATTAAATTTTTAGGCAAAAAAGGCTTGCTTAACGATTTATTTGTTGAATTTAAAAACGTGGCGCCTGCCGAACGAAAAGATTTCGGACAAGCATTAAACACTTTGAAAGATGCTGCGCAAAACAAAGTTGACCAGTTAAAAGAAGCTTTAGAAAACTCAAACGACCAAAAAGGAATTTATGGTGATTTAACGCGCCCTGCCGAACCTATTGAACTGGGTTCGCGCCATCCAATATCGTTGGTGAGAAACAAAATTATTGAGGTGTTTTCACGCATTGGCTTTACCGTTTCTGAAGGTCCGGAAATTGAAGATGACTGGCACAATTTTACGGCCTTAAATTTACCCGAATACCATCCGGCACGTGATATGCAGGATACTTTTTTTATTGAAAAAAATCCAGATATTTTATTGCGAACGCACACCTCATCGGTACAGGTGCGTTATATGGAAAGCCATAAACCGCCAATTCGCACCATTTCTCCGGGACGCGTTTTTAGAAATGAAGACATTTCGGCCCGTGCGCATTGCATTTTTCACCAGGTGGAAGGTTTGTATATTGACACCGATGTTTCTTTTGCCGATTTAAAACAAACCCTGCTGTATTTCACCAAAGAAATGTTCGGGAAATCAAAAATACGCTTGCGTCCTTCTTATTTTCCGTTTACGGAACCAAGCGCTGAAGTTGATATTTATTGGGGACTGGAAACCGAAACCGATTATAAAATTACCAAAGGAACCGGCTGGCTCGAAATTATGGGCTGCGGTATGGTAGATCCCAATGTGCTAAAAAACACCAATATCGACCCTGAAATTTATTCTGGCTACGCTTTTGGAATGGGCATTGAACGCATTGCGATGCTGTTGTACCAAATTCCTGATATCAGAATGTTTTATGAAAATGATGTTCGTTTTTTAGAACAGTTTAAATCAGTATATTAGGCCCCCTAACCCCCGAAGGGAGGATTGAACGTTAAAAAAATGTATGGTATACATTTTTAGTGATAAGGCCAGCTGGCGCGCCAGGCTTTAAAATAATGCAGAAACTCAATGAAAAGATGCAGAACTAAATTCAGCACAAAAAAATGAAAGCCGACATTCAAATTCCTGAAGTTACTGAGGTTTTTATGGCCATTGTGAAAGAATACAATGACATTTTTCAGTGCGAAGATTGGAATGCCTATATCATTAACAACAAAGATGTTGATTTGGAAATGGTGTTGGTGGTTTCAAAAGGTTATGATGAAGGTGAACTGATTGAAACTTCATTGCTGCGCCATAAAATTGATAAACTTCCGGCAAAATCCTTTGCAAAAGTTGAGTTGATGCAGGAAGAAGTTTTAAAATTGTCCAATTTTTTTAATGTGACCTTTTTTGAGGGAAATGCGATGTTCGACAAAAAATACCTGTTTAAAAAAGGAACCATCAGAGAAAGCGCATTGCGTATGATTCCTTTGTTGAATAAAAAAGGAATTTTGGTAAAATAGTTAAAGCATCTTTTAAATTCAATAAAGAACTTAAACGCAAGGGGCGCAAAGAAAAAAACGCAAAGAACGCAAAAACAGATTAAAATCAATGGCAATCTAATTGCGACCATTGCGAAAAAACTTTGCGTCCCGATAGATTATCGGGATTGCGGTTAAAAGACGTAATTAACCAGTTTCTCATAAATGAAATTTTTCTCCGTGTAACTTTGTGATTCTTGGTGTAGCTTTGTGTAATAGCCGTGACACAGAGTTACACAGAGGCAAAAACACAGAGATTCACAAAGTTTTATTGAAAATTTAATTCATAATCATTAATATTTTAAAAATTTCACACCGATTTAATATGAAATCCTCACTTCTTCTCGTATTGTTTTTTTATTTTTCTATGGCTTCGGCCCAAAACATTCCATTATACGTTGGCACCTATACGGATGCCGACAGTGAAGGAATTTATCTTTACGATTTTAACCTGAAAACCGGCGAACTCACCAATAAAAAACTAGCTGTTGAAGCTGTGAATCCATCATACATTACATTTTCATCCGACAAAAAACAACTTTATTCGGTTGGTGAAGTTGACAATTTTGAAGGCACCAAAAGCGGTTTTGTAAATGCTTATGCTGTTTCAAAATCGGGAATGCTTAATTTCATCAATAATGTGAGCAGCAACGGCTCGCATCCTTGCCATATTCAATTGAATAGCGACAATTCCAAAGTGGCCGTTTCCAATTATACCGGCGGAACAATTTCTGTGCATTCACTTTCAAAAACCGGCGAAATTTCACAAGCAACACAAGTGATTGACCATTATAAAAGAAGTGAGCAATCACATGCACATTCGGCCAAATTTTTTAAAAACAACCTGTTTGTTGCAGATTTAGGTTTAAATACTTTTTCTCAATATCATTTTGCTGCAAATGATAAAAAATACTTGATAAAAACAAGCTATAAAATTGAAAATAATGCCGGGCCGCGCCATTTTGAAATTTCAAAAAAAGGAAAATTCATTTATGTGATCAACGAATTGAATTCCACAATTTCTGTATTGAAACAACAAAAAGACCATTACGTTTTTGTTCAAAACATCAGCACATTAGCTGATGGATTTGACGGAAAAAGTTTTTGTGCCGACATTCATTTATCAAAAGACGGACGTTTTTTATACGGCTCTAACCGTGGTGAAAACAGCATTGTTGCATTTAAAATACATAAAAAAAGCGGAGCGCTTCAAAAAACACAAACCATAAGCACCAACGGCGATTGGCCACGCAATTTTACCTTATCGCCAGAAGGAAATTATTTGTTGGTCGCCAACCAAAGAAGCAAAAACATCAGCGTATTTAGCGTAAATAAAAATTCAGGAAATTTAACTTTTTTACATAGCATAGTTTCTCCAACGCCATCTTGCTTGTTATTTTAGTTTTTTAATTTGAAAAAGAGGTGTTACCTGATTGTCTTTTTAATAAAATAGTAAACGCCTTACAATAGGCTATATTTTCAATAAATAGTTTTTTAGTTTGGAATCTAAATCCTCTTTGCTAATTGGTTTTGACATAAAATCATCACAACCCGCTAAAAAGGCTTTTTCTTTTTCCTCGGGCGATGAATAGGCTGTTTGCGCAATTATTGGCAGGTTTGGACGAAATTCTTTTATGATTCTTGTCGCTTCGCGTCCATCCATTTTAGGCATTTTTATATCCATTAAAACCATTTCAATGGCTGAATTGCTTTTGCACAATTCAACCGCTTCCAAGCCGTCTTTGGCGTGAATTATAATGCAGGGAAATTTAAGTTTATCCTCCAGCAATATTTCCAAAACCATATAATTCACATCTTCGTCTTCGGCGATTAAAATGGTGTATTTCTTCTTATTCTCCATTTCTTTTTCTTCTACTTTCTCATTTTCAATCTTTTGAGTTAAGTTTACTGGTTTGTAAGGTATGGTGACAAAAAAAACGGCGCCTTTGCCAAGTTGTGAAACCACCGTTATTTTCCCTCCCAGCAGCTCCGCATTTTCTTTGGCGATGGAAAGTCCCAGTCCCAATCCGCCCACTTTTTTGGACAATTCTTTTTCTGCCTGTGAAAATCGCTCGAAAATCATTTTTTGTTTTTCAGGCTTAATGCCAATTCCGCTGTCTTTTACAAAAATATTCAGTTCGGCTGGCTTAATGTCCGTATTTAGTTTATACCCCAATTCCACAATACCTTCATTCGTAAATTTTAAGGCGTTTTCCAACAAATTGCTCAACACTTTATTCAGCTTGTTATTATCGGTGAGTATGGCGCTTTCCTTATCTGAAAGTTCGTTTTTCAAAACCAATGGAATGTTCTTTTTAGTGGCTTTCATTTCAAAAACAGTAAATAATTCGAACAATAAATCATTGAGGCAAACTGGTTGCTCTTCCGCCTTAATTTGTTTGGTTTCCAATACAGAAATCTCCATCAAATCATCAATAATATGCAATAACTGGTGGGTGCTGTTTTTAATGATTTCAATAAATCTTTTTCTTTTTTCTTTAGGCAAGTCGGGGTTTTCCAATAAATCTGTAAAACCTAAAATACCATTCATTGGTGTCCGAATTTCGTGGGACATATTTTGAATGAATTCTGTTTTTAGCTGATTGCTTTCTTCGGCTTTTTCTTTGGCTATTAATAGGTCTTGCTCAGCTTGTTTACGCTTGGTAATGTCCCTCCAAACGCAATGAATTACTTGATTATTTGGCTCGTTCTCAATGGTGGTCAGTAAAACTTCAACGGGGAATGTTTCTCCATTGCTTTTGGTGTGCCACCACTCAAAACGATGTGTTCCCTTTTCTAATACAATTTTTATGAGTGCTTCTGCTTTTTCAAAAGAATTTAATCCGTCTGGCTGAAATTTTGGCGATAATTCTGAAGGCTGAAGGTTTAAAACTTCTTCAAATACTTTATACGAAAGCATATTTAAAGTCGCCTGGTTACATTCCACAAAAACGCCATTTTTAATGATCAATATGGCGTCGCCTGATTTTTCAAAAAGTTCCCGAAATTTTTTCTCGCTTTTTTCAATTTCATGGGTTGCTTTCCGCAATTTTTCTTCCGCTTCCTTATTTTTGCTGATATCTTCTTTGATGGCTAAATATGAAGAAATTTCGCCTACTTCATTTTTAATGGGGGTTATAGTTGTTCTTTCCCAGTAAAGATTTCCATTTTTGGCTTTGTTTTGAAATTCTCCTATCCATATTTTTCCTGCGGTTATTGTTTGCCATAAATTACTGTAAAATTCTTTTGGCTGCTTTCCTGAGCTTAAAATTCTTGGGTTTTTCCCTAAAACTTCAGCGGCGGCATAGCCCGTTATTTCGGTAAACTTAGGGTTTGTGTATTCTATGTTTCCATGAACATCTGTTATAATTATGGTGTTGGCACTTTGTTCAATAGTAATTGAGAGTTTTTTATTGGCGGCTTCAGATTTTTTACGTTCCGTAATATCTCTAACAGCGGCAACTCTAAGTTTATCATTATTTTCCGAAAAAAAAACTCTTGCCTCTATTTCCACCGGAAAAATAGCGCCGCCTTTTTTAATGCCTTCTATTTCAAAAGGCAGAACGTAATTTTTCGCAATGCTTTTGGAAATAATTTGATGGTGTTTTTTAGGAAAAAGAAGTTCAATAATATTTTTTCCAAGCAGTTCTTCGTTCCTGTACCCAAACATTTTTCCAAATGCAAGATTGGCATCAACAGCAATGCCTAAATTATGAATTAAAATTCCTTCAAATGTTAGGTTAGATAATTGTTTAAATTTTTCTTCGCTTTTCTCGGCTTTTTCTTTTGCAAGTTTTAACTCCTCAGCTTTTGTGTTTAATTGATTCTCCAATAGCATATTTTCAAGCATTTTCTCAACTTTTATTGCAATTATTTTCAGAATGGTTTCAACAGTTTTGGCATCTTTTAATGGCTTAGTGTGCATAAGGGCTATTAACCCAAAAGGTTCTTTTTTTGAGTTCCACAAAGGAATACCCACATAACTGTCAATGTTTTTTTGAGCCAGAAAATCATCCTTAAAAAAAATAGTATTTACTTTGGTTGGGTAGCAACAAAACTTTTTATTGATAATAGTCTCACAAGGGGTATTTGCCAGTTTATAAACAATATTTGGCATTAAAATGCCTTTTTCATAAAACACAACGGTTTCTGAAATTGATGGCGTTTTTAGTGAATACTTATCAATTAACACATAGTCAACGCCAAATAACTCGGCTAAAAAAACGGCTGTTGATTTTAGAAATTTTGTGTGATTGGTTTCATAGCCATTTTCTGAAATGAAGGCCAAGGTATCTTCAATATATTTTACTGGCACGCTCATAATTTATGAATATGGGGATTTAATTAAATTTATGACAATTGCAACTTTTTCTTTTTGCTAAATATAAATAAAAAATTAATTGAATTAAAATTTCATGAATTAATTACTGTAATTTGATGAGTTCTAGCCCAAATTCATTCACTTTTTCCCAGTTGGTGTATTCAATTTCGGCATCGATATTTGTAGGTCCTTTGGTCATCCACATAATTAACTGAATCATTTTTCGGTCGAAAAACGAATATTTTTTATAGTCCAATTTGCCTGCAAAAACCTTCACAATAGTTGGTTTCCAATCAATGGTTTTAAAAAATTTCACCACATACGGATTTGTGTCAGGATCGCTTTTTTCGGGTTTCCGGGCAACCAAGTTTACAGAGAAGAAAGCTGTTTTTATGGCGTCAAGTTTTTCCTTATTTGTGTTTATGAATTCAATTATTTTAGGGTTGTGAACGCCGTATCTAATGCTAGCGCCAATAACAAGTTTGCTGTATTTGGTGATGTCTTCGCTAAAATCGTCAATTGAAATTAAATCAATTTCTTGATTATTTTGTTGAAGCACTTCTTTAAGTTTATTGCAAATCTTCAGTGTTTGTCCGTCAACTGTTGAATATATAATTCCTATTTTGGGTGTCATTGATATTGTTTAAAATTAATTTTTATGTTAAGTTTTTCAAGCTAATTTTAAATGCTTGTAAATTTATAAAAGGCGCAATTGCTTTTTTATGATATATATCAATCAAAAATAGCCAAAAATTTGAAATTTAATTACAAAAAAACCAGTCAATACTGACTGGTTTTAGTTTTTTCAAAGACAAGGAATAAATATTAAATTACTTTTACATTTACTGCGCTTAAACCTTTTTTACCTTCTTCAAGTTCAAATTGAACTTCATCGCCATCGCTAATTTTGTCAATTAATCCGGTAATGTGTACGAAGTAGTCTTTTTTTGAAGTTTCCTCTGTGATAAATCCAAATCCTTTAGCTTGGTTGAAGAATTTTACTGTTCCTTTTTTCATTGTTAAATAATTTATTAAAGCACTAAAGTACTAATATTTGTGCTTGTTTTTGAATTTTTTTGAGTTATTTTGAAAAAAAAAACATTCGTGGTGCAATTTGTGTCTAATCCAATACGTCTGTTAATTCTTTAAAAATTTGTTTTGGGTTTTTATTTTCATATAATATTCCATAAACTGCATCAATAATCGGTGTTTTTGCCTTGTTTTTTTCATTGATTAAAAAGGCGCTTTTTGTGGCGTAATAACCTTCTGCAACCATACTCATTTCCATCATAGCGCTTTTTACGGTGTAGCCTTTTCCTATCATATTGCCAAACATTCTGTTTCGGCTAAAAACTGAATATCCGGTCACCAATAAATCGCCCAAATAAGCCGAGTTGTTGATATTGCGCTTCATTCTGTGCACTTTTCTTATAAACCGCTTCATTTCACGAACAGAATTTGACATTAAAACCGCCTGAAAATTATCGCCGTAACCCAATCCGTGCGCCATTCCTGCCGCTATGGCAAAAATATTTTTAAGCATCGCGGCATATTCAGTGCCAATAATATCGTCTGATGTTTTTGTTTTTAGGTAATGGCTTGACAAGTATTTGCTTAAAAGATCGGCTTTTTCAGCATCCTTACAAGCAATTGTTAAGTATGATAAACGCTCCATAGCAACTTCTTCCGCGTGGCAAGGACCGGCAATAACGCCAATATTTTTAAACGGAATTTTAAAAAATTTGTTAAAATGCTCGCCAACAATCAATCCGCTTTCCGGAACAATTCCTTTAATGGCTGAAAACACAATTTTTGAAGAAATGCTTTGCGTTATTTTATCCAATTCTTCTTTCAAAAATGCCGAAGGAATGGCAAAAATCAATATATCGCCATAACGCACCATATCATTCATATCATTTGATAAATACAATTTTTTTACGTCAAGTGCCGCAGAACTCAGGTAATTTGGATTGTGTTCATTTTCCTTAATATAATCAATGGCTGTTTGATTTCGCATATACCAGCCAACTTGATCCATATTTTCACACAACATTTTCACTATGGCCGTTGCCCAACTTCCGCCGCCAAAAACGGCAATTTTAGGGTTTGTAATCATATCTTAACCTTTTTTAGAGACCAAAAGTAAAAAAAACTTACTTAAATGTGCTCCAAAAACTGTGAAACTAACATTTTTGAACTCGCTTAAATTAAATTGTTGGTTTAAATTATTAGTTTCGTACTTTTAAATCCTATCCCCAACCCTTTCCATCCCGAAAGCGATCGGGAGAAAGGGAGTTTGATTTAATTATTGGGGAAAAATATTTATTATCTTTAAGCCCACTTTTAACTTTTAACTTTTAACTTTTAACTTTTAACTTTTAACTTTTAACTTTTATCTTTTAACTTTTAACTTTTAACTTTTAACTTTTAACTTTTAACTTTTAACTTTTAATATTTACTTTAGTTGAGCGGACTTAAACGATTTTTTAAAGACA
>JAUXPH010000042.1 GCA_030683995.1 Lutibacter sp.
TTTTCTACAAACAGTTCGTCCCTCTGGGACTAAAAAAGCTCCATAGGAGCGAAATGTTTGTAGAAAAACGGAAAAATTCAGTAATTAAAGCCCCATCGGGGCGACCTGATTGTTTTGAAAAATTTAACCGGACAATAATGATTAAAAATATAAAATAAAACTTACCTAAAATAAGCTCCAAAAAAGGAAATTATACTATTGAAACTATTTAACAAAATAGTGACGGGAATTATTAGATTAGCCCTTCCACATAGCACCGGGCAATTAATTCTGGAGTGTTTTTACAGCCAGACTTTCTTAAAATGTTTTTTTTATGGGCGTTGATTGTATGGGGAGAAACAAATATTATTTTGGCAATTTCATTATATTTAATTCCTTTGGCCATTAATTTAACAATTTCTTTTTCGCGTTTGGAAAAAATATCTTTAAAACAATCTTTTTCTAATTTAAGAATACTTTCATTTTGAAGAGCATAACCTCCAGATTCATAGGAATAGTAATAGGACGGTCCTTTTGTGCTTATTAACGATAATTTATGATTAATGGGAATGTTTAAATAGGTAATATCTGTATGTATGCATAATGTCTTCTGAATCTTCCCGTCATCAGAAGCGCTTAAAACCTGAGCCTGATGTAAAATTGTTTTATAAATTCCGTTCGTATGTTTCAGTCTCATGATGTAAACACTTTTGTATAAGAACATATCTTCAACAGAAAGCTTTTTTAAAAAAAAATCAAAAACTATGGCTTCTTTTTCATTCATTTTTGCAAGATCCTCGGGATTCATTATTTTAAAAGCATTATTCATAGAAAATTCTTTCGGTTCAATGCCCAAAACATCTTTAACGCCGTCACTGACATAATCCATTCCAATATTTTCGAAATTTAACACAAAATAATAAAAGCTCCCTGCAGCAAATGAGGAAGCCACCTGATCAACAATTTCTAAAAGGAGTTCTTTTTTGTTGGGTTGAAGAATTTTATTTTCTGTGTCCCAAACACTAAAAACCTTGGCGCTATCTTTTTCATTCATAATTTTTAGGTTAGCAATTAATCAAATATATAAAAAATTACCCAATTTAGGGTATTTCACAATTAAAAAAATGTGTATATGTTTGATAAGAAGAAAGTTGCAAAAAATTCATTTAATATTTGTTGATTAATTAATGCGAAACCAAGGGCATTTATTAGTAGAATGTCCCCTTTAAATGTCTTTGGTTTTAAAAAAACACTTTGTTTGTTATCCCCCTTTTAGTGATACCCCTCTGATTTAATAGTTATAATCCCTTTTTGTTGAATTTCATAAATAGTTATTTTGAAGTGAACCGACTTCTGTACTTAGCTATAATATTTAATAGAACTACTACTACTACTACTACTAACTAAAATTGTTTATTATGAAAAGATTATTACTAATTATTTGGATTTCAATAGTACCTCTAACAACATTTTCTCAGGTAACAACAGTTCCTTCAAATCCAACAGATAATGAAGAAATAACAATTCTTTTTGATGCAACTGGAACAAGTCTGGACGGATACATTGGCGATGTTTATGCATTTACAGGAGTAACTGTAAATGGTGGGCAATTTAGTAATGTACTTGGGGATTGGGGAGATAATGTGCTTAACCCACAACTTACCAGAGACACTATAAATCTAAATTTGTACACGTTATTGATTACACCAACTATTTTTGATTATTATGGTGTGTCAACTTCTGATAATATTACTGAATTGGTATTTGTTTTTAGATCTGCTGATGCAAGTCTACAAACAAGACCTGATATTTTTGTTCCTATTATTGCAACAAATCCACCGCCTCCACCACCTGTTCTATCAAATTGGGGAATCGTTGGCACAGCTACACCAAATGGATGGGATGGACCAGATATGCCACTTACTTATGATGCCATATCTAATAAGTGGAGTGCTGTTGTATCACTTACCAATGGTGAAATTAAATTTAGAGATAATAATATTTGGGACTTTAATTATGGAGACAATGAACCAGATGGTATTTTAGACCGAAATGGCGCTAACATTGCAATTGCTGAAGGGCAATATCTTGTTGCTTGCGATTTTTCCGCATTGACTTATGCTATTAAACCATTAGTTTCCATACCTGACCCTAATTTCGAACAAGCATTGATAGATTTGGGGATAGATAGTGATGGAATTGTAAATGGCACAATTTTAAAAGAAAATGTTGTTAACATAGACAGTTTAAGTATCGGGTCACCTTTGGATCATTCAAAACCTTTTGCAAATCCTTTATTGGTGAATGTAATTGCCAAAATAGGGGATTTAACGGGTATAGAATCTTTCACTAACTTAAAATATTTATCAGCTGGCTTTAATAATATAAATAGTATCAATTTATCCCAAAACACATTGCTTGAAGAATTATGGATTAATGATAATGATTGCAGTTTTATTAATGTATCAAACAATCCTAATTTAAAAAAAATAGGAGCTTATGTAAATAATTTGACTGCTTTAGATTTATCCAATAACCCATTACTTACACATTTATACCTTGCCTATAACCCACAGTTAAAATATTTGGATGTTAGAAATGGAAATAATAGTAACATATCAGCTTTTTGGGTTTATGAAACTCCAAATCTTGCTTGTATAAATGCCGACACCATTAATTCTCTAGTAATGATAGATTCTGGTAAAGTGTTTGATGAAAATTGTGGTGACTATGCTTACATTCCAGATGCTAATTTTGAACAAGCATTAATTGATTTAGGCTTTGACAGTGATGGAGTTTTAAATTCATTAATCTTAAAAAGTGATGCCGCTTCAATTATACATTTAAATGTAAACGAAAAAAACATTTCAAGTCTGTCCGGAATAGAACATTTTACAAACCTTCAATATTTATATTGCAACAACAATTTATTAACGACTCTTAATTTAGGCGATAAACCAAATTTAATCAATTTAGATTGTGGCCGTAATGCCTTAACGAGCATTGACGTTTCTAATTATCCGAAATTAATTAATTTAGATATTTGGAATAATCAACTGCTCTCATTAGACGTAAGCCAGAACCTTCAATTGGAAGCATTAATAATATTTACAAACAAGCTAACCTCCTTGGACATATCCGTTAATTCGAAATTGAAATTCATGAATTTCGCTAATAACAAACTGGTGAACTTGAATATTGCCAATGGTAATAATATAAATTTTTTAAGACCTGAATGGGCAACTTATTCATTTGATGCAAGGAATAATCCTGCTTTAATGTGCATACAGGTTGATGCCAACATCATCAACAATATTCCAGCTGATTGGTTTAAGGATGAACCGGCAAGCTATAATGAAAATTGCCCAACTATAAATTGTAAAGAATTGGTGGCGATACCCGATGCCAATTTTGAACAGGCCTTAGTCGATTTGGGATATGACACTAACGGACTTACAGGAAATATCAAGAAATGCGAAGCCGCTTCAATAATAGATTTAAATGTAAACGATAAAAACATTTCAAGCTTGGCAGGAATAGAACATTTTGTTGGTTTAAGATATTTATTTTGTAACAATAACAGTCTAAGTGTTCTTGATTTATCTAGTAATTCCAATTTAAGGGGAGTGTGGGCAAATCAAAATTTCCTTACAGCCATTAATATTAGCAATTGCCCAAATTTAGCATCCCTGCATATTTGGGCTAATCAATTAACCTCTTTAGACTTAAGCCATAATCCTGATTTAGAAGAGTTGATATGTTCAACAAACAAGTTAACCACGTTGGACGTATCGGCTAATTCTAAATTAAAATTAATGAATTTTGCAGATAATAAACTTGTGAATTTGAATATTGCCAATGGAAATAATATAAATGTTTCAGGTCCTGAATGGGCTGATTATTCATTTAGCGCTACAAATAATCCAGGGTTAAGCTGTATACAGGTTGATGAAAATATTATAGGCAATATTCCATCAGATTGGTTCAAAGATGAAACCGCCAGTTATAATACAAATTGTCCAATCATAAATTGTGAGGAGTTGGTGGCAATACCCGATGCTAATTTTGAACAGGCACTTATTGATTTAGGAATAGATACTAACGGATTGACAGGTGATATTTTAAAATGTGAAGCACTTTCAATTACACATTTAAATGTAAATGAAAAAAACATAAACAATTTACAGGGAATCCAAGCTTTCACAAATTTGTCAACTTTATATTGCCAAAACAACCAAATTCAAGTATTGGATATTAGCAATAACACAGCTTTAACTATTTTAGAATGTGGAGGAAATCAATTAACTGAATTAAATGTAACCCAGAACCTATTATTACGAGTACTTGGTTTTGGTCTTAACAATATTTCAGAGATAGATGTATCTCAAAATTTGGCTCTGGAAGTATTTTGGTGTAACAATAATAATATCACTTCTCAAAATTTAGACCTGAATTCGACATTATTAGTGATTGGTCTTTCAAATAACCCACTAACTTTTGTTTCACTTAAAAACGGGAATAATGTAAATGTAGCATATTTTGAAGCTTATAATACGCCTAATTTAGCCTGTATTAATTCTGATGCAGTTGTATCTGCATCTATGTCTATTTCGGGCAAAACATTTAGTGAAAATTGTTCCACCACTTCTCTAGCTGGCAGCTGGATTATAGCTCCAGAAACGAGAGCCATAAAAGTTGGGCCTACACCAGGATCAGATTTATGGTGGTACTTAAACAAATTTGGAGACGATATTGCATCCAGAGCCTGCTATTTGGATGATGTGTATGTATTTAATGAGAACGGAAGTTTCAATAATGTTTTGGGTTCCGAAACTTACCTTGAAACTTGGCAAGGTGTTGCTATAGAGGGATGTGGAGCGCCCGTGACCCCTCACGATGGCTCTACTAATGCTACCTATGTTTACGATCAAGCAGGTACAATTACCTTGAATGGGCAAGGCGCTTATTTAGGATTGCCAAAGGTTGCAAATGGCTATATATTGCCAAATGGTCCCGTACCAAATTCAATTACTTACGATGTATCTTTTTCGGAAAACGGTAATGTAATGACACTTGGAATTAATTCTGGGGGAGCATTTTGGACCTATAAATTGATCAAAGAATCAGTGTTTATTCCTGATGCTAATTTTGAACAAGCATTAATTGATTTAGGGTTTGATACTGATGGTGTTGTAAATTCTTTAATTTCAAAAAGTGACGCCGCATCAATAATAGATTTAGACATAAATAATAAGAATATCTCAAGCTTGGCAGGAATAGAACATTTTGTTGGTTTAAGATATTTATTTTGTAACAATAACAGTCTAAGTGTTCTTGATTTATCTAGTAATTCCAATTTAAGGGGAGTGTGGGCAAATCA
>JAUXPH010000059.1 GCA_030683995.1 Lutibacter sp.
CTCAAACTCTTGCTGAAACGTTAGAATCGAACTAACTGATTTTTTTAAAATCATTCCAAATTTCCTTAATCAACTTCCCCTTGCCTCTCTAAGCGGGTGCAAATGTAAAACCTTATTTCTTAATCACCAAATAAAATTTTGGTTTTTATTTTTTAATGTTTTTTGAGACTTTTTTTGAACTTTATCCCTGGAGCAAATCGTAATTCTTATTCCAAATTAACCAATGATTGGCGGGGTGCAAATGTATAAACTTTTATTTAATTACCTAATAAAAATTTATCTTTTTTAAAGCTTTCTTTACTCTTCCTTAATGAACGTAAGCCAATACCTTTCCTTATTAGCGGTGGCAAATGTAATCCCTTTTATTATTCATTTACAAGTTTTTTTGCCCTTTTTTTGAAGAAAAAAACAAGTGATTGAACTCAAGCTGTTTACAGAGCTAAAAAAATAAAATCGGAGTTTATTTTTATTAAAGCGGGCTACTAAAGTAAGTAATTTATTTCAATTACGCAATACGAATGAATTTATTATTTACCTTTTTTCTTGACAGGCCTTGGCGCAACAATCCAGCTTGTACCCAATTCATAGTAGTCAAAATCGACTTTTGAGGGCTGTGGTTCTAAAATTCCTGCGGTAAAAGCACGTTGTAAAATGTCTTCAACTAAAAAATCATTTTTATTATGAACAGGGTCATATTTATCTTTTAAAGACAGTTTAAACATATTTGCGGTGGTATTATACCAAAATGCTTTCCAACCACTGCGATAATCTTTCACCAAATCATAAGCAGTTTGCCCGGTTTGCCTGTGCATCAATTTAATCAATATCTCTCCTTCTGTTCTTGTTAATTTTTTGAGCTGGTCGGTAAATTCACCTTCCATATAATTTTGAATTACTTTGATGTATTCTTTTTTCTTTCTGTTAGACTTTATTTTTTCCAATCTTTCATTCAAAGTTTCCAGCCTGTCAGCTGCCAATTTTGCATAAGGATAGGCTTTTAATGTTTTTTTGCGATACCATATATAATAGCGACGATCATAATCTGTTTTAAATTTTAAGGTTTTCAACAAGAAAACCTCATCCAACTCAATCAACAATGTATCGCCTTCAAAAATAGTGTAGCGTTCAAGCAATGGAATAGAATCCTTTTCTTCTTGGGCAAAAAGAAAAGTACCTATAAATAGGAGAGGCAATAATAAAAACTTTTTAACTTTATTTTTCATCAATTAATATGCTTATCAAAAAGAGTTCCAAATTTACAACATTCAAAAAAATATTTCAATGATCTCATCCCGTTTTTTTTTAAGTAATATGTGATATTAATTGTAGGCATATATAACATTTTACTATCTTGCGTTTGTAAAAAATACGTATATAAATATGAGCAAATCTATATTAAATAAGAAATCAATCGACTTTTTAGAAAAATATTTAAACAATGCATCGCCTACAGGTTATGAAAGTGAAGGCCAAAAAATTTGGATGGATTATTTAAAACCTTATGTTGACACCTTTATAACAGACAGTTATGGAACCGCCGTTGGTGTTATCAATCCGGATGCAACGTTTAGGGTGGTAATTGAAGGTCATGCCGATGAAATTTCTTGGTATGTAAACTATATCACGCCTGAAGGATTAATTTATGTGATTAGAAACGGCGGAAGCGACCATCAAATTGCGCCTTCAAAAATTGTAAATATTCACACAAAAAAGGGCATCGTTAAAGGCGTGTTTGGTTGGCCGGCCATTCACACGAGGGATAAAATGAAAGAAGAAGCGCCGCAAATGCTCAATATATTTATTGACACCGGCTGTAAAAATAAGGAAGAAGTTGAAGCATTGGGTGTGCATGTGGGTTGTGTAATCACGTATCCCGACACCTTCTTTATCTTAAACAAAAATAATTTTGTTTGCAGGGCGCTCGATAACAGAATGGGCGGATTTATGATTGCCGAAGTTGCGCGTTTGTTGAAAGAAAATAAAAAAACACTGCCTTTTGGACTGTATATCACAAATTCTGTTCAGGAGGAAATTGGATTGCGTGGCGCTGAAATGATTACGCATACCATCAAACCAAATATTGCAATCATTACCGATGTTTGTCACGACACCTCAACGCCAATGATTGACAAAAAAAAAGAGGGAGAAACGCTATCCGGCAGCGGGCCAGTTATAAGCTATGCACCTGCCATTCAGCATAATTTGCGTGAATTGATCGTGAACACAGCTGTTGAGAAAAAAATTCCGTTTCAAAGAATGGCTTCGTCAGGATGTACAGGCACGGACACCGATGCATTTGCCTACAGCAATGGCGGCGTTCCTTCGGCCCTAATTTCACTGGCGTTGCGCTATATGCATACAACGGTAGAAATGGTGCACAAAGACGATGTTGAAAATGTAATTAAATTAATTTACGAAACCTTGCTTGGCATTAAAGAAGGAGAAACATTCAGTTATTTTAAATAGATGGCAGTAATTGGGGGTTTATTGGCAATTGGAAGGCTGTTTATATTTATATTGGTTGCAGTTTTCTTCTTTTGTTTATTGCTGGTAATCAGTGTATTTTATAAAAGCAAAGAAAAAAAATTGGAACGCGGCATTTTGCTCAGGCGTTTTGCCATTAGGATTTTGCATCCCATTTTAGGATCAAAAATTACTGTTTACGGCAAAGAACCAATTTCTTCTGGCTTAGTTGTTTCAAATCACAGAAGTTATTTCGACCCTATGGTTGTTTTAAAAAACATGTTGGCATCTCCCGTTGGAAAAAAAGAAGTCGAATCTTGGCCATTGATTGGAAATGTTTGTAAAACAACAGGAGTGATCTTTGTAAACAGGGAAGAAAAAACGAGCAGGACGCAAACGTTAAAAGAAGTTCGATCGGTTTTAGAAAATGGCTTTTCCATATTTATTGCGCCTGAAGGCACGACCCATATCGAGCCAACTACCATTGATTTTAGACCCGGAACATTTGTTTTAGCGGCAGAATTGGGTGTTCCTGTAATGCCAGTAGCCATCGATTATAAAAATATGGATGATGCATGGATTGGAGATGATACATTTATTCCGCACTTTTTAAAATGTTTCAGTAAATGGAGAACTGAAATTAAGGTAAGTTATTTAGAGCCAATCATTTCAAGCAATGCAGAAGAATTAATTTCTGTATCAAAAAATCAAATCGACCAGGAACTGATTCGATTTAGAAAAGACTGGAATTTAATTAATTAGTTTATTAAGTACAATATCTTATGAAAAATACCATTTCTGAAAGAATTTTTGATTTTTTAAAAAATTATCCGCCATTTAATTTGATTTCCAACGAAACTTTAATGGAAGTTTCTCAAAATGTTGAAATTCAATATTTTGAAAAAGATCAAATTATTTTCAGCCAAAATGACAATCCGCACGAACATTTTTACATTATTTATCAGGGTTCTGTAAGACTTTACCGATTTGTGGAAAATGAAAAGCTAATGCTTGACATTTGTGATGAAGGCGATTTATTTGGCCTAAGACCACTGATAATGAACGAAAATTATGTAATGGGCGCTTCCGCAAATGAAGAAACCATTTTATACGGAATTCCGATTGCTTTATTTCATGACATTATTTTAAACTACCCAAAAGTAAGCCAGTTTTTAATCGCAAGTTTTGCCACAAATACCCGCGAACCATTTTCCGAAAAACATAAGGGTAAATTGTTTGCAAATGTTTCCGCCATTCAGAAAATTGAACATGGATTTTCAGAAATACAATCGGCAAATTATAATAAAAATCCGATTTCCTGTTCGCCGGACACAACTGTGCAAACAGCTTGTATCATTATGACAAAAAACATCATCAATTCAATTATCATTACAGAAAACGACATTCCAATTGGAATTATTACCGATAAGGACATCAAAACCAAAATAGGAACCGGTTTGTATAAAATCACCCATAAAGTGAGTGAAATTATGACCAGCCCCGTGGTTACTTTTCATCAAAACATTTCGGTCGCCGAAGCTCAAATTAAGCTATTGAAGCACAAGGTCTCCCATTTATGCATTACCAAAGACGGCACCAATAAAACAGAACTTGTTGGAATTTTAACCCAACAAGATTTAATTTTAACACAGGGTAACAGTCCGTCGTTGCTGATTAAGGAAATAAAAAATGCCAAGGATGCCGAAACGCTGAAACATATCAGAACAAAAGCAACTGAGCTCACAAAAGGATATCTTGAGCAGGAAATTCCTATTTATTTTGTGACAAAAGTAATCTCGGAAATAAATACGGCCATCACAAAAAAAGCTATAAGATTGTCTGTTTCAGAAATCGGAAAGGAACCGCCCGCAAAATTTTCGTGGCTTGCATTGGGAAGCCAAGGGAGAAAAGAGCAATTGTTGATGACCGACCAGGACAATGCCTTGGTATTTGAAAACATTGCTCCAGCAGAATACAATAGAGTAAAAAATTACTTTTTGGAATTGGCAGAAAAAGTGACCGAAAAACTACATATTGTCGGTTTCGAATATTGTCCCGCCAACATTATGGCCAGCAATCCGAAATGGTGTATTTCTTTGGAAGAATGGGAACAGCAATTTGAAGAATGGATCACCGACCCAATTCCGGAAAAAATATTGTTAAGTATTATCTTTTTTGATTTTGAGTTGATTTATGGCGATGAATTGCTCAACAACAAAATGGCCGAAAGCGTATTTAAAACCATTGAAAAAAATCTGATTTTTTTGAGCTTTTTGGGTAAAGTTACTTTAGACAACCCGCCTCCTCTGGGGTTTTTTAAACAATTTTTGGTTGAAGATAATGGCGAAAACAAAGATAGTTTCGACATCAAAAGCAGGGCAATCAGGCCTTTGGTTGACGCCGCCAGAATTTTATCATTGCATCATAATATAAGGGTGAACAACACCATTGCCCGCTATGAAAAATTAATGGAAGTTGAGCCTCAAAACAGCGATTTGTTTGAATCGTGCGCCAATGCTTTTAAAATTCTGTTGCAATTTAGGACTTCACAGGGCTTGGCCAATAACGACAATGGTAAATTTGTGGATATAAACAGCTTAAACAAGGCCGACAGGCTGAAACTAAAAAGTTGTTTTAAACCCATAAAAAATGTGCAGGAAGCCATAAAATTGCGTTTTAAAACCTCTCAAATTCCACAAATATGATTCGTTTTTTCAAAAAAAAGCGCTATCCTGAATTTTGGTCAACCCATATTGAAAAGGTACAAAACAGCCAGAAATACGCAAATTTTGAAGACATCAGATTTGTGGCTCTTGATACCGAAACAACCGGATTTGATTATGAAAATGACCGAATCCTTTGCATTGGCGCGGTGGCCATCAAAAATAATAAAATATTGGTTTCCGATTCATTTGAAATCTATATAAAACAAGCTATTTTCAATAAGGAAACCGTAAAAATTCACGGCATCAGAAAAGATGGCAATGAAATTAAATTGAGTGAAGAAGAAGCCATCATTAAATTTATTGATTATTTGGATGATGCCGTTATTGTGGCACATCATACGGCGTTTGACGTAACAATGATCAATCAGGCTTTAAATCGTTTAAACGTTGGCCCATTGGAATCTAAACTACTGGACACCAATTATATCCATAAAAAAATAGCAAAAACTGATACCTATAAAAAAATATTCAGTCTGGAAGAATTGTGTGAAATTTACAATGTCAAAATGCACGACCGGCACACTGCTTTGGGCGATGCGTTGATCACAGCCTATTTATTTCTGAAACAAACCGCCAAATACAAAAAAAACAACCCGCTAAACTTGTTCGATTTAATAAACACCAACTATCACCTGCTCAAATAAAAACACTTTTATAAACCCATAAAATTTTGTAACTTTATTGATTAACATTGTTATTCATTTTATGAAACGAGCCATAACAAATTTTGATACACAACGAAATGATTAATAGCGAACTGCATCTGTACCAATAAAAAATAAATAATAAACAGATGAAAAATACCATTGCCGAACGCATTTACGATTTCCTTAAAAACTTCCCTCCTTTTGATGTTTTAGAAAAGGATCAGCTTTTTAAAATAGCCTCCAATGTTAAAGTTACCTATGTTGAAAAAGACAATTTTGTTTTTAAGCAAGAAGATAATCCGCACGAATATTTTTATGTGGTAAAAGATGGCGCCATTGGTTTGTACAGGAATATGGACAATGAACAAATTTTGGTTGATATTTGCGATGAAGGCGATATTTTTGGACTTCGGCCATTGATACAAAACGATTTGTATTTAATGAGCGCTAAAGCCAGTGAAGAATCGGTTTTGTATGCCGTTTCGGTAGAAATACTGAAAGAAATCATTGAAACCAATCATAAAGTAAAGAAGTTTTTAATTGCTAGTTTTTCGTCAAACATTAAAACACCGTATGCAAAAGGCACAAACGGTCAGTTATTTGCAAATATAGAAATGTTACAAACTTCAAACAGCAGTTTTACGGAAATTCAAAGTGCCGAATTCAGCAAGAATCCTGTAACTACCTTAAAAACGTCCACCATTAAAGAAGCCGCTAAAATAATGAGCGAAAAACGGGTTGGTTCCATATTAATTGTGGAAAACAAAAATCCGATTGGCATTATCACCGATAAAGATTTGCGCTCAAAAATTGCCACAGGTTTGGTTTCCATTGATGAGAGCGTCACAGCAATTATGTCATCGCCCGTTAAAACTTTTAAGCAAAAAATTACCGTGGCCGAAGCGCAAATTGCCATGATAAAAAACAAAATAACGCATTTGTGCATCACCAAAGACGGCACCAATAAAACCGAATTAATTGGTGTTTTGTCCGAACATGACATTGTGGTTTTACACGGAAACAATCCATCATTGCTCATCAAAAAAGTTTCTCGGGCAAAAGATGTAAATTCCTTAAAATATATTAGAGAGAAAGCCTCAAATTTACTCCAAGGATATATGGAACAAAATATCCCAATCACCTTTATCTCAAAAATTATTTCTGAAATAAATGAAGCCATCACCATTAAAGCCATCGAACTTTCTCTGGAAGAAATGGACAAACAGCCTCCGGTAAAATTTGGATGGCTGGCTTTGGGAAGCCAAGGACGAAAAGAACAATTGCTCATGACCGACCAAGACAACGCTTTGGTTTTTGAAGATGTTTCGCCCGAAAAATACCAGCCCACAAAACAGTATTTTTTACAGCTTGCCAAAAAAGTGACCGAAAAATTGAACGATGTTGGCTTTGAATATTGCCCTGCGGATATGATGGCAAGCAATCCAAAATGGTGCTTGTCGCTTTCCGAATGGAAAAATCAGTTTGATAGCTGGATTAAAACCCCCACGGAAGATGCAATGATGATGTGTACCATATTTTTCGACTTCGATTTGGTTTTTGGGGATAAAAAGCTGGTAAATGAAATGTCTGACAGCATTTTTAAATCCATAGAATCGTTTGAAATATTTCTTAATTTCCTAGGAAGAAATGCACTCAGAAACCCGCCGCCTATTGGGTTTTTCAGACAATTTTTGGTAGAGAACAACGGAGAGCATAAAGACCAATTCGATATAAAAAGCAGGGCTTTGATGCCTTTGGTGGATGCAGCACGACTGCTCATTTTGTCTCATCATATTAAAGATAAAAACAACACCATTTCCAGATTTAAAAAATTGGCCAAGGCTGAACCAAAAAATGAGGATTTATATTTATCGTGCGTTGATTCCTTTAAAATATTGTTGCAATTTCGCACGCAACAAGGGTTGACAAATAATGATTCGGGAAGGTATGTGGATCTTAACAAACTTAGCAAATCTGAAAAATTAAGTTTAAAAGGATGTTTTAAGCCCATTAAGGATGTTCAGGATTTATTGAACATTAGGTATAATTTAGCCCAAATGATGTGATGTTTTCCTGGTTTAAATATAAAAATTATCCCGTTTTTTGGAAAGAATATTCAAAAAAATTCAAACAAAAACAGCCAAAAAGCTTTGAAAATACGCGGTTTGTTATTTTTGACACAGAAACTACGGGTTTAGATATTATAAGCGACAGAATATTATCCATTGGTGCCATTGGCATTTTCAATCACAATATTGATGTTGCCGACAGCCTTGAAATCTATTTAAAACAAGATCAATTTAAAGCTGAAACTGTGGAAATTCACGGAATTTTAAAAGAAGGAAAACTCAGCAAAATCAGCGAAGCAAAAGCCATAGAAAATTTTATAACTTATATAGGAAATGCCGTTTTGGTAGCGCACCATACTTCTTTTGACATTGAAATGATCAACGCAGCCCTAAAAAGAATGGGGTTGCCCAAATTAAAAAACAAAACCATTGATACCGGTATTTTATATAAAAAACTGGAAGGTAAAAAAGACAGCCATTTTAATTTAGATGTGCTTTCCAGTGAGTTCAACATCCCAAAACACGACCGTCATACCGCAGCCGGAGACGCTTTTATCACCGCATTGCTTTTTTTGAAAATTGTGTCAAAATTAAAAAAAGAGCGCAACTTGCATTATTCAGATCTGTTTAGGGTTTCGGGCAAAGAAGGTTTAATGTAAAAAAACGCCCTCAAAAAATTTGAGGCCACTGAAAAAGTCAATTTAAGACTTAAATATTAATAAAAAGGGAGTAGAAACGCAAGTTTATCTACTCCTTTTTTTGTATCTTGTAGCGTCTTAAACACCTAATATATATGCT
>JAUXPH010000027.1 GCA_030683995.1 Lutibacter sp.
CTACAGACAGGTCGTCCCTCTGGGACTAAAAAAGCTCCATAGGAGCGAAATGTTTGTAAAAAAATGGAAAAATTCAGTATTTAAAGCCCCATCGGGGCGACCTGTTTGTTTTGAAAAATTTAACCGGACAATAATGATTTTTAATCTTAAATTGTAATTTTTATACTTTAAACTTATTAAATTTCCCCTTCGGGGGCTAGGGGGCCATTATTCTCAACAATATAATCCATCATTTTTTTGATCAAATGTGCCCTGTCAATGCCGCCAACATTATGTTCGTGCATTGGATAGGTGAAAAAATCGATTTGCACTTTTTGTTTTACGGCTTCCTGCAACAACGTCATACTGTGCTGAGGAACCACAACCGGATCAACACTGCCGTGAATCAACAATAATTTGCCATCTAAATTTTTAATGTAATTGTGAACTTTTGCTTTTTTATAACCTTCAGGGTTTTCCTGAGGTGTATCCATATAACGTTCGCCGTACATCACTTCGTAATATTTCCAGTCGGTTACCGGTCCGCCGGCAACAGCCGTGGTAAAAACACCCGGATGGTGAAGCATTAAACTGGTGGTCATAAATCCGCCATAACTCCAGCCGTTGACTGCAATTCTCTTGCTGTCCACAAAACTGAGCGATTTCAAATAGTCGATTCCAGTAAGTTGGTCTTCCATTTCAGCATCACCCAAATTGCGGTGAACAGCGCTTTCAAATGCAAAACCCCTGTTTTCGGAACCTCTGTTATCAAGCGTAAATACAATATAATTTTCTAAGGAAGCAAATGCCATCATCCATAAATTTGAACCTGCCAGCCACGAATTTTTGACCAATTGTGCGTGCGGACCACCGTAAACGTAAACCAAAACAGGGTATTTTTTTGTGGCGTCAAAATTGGCGGGTTTTGTGATTTTCGCATACAAATCGGTGCCGCTTTTTCCTTTCAGATTAACGAATTCGGTGGTTCCCAAGTTGTAATCTTTCAGCGGATTTTCAGCTGTGAATATGGAAGTTGATTTTCCATTATTGGTGTCAACTATTTCAATTTTTGCAGGAATGGTCAAGTTGCTGTAACTGTCAATTAAATAATTCCCGTTGGTGATTAATTGGGTGGAATGTGTTCCGTTTGCAGTGGTTAGTTTGGTGTGTTTTCCGGTTTTTAAATTTACTTTAAACGCATGCATTTCTCTTGGGTCAGCTCCGGTTCCGGTAATAAATACATTTTTTCCGCTTTCGTCAAAACCTAAAATCCCGGTCACTACCCAATTGAATTTAGTCACTTGCTTTACCAGTTTTCCTTCGGTGGTGTAGTGGTATAAATTCATAAAACCGTCTCGTTCGCTAAACCATAAAAAGTTGGTATTGCTGTTTGGCAAAAACACGGCATCGTGCTCTGGTTCTGTCCATTTTTCATTGGTTTCTTCAAACAAGGTATCCACTTTTTTACCTGTTGAAACGTCGTATCTATTGTACCAAACGTGATTTTGCCCACGGTTTATTTCAGCAACTAACACAAATTTTTCATCGGGAGTCCAAGATAAATTTGTCAAATAATGTTCGTCGGAAGTATCAATATCCAAGTAAACAGTTTGTTGTGTTTGTAAATTATAAATGCCAATTTTGGCAATTTCGCTCTCTTGTCCGGCCATTGGATATTTTATATTTTTAAGTGAGGCAGGATACGTGGTAATGTCAACCAAAGGATAATCCGTTACATTGCTTTCGTCTTTTTGGTAAAATGCCAGATAATTTCCTTCAGGGCTCCAGAAAGTTCCTTTCACAATGCCAAATTCACTTCTGTGAATCACTTGTCCGGACACTGTGTTTTTATCTTCAATACTAGTTACTGCAATTTTTGGGTTTGTCGCAGTTCCGATATATAAATTGTTGTTTAAGGTGTAGGCAATAGCCTTGGCTTTGGCATTGTATTCTTTATTTTCAGCTGCTTCATCAAAAGAAATGGAAACGCTTTTTGATAAATTGTTATGATTATAGGTTTCAATAAAATTTTTATAGGAAAAAACCAGCTCATTGTTGGAAATTTCCATGATTCGTGGAAATCGCTTCAAATCAGGATAGGTTTTTTGAAGATCGGAAAGGGGAATATTTTTAGTAACCTTGTTTGAAACTGCATCTGTAAAAATCAACGCATTGTCTTTTTGAAAAACATAACTATTCGAATTATTCACCCATTTCAGGTCGTTTAATGAGGCTGGATTCAGCCCTTTTTGATAGCCTAAAACGGCATCATCCAAACTTAATGTTTTTTGTTGTGAAAATACTGACAGGAACGTTCCTAAAAACAGCAATAAAAATATTTTTTTCATAAAAGGGTTTGTTTTTATAAATGGTTTGGAAAAATACGAAATTATAATTTTTTTAGCACTGACACTTATCAGTTTGTCCTAAAAATTTATTCGGGCCATAATGGGAAAATGATCTGAAAATTTTACCTCATAGGTCTTAAAATTATTGACTTTAATAAGGTCATCGGTTAAGATATAATCAATTCTTACCGGTAATTTGTAGTCGTAGGTTCTACCAAAACCTTTGCCTGCAACCTCAAAAGCATCATTTTTTCCTTTTTTCAAATGATGATAAACCCAGGAAAATGCGGTGTTGTTAAAATCTCCGCAAATAATGGATTTTAAATTGGTTTTTTTTATATGGTCTGCGATTAAAATGGCTTGATTTTCCTGAATTTTAAAAGCTTTTTCAACCCTTCTTCTAAATTTTTCTGAATTTTCCTGGGTGAAATAATCTTCTTTCGGACTTAAATTTAAGCTTTCCAAATGGATGTTATATACACGGATGGTGTCGCGGTTTTTGATAATATCTGCAAAAATGGCATTGTTGCCGGAATTGGAAAAATTTAAGGAACCTGAATTGATGATTTTAAATTTTGAAAAAATAGCGTGGCCGAAATGGTTGTTCTCATTGCTTATTTTTACATATTCATAAGGATATTTTAATCCTTTTTTTAAGGAAGAATGATATTCTTGTATGCATAAAATATCAGGCTCTTTGGCATTGATGAAATCATATATTTTTTCATCCACATTTTTTTCGTTAATCCAATTGTAAAGATTGAACATTCTTACATTATAGCTCATAATCTTCACATCATCAGTCATCAAGACCTCTTTTTCCCTAAAGGTATAAAATTTCGCAATGTATTGATAACCAACAGCCAACACGAATAACGAGAGAAGTATTTGTTTTTTTAAACGAATAAGCCAATAAACCGCAAAAAGTAAGTTTATGACGATTAATATGGGAATGACCAAGCTTATCAGTGCGAAAAATGTAATGGTATTTGGGGAAATGTAGTAATTTAGGTACGACAAAAGAAGCAAAGTGGCGAAAAGAGAATTCAGGATAAAAATAAATTTATCGATAAGGCCTAAATTTTTCATCTGTTTATTTTTTATTTTTTATTGGTACAGATGCAGCCCGCCTGCCGGACAGGCAGACCTGCTTGCCGCAGGCAAGTTCGCTATAAATCATTTCTGTGTGCATTAAAATCTGTTATGCTCGGTTCAAAGTTTATTCTTTTCCGGATCTAAATAAAAAGTCTTTTTCTTCTTGGGATAAACTTTCGTAACCCGATTTGCTGATTTTGTCTAAGATATCATTAATTTTCCGTTGTTTGGTCTTTGAAACCTCTTCTGCGGAACTTTTTTTACCAGATTTATAAACAGCTTTTAAAGGACCTGATTTTTTTGTGCTGAAGGAATTTGAAAAAAGATTGAGCATACTTTCAAACCATTTCCCAATATCGTTTCCTTTTTCCAATTGTTTGGCATACATAAAACCAAAAACAGCGCCGCTTAAATGTGCAATGGCGCTTCCTTTTTCCGGACTTGCAATTTGCAGGATGCTTAAAACCACCCAAATTGCTGCCATTACCCACAATTCAACACTGCCAACAAAACGCAATTGCAAGGCATAACGAGGAATTCTGGTTGCGATGGCTATAAAAACCGCGGTAACTGCTGCTGAAGCACCCGCCAAAGCACCCGCATCCGATTTGTCGAGGAAAGAATAGTATCCTAAAAAAATAATTCCGCCAAAAACAGCTCCTGAAAAATAACAATTTAAAAATTGTTTTTTGGTATAAAAATTCAAAAATAAGTTTCCGAGATAATATAAAACAAGCAAATTAGACAACACATGAAAGAAACCCTGATGAATAAACGCATAGGAAATGAGAGTCCAGGGTTTGTATAAAAAATCATCAAAACCAGCTGGCAACGCAAACCAAGTAATGACAAAGTCAGTAAGCAAAAAAGTGATTAAAAATAAAAATACGTTGATGTATATTATTTTTTCAACAATATTGGCTTTGTTAAAAGCTTGTTTTATGTCGTTAATGAAGCTCAATTTAGTTCCATTGTTTAAATTGGTTCCGTTTCCAGTACCAAGCGATTATAAATCCGATTAAAGCACCGCCTACGTGGGCGAAATGTGCCACATTCCCAACTGAATATTTTGTGATTCCGAAGAACAAATCCCCCAAAATAATTACGGGAATAAAATATTTTGCGGCAATTGGCACCGGGAAAAAGATCAAGGCCAATTTTGCATTCGGGAAAGCCATACCAAATGCTACCAAAATTCCATAAACCGCACCCGATGCACCAACGGCAGGCGTGTGGTAAGTGGCGTAAAACTCTGAAAGTTTATCGCCTGAAATTGTTTCCAATATTTGTGGATTGTAACTTCCCGTATTTAAAATACTTTGAATATCTGCACCCGTTAAACCAATGCTGACTAATTGGTCATATACCGAATTGAATTGGTAATAATTCACCAAAGTGTAAATGGCACCCGCACCCAAACCTGCTGAAAGATAGAAGAATATAAATTTGTTTCTTCCCCACATTTGCTCCAAAGGCGTTCCAAATGCCCATAAACCATACATATTAAACAAGATATGGGCAAATCCGCCGTGCATAAACATATGCGTTAAAAATTGCCAAAATCCGAATTTTTCATTTTCGGGAAAATACAGCGCAAATAAATTTTGCAAATTTAAAGCTGGCATTAATTGTGGCGCTAAAAACAATATAACATTTAAAATGATTATATGTTTAACGGCTTCGGTCATTCTTCCCATAATTATCTCACTAACAACGGTTAATTGTTAAATTTTTTATCGATTTCATCAATATTTACTGTTACAAACGTTCTTTTTCCAAATGGCGAACTATCCGGTTGTTTGCACAAAAATAGTTTATTTACAATATCTTCTTGCTCTTTTAGGTCAAGTTTTGTGCCTGTTTTTATCGCCAAACTTTTCGACAGGCTTTTTGCCATAATATCAACCTGACTAAAACTTGTGTTTGGAATGTCATTTTTGATGTCTTCCAGCAAATGCTCAATAATGCTCGGAATTTGGCTTTCGATAATATTTACCGGCATTCCCATCACCACCAGCGTGTCGTTTGAAATTTCGCCAAACAAAAAACCGATGCTTTCCAATTCGGTTTTTATCTCTTTGATTAAGGCGATATCTGTTTTGTTGAACGATAATTCCAAAGGAAATAACAATTGCTGACTCATAGCATCTTTAACCGTGATATTTCCCAAAAATTCTTCGTATAAAATACGTTGGTGCGCCAATTGCTGATTGATATAAACAATGCCCGACTTAATGCTGCTGACAATGTATTTTTTATGGACCTGATAGGTTTTGCTGTTCTCTTTTTCTTCTGAAAACAAACCCGCATCAACGGTTTCCGATTTAAAATCGATGCCAGTGCTGTCGAGTCCATTATACAAACTTTCCCATTCCCTGTTTTTTTCTCTGTGATAAGGAAATTGAATGGATTTTTGTTCTTCGGATTTAAACGGATTAAAATCGGGATTCACCGTCACCCTAGGATTTGGCAAATTTTTATCTTTTAAATGGTACGGTGTGTCAAGCGTTGCGTCTCGGTCAAAATCCAGGATTGGGCCAACATTGTATTGTCCCAAACTATGCTTTACGGCTGATCGCAAAATGGCGTAAAGCGTTTTCTCGTCATCAAATTTTATTTCCGTTTTGGTCGGATGAATATTGATGTCGATGCTGTTGGTTGGCACGGTTAAATATAAAAAATAGGTTGGATAATGGCCACCCGACAATAAATTTTCAAAAGCGCTTGAAACGGCGTGATTTAGATAGGAATTTTTTATAAAACGATCGTTCACAAAAAAGAACTGTTCGTCTCTTTTTCTTTTGGCAAATTCTGGTTTGGTGACAAAACCTTTAATTTCCACCAAATCGGTAATCTCGTGAATAGGCACCAATTTTTCATTTGTTTTTTTGCCCAAAATGGCCACAATGCGTTGGCGTAAATTGCCGGTGGTTAAATTATAAACTTCATTTTCATTGTGATAAAATGAAAATGCAATATTGGGATGCGCCAAGGCCACGCGTTGAAATTCGTTCACAATATGACGCGTTTCAATGGTGTTCGATTTTAAGAAATTTCTTCGTGCAGGAATGTTGTAAAACAAATTTTTTACCGCAACGGAAGTTCCAGTGGGCGTTGAAATATTTTCTTGTGAAATCAAGGCACTTCCTTCAATCTTTAAGCACGAACCCAACTGTTGGTCTTCCTGTTTTGTCCGCAATTCCACGTGCGCAATGGCGGCAATGGAGGCTAAGGCTTCTCCCCGAAATCCTTTGGTGTGCAGATTGAATAAATCTTCAGCCTTTTTTATTTTTGAAGTGGCGTGTCGTTCAAAGCTCAAACGCGCATCGGTTTGGCTCATTCCTTTGCCGTTATCAATAACCTGAATAAGTGTTTTTCCGGCTTCCCTCACAATCAGTTTTATGTTGGTGGCTTCTGCATCAATGGCATTTTCCATCAACTCTTTTACAACAGATGCGGGTCTTTGTACGACTTCACCTGCCGCAATTTGATTTGCGACGTGATCGGGTAATAACTGTATGATATCGGGCATTAAAATAAGGTATGTAATCCTAAAATATAGGCAGCAATGCCCACTAAAATAGCGATAATTATGGCCAGTCTTAAGTTTGTGGACCGGTCTGTAGCACTTCTTTTATTTTTTACCCAATCGTTTCTTAAATTATTTTTTGTCAGGCTAATTTTAGAAAATTCGGTATCGGTCCCGTCAGGATTGTGGTATTTCTTTTCTAAATTTCGCAAACGTTCTTTGCGCTCATCATAATAACGAGGCTTATAATTAAAAACATAATGCGATTGAGGCTTAAATAATTTCCCAAACATAAAATTAAATTAATCAGTAAAAATCAAAATTACTGAATTAAAAAGAGGTGGTCAAGTTTTGTGGATAATTAGCGTGTTAAAACGCTGTTAACGCTGCCATTTTTATGGCCGCAATGGCACATTCAACACCTTTGTTACCGTGTTTTCCGCCAGATCGGTCAATAGATTGTTGCTTGTTATTGTCGGTCAGCACACAAAAAATAACAGGAACATTGTATTTAATATTCAGGTCTTTAATGCCTTGCGTAACGCCTTCACAAACAAAATCGAAGTGCTTTGTTTCCCCTTGAATCACGTTTCCAATGGCGATTACGGCATTTACTTCTTCAGTTTCCAGCATATATTTACAGCCAAAAATAAGTTCAAAACTTCCGGGAACATTATAGCGAACGATGTTTTCTTTCAGCGTTCCATGTTCCAGCAAGGCTTGTTCGGCGCCCAAATACAAGTTTTCGGTAATGTCTGGATTCCATTCAGAAACAACAATCCCAAACCGAAAGTCCTTCGCGTTTGGGATTGCTGTTTTATCGTAATCAGATAAATTAGTTGTAGCCATTTATCTTATTTTTTTGATGCAAAGGCAGCTTTATTGATATAAATGTCAATGTTTTGGGCCTCAACAGCATTTGGATAATCATTTTTAATTTTTTCGAACAATTCTAAAGCTTTTGAATAATTCTCCAATTCCATCGCCGTATTTCCTGCTTTGAAAAGGAATAACGGTGTTGAAAAGTTGTTGTCTTTTAGGTTTGCAGCTTTTACATAATAGTCAAAAGCATCTTTTGGCTGATTGATATCGGCAAAAGCATCACCAATGGCGCCTTTTGCAATTGGGCCTAACAATTCATCTTTTGAAGAAAAATCTTCCAAATAGTCAATGGCTTCTTTATATTTTTTTAATCTGAGATAAGAAATCCCGGCGTAATAATTGGCTAAATTTCCTGCTTTTGTGCCGCTGTATTCATCAGCAATATCAACAAAACCATATTTTCCGTCGGCTCCTTTTAGGGCAAGCGTGAACAATGAGTCTGCAGCCACAGTATTGTTTATCGCATTGTCAAAATAAGCTTTAGGAAATGCCAATTCATTTGCAGCTTCTTTTTCTTTAGGCGCTTTCACGTATTTTTGATACGCCAGATAGCCCAATATGGAAGCGACGATAAGACCAATTACTATAAAAATGATGGTTTGATTTTTTTGAATAAATTGCTCAGATTTTGAAGCTGTTTGGTCTAAAGTTTTAAAAACTTCAGCGGTAGTTGAATTATCTTCAATATTTTTTTGAGCATCTTTAATTTTACTTCCTGTCTTTTTGTATGTTGCCATTTCTTAGAAATTTGTAGGCGCAAAAATAGAATTTTTAATTGGAAAGTAAAAATGCATTTGTGCCTAAATTTTCATTTATTTTCAATAATTTTAAACTTTCAAAAAAAATAGATGCATTTACAAAAAATAACACTGGTAAATTTCAAAAATTTCGAGTCTCAAACATTTGATTTTCAGGAAAAAATTAATTGTTTTGTGGGGAATAACGGTGTTGGAAAAACGACTGTTTTGGATGCCATTTATTACCTGTCTTTTGCAAAAAGTTACTTCAATCCGGCGGCGACGCAAAACATTAAGCATTTTGAAGACTTTTTTATGATTGAAGGCGATTATCAAATTAATGATAAAAGCGAAAGTGTTGTCTGCAGTTTAAAGCGCGGAAATAAAAAAGTGGTAAAACGCAACGGCAAGGCTTATGAAAAATTTTCGGAGCATATTGGTTATTTGCCTTTGGTGATTATTTCTCCGGGCGACAGCGATTTAATTGTGGAAGGAAGCGATACGCGACGCAAATTTATGGACAATGTGATTTCGCAATCCGATAAATTGTATTTGCAGTCTGTTATTAAATACAACAAAGTGCTGACGCAACGAAATTCTTTGTTGAAGTATTTTGCGGCAAACCGCACATTTGACGCACTCAATTTAAAAGTGTACAATGAGCAACTGGAATCTTACGGAACTGTTATTTTTAAAAAGAGAACCGAATTTCTGGAAGCGTTTATTCCCATTTTAAGGGAACGTTATGCAGCAATTTCTTCAAGCAAAGAACAAGTGAATTTGGTGTATAAAACGCAGTTGGAGGAAGCAAATTTTATGGAATTGTTCGAACAAAATGTGGAGCGTGACAGAGTGCTTCAATATACAAGCGCCGGCATTCACAAAGACGATTTGGCGTTTGAAATTGACGGCTATCCCATTAAAAAATTCGGATCGCAAGGACAACAAAAATCGTATTTAATTGCCTTAAAACTGGCGCAATTCGATTTTATTAAATCGCAGTCGAAAATAAAACCCATTTTATTGTTGGATGATATTTTTGACAAATTAGATGATTTAAGAGTAGAACAGTTGATTAAATTGGTCAATAATGATGAATTCGGACAGCTATTTATCAGCGATACGCACAAACAACGCACTGAAGACGTGGTAAAAAAAACAAACCAACCGTATAAAATATTTCAACTATAATGGCCAAACGATTTAATGAATTTCAATCAATGGAAGATTTGATGAAAGATGTGATCAAAGAAAATAAATTGACCAAAGGAATGAACCAGATTTCCGTCAAAGAAGCCTGGGCAAAATTGATGGGAAAAGGCGTTGTCTCTTATACAAGCAAAGTTGAATTAAACGGAAAAACATTGGTGGTGAAATTGAAATCTTCCGTATTGCGTGAAGAATTGAGCTACGGCAAAGAAAAAATCATCAAAATGATGAATGAAGAACTGGGTGAAGAACTTATTTCAAAAATTATGTTGAGCTGATAAAAAAATCCATCCGTCAATTGACGGATGGACTTTTTTTAAGTTAAAAGCTGAAAGCTGAATGCTGAAAGTTAAAGACGGAAGTTAAAATAGTTATATTATTATATGTCTAAATTTTGAATTAAATTTGACCACACCACAAAAAAATCACAAGAAACCTTATACCAAATAACAGACACAAATACTTAAATTATCTTTGCAACAATGAAAAAAAATCTTTACATAATAGCAGGATGCAATGGCGCAGGAAAAACAACAGCTTCTTTTACCATATTACCTAACATCTTAAATTGTAAAGAGTTTGTTAATGCTGATGAAAACGAAGTTTCATGAATACTTTTAAAAACAAATAAAAATAATGAATAAATCGCTAGAGGCTTATCCCCATTTCAACCAGAAAAAGTTTCATTCGAAGCAGGGAGAATAATGATTAGGAGAATTAATGAGCTTTTAGAAATTAACGAAAATTTTGCTTTCGAAACTACTTTGGCAACAAAAAGTTATAAGTCAAAAGTTGTATATGCCCAAAGTAAAAATTATACAGTAACACTGTTATTTTTTTTGGTTACAAAATGTTGACTTAGCTATTGAAAGAGTTAAAACAAGAGTACTGGAAGGTGGCCATAATATTGAAACGGAAATTATTAAGCGAAGATATGTAAATGGAATAAAAAATTTGTTTGACATCTATCTTTCAATTGTTGATGAAGTGCTGATTTATGACAATTCCGCTGGAAAACCTGAATTAATTGCTGAAAAAACCTTACAATCAGACATTACAGTTCTGAATAAAATAAAATTTGACAAATTAAAAAAACAGTATTATGAAACGAGCCATAACAAATACCTGACGAGAAAGTGCCTTTTCTTTTGGTTCGTTTTCTTTGGGCAAGCAAAGAAAATGAACAGAAACATTGATTGAAATACGAAT
>JAUXPH010000033.1 GCA_030683995.1 Lutibacter sp.
TAAATTATTTGAACTTTAATCTTTGTAACTTTTTTTTAATGATTGTGCTGTAAAATTGTTGATTAAAATTCAACTTTTTATTACCGTAAATTATGCCTACGTAACAACAATTTCATTTTATTGTAACAAAAGTAACGTTAAAATTGCGCTAAATAATCTAAAAACAGTCTAAATAAGAATTATATTCTTGATTATCAACCATTTAAAATTTAAAGAAAGATGACTTAAATCATAAATAATCGTTAAAGTTGTTGGTACTTTTAACAAAGTTTTAAAACAAACAAATAACTAATTATTAAAAATGTGAAATCAATCAATCAATCTTTTTTTATTGACTTCACTTTAAAGTTTAACAAATAAATAAAAACAAATTTTATGAAACTATTTAAATTTAATTTAGTATTAATTGCAGTATTTGCTATGTCTTTGGCGAATTGTACCCATGATGATGCCCCAAATATAGGAGTTGATCCAGGAGTTGGATCAAGCACTGAACAGTTACTGGTTAAAAAATTTACAACTGCACCTACTTTTGATGGTGAAATAGATGAAATATGGAGTACTGCAAGGCCTCTTTTAAGTGCCGCCACTGTTACTCCAGCTGGTGACAGGACGGTTCCGTTAAATAGGTCGAGTTTAGGAAATCTTTCACTTGAACCAAAAGATTTATTTGACCCATATACCGGAGAAAGTTACAAATACTCTTTAAGAGGCGGCCATGACGGCACTTATCTTTACCTTTTATTGGAATATGAAGATGAGGCTGACAGTAGGGACAGGGAATCCTTTTACTTTGACCCGGCGACAAAAACCTGGAACAGGGAAAATAAATACGCCAACCATAAAAACGATAAGTTTTATGAAGATAAATTTGGGATGATGTTTCCAATAAAAGTGAATGGCCAATATCCTGCAGGATTTGCTGCGGGTACTTGCACTGTTACTTGCCATGGTAGTTTAACAGGAACCGCAGCAGGAACAAAATCTACAAGACATTATATGAAAAATGCTGGTGAATTGGCAGATTTGTGGCATTGGAAACGCAACAGAAATGTGCTTTCACAATCAGTGGATGATGGATATGTTAGAGATTCTGAGGGAAAAGATGGATTATCTACAGCTAATGGAAGAAAAGCAGATGCAGGTCTGAGTATGTATAATGATTCACCAGTGTTTACAGATCCTGTTACAAAAAAGGAAGGACCAAAATGGGTAAAAAAAGGAGTGGAAAATTATTTCTGGATTACGGATGCTGAATTGGCTTCAGGCGCTGCACAAACTGTTACCGGAGTTTCTGATACAGGTGTATTAACTTTATCCAATGGTTCAACTATTGACCCTAATACTGATTTAGTTGCCTACTCAAAAGGATTTGGCAAAAAACGTTTCCCAACTATTACAGTTAATGCTGGTGGCGCCGATGGCAGATCTGAAACTCAAGTAAGAGCTAAACATACAGGTTCGGGATGGCAAATTGAAATTAAACGTAAATTAAATACCGGCGACCCAACAGATGCTGTTTTTGTTGTTGGAGAAGAAATTGCCTTTGGTTTATCAATTTTCAACAATTCAGCAATTGCACACGGAATGAGTAATTTTAAAACAATGAAAATTGAATAATAATCTTTTTAGCAAAAGAGCAGATTGCGTTAATCTGCTCTTTTGCTAAAACATTTGATTATCTAATTAAAAAACTTAAAAATGAAAAAATTAATTCAATTTATTATAATCATTAGTGTGGGATTGTTTATGAACTCATGTTATTATGACGCCTATCCTGAGTATGAGAATATTGATAATGGGCCGGGAGCAACAGAAGTTTCCTATGCCACAGACATCGTTCCATTATGGAGCCAATGCACAGGTTGTCATGGAAATACACCGCCAACACTAAGCACTAACTCATATGCTAACCTTTTAAACGGTTATGTTGTGGCCGGCAATGCTGACGAAAGCACTTTGTACAAATCTCTTTTAGGAATCGGCGGAGTGCAATTAATGCCTCCGGGTTCGAAATGGCCACAAACTAAAATTACTTTAGTTAAAAACTGGATTAATCAAGGCGCTAAGAATAATTAACCTTTAAGAATAAAAACATGAAAAAATATATTGTATTACTTTTTGCTTTTATGATGCTCCCTTTTATAGCTGTTGCTCAAGAGGAAGATTCAACAAAAGTTAAAGAAGCTCTTGAAAGACCCGCATATGAAAGTGCAATGCTCATTGATAATCCTACCAATGTTTTATTTGATAAAAATACTTTGGAAGTACAAATGCAGCATAGATTTGGTTTAATGAAAGGCGAAAACACTTTAGCAGGTATATACGCAGATGGCGCAAATATTAGAATCGCATTGTCTTATGCCATCCATGAAAGATTAACTATTGGGTATGGTACAACCAAAAATAATCGTTTGCAAGATTTTAACTGGAAAGTTGGTTTATTAAGGCAAACACGTTCTAATAAAATGCCTGTGAGCGTTACCTATTATGGAAATTTCACGATTGATGCCCGTACAAAAGAAAATTTCAACTTTATACAGGATCGGTATTCGAACTTTAATCAATTAATTATTGCACGTAGATTTAATCCAAACTTATCTTTGCAGATTGCGCCAAGTGTTTCGCATTACAATGTGGTAGAAAATACCATGAGAAATGACATGGTGGCTATCGCATTTGGAGGCCGTTATAAAATTAGTCCGCAAACAGCCATAATTTTCGATTATAGCCAACCAATTACAAAATTCTTACTGAATAATCCACCTCCAGGAATTAGTTTTGGCGTTGAATTTGCAACTTCGGCACATGCCTTTCAAATATTTGCAACCAATTATAATGGCATTGTGCCACAAAAAAATTATATGTATAATACAAATAATGGATTTGGCGCAGGTGAATTTAAACCATTTGGAAAAGGTGGCGGAGATTTCCTAATTGGATTTAACATTACAAGAAATTATAATTTTTAAGTTAACATCAATATAACTTGAACAATAAAGCTTCGTAAATTTAAATTTACGAAGCTTTATTTATTTTATTGATGCTCACCGAAATTATACTGATTAAGTAAAAGCGAAATGGAATTTAAAATTAGACCGTTTTAAAATAATTTTTTAAAACGATTTATAATATATTATGTTATATATTTCATAGTTATGTAACAAAACTAACACAATATTTGATCCCTTCTAAGTGTAATTACCCTGAATTATACATAAATCACTTATTTTCAGCATTTTAAAATAATTAAAACACTGATTTTTATCATAGAAAAACAACATCTATGTTCCTATTTTTATACATCATTAAAAACAACATATTAAAATAAATTTAAGGTTAACTTAGACGGAAAGCTTCATAAATTTCAAAAATAATTTTTATATTGCTTTACTGTTTAACCAATACTTTTACTACTATGGATAAAAAAACTAAAATAAAAGGAACACAAATCTCAAGAAGAGGAATCCTTCCAATTTTGGGAGGTACTTTACTGCTGCCTTTGCTGGGATTTGGAAAAACATCAATTGCTGATGAGCTATTGATTCCTGAGGAAAATGAAGAATACCAAACTTTGTTAAAACCCGATGGCACCGCAGTTAGGGTTAAAGTGAGCACTGTTAAAAATTCCAAAATTATTCAGAAGAATATTTCTAATGAGTCATTTCTTAATTGGTTGGGCAGAAAATTATAATGTCCTTTAATTACTACTATGTATGAAAAATAACAACACTAATTCAAGGCGAAAATTCCTTGATAAAGGACTAAAATTGGGCCTGATTACAGCAATCGGCGCAGTTGGATTAACGAAAATTGCTTCCAAATTAAACGCGAAAACCAATGAAGGTTCAACCGGTAAAATGGAACTTATGACCACTGACGGAACTATCATTGAGGTAGATTCTTCAGAAGTTATGGAAATGGACCATTCCAAAAAGCAACAACACGAGGAAGCGTATGATATGCGGGAAGGTATGCCTAACCGAAAGTTTGTGATGGTTATTGATTTGGCAAAATGCAAAAATGCCTTAAAATGCCAAGTTGCCTGCAACAAGCAACATTACATTACCGGAGATCACGCCTGGCTTAAGGTTTATAAAATGCAAGAAGATACAGATACAGCACCGTATTGGATGCCAACTACTTGTATGCATTGCGATCAACCGGCTTGTGTAACTGTTTGTCCGGTTGACGCCACTTTCAAAAGAAGAGACGGTTTGGTGTTAATAGACAATGAACGTTGTATTGGATGTAGATTCTGTATGGCCGCTTGTCCGTATTCAACACGTGTGTTTAACTGGAGTGAACCAAACCAAGGTGATATTACGATGCTTATGGATATGGAAAATCAAACAGAACATAACTCAGCGGAATTTGCAGGATTACCAAGCATAAAAGGCACTGTTGACAAATGCGATTTTTGTCCGCACACCATAAAAAATAATGAATTACCACATTGTGTTACAGCTTGTCCTAATGGCGTATTCTATTTTGGTGACAAATACGAAGACACCGTTACCAACGGCGAAGAAACACTGAGATTAAGTAAATTATTGGCTGATAAACACGGATATAGATTAATGGAAGGCTTGGGCACAAAACCAAGTGTTTTCTATTTGCCGCCTGTTGACAGATTGGTTGATTTTAAAGAAGGACTAGAAAGTTTCACTGATTTTAAATCTGTTGATTAACAAGAATAATTATGAAACGAGATTTACTAATTTCTATACACAAGAAAATGATCAATAGCAAACAGCATATGTTACCTCTAATAAATAAAATTTAAACATATGAAAAATTACGACAAATTACTTCACGATTTAGCGCCACAAAAATTTGGCAAAAAAGGCGTTATATGGACAATTTCCTTAGTTGTTTTAATCGTTTTAGGAATCATAGCCTATATAGACCAAATTATTAGAGGACAAATGGTCACCAATATGAATGATTATGCTTTGTGGGGAGTTTATATCTCAAACTTTGTGTTTTTTGTGGCAACAAGTTTTGTTGCCACCGTTACGGTTGCTGTTCTAAGGCTTACTAAAAATAGTTGGAGAACACCTATTGTTAGAATTGCTGAAATAATTTCTGTATCAGCAATAATTATGGCAGGCATAACCATTACAATTGATATGGGAAGACCAGACAGGTTAATGAATTTATTCATTCACGGAAGAATGCAATCCCCTATTACTTGGGACGTTATCATCATCCCAACTTATATTATGGTAAGTCTCTTATTATTGTATTTTCCTCTATTGCCAGATTTTGGGTTGCTTAAGAAATATTATGAAGATAAAAAACCAAAACTCAGCAAATGGTACGGAAAACTTTCATTGAATTGGACAGGGAGCGATAATCAAAAAGCCATTCAACTTAAATCAATTCATATCATCGCCATTTTAATTATTCCTGTTGGTTTTATGTTACAGACCATTGATGCTTGGCTATTTTCAACTTTATACAGAGTTGGTTGGGACAGCACCAATTTAGGAGCTTATTTTATTTCAGGAGCTTCAGTTGCAGGAGTTGGCGCATTGGTATGTGTGGTTTACGTTCTTCAAAAAGCATACAAACTTGACGATTATATCACTGACTATCATTTTGATAAATTAGGTAAGTTTTTAGTATTGGTATGTTTAATTTACCTCTATTTCAATTTAAATGAATACTTAATTCCTCAGCTTACTTCAAAAAAAGGGGCAACAACACATATAAACGTTTTATTTGTGGGAGAATATGCACCGTTATTTTGGTTTGTGACTATTGGAGGTTTAATTATACCCGTTATCGTTTTGTTATTTAAACAAGGACGAAAACCATTACCAATGTTTTTGATTGGATTACTGGTGGTTACAGGTTCTTGGTGGAAACGTTACTTAATTGTTACGCCTACCTTATTGCATCCATTTTTACCAATACAAGGTGTGCCGGAAGAATGGCGCCATTACTTCCCAAGCCTTCACGAGTGGGCCATAACAATAGGAACATTGGCAATGGCGCTGTTAATTATCACTATTTTGGTTAGATACGTGCCTATAGTGCCTATTCAAAAAACCGCAGATGAACAAGAAGAATTAGAACTAAATAAAAACATAAAATCATGAGAAATCAATTGTTAACACGCCACTTTTTTCTTGTTGTATTAAGTGTGTTTTTATGCACTTCCGTTTTTGCGCAGAACAGGGTTAGGTTAAAAGCGGATTATGTTAAAATAATGAATGGTGAGGTTTATTTTGATATGCAAGCCACCGCAAAAGTAAATGACGAAAATGTAAACGTTTCGAAAATAGAATTGATCATTTATAATTTGGTTGATGATGAGCAAATTGAAATAGGTAAAACTATAACTAATATGCAAGGTAAAAGCAAATTTAAACTTAAAGATTTAAGTTCCCTAAAACCCGATTCATCAAACACATATAATATAGAAATTACCTTTGACGGAAATGATGCATTTACCGGAGCTTCAAAAAGCATTAGTTTTAAAGATGCCGCCATTGACGCCAAACTGGTAACCATTGACAGCGTTAATTATATATCAGCCACATTGATAGATAAATCGACTGACAGTCTGGTCATTGGCCAGTCACTTAAGGTCCAAATTCAAAGGTTATTTAAAAATTTACCTATAGGTGAAGAATTTAATGAAACTGATGAGGATGGCACAATACTTGTGCCTATACCTGAAGGAATACCTGGTGTAGATGGAATATTGACTATTGAAGTAATTCTGAGTGAAAGCGATGAATTTGGCACTGTAAAAACAATAGTTAGCGCTCCTATTGGAAAGCACATTGTTGATGAATCAACTTTTGACCAAAGGACTATGTGGTCGCCTAGAAGCAAAACACCTTTATTCTTACTTATATTTCCAAATTTATTGATATTTGGAATATGGGGAATCATTATATATTTAATATTAAATTTAATTAAAATTAACAAATCGTAAATTAAAAAAAAATGAAAACATTTAAAATTTTAACACTAGTCGGAATTATTTCTTTTGCATTTTACTCTTTCACAACACTTACGCAAGAACCTTGGAAAGTACCAGCAAAATATGTAACAATGAAAAACCCAATAGCGCCTAAAACAGATGCTGCAATCGGAAAATCTTTATACACAAAACATTGTAAATCTTGTCACGGTGCAGAAGGTTATGGAGATGGTCCAAAAGCCAAAGAAATGAAAGGTGATTTAGGAGATTTTTCAAGTAAAGTATTCCAAAAACAAACTGATGGCGAATTATTTTATAAAACTTCTATTGGAAGAAAAGATATGCCAGAATTTACAAAAAAAATGCCTTCAGATGAAGACAGATGGTTAATCGTTAATTATATGAGAACATTAGCCGAATAATAAAAAATTGAATTCAATTTTAAAAGCCGATCTTTTTGATTGGTTTTTTTTGCCCAATAATTTCTCACTATATTTTAACAAACCGATTCATATTTTAATCATAATGAATTGTTTAATAATTGCAACTGCTTTTGGTGGAACTCCTAAAAATACGACACCCAAATATTTTTGAATGCTGCCCAAATCTTCAAGTCCAAACCTCTCAACTTCCCAATTTAAAACTCCATTAAAATTGGTTTAAGGTTCCTATAAATCAAAAAACATCTATTTTTAGTCCCAGGAGACTTACTGTTTGCAGTAAATTAATTTTCATTGAAAACATACCCCCCCATCGGGGCAATGTCATTAAGTTAAGGAAATATTTGTCATTGCTTCGCCAGTTCGCTATCGCTCGTGCCCGACAAAGGAGGAATCGCAACAAATGAGCACTAATGATGAGATTCCTCGTACCTCGGGGTGACCAGTTTGTATTAAAACTTTAACCCTCCAACAATGATTTTATAGCTACATTTTTTTAATTTCAACAATTCAATTCCTACGGAATTAAAAATTTAACGCTATATAAATACTTGGTATTATACCCTATTTTTAGAACTATAAAAACATCATTATCTCTCAAAAAAAAACATATTTTAAATATTAGGTAACTTTTGTTACACAATATTCAATTAAATTATTGTATGGTTTTATTCCTATAAATGACTTATGTCATCATTTTCCTTGCAATCTCTCATTAAATTTATACAATAAAATTAGCATATCTATAATTTAGGGTGTCCAATTTTATCAATAATAAAAATAAACGATTTAAAAATTCCAATTTAAGCGGAATTCACACTTAAATCGATTTAACTTAACCAAAATGATAATGAAAAACAAACAAACAGAAGTAGGTGGAAACAACAGACGTAAATTCCTAAAATTGGGATTAATGACTAGTCTCACAGCAATTACAGGGGCTTCAATTGTAACAAGCCTAGCGGCGCAAGAAGAAGAAAAAGAACCCACAGGCGAAATGATTAGGTTATTAACGCCTGAGGGAAAAATTGTAGAAGTAAATGCTTCTAACATCAATAAATATCCTGAAGCGCTAATTACACCCGAAGAGTCCAGAAAAGGAATCCCAGACCGAAAATTTGTGATGGTTATAGATTTGGCCAAATGTAAAAACGCCAGAAAATGTGTTGAAGAATGTCAAAAAGCTCACAAATTAGATGAACATCAAGAATTTATGAAAGTTCAACTGATTCAAAATCACGAAGACGGTCAACCTTACTGGTTTCCAAAACCTTGTTTTCATTGTGATGAACCTCCTTGCGTGATCGTTTGCCCAACCGGAGCAACATTTAAACGAGATGACGGTATTGTTTTGATAAATAATGAACGCTGCATTGGATGTAAATTTTGTGTCACTAGTTGTCCGTATTCTGCGCGACAATTTAATTGGGGTCATAAAGAAAAATTCGACGATAAAAGTCAACCATATTCTCCAGAAACAGGTGTTCCTGCTGCAGAAGGTACTGTGATGAAATGTGATTTCTGTCCAGACTTATTGCGTCAGGGTCAATTGCCTCATTGTGCCAAAGCCTGTCCTATGGGTGTTATTTATTTTGGCGACAAAAATGAAGATATAGTAACCAATGGTGAAGAAACAGTTCGTTTTTCCCAATTAATTAACGACCGTGGCGGTTATCGCCATTTGGAACACTTAGGCACCAAACCCAATGTTTATTATTTACCGGCAGTAAACAGACAATTTCCTTTAGAGCGAGGATTTGATATTGATGAGGAAATAAAAGAGCGCTATAAAGATGTGCCTTACGTACAGGAATTAAAAAAACAAGGTAAAATTTAACACTGATAATTATGAATATAGATACTAGAAAAAGAGAATTGGTTAAAGAACTTTCTCCAATGCTTGAAAAATCCAGTTTGTTATCAAAAATTTGGATTGCGGCATTAATTTCCATAATATTAGTGGGACTTTACGCTTTTGTTCTTCAATTGGCTAATGGCCATGAAGTCACTGGAATGCGAGACAATGTGGTTTGGGGAATATACATTGTGAACTTTATATTTTTTGTTTGCCTTAGTTATTCTGGAGCATTTATTGCGGGAGTTTTACACTTTTTTGAAACACCCCTAAAAAATTCTATTGCAAGAATTGTTGAAATTACCACGGTTTTATCCTTAATAATCGGACCGGTTTTTATCTTATTGTGTATTGGGCGGTTGGACAGACTATATTATTTATTTTTATATCCCCGTATTCAATCTCCTATTTCTTGGGATATTATTGCCATTTTAACCGATCTAATTGGCTGCTTTGTTTATTTATACTTAACATTTATTCCAGATTTAGCCATTTTAAGAGACGCTTCCAAAGAAAATGAAGAAGTTCCAAATTGGCGAAAAAAAATGTATAGATTTTTAGCTATTGGCTATCAAGACACGCCTACACAACATAAAAGGCTGCATAAAATTATTAGAATTATGTCGGTGATGATTAT
>JAUXPH010000060.1 GCA_030683995.1 Lutibacter sp.
AATTATTAGGAAGGGCTTTTGCTGTAGTTCAACGAGGAACTCCATATGTGGATACAATGAAATATGCAGCTTGAAAAATAGTAAAAATTTATACCAAAAAATTTGGTTTAATCATAGGATACCGAAGTCGGAAGTTAAAAAAAGTCGTTTTATAGAAAGTAACAATGAATGAAAAAGTTTAAAATTTAAAGTTTAAAGATTAAAGTTTTTTTAACAATAAATCAAACTCCCTTTCCTTAGGAAAGGGCCGGGGATAGGAAATATGAAAACAATTTTATACATCGTTCAAAAGGAATTCAGGCAAATTTTTAGAAATATAGGAATGCTTCCCATTATTTTTGTGCTGCCGATTTTACAATTGGTTATTTTGTCGAATGCGGCAACATTTGAAATCAAAAACATCAAATTTTCTTATGTTGATCATGATAAAACCTCGTTTTCAAGAGCATTGATCGAAAAATTTGATGCATCCACATATTTTCACGTCATTGCAAATTTTCCTTCAAAAAAAGAAGCGAATGCCGCGATGGCAAAAGGGGAAGTTGATGTGATTTTGGAAATTCCCCGATATTTTGAACGCGACTTGTTAAAACAAAAAAATACAGACATTTCTGTAGCAATCAACGCCATTGACGGTGCAGCGGCCGGCGTGGAGAATGTGTATATCAACCAAATTGTGCAGGATTTCAACAAAAAAGCAAAAGTAGCATTGTTAACGCCAACAGATATGATTAACACACCAATAGATATCGTGGCTATTCCTTCATTTTGGTACAACAAAACCTTAAACTATAAAACATTTATGGTTCCCGGGATATTGGTATTGCTGGTCACAATGATTACGCTGTTTTTATCGGGAATGAATATTGTTCGTGAAAAGGAAATTGGCACCTTGGAACAAATGAACGTAACACCCATTAAAAAATACCAGTTTATTATCGGCAAATTATTCCCGTTTTGGATCTTGGGATTTGTATTGCTGACAGTAGGATTGACCATTGCTAAAGTTGTTTTTAATGTTCCCATAATTGGAAACTTAGGATTGATTTATTTTTATACCGCTTTTTACCTTTTGGTGGTTTTGGGAATGGGATTGTTTATTTCCAATTTTACCGACACCCAGCAACAGGCGATGTTTATTTCCTGGTTTTTTGTGGTTATTTTTATTTTGATGAGCGGACTTTTTACGCCCATTGAAAGTATGCCGATTTGGGCGCAATATGTAACGGAGTTTAATCCGGTGAAATATTTTGTGCAAGTGACACGGATGGTGATGCTAAAAGGTGCCGATTTTAACGATATTTTGCCTCAACTTACAAAAACCATTATTTATGCCCTTATTATGAATGGATTGGCGGTTTGGAGTTACCAAAAAACGACTTAATAGTTGTCTTTTTGAGCGAATGGCAGAAATTTTAAGATTTTAAATAGAACCGACTAAAAAAAATAAGCCTAAATTTGGTTCGGTAAAAATAAATGATATGGACAATAAAGTAGTAGTTGTTAAAAAAATATCCGGTGATTTAGAGCCGTTTTCAATACAAAAACTTTCAAGATCACTGCAAAATAGCGGTGCTACAAGTCAGGATATAGAAAAAATTGTGGAAGCCATTCAACCCGAACTTTTCGATGGAATTTCTTCAAACTTAATTTATAGAAAAGCATTTCAATTATTGAAAAAATACAACCGTGTTTCAGCTTCAAAATACAGTTTAAAAAGAGCCATTTTCGACTTAGGCCCTACCGGTTTCCCGTTTGAAAGATTGATTAGCGCGTTGCTGAAGCAAAAAGGCTATAAAACCAAAATTGGCGAAATTTTAAACGGCGCCTGCATTACCCACGAAATAGATGTTTTGGCTGAGAAAGACGGAAATGTTTATACCGTGGAATGCAAATTTCACACAGATCCTTCTGCAGTGAGCAATGTGAGAATTCCATTGTACATCAATTCCCGCTTTCTTGATGTTCAAAAAGTATGGAACGAATCAGAAAAAACAACCCATTTAAAACAAGGTTGGCTCGCAACCAATACGCGATTTACAAAAGACGCCATTGACTACGCAAATTGCGTTGATTTAACTTTGCTGAGCTGGGATTATCCGCCAAATAACGGTTTAAAAAATAATGTTGATAAATACGGTTTATATCCCGTAACCACCTTAACTTCTTTAACGAAAAAGCAAAAAACACAATTGATGGAAAAAGACATTATTTTGGTAAAAGAACTATCTAAAAATCCGGATTCGTTGAATCATTTGGGTTTTTCGGAAAAACAAAAAGCATTGGTTTTGGCCGAAGTGCATAAATTATGCAATTTTTAATCTTTATAATGCTTGTGTTTTGGGCGTTTCCCGCCAGCTGGCGGGCCAGGCTATCGCTACTCGCATCCCGTAAAAACGGGAGTGCTCAAACAATTAGTTTATCCTGAGCGCAGCCGAAGGGCTCTATCCTTAACCAAAATCAAATAATAATGAATCATTAATGATTGTATTTTTATGGCGACCCCTGCTTTTAAGATTAACATTCATTGGATGCTGGTTTGGCATTTCGTTATTTAGTTTGCACAAATTGAGAGCGCGCTTTACCATTGTTTTTGATTCCGCGGATTTTACAAAAAATCTCCAATTCATCCAAATCAATCACAATATCCACAACCTTAAATCCTTTTGAAATTAAGCCTTTTTTTACTTTAAGAAATGATTTATGCCAATCTTTCCAGTTGTCGTGTAAACTTTCTCTATCGTCTTCCGCCAACGCTATAAAACGTTTCCAATCAGATTCCTTATAATATGCTAAATTTACTTTTGTCATCGTGTTTTAATTTTTCAACTATTAGTTTAACAATCGATTTATCGAAAAAAATTACAAAAATAAAATACTGAGTTTTCAACCTTAGAAAATCAATTTTTAATGCTTTATGAGCTCAGTTTTACCAAATTTAAAAATAAATTACATCAGTAACAAGTTTTTAAATTTTACAACCTTCAAAATAGTATCAATTTTGTAATTTTGTATTTACTACTTCCGATAGCTATCGGAACTAAAAAAATAAAATGTTAGATATCAAAAAAATAAGGGCCGATTTCCCTATTTTAAATCAACAAATAAACGGCAAACCATTGGTATATCTGGACAATGCCGCTACCAGTCAAAAACCTCAAGTTGTTATAGACAGTCTGGTCAATTACTATTCAACCATCAATGCAAATATACATAGAGGCGTTCATACCTTAAGCCAATTGGCAACCGACGCTTTTGAACAGGCACGAGAAAAACTGCAACAGCATTTCAATGCCAAAAAAAGCTACGAAATTATTTTTACGGCAGGCACAACGCATAGCATCAATATTGTGGCCACAGGTTTTACATCGTTATTGCAAAAAGGAGATGAACTCATTGTTTCAGCCATGGAACACCATTCGAACATTGTGCCTTGGCAAATGTTATGCGAGCGCACCCAAGCCATTTTAAAAGTGATTCCAATGAATCAGGAAGGGGAATTGCTGATGGATGAATACGACAAACTGCTTTCGAATAAAACAAAACTGGTTTTTGTAAACCACGTTTCCAATGCTTTGGGAACCATCAATCCGATTAAAGAAATTATTGATAAAGCGCATAAATTTGGTGCGGTGGTATTGATTGACGGCGCACAATCCTGTCCGCACATCAAACCCGATATGCAAGCTTTGGATGTCGATTTTTATGTGGCTTCTGCCCATAAATTATGCGGCCCAACTGGTGTCGGCATATTATACGGAAAAGAAGAATGGTTAAACAAATTGCCACCTTATCAAGGCGGCGGAGAAATGATTAAAGAAGTGACTTTTGAAAAAACCACGTATGCCGATTTGCCTCACAAATTTGAAGCAGGAACGCCAAATATTGCCGGCGTCATCGCATTTGGAACCGCCATTGATTATATGAATGGCATAGGTTTCGACAACATTGCCGAATATGAAAATGAATTGCTTCAATACGCCACAAAAAAACTATTGCAAATTGAAGGGTTGAAAATTTACGGAACTTCGGAAAATAAAACTTCCGTTATTTCCTTCAATATCGATGAAATTCACCCGTATGATATTGGCACAATTATCGATAAATTAGGCGTTGAAGTCAGAACTGGACATCATTGCGCACAACCCATTATGGATTTTTATAAAATTCCAGGAACGGTTCGCGCTTCTTTTTCATTTTACAACACTTTTGAAGAAGTTGATGTGTTATACAGCGTATTAATAAAGGCAAAAACGATGCTTTCATAGGGATTTAACAGAATGTCATATTGCGTTAATGGACTATATAATTTTATCGGTAAATCAATATTTTAACAATTTTTTTAACTTTTTCTTGTTTTTTAACTTTTTATTAATACATTGCCGCGTCTTTAAATTTAAAGATATACCCAAAATTATTAATCAACCTTAATCAAATTAACAATGAAAAAATTATTTCTTTCTTTAGCTATTCTAGCTTTAGCCGTTGCCGCTTGTCAAACCAATGACGAAGTAACCCCAAACCAAGAAGCCGCCGTTGATATGAGCGACTTTTTTGTTTACACTTCAGACGACCTTTCTGCAAAAAGCACAAAAGAGTCCAACAATGGCGACAAATGCCACAGCATGCAGGTGTTAAACAGACAATTGCAAGAAAATCCGGGATTGGAACAACGTATGTATGAAATTGAAAAACATACAAGAACTTTAATCGCCAATAAAGGAGTTGTTGCCACAGGAAAACCGGGCGGCACAACACCTCCTCCTACGACTCCTTATGTGGGTGCAATTTCCATTCCTGTAATTGTAAATATAATTGAACACCCTTCACACCCTGTAACTCAAGCCCATATTGATTCTCAAATCGCCATTCTAAATCAAGATTTCAACAACCAAAATCCTAAAACAACTGGCGTTCCAGGATTATTTGCAGGATTGGTTGCTAATGTTCAAATCACTTATACTCTTGCAGGCGTAAATAAAAGATTATCAACCAAAACTGCTTGGGGAACAAGAGACGCCATGAAAAGCGCTTCAAAAGGAGGAATCAATGCAACTGATCCCGCAAATAATTTAAACATTTGGGTTTGCGAAATTGGCGGCGGAATTTTAGGCTATGCGCAATTTCCTGGAGGTACATTGGCTACAGACGGCGTGGTTATTGGTTCTGATTACTTTGGCGAAAATACTGCCGGTGGCGTATATGGACACGGCAGAACTGCAACTCACGAAGTTGGCCACTGGTTAAACTTACGCCATATTTGGGGCGATGGAGGCTGTTCTGTTGATGATTACGTTTTAGACACACCGACTTCAGACGGACCTAACTACGGATGTCCAACATATCCAACAGTTCGTTGCAGCTCAACAGATATGACCATGAACTATATGGATTATACTTATGACGACTGTATGTATATGTTTTCAAATGGCCAAAACGACAGAATGAGAACTATTTTTGCTGCTGGAGGGTCAAGAGAAAGTTTGGTAAATTAATCTGATTTGCTTTAAAAAATTAAAAAGGTGCTTTTCGGCACCTTTTTTTATATCTTTAAATAATTAAATCCTTCAAAATGAAATTTTATAAAATGACCTTAATTTTACTTTTTGCATCTTTAACTTCTTGCCAAAGCCAGGATAAAAAAGACAGTATTTCACTAAACTATAACGCACAAACAAGAGGATTTCAAATGGTCATTCAAATGGAAAACAACTTGCTTGAAGTTACAAAAAACAACGAAACATATCAAATTGAACTGACTGATATTCAGCTAAATGAAATCATTGAAATGGTTAAAAAAATTGATTTCGACCTTATAAAAAGCAATGTCTCTATTGATGATCTTGCGGTGGACAAAGCGATAAAAGGTGATTTTGAACTAAACTTCAACGGCAAACTTTATGCTTTTGAGTTTGACCACAACAATGCACCGGAAAACATTCAAGAATTGCTGAAAAAACTACAAAGCTTTGTTGTATCAGAAGAATAAATTTTTATTAATATTTTATAACCAGCAATAAATCGATTTTTTACATTCTGCACTAAAAAATAATTAATCGTATCTTTGCCATTCATTAAAAATGTGCTGTTTTAACGTTTAGGAAACTAAGGCTCTGTAAAGAAATAAATGGTGCAGAATTAGCGAAGTAATTTTGTGCTTTTTCAAGGCACGGCATTCAGCCAGTGGCTGGATGAGCGAGCTTGTGTGTAGGCTGCGAATAGCCACAGCTATTTAACAATTTTACAACGCAGAAAAAGCGTAAAAGAACGAGATAAAATGTATAAGTTATTTCGTTACAGAGCCTAAATCATTAAAAATGCGCTATATAAAATAGCAAAATGTCTAAATTGCCTAAAAACCACAAATTTATAGATCTTTCGGATTATGGAAGACCCGCAGCCAGAATTATTGCAAATTCGCTTAAAAATACTTCTATTACGCCAATTCAAGTGACTGTTTGGTTTATTATTTCGGGATTAATTGCCATTATTTGTATGCTTTATGGCTATTATTGGGCGGCCGCTTTTTTCCTGATTTTAAAATCGGTTTTGGATGCCGCCGATGGCGAGTTGGCGCGTGTAAAAAACACACCTTCTTATACTGGCCGCTATTTTGATTCGGTTGCGGATATCATTTTGAATTTCTTTATTTTTTTGGCGCTTTGGCAGATCACAGATGCACAATTAATTTATGCTTTGCTCGCTTTCATCGGAGTTCAGCTGCAGGGAACTTTGTACAATTATTACTACGTTATTCTCAGAAATAAGTTTAACGGCGATACCACAAGTCGTGTTTTTGAAGATAAAACTCCTGTCGCTTTAAAAGGAGAAAATCAGCGAAATGTCAACTTTCTTTTTATGCTTTATAAGTTGTTTTATGGCATTTTCGACAAAACAATCTATTTTTTGGATAAAAAAGCGACAGACAGTAAACCTTTCAACAAATGGTTTATGACAGCGGTTTCCACTTTCGGACTGGGGTTTCAATTGCTCATCATTTCGGTAATGCTGGTGCTGGGATGGGCCACATTTATCATTCCGTTTTTCATTAGTTATACCGCAATGATTTTTGTATTTATTGGTCTCAGAAAAATATTTTGAAGGCTTAAATGGATTAAAAAAGTGGTTTCTCTTGATTGATATAGCCAAAATCTTCTTGCAGTTTTACTTTTTTTGAAGCTTCAACGGCCAATACGTCACAGCGTTCATTTTGCAGATGGTTGTTGTGTCCTTTTACCCATTCAAATTTTGTGTTATTCGGATTGTAAATCGCTAAAAACCGCTTCCATAAATCGGGGTTTTTAACGCCTTTAAATTGTTTTTTATGCCAGCCGTAAAGCCATTTTTTCTCCACGGCATCCACCACATATTTTGAATCGGAAAAAATAGTGATTTCCACATCGGTGGTTTTCATATTTTCCAGCGCAACAATGACGGCCAGCAATTCCATGCGGTTATTGGTGGTTTTTTTATAGCCTTCGGAAAACTCTTTTCTATAGGGTTTTCCAACCCATTCCATCACAATTCCGTAGCCGCCCGGACCCGGATTTCCGCTGCAGGCGCCGTCAGTATAAATATGTACTTTGGGTTTATCAGGCATTTTCAAGAATTGCTTTTTCAATGACTTTTGGAAAATATTCGTATTCTAATTTGTGGATTTTTTCTGCAACGTCTTCAGGTGAGTCACTTTCCAAAACGTCAAAACTTTTCTGAAAAATAATGGCGCCTTCATCATAATTTTCATTCACGTAATGAATGGTGATACCGGTTTGCTTTTCCCTGTTTTCAACAACGGCATTGTGCACGTGCATTCCATACATTCCTTTTCCGCCATATTTTGGCAACAAGGCCGGATGAATATTGATGATTTTATTTGGAAAAGCTTCTATTATTTTTTTGGGAATTTTCCATAAAAATCCGGCCAAAATCACATAATCTGCATTTTCTTTTAAAAGATTTAACACTTCATCCGTAGCCATAAAATCTATTTTGTCAAAACTTCTGTTCGGTATTCCCATACGGCTGGCGCGATCCAAAACTTTAGCGTCTTTTTTATTGGAAAGCACAAAAACCACCGAAATTGCATCGCTGTTTTGAAAATAGTTGATCATATTTTCGGCATTGGTGCCAGATCCTGAGGCCAGTATAGCAATACGTTTCATCTGCTTAATTTTTTATTTTTTAGTGGGAGCAGATGCTGCCTGCCTGCCGGACAGGCAGGTTCGCTATGAATTATTCCTTTGCACATCAAAATTTGTAATGCTCGTTTCATCTGCTTAATTTTTATTTTTTTAGTGAGAGCAGATGCTGCCTGCCATTAAATATTAACATATGTATCAAAATTTGCAATGCTCGTTTCAATTAAGTAAATTATTATCTTCTTTAAAACAACAAATAAAATGAATTTAACCCAACTTTTATGGGGTAAATAGAAAAATTTTGCCTATTTTTAAAACATTGAATTTGATCTTTTATGAATTAAAAGATTTTGATTTAAATAAAGTTTTATATTTTTGCCGAGTAATTAAATTTAAAATAAAAGAATTATGTCAGACATTGCATCAAGAGTAAAGGCCATTATCGTAGATAAATTAGGCGTTGACGAAAATGAAGTAACAACAGAAGCTAGCTTTACTAACGATTTAGGAGCAGATTCACTTGATACTGTTGAGTTAATTATGGAATTCGAAAAAGAATTTGACATTCAAATTCCAGACGATCAAGCCGAAAACATTGGCACTGTAGGTCAAGCAATTAGCTACATAGAAGCCGCGAAAAAGTAATTTAACATATGGAGATTAAACGAGTAGTTGTAACTGGACTTGGTGCATTAACGCCTATTGGCAATAATATTGAAGAATTTTGGAACGGGCTTGCTAACGGTGTTAGCGGGGCGGCTCCAATAACTCATTTCGATGCTACCAAGTTCAAAACTCGTTTTGCCTGTGAACTCAAAAATTTTGACATTAATCAATTTTTTGACCGAAAAGAGGCCCGTAAAATGGACAGATTCACGCAGTACGCTATGGTTGCTGCTGATGAAGCCATTGTAGATTCAAAATTAGATTTAGAAAAAGTAGATAAAGACAGAGTTGGTGTTATTTGGGGCGCAGGAATTGGCGGACTGGAAACTTTTCAAAATGAAGTTTTAACTTTTGCTGAAGGTGATGGCACTCCAAGATTCAATCCTTTCTTTATTCCTAAAATGATTGCTGATATTGCCCCTGGCCAAATATCAATCAGATACGGATTTAGAGGTCCAAACTTTGCAACGGTATCTGCCTGCGCATCTTCATCAAACGCAATCATTGACGCCTTAAATTACATTCGCTTAGGTCACGCCGATGTGATGGTTTCCGGTGGCTCAGAAGCTACCATTACCATTGCGGGAATTGGCGGATTTAATGCTTTACAGGCGCTTTCAACAAGAAATGAAGATCCTTTAACTGCCTCAAGGCCCTTTGACAAAGACCGAGACGGTTTTGTTTCAGGTGAAGGAGCCGGTGCACTAATTTTAGAAGAATACGAACACGCAAAAGCACGAGGCGCAACAATTTACGCCGAACTTGCAGGCGGAGGCTTATCTGCCGATGCTTATCACATCACTGCACCTCATCCGGAAGGATTGGGCGCCATAAATGTGATGAAAAACTGCCTTAGAGATGCGGGTTTAAAGCCGGAAGATGTTGATGCTATTAACATGCACGGAACTTCAACGCCACTTGGCGATATTGCAGAGACAAAAGCAATTTTAGAAGTTTTTGGTGAACATGCTTACACTATAAACATCAATTCAACCAAGTCAATGACCGGTCACTTATTGGGTGCTGCCGGGGCTGTTGAAGCAATTGCTTCAATCTTGGCAATAAAATACGGAATTGTGCCGCCTACTATCAATCATTTTACGGATGATGATCAAATTGACAGTAAATTAAACTTTACGTTCAATAAAGCACAAAAACGCGATGTAAAAGTTGCCATTAGCAACACTTTTGGATTTGGAGGACACAATGCCTGTGTACTCTTTAAAAAACTTGATTAACAGCAATACTGAATGGGTTTCATTCGAAAAATAATTTCTTCTCGTCCTAAAAAAAGTGAGGACGTTTTTTATACTGATTTAAGTAAAATATTAGGATTTAAGCCTAAAAACATCACCCATTATCAAAAAGCATTTGTTCATCGCTCCATCAAAGAGTATGACAAAAAAACTGGATTTCCTTTAAATTACGAACGTCTTGAATTTTTGGGCGATTCAATTCTTAGTACGGTTATAGCCGCACATTTATTTCACGTGGTTCCTTCAGGAGACGAAGGTTATTTAACCCAGATGCGATCAAAAATAGTAAGCAGAGAGCATCTTAACGAACTGGGAAGAGACTTGGATTTGTTGCGATTTATCAGAAGCAACGTCATCCTTTCAAACTTTGGGGAAAATGTTCACGGAAACATATTTGAAGCTTTGGTTGGTGCCATTTATTTGGACAGAGGATACGCCTACTGCGAAAAATTTATCAACAAAAGAGTCATTGTTCCTTATGTTGATATTCTGAAACTTGAAGGTAAAATTACCAGCTACAAGAGTTTGTTTATTGAATGGTGCCAAAAGAAAAAGAAGGAACTGGTTTTTGAAGTTTATGAAGATTCAGGAAATGACGCCATAAAACAATTTAGCGTAAAACTTTTTTTAAATGGTGAGCTTATCGCCAAAGGAAGAGCAACTTCAAAGAAAAAAGCGGAAGAAGTTGCCGCAAAAAGAGCCTTCTTTGCTTTCCAAAACGAATTTCCAATAGGTTAAACGTACTCACGAATACGATTTCGTAATATTATTAGTTACTGTAATTAAACAATGGTATTTTTGCCAAACTAAATTTTACAGCTTTTTATGCAACTATTATCGTTTGATTTAGAAGATGATTATTCATTAATTGGCATTCATTCAACTGAAGAAGATTATAGATTGGCTTATCTTTTAAACAGCTTTTTAAAATTTAAACTAACGCGATATAAAGATTATTTAGATTTTCAGGACTCAACTGCTGAATTTCCTTTGTTTGAATATAAAGATGAGTTAAATTTTATCAATTACTATTTAATCAACAACAAACATATTGCGATTGTTGACAACCAACTAAAAGAAGGTTTATTTGGCGGAAATTACAGCACAACTTCTTATTTAATACCGGAAAAAAAGCAAGTCGACTTTTTTTTGAAAATTGAAGGGTGCAATAAAGAAGATTTTATTCAAAATTTAGTGATTAAACTAAATAAAATAAGTCAGATAATAACCTCATACGCGATAGAAACAACAACTTTAAAATCGAAAGAAAATCTCATATTTTAATTATGGCAAAAAATAGAAAACGCACAAAAATAGTTGCAACGCTTGGACCCGCCTGCAACTCAGCAGAAATAATGGAAAGTATGATGGAGGCCGGCGTTAATGTATTTCGGGTTAATTTTTCACACGCCGATTATGCCGATGTAGAAGAAAAAATAAAAATAATCCGGGAAATTAACGTTCGTCGTGGTTTTCACGTGGCCGTTTTGGCCGATTTACAAGGCCCGAAATTGCGCGTTGGCGTAATGGGCGAGGGTGTATTTCTGAATCTTGGAGACACATTTACCTTTACAACCGTAAAGTGCGAAGGAACACAAGAAAAGGCCTTTATGACCTATAAAAGATTTCCAAAAGACGTACAAGTTGGAGAGCATATTTTGGTTGATGACGGTAAATTATTGTTTGAAGTTACCGCAACCGACAGAGATACGGAAGTTACCACCAAGGTTTTGCGCGGCGGAAAATTGAATTCGAAAAAAGGCGTAAACTTGCCAAACACTAAAATCTCCTTGCCTGCGCTTACAAAAAAAGATATTGAAGATGCCTTATTTGCCATTAAAATGGAAGCCGACTGGATTGCGCTATCTTTTGTGAGAACTGCGGATGATTTAATTCAGCTTAGGGATTTAATCGCGGAAAATTCTCCGCATAAAATTCCGATCATCGCAAAAATTGAAAAACCTGAAGCTGTAGCAAACATTGATAAATTAATGCCTTATTGTGATGGATTAATGGTTGCCCGCGGAGATTTGGGGGTTGAAGTTCCAATGGAAGAGGTTCCTTTAATTCAAAAAAGACTGGTTTTAAAAGCCAAAAAAGCACACATTCCGGTAATCATCGCCACGCAAATGATGGAAACGATGATCACCATTCAGGTTCCTACAAGAGCCGAGGTGAACGATGTGGCCAATTCTATTATGGATGGTGCAGATGCTGTAATGCTATCTGGCGAAACATCTGTAGGTGCATTTCCTTTGGAAGTTATCAAACAAATGCGAAGAATTATTGAAAGCGTAGAAAATTCACCTTTAATTACCATTCCAAATCAATCTGTAGAATGCATTAATGAGCGTTACATCACAAAAGTAATCTGCCATCAGGCTGCAAAACTCGCTGACACCATTTCTGCGGAAGTGATCACAACCTTAACAGATTCAGGCTATACTGCATTCCATATTTCTTCCTGGAGACCAAAATCGAATATTTTGGTATTTTCATCAAACAGAAGAATTTTGGCGATGCTTAATTTATTATGGGGCGTTAAAGGCGTGTTTTACGACCGTTTTGTAAGTACCGACGAGACCATTGAAGATATCAACAGTATGGCACACGAAAGAGGCTATTTAAAAGAAGGGGATTTTGCCATAAACATCACTTCTATGCCTGTTAAAGAAAGAGGAATGGCAAATACTTTGCGCATTACCCAATACAAATAAAACTTTAACTAAAAAGTACTTAAAGTGCCTAAAGTTTGGAGTACTTAAAGTTGAAAAACAATATATAGGTTTAAGCTAAAAACAGTATAATTTTAATAAAATTTAGACTGTTTTTTTTGCATATGTTAAAAATTTAGTTGCTTTTTAATATCGCATACAAGCCAAAAGAAGCCAGCCAATGGGCTCCGGCATATTCGCCTGAGTCCATTTTTTCATAACTGTACTGAAAATGTTTGTTTGCCAAATTGATCATTTTTTCGTTATCCAAAGCTTTTCCAATTTCATACAAACACCAGGCGCGGTTAAAATTAAGTCTGTCCAAATGCGCCAATTTTCCGTCTGATCGATCGGTAACTTCGGCAACTTCCAAATACTTGGCAGGATTGTTTCTTAAGCCGGGTAAAAAGGCATCAAACCAAACAATAAATTCCTCTTTTGGCAACACTTTCAACATCAAGGAAGCTTCTTGCAAACAAGGCGATAAAAAATCGAATCCGCCAGGTTCCCAGGTAACCGGACAGCCTTGATCGTTCATATAATATGTTTTTGCTTTTTCAGTGATCATCAGCGCCAATTCCGGGGAATATTTTTTGGCATAATCCAAGGCCAAAGACAATCCGAAAGCGGTGTTTGGATGTTCCCCAACCCGAATTGGATAATTGAGTTTCGGCAAAAATTCCATATATTTTTTTTCGATGAGATCCACCAATGGTTTTAAATTTTCATACATCAATTTGGCGTCTGGATTGTCCCAATCCCGCAAGGTTTCCGCAATTTTCAACAACCAGGCCCAGCCATAAGTGCGTTCAAAATTTTTGTTGTGCTCATCATCAAAATAGTCAACTTCCTGCAAAATATTTTCTTTGGTGATGGTGGTTTTGAGTTTCTTCAATATGGCCTCATTGTGCTCAAAATTGGGCAATTCCTTCATAATATTGAGCAACGTCCAGTGACCGTGAACCGACGAATGCCAGTCGAAACAACCATAAAACGTGGGATGCAACTCAGAAGGTTCTTTTAAATAACTTTTATTGCCCAAAACCTGCCCCAAATTATTTGGATATTCCTGATCGATGCATTCAAAAGCAAAATGATATAAAAACTTCGCGCTTTTATCATTTAATTCTGGTTTTAAATACACTGTTTTATCTTCAAAATCCACTTCTTCTTTTTGTTTTTCTTTGCAGGAAAAAAATATATTGGTTAAAAAAATTAATATAATTACTTTTTTCATATTTAAAATCATTATTGTCCGGTTAAATTTTTCAAAACAAACAGGTCGCCCCGATGGGGCTTTAAATACTGAATTTTTCCATTTTTTTACAAACATTTCGCTCCTATGGAGCTTTTTTAGTCCCAGAGGGACGACCTGTCTGTAG
>JAUXPH010000049.1 GCA_030683995.1 Lutibacter sp.
GTCGAGTTGCAGAATCCGAACCGAACAGTGATAAGGTTTGTAGATTCGCTCCTGGTCACCCAGTGGCTGCTCTCTGTCAATACCCTGGTAGCACGTGTGTAGCCCAGGACGTAAGGGCCGTTATGATTTGACGTCATCCCCACCTTCCTCGCGGTTTGCACCGGCAGTCTCGTTAGAGTCCCCATCTTTACATGCTGGCAACTAACGACAGGGGTTGCGCTCGTTATAGGACTTAACCTGACACCTCACGGCACGAGCTGACGACAACCATGCAGCACCTTGTAAGTAGTCCGAAGAAATAAACATCTCTGTCTAATGCAACCTACATTTAAGCCATGGTAAGGTTCCTCGCGTATAATCGAATTAAACCACATGCTCCACCGCTTGTGCGGGCCCCCGTCAATTCCTTTGAGTTTCAATCTTGCGATCGTACTCCCCAGGTGGGACACTTATCACTTTCGCTTAGTCACTGAATTGCTCCAACAACTAGTGTCCATCGTTTACGGCGTGGACTACCAGGGTATCTAATCCTGTTCGCTCCCCACGCTTTCGTCCATTAGCGTCAGTATATACGTAGTAGACTGCCTTCGCAATCGGTATTCTGTGTAATATCTATGCATTTCACCGCTACACTACACATTCTATCTACTTCCATATAACTCAAGACTAACAGTATCAAAGGCAGTTCCACAGTTAAGCTGTGGGATTTCACCTCTGACTTATTAATCCGCCTACGGACCCTTTAAACCCAATGATTCCGGATAACGCTTGCACCCTCCGTATTACCGCGGCTGCTGGCACGGAGTTAGCCGGTGCTTATTCATACAGTACCGTCAAGCTCGGACACGTCCGAGTGTTTCTTCCTGTATAAAAGCAGTTTACAACCCATAGGGCAGTCTTCCTGCACGCGGCATGGCTGGTTCAGGCTTTCGCCCATTGACCAATATTCCTCACTGCTGCCTCCCGTAGGAGTCTGGTCCGTGTCTCAGTACCAGTGTGGGGGATCTCCCTCTCAGGACCCCTACCTATCGTCGCCTTGGTAAGCCGTTACCTTACCAACTAGCTAATAGGACGCATACTCATCTTTTACCGCCGAAACTTTAATTCCCACTCGATGCCGAGCAAGAATATTATGAGGTATTATTCCAAATTTCTCTGGGGTATCTCTCTGTAAAAGGTAGATTGTATACGCGTTACGCACCCGTGCGCCGGTCGTCAGCGGTGCAAGCACCCTGTTACCCCTCGACTTGCATGTGTTAAGCCTGCCGCTAGCGTTCATCCTGAGCCAGGATCAAACTCTTCATCGTATATTTTTTATATAACGTACGATGTTAAAATTTCTCAAAAGAATTGTCTAAGTCTAAACTTAGTTTTCTTACTCAATTTACGCTGTCAATTTCAATATTTTCAATGAACTTCTTCTTTTGTCCGTTTCCGGTTCGCCTTACTCTTTTAAAGTAATTTCCCCTTCTCAAACTCTTGCTGAAACGTTAGAATCGAACTAACTGATTTTTTTAAAATCATTCCAAATTTCCTTAATCAACTTCCCCTTGCCTCTCTAAGCGGGTGCAAATGTAAAACCTTATTTCCTAATCACCAAATAAAATTTTGGTTTTTATTTTTTAAGCCACTTTCGCAATACCCTTATGATCTTAAACCAATACCTTTCCTTATTAGCGGTTGCAAATGTAATCCCTTTTATTATCCTAAAACAACTTTTTTTGCCCTTTTTTTGAAGAAAAATTAAATTTATTTTTACCCTGCTGAAATTGTGCAAATTACATTTGAAAATATCGTGGAAAATTTGAAATAATCCAATCCCATTAGCATTATGTAAAAACTTGCTTATGGTATACATGTTATAAGGTATAAAAAAATGTCTGAGTTCTATAGTTACTGCAGTAATTGCTCGATCTATGATAAAAAACAAGTGAAAAATCATAAAAATCAATTCAATTGAAATTTATTTAACCGCAAAAAACGCAAAGAAAATACGCAAAAAACGCTATTTTGTTTTGGTTAAGATTTGATTAAGTCATTTTAAAAATCGTTTATCGTAAATTCGTCACCCTGAGCGGTGGTTGCTGAGCGAAGTCGAAGTAAGCCTAAAGGCGTAATTCAATTTGCGTATTCTATGATAAAAACCAAGTAAAAAATTATAAAAAATCCATTCAAACAAAATTAGCATTTAAGGCAAAGTCCGCAAAGAAAATTCGACATTTTTTAATTCTAAAATCGTAAATCCGTCACCCTGAGCGGTGGTTGCTGAGCGAAGTCGAAGTAAGCCGAAGGGCGTAATTCAATTTGCGTTAGGGATTACAGTGAAAATCCTTTTATTGCCATTTCGCAATAAAAGATTGTAACGAAAAGCCCGGCCCGCCAGTTGGCGGGGAACGCCAACCTAAAAGGCAGGCAGACCCAAAATAACAAAATACAATATGCTGTAATAATTAGAATTAAACCAAATAATTTAATATTTATTTGTAAAAAAGCTTCTGTTAATAACACAAAACGTATTGCTAAACTGATACTTTTCCAATATCTTTGCTGCTTTAATAAAAAAAGCATGATTCAAATAACTTTGCCGGACGGCTCAATAAAAGAATTTCAAAAAGGGAGCACTCCTATGGATGTTGCCGTAAATATAAGCGAGGGATTCGCCAGGAATGTAATTTCTGCACAATTTAACGGAAAAACAGTTGAAGTTTCAACGCCGTTAAATGAAAACGGAAGTTTAATTCTTTATACTTTTGATCAAGATGAAGGCAAAAAGGCATTTTGGCATTCATCTGCCCACTTAATGGCGCAAGCGATTACTTCATTTTATCCGAATGTTAAATTAACTATTGGCCCCGCCATTGATAATGGCTTTTATTATGATATTGATTTAGGCGATGATGTTATTTCCGATAAAGATTTTCAGCAGATAGAACAAAAAATGCTTGAAATGGCGCGAGGAAAATACGAGTTTAAATTGCGTGAGGTTTCAAAAGAAGATGCCTTAAATTATTATAAAAGTCAGCACAACCAATATAAAGTTGAATTGATTGAAAACTTAACGGATGGTGAAATCACTTTTTGCGACCATTCAGATTTTACTGATTTATGCAGGGGCGGACATATTCCCAACACCGGTTTTATAAAAGCTGCCAAAATTATGAGTGTTGCCGGTGCCTATTGGCGCGGTGATGAAAAAAACAATCAGCTTACCCGTGTATATGGCATATCGTTTCCAAAGCAAAAAATGCTTACCGAGTATTTGGAATTACTGGAAGAAGCGAAAAAAAGAGATCACAGAAAACTTGGGAAAGAGCTGGAATTGTTTACATTTTCAGCAAAAGTTGGACAAGGATTACCTCTTTGGTTGCCAAAAGGAGCGGTTTTACGCGACAGATTAGAGCAATTTTTGAAAAAAGCGCAAAAAAAAGCAGGCTATGAAATGGTGATTACCCCTCATATTGGGCAAAAAGAATTGTACGTGACTTCCGGGCATTATGCAAAATATGGCGCCGACAGTTTTCAGCCAATCCATACGCCAAAAGAAGGTGAGGAATTCTTCCTAAAACCAATGAATTGTCCGCATCATTGTGAAATTTACAACGACAAACCTTATTCCTATAAAGAATTGCCAAAACGTTTTGCTGAATTTGGAACGGTTTACAGATATGAGCAAAGCGGAGAATTGCACGGATTAACCCGTGTGAGAGGTTTTACCCAGGATGATGCCCATATATTTTGCACACCAGATCAACTGGACAGTGAATTTAAAGCCGTAATTGACTTGGTATTGTATGTATTCAAATCGTTGAGTTTTGAAAATTTTACCGCACAAGTTTCTTTGCGCGACAAAGAAAACAGGGATAAATATATTGGAAGCGACGAAAATTGGGAAAAAGCAGAAAACGCTATCATAAATGCTGCAACATCAAAAGGATTGGATTTTAAAATTGAATATGGTGAAGCCGCTTTTTACGGACCTAAATTAGATTTTATGGTGAAAGATGCCTTGGGAAGAAGCTGGCAGTTGGGAACCATTCAGGTAGATTATAATTTACCGGAGCGATTTGACTTAAGCTATAAAGGCGCCGACAACCAATTGCACAGACCCGTGATGATTCACAGAGCGCCATTTGGTTCCATGGAACGATTTATTGCGGTATTACTGGAACATACCGGCGGTAAATTCCCTCTTTGGCTAACTCCCGAGCAGGTTATCATATTGCCAATCAGTGAAAAATATCAAATTTATGCCGAAAAAGTTTTAAATTTGTTAGAAAATGCCGACATTCGCGCCCTTGTAGATAAACGAAACGAAAAAACCGGCAGAAAAATTAGAGATGCCGAGATGAATAAGATTCCGTTTATGCTGATTGTAGGAGAGCAAGAAGAGCATGACGGCACGGTTTCTGTAAGAAAACAAGGCGATGGTGATATGGGTTCATCAACCATAAATGAATTCATTTCATTAATAAATAAAGAAGTTAACAGTACATTAGAGCAATTTTAAGTTTAATTTAAAATATAACGTCATAGCATTAAGTAGAAATAAAGGTCAAAGAAAGCCTTGGAGAGTTGTAAAAGAAGATCAACATAGAATTAATGAAAAAATTACCTATGTTGATGAAGTTCGTTTGGTAGGAGACAATGTGGAAATAGGTGTTTACCCTATCGCACAGGCAAGAGAACTTGCCAAAGAATTAGAGTTGGATTTGGTTGAAATATCTCCCAAAGCTGTACCACCGGTTTGTAAAATAACCGATTATAAGAAATTTCTTTACGAACAAAAAAAGAGAGAGAAAATTCAGAAGGCCAAAGCTACAAAAGTTGTTGTTAAAGAAATTAGATTTGGCCCAAATACAGATGAACACGATTTTGACTTTAAAAAGAAACACGCCATCTCCTTTTTAAAAGAAGGCGCAAAACTTAAAGCATTTGTGTTTTTTAAAGGAAGATCGATTATTTATAAAGATCAGGGACATATTTTATTGTTAAGATTGGCACAAGAAGTAGAAGAATACGGCAAAGTGGAACAAATGCCAAAACTGGAAGGGAAACGTATGATTATGTACATTTCGCCTAAAAAGAAATAATACTTCGGCAATGCTCAGTAACCCTTGAGCTACGCACAGTAACGCTTCGACTATGCTTAGTAACCTAAGTTAAAAGGTTTGCATCGCGAATGAATAAAAAGATAAAAAATGCTGAAATAAACCTCAGCAAAAAAGTAATAAGCAAGATAAAAAAAGTAGAAAGATGCCTAAAATGAAAACAAAATCTAGTGCCAAAAAGCGTTTTAAGCTAACCGGCTCTGGACAAATTAAAAGAAAACACGCTTTTAAAAGTCATATTTTGACCAAAAAGTCTAAGAAACGTAAATTAAAGTTAACACATTCTGGTTTGGTTCACACCGCAGATAAAGCTAACATTTTACAACAACTAACTTTAAAATAATAAAGTTAACAGGGAATTTAATTATTAACCATGGAGTAGTGCCTATTTAAGTGCAAGCTTTGCCGCCTACTACAAAAAAAACAAATGAATTATGCCAAGATCAGTAAATTCAGTTGCTTCAAGAGCTAAGAGAAAAAAGATATTGAAGCAAGCAAAAGGTTACTTCGGACGTAGAAAAAACGTTTATACAGTAGCTAAAAATGCGGTTGAAAAAGCAATGTTATATTCTTACAGAGACCGTAAAAACAAAAAGAGAAGTTTCCGCGGATTGTGGATTCAGCGTATTAACGCCGGAGCTCGCCAATACGGAATGTCTTACTCTCAGTTTATGGGAAAACTTAAAGCTAACAATATCGATTTGAACCGTAAAGTTCTTGCAGATTTAGCGATGAACAACCCAGAAGCTTTTAAGGCAATTGCAGATAAAGTAAAATAGATTTTTTAATTACTTGCTTATATATAAAAACCCAAACAACCGTTTGGGTTTTTTTATGCACCATATTTCCTGTTTATAGTTTTATATTAGATTGACAAATTCCCTATATTTGCACTCTTAATATAACTGTTTATTATGATTGTTTGGATAATTTTTGTTGCGCTCATTCTCATTTTTTTAGCCCTGGATTTGGGTGTTTTTAATAGGACTCCACATATCATAAGCACCAAAGAAGCTTCCATTTGGACTGGAGTTTGGGTCACAATATCCTTTCTCTTTTCTGGTGTTGTTTATTGGCTTTATTCCGGAAATATTATTGACAATGTGGACAATCTGACAGCATCAGATGCTGTCATAAAATACATTACCGGTTATTTGATTGAAATCTCATTAAGCATTGACAATATTTTTGTGATTGCCGTCATATTCGCATCCTTCAAAATTCCTTTAAAATATCAGCATCGTGTGTTATTTTGGGGAATCTTAGGGGCCATTGTTTTTAGGGCATTAATGATTTTCTTCGGTGTAATTCTGATTAAGAAATTTAGCTTTACAACCTATGTTTTTGGTGTGTTTTTACTTTTCACCGCCTACAAAATGATGTTTTCAAAAGAAGAAAAATTCCAGCCTAAAAAATCATTTATTTACCGACAAATAAGAAAAATTATTCCCATTACAAGCCATATGCAAGAAGAGCATTTTTTCATTAAATTGCGACATATAACCGCTGCAACGCCGCTTTTTATGGCTTTGGTAATTATTGAGTTTACCGATATCTTATTTGCGATTGACAGCGTACCGGCGATTTTGGCAATTACTTCCGACCCTTTTTTGGTGTTTAGTTCCAATATTTTTGCCATACTCGGATTGCGATCTATGTATTTCTTCTTGTCCAATATGTTGGTGAAATTCTATTATTTAAAATACAGTTTAATTGCCATCTTAAGTTTTGTTGGCGTAAAACTCATATTAATGCATCATATCAAATTTCCTGAGTGGGTTTCTCTCACGTTTATTGCGCTAGCGCTATTTATAGGGATCTTTATTTCCCTCAAATTAACCGAAGGGAAAGACATTATTGAAGAATAACTAAAACCAAATTGAAAAAGAAAAACCCTCAAAAATTTAAATTTTTGAGGGTTTTCTTTTTATTGAAATTTGATTCGTTTTTAAAAAACTTCACCCAGTTCTTTAAGCTTTTCTGTATTTTCAGCCAATTTTAAGCCTTCTATAATTCTATGGATATCGCCATTGATAATGTTCTGCAAATCGTACATCGTTAAACCAATTCTGTGCTCAGTAACACGCCCTTGCGGATAATTATAGGTTCTAATTTTAGCCGATCTGTCTCCAGAGCTTACCATTGTTTTTCGTTTAAGGGAATCTGATTCTTGCTTTTTGGCCAATTCCATTTCATACAACCTTGAACGCAAAACCTGCATCGCTTTGTCCTTATTCTTATGTTGCGATTTTTGATCCTGGCATTGCGCCACAAGTCCGGTTGGTAAATGCGTTAAACGAACTGCTGAATACGTTGTGTTTACCGATTGCCCTCCTGGCCCCGATGAACAGAAAAAATCCATCCTCACATCTTTCATATCAATTTGCACATCAAATTCTTCCGCTTCCGGCAAAACCATCACCGTAGCGGCTGATGTGTGCACACGACCTTGCGTTTCGGTTTGCGGAACGCGTTGCACGCGATGTACGCCGGCTTCAAATTTTAAGTTTCCATACACATCTTCTCCTTCAACACTAAAAATAATCTCTTTAAATCCGCCCGATGTGCCTTCGCTCATATCAACAATACTGGTTCTCCATCCTCTATCTGCGCAATATTTTGTGTACATTCTAAACAAATCACCGGCAAAAATACTGGCTTCGTCACCACCCGTTCCAGCCCTAATTTCCACCATCACATTTTTGGCATCATCAGGATCTTTTGGAATTAACATAAACTTAATGTCTTCCTCCAATTGCGGCAAACGCGCTTCGGCTTCTTCAATCTCAATTTTGGCCATTTCGGTCATATCATCATCCGATCCGTCAGCTATAATTTCTTTGGCTTCTTCAATATTTTTTAACAACCCTCTATATTCATCACCCACTTTCATCACCGAGTTTAAATCCTTGTATTCCTTGCTGATTTTTACGTAGCGTTTTTGGTCTGAAATAATATCCGGTTGAATTATCAGGTCAGAAACCTCATCAAAGCGTTGTTTTATGATTCTTAATTTATCTAACATTTATTTTTTATTAGTTTGCAAATTTACAACAAATTCTTGATATTTTACTGGGATGTTTTTTTGATTTATTACCTGCTATTCCCGGTTTATTCAATCAATAAATGTTACCCAATTCGAAGATTATTTTGGGCCTGCCTTTTTGGTGGGCGTTCCCCGCCAGCCGGCGGGTCGGGTTTTTCGTTCCAAACTTTTTTCGCTGAAAAAGCGCAAAAAGGTTTTCCTCTGCAACCCCTAACGCACATCGATTTACGTCCCGATAGCTATCGGGATTTGGATTTACGATTTACGATTTTTAAAATAGCTTAATTAAATGTTAACCATAAAAAAATTGCGCACTTTGCGTATTTTCTTTGCGGGCTTTGCGGTTAAATGCCAATTTTGTTTGAGTTGTATTTTTATAATTTTTAACTTGGCTTTTATCCTTGAATACGCAAATTTAATACTCAAAAACGCCAAATTCACTTGTGATGGTCAGTTTTTTGGTTTCAGAAGCCTCTACCCTGCCCACAATTTGCGCATCAACATTAAAACTTTTAGAAATAGCAATGATATCTTGTGCAATTTCAGCAGAAACATACAATTCCATTCGGTGCCCGCAGTTAAAAACCTGGTACATTTCTTTCCAGTCGGTTTTGCTTTGGTCCTGTATTAATTTGAACAATGGCGGAACAGGAAACAGATTGTCTTTTATGATATGCAAATTATCGATAAAATGAAGAATCTTAGTTTGGGCACCGCCGCTGCAATGCACCATTCCGTGAATTTCTTCAGAAGTAAATTTTTCCAATATTTTTTTGATGATCGGTGCGTAAGTTCTGGTTGGAGAAAGCACCAATTTTCCCGCATTTATGGGAGCATTCTCAACAGCATCTGTCAATTTCATCTGTCCCGAATAAACCAATTCTTCCGGAACTGCAGCATCAAAACTTTCGGGATATTTTACGGCCAGATATTTATGAAAAACATCGTGTCGGGCAGATGTCAATCCGTTAGAGCCCATTCCGCCATTGTATGCTGTTTCATAAGTTGCTTGTCCATAAGAAGCCAAACCAACAATAACATCACCCGGTTTAATGTTTGCATTGTCAATAACATCGGCTCTTTTCATTCGGGCAGTAACCGTAGAGTCCACAATAATGGTTCTTACCAAATCGCCAACATCGGCGGTTTCTCCGCCTGTGGAATGAATTTCAACGCCAAACGATTTCAATTCTTGCAACAATTCTTCGGTTCCATTGATAATAACCGAAATAACTTCACCCGGAATCACATTTTTATTTCTTCCGATTGTTGAAGACAGCATAATATTGGTGGTTGCTCCAACACAAATTAAATCGTCAATATTCATAATCAATGCATCCTGGGCAATACCTTTCCATACCGAAATATCGCCAGTTTCTTTCCAATAAGTATAGGCCAAAGACGATTTTGTTCCTGCGCCATCGGCGTGCATAATCAGACAATAATCATCATCATTTGTTAGATAATCAGGCACAATTTTACAAAATGCCTTTGGAAACAACCCTTTATCCACATTTTTAATGGCATTGTGTACATCTTCTTTTGAAGCCGAAACGCCTCTTAAGCTATATCTTTTACTGTTTTCTGAACTCATTGGTACTATTTACGTTGTGTTGCAAAAGTAATTTTTCTTTTTTAAACCTGATGGTTTTTTGCCTTCATTATCAATATAAAGTAAACTAATTTGGCAATGGCCTAAAACAAAAAATCCCGCAAATTGCGGGATTTTAGCGTTATTATCGTATAAATAACATCTCTCTATATTTTGTAAGTGGCCATAACTCATCATCAACCATTAATTCAAGTTTATCGCAATGATATCTTATTTCATCAAAAAACGGTTTAACCTCATCGCAATAAGCAGCTGCTTTTTCTTCTGCATCTTCCATCACATTTGCTTTTTTACGCGCATCAATCATTTCGTCTATTTTTGAATGAATTGCCGCAATATGCTCAGAAATTAGTTTTATTAATTTAATTTGTTCGGCTGCGTGTTTCTCAAAATCTTTTGAGAAAATTTCTTTTAATCCGGTGACGTTTTTAATGAGCATATTTTGGTATCTAACTGCTGTGGGAACAATATGATTGCCTGCGATATCACCGATAACACGAGATTCAATTTGGATTCGTTTGGTATATTCTTCGACTTCAATTTCGTATCGCGCTTCCGTTTCTACCTTGCTCATCACGTTCATTTCCTCAAATAAAGCGATTGTTTTTTTAGAAACTCTTGCTTTTAATGCTTCTGGCGTTGTTTTATGGTTGCTTAATCCTCTTCTTTTTGCTTCCTTTTCCCAAGCTTCTCCGTAGCCATTTCCTTCAAACAAAATATTTTTTGTGGTTTTAATATATTCCCTCAAAACATTAAAAATAGCCTCATCTTTCTTTAAACCACTGGTTTCAATCAAGGCATCAACTTCAACTTTAAAATCTTTTAGTTGTTTTGCCACAACGGTATTTAAAACTGTCATCGGATTTGCGCAGTTTGCAAATGACCCAACAGCCCTAAATTCAAATTTATTCCCTGTAAAGGCAAAAGGAGAGGTTCTGTTTCTGTCGGTATTGTCCAATAAAACATCCGGAATTTTACCAACCACATTCAATTTAAGATCGGTTTTTTCTTCAGGAGAAAGTTTGCCGTTTGTTACGCCTTCCAATTCTTCCAATACTTTTGTCAATTGCTCTCCAATAAAAACAGAAATAATTGCTGGTGGCGCTTCATTTGCCCCAAGTCTGTGGTCATTATTTGCTGAAGCAACGGCAGCTCTCACCAATTCTTCATTTTCATAAACCGCTTTTATGGTATTGATAAAAAATGTTAAAAACTGAAGATTGCTCATAGGTGTTTTACCGGGAGCCAATAAATTGATACCTGTATCGGTTGCAAGCGACCAGTTATTATGTTTTCCTGATCCGTTTACCCCGGCAAAAGGTTTTTCATGAAGCAATACTTTAAGCTGGTGACGAGAAGCCACTTTTCCCATAATATCCATTAACAATGAATTATGGTCAACCGCTAGGTTACATTCCTCATAAATAGGAGCCAATTCAAACTGATTTGGCGCTACCTCGTTATGACGTGTTTTTACCGGAATACCCACCAACATACATTCGGTTTCCAAATCACGCATATAATTTAATGCACGACTAGGAATAGAACCAAAATAATGGTCGTCCAATTGTTGCCCTTTTGCAGGAGAATGGCCCAATAAAGTTCTTCCAGTTAAAGTGATATCTGGTCGGCTATTGGCCAATGATTTATCAATTAAAAAGTATTCTTGCTCCCAACCAAGTGAGGCAGAAACTTTTTTTACATTTTTATCGAAATATTTACAAACCGCTGTGGATGCTTCATCAACTGCAGTAAGCGCTCGTAATAATGGTGTTTTATAATCCAAAGCTTCTCCGGTATACGCTACAAATATGGTAGGAATACTTAAAGTTGTCCCATAAATAAATGCCGGTGAAGTTGGGTCCCAAGCAGTATAACCGCGTGCTTCAAAAGTATTTCTGATTCCTCCATTTGGAAAACTGGATGCGTCTGGTTCTTGTTGCACCAATTGGTCTCCGCCAAATTTTTCGATGGCCATTCCGTTTCCGATAGTTTCAAAAAAAGCGTCGTGTTTTTCAGCAGTTCCGCCGGTTAATGGCTGAAACCAGTGCGTATAATGTGTAACTCCTTTAGACATTGCCCACTCTTTCATTGATGATGAAACCTGATCTGCAATTTTACGGTCAATTTTTGTTCCGTGTTCAATGGCACTCATAACACCTTTATAGGCATCTTTGGTCAAATATTGACGCATCGTGTTTTCATTGAATACATTTTCACCAAACAAAACTGATCTTTTTGTATCTTCAATAACTTCAACAGGTTTTCTTTTTGCTGATTGCGCTAAGGCTTGAAATCTAATTTTAGACATTTTTAATGTGATTTAGAATTTATACACTGATATTAACGGTGCAAATCTAACTTAAAAAACGAATTAAAAAAAATTACCCCCTAAAAAAATAGGGGTAAAAATGATAATTTATGTATTTATTAAAAAAATGTACAATCTTTACATAAAATATATTTTCCAATGATTTTTTCTAAAATTATTTATTAAAAAATCATTTGACATATACAGATAAAGTGATTTTAAATCCAAAAAAAAGCGACTTAACGACTTCTTGACCCTCATTTTAACCAAATTAAGAAACAAACCATTTAATTATTTACTTCAAACAGGCCAAAACAAGTTTCTTTGCTTTGAAATATTCTATAAATTCCTATTTTTGCTTTATGAAAAAACAATTATTCAAAATTTTAGGCAATCTTAATAAGATTTTGCTTCCAAGCTTTACCAGAAAGCGATTGGATATGGCAAAAGCCAAAAAATGGCAAATGGCGATTATTGGCTGGCGATATTTTGTTACTAAAAATAGTTTGTAAATACGCAAAAAACAGTATATTTGCACCCTCAAAATGGCCTCGTGGCGCAACTGAATAGCGCACTTGATTACGGCTCAAGAGGTTACTGGTTTGAATCCAGTCGAGGTCACCAATGTTTAGTACATTTAAAACCAAATCCTTGTAAACTTTATGTTTTACAAGGATTTTTATTTTTGAGACCATCATAATGTATGATTTAATTTCATATATTTGGTCAACAAATCGGTCAACAAAAATTTTCGCGGTCAACAATGTTGACCAGATGACCAAAAAACCATAGTTGATTTGACTTTCGTCTTAAACAAAGTTTAACTTAAAAAAGACGACAACTATGAAGACATCCTCAACTTTTTCAATCCTTATTTGGATTAATGCCTCACGTGCAAAAAATAACGAAGCAGAAATTTTTGCAAGAGTTACTGTAAACCAAAAACGCACTAACATAAGTTTGAAGCGTAAAATCAATATTGATTCCTGGGATAAATCAAAATCAAAGGCAAAAGGCAACAGTCAAGATGCTCGATTACTGAACTTATATCTGGATCAAGTGAAAGCTAAAATTTTCAAAACTTGTCAAGATTTGGATAATCAAGGAAAATTAGTAACGGCTCAACTTATAAAATCAACTTTTTTGGGTGAAGGAGAAAATCACAAAACACTTAAAAACTTAATTGAATACCATTCAAATAAAATTAAGAATACCCTGGCCCCCGGTACAATTAGAAATTTTGGAATCACGGAAAACTACATTTCAAAATTTATAGAACAAAAAAGAAAAACCACAGATGTATATCTAAATCAATTAGACTATAAATTTATTTGTGATTTTGAAAGTTTTTTAAACTCCTATTGGCCAAAAGGCCACCCAAAAGCAATTGGACAAAATACTGTAATGAAACATATTCAACGTTTACGAAAGATGATAACTTTAGCCTATCATTTAGAATGGTTACAGAAAGACCCTTTTATTAGATGGAAATCAACTTTTGAAAAAACCCATCGCGAATTTCTTTCAGAAAATGAATTATCAAATTTAGAAACGTACCACTGCCCTATTGAGCGATTTCAAAGGGTTTGTGATTTATTCATTTTTAGCTGTTACACAGGAATTAGTTATATAGATATTATGCAATTAACAAAAGATAATATTCATAAAGGAATAGATGGTGGCAATTGGATTATTACTAAACGTCAAAAAACCAAAACCCCCATAAAAATACCAATATTAGATAAAGCACAAGAATTGATTGATAAATATGAAAATCATCCAATGACCATTATTTCAGAAACGTTATTTCCATTGATATCAAACGAAAAACTAAATTTCTATTTGAAAGATGTTGCAGAAGCTTGTGGTATCAAAAAGAACCTCACCTTTCATATGGCGCGACATACTTTTGCCACAACAGTGACTTTAACAAACGGTGTTCCAATCGAAACAGTTTCCAAGCTTTTAGGGCATACAAAATTGTCTACAACGCAAATTTATGCCAAAGTCATCGAGCGAAAGGTCAGCGATGATATGAATGCGTTAAAACTGGTTTTAAGCAAAAACAAAGCGGAAAACGATTTAAAAAATAGTGAATCAGCAGGTTAATAAGCGTATTATTTTTAAAGATTAGTTTATGTGTTAAATTTTACTATTTTTAGCCCCTTGAAAAAGTAAAATTTAAATATCGTTATGAAAAAAATTGCTACGATAGTCGATAATTTCGATTTAGCCATCACTGATGTAAAAAAAACAGATCTTCCGAAATTAGGTAAAGTAGAAAAAAGCATAAAAATAGCAAGAGACTGCCTATATCAATTAAGATTGGAAATGAGAAATATGGATTCCATTTCACCAAGAGATGAAATCCATTTTTTTAAAAAGCAAAAACCCAAAATCCACGGAAGACTGTTTTTCTATTTGGAATTAAATAATTTTCTGATCAATTATCCGGAATCTGGAATTTCTGAACAACGAATTTACATTAAAGAACATATAGCGATATTGAAGGTTAAAAAAGCTGATGTTTTTGAGTTTGCAAAATACTGTAGGCTCAACGCTACTAAATATGATCATATTTATTTTTTAAGAGAGGATCCCCAATTGGATTTGTTTATGAATAAAAATTTGGAGGATCCTGAATTTTCTACCAGCCACGATAAATTAGCCTCAAAAATTGTCACATTTAATTTACTTATGAAGTTTTATGCCAGTGAACTAGAGCTGCTTAATCCAAAAAAAGAGAATGTTGTTATTGAAGTGGTTAAACCGCTTAAAGTGGTCAAACCGCTTTTAGAATGGAAAGGATCCAATACGGATTTAATAGAGACTATATATGGATTGGATTATAGAGGAGCTGTTGGAGAGTCAGGTCCAGAGAACATAAAAAAAATGGTAAAATTCAGTGAGCGGGCTTTTGGGATTAAATTGGGAAATTATCAAAAAACATTTTGTGAAATAAAAGCAAGATCTAAGGATCATGCAAAATTTTTGGAAAGTGTGGCGGCCGCCCTTAATGCTAAAATAAAATCGGAACAGAAATAATAGAATACTGATTTACAGGTTTTTATATTTTTTTGTAAATCTTCTTTTTGTTTAATAATTTGTTCCGGATAAAATAACATTTTTCGACTTAAAAATCTTTGTAAAAAAAATTGACAAAAAATAGCTGAAATATTTAAATAGCTGATAATAAGCATTATAAAATTTTCAATATGTTAAAATTCTTCGTAAATACGAACCATTTACGAACCATTTACGAAAGCATATTTTTAACCCTTTTTCCCATAAAAAAGGGTTTTTTTAGGACCATTTTTGAGTAAAAACCGAGATCAAAATGCAAAATTATTTCAACGCTGCTTCATCAAAAAAATAACAATTATTTAAAGTGTTGTTTATCAATGATATAATATTTTGAAATGTTAAATTTCTTCGTAAATACGAACCATTTACGAAGAATTGTCATGAAAACTTCCCAGCTTTGTTTTACGAAAGTCAAATCGCTATAAAACAGTAATTAACCTAAAACAAGAACAAAAATGCCAAAAGAAATTATCACTACGGATGACCTTAGAGAATTCAAAATCGAATTGTTGGAGGACTTCAAAAAGATCCTAAAAACAGCAGGATCTTCTCAACCCAAAAAATATCTTAAATCATCAGAATTAAAGAGGGTTTTAAATGTCAGTTCTGGAACACTTCAAACATTAAGAATTAACGGAACGCTTCCATACACAAAAATTGGCGGCATCATTTTCTATGATGCAGAAGAAATTTACAAATTGTTGAAAGAAAACAGTATTCATAATAAATTCTGAAATGAATGCCGGAGGTTAATTACATAATTCACCTAAACAGCTTCTTCCTGAAATTAAGTCACGACAAACGCTTAAACGCAACCCATGTGAGTATGTATGTGGTGCTTTTTTATCAATGGAACAATGCGCGTTTTTCAGATGAATTTTA
>JAUXPH010000044.1 GCA_030683995.1 Lutibacter sp.
AAAATTAAAAAACACGTGGCATTGTTGAAATGGAATAACTCTCCTAGGTCGAGTTATTTCCAGTTCAACAAGCTAAATAACAGCATTATTTTTCAAAATTAAATAATCACGTTAATAATTAAATAAAAAATCTCAAGGTTCTTGAACCCCGAGATTTTTTATGTTTACACAGTTTATTGGATACTACCGTTAATTTAATTTATTGGCCATTGTGCGTAGTTACTGTTTTGTTTCTATTTCAACAATCCTTTTTCCTTTTTCACGCAAATAATGAGTCAGTAATTTTTCATAAACTTTATAACCATCATCAACATTTGTGAAAATTAGAATTCCTTTTCTTGATTTTGGAAATATGAATACAATTGTTTGAACTCCATTGTCTGCTCCACCGTGTGACAATGCAATTTCTCCATTTCCGAAATCAAAAATTTCAAAACCAAGTCCAAAATGCTTTCCATTTTTGGTTTCAACTTGATTTGTCATCATATCATCAAAAACTTTCTTTGATAATTCTTCGCTATTCAATACACTAACTAAAAAATTTCCATAATCTTCAATCGTTGTTAATAAATCGTCAGCACCGTTTGCGGTTTTATTTTCTATAGTTTCATAAGCATTGCCTTTATTGTCATAACCAATTGCAAATCTTGTGCTGTCAGTTTTATTGTCCCAAAAATATTTGGTGTCTGTCATATGCAATGGCGTAAAAATTAATTCATTTGCTAATTGGTCAAGTGTTTTATGAAATTTATTTTCTAATGCTTTTCTCAAATATTCAAAACCTTCACCTGAATATTGATATTTTGCTCCTGGTTCAAATTCAAAATGCAGTTTTCCGTCTTTATTATTACCACGCCAATTTGTAAATCCTGTTTGATGGCTTAGAATATGTCTTGTTGTTAGCTTCTTTAAATTTGGGTCATTTGCAATATCTGGGTCTGTCCAATATTTGTAAATTGGTTCATCCAAATTCCATTTTCCTAAACTAACAAATTTTAAAGTGACAATTGCTGTGATTGGTTTTGTTAATGAAGCAACATTGAATATTGTATTATATGGTGCGCTTACTCCTTTTTTTAGTTCTCCAAATACTTTAACTTGTTGCAATTTACCATCATTAATTAAACCAATTCCTAGAGTTGGAACTTTATTTTCGGTAAGCCAATTTTCAATTTCGGTATCATTATCAAAAATGGATGATTTTAAGGGATCAAGCAATTGATCCTGATGGTCGTAGCTTAAAGATTTTGTAAGTTTCCAAACTCCGTTTTCTAAAAGCCATAAATGCGTAAACTTGGCTGAACTTCCAAATACTTCTTTTCGTTTTTCTATTGTTTCAAAAAACTGATGAATTCCAATTTGGATTGCGCCATAAAGTATTTCTCTTTTGTAAAGTGGATAAATTTTGGTGCTTTCTGGCAACAATTCTCTTCTTGCTTGAAATGATGTTGGCGAATTACACAAACCATTTCGGAGATTGTGAAGAAATCGTTTTTTATTTGAAATGCTGTCTTTGTCGTGAAAGAATTCGAATTTTTCGCTTAATAAATTTTCAAATTGGCTTATGTCACAAGTGTTGAAACCAACATTAAAAAGTAAACTGTCTTTTGAAATAATTGTTTTGTATAAATCTGATTTTATGTCGATTTGAGCTGAAACCAGTGTAGTGATAAATAATAAAGGGATGAATAATAAATACTTTTTCATTGTGTAATAAGTTTAATTTTTTATGGATGCAATATTAAATATTTCAACAAAATATAAGCCACAAATGAGCCTGACAATAACGTGACAATTAGCCGACAGGTTTATAAAAAACTAAAATTCAGACCTATATGAAGTTTTTTGTTTTTGTTAATTTCGATGGCATTACGTATAATAATATACAAATTGGCAACGAATAATAGAACCATCGTCAACGGAACTATTTGATTGCTTAAAGAAAGCCATTTTCCAACAAAAGCACTTGTCAATACAATAACAGGAAAAGCCAATGTCCATAAAATTTGAATAGAAACAATTTGCTTCGATATAGCGTTAACTTCTTTTTTCCAATACATAATTATGATTGGAGTGATGATGCTTCCCAGTGGTAAAAAGATCAGGAATAAAGAGGATAGGTTAATCAATTTAATTAATTGGTTGTTATTTTTAGGTTGTTCAATATTACCCTCAAGTAATTCATTTTTAGTAATATCTAATGCTTTAGACAATGCTTCTAATGTGTATCCTTTGGGTTCTCTACCAGCCTCAATTCTTTGAATTGTTCTTACAGAAACACTTGCCTTGACAGACAACTGTTCTTGGGTCAAATTTAATTTTTCTCTATATTTAAGAAGTTGAGACATTTTTTATTTTGGAATTTTAGAATTTTTCACTCGCATAATATTCTGAATATAATTTCATTTTATTAGGGTAATTACGCCAACTTAAAACATTACTTAATTTCCGCGATTCCCCAATAATTAAAACTGGCGGGCTTCCAGCCAGGAATGTACATTTTTTCGAGTTTTAGTATTTTAAAGCCGTTGCGCTCAATCATAAATTTAATGTCCCTGTTTAAATTACAGCCGCCACTAAATTTTTTCCAAACTGGGTTAAGAATATTTTGCCATCGCACTATTTTTTTATCAGGTGCTTTTCCATGTTCACAAAACAGCAATTTTCCTTCCCTTTTAAGCACTCTTTTTATTTCATCAAAAGCTTTGTCGGTATCTTGGATAGTGCACAGCGCATAAGTAATTACTACCGTGTCAAAACTATTGTTGTCGGCCGGAATATTCTCAGAAAAAGCCTCCATAAAATCGAATTCAAAACCTAAAGTGTTGGTGTCCAAACTGTTTTTCTTCCAAATATATGAGGAAGGATCAATCGCCGTTAGGTGGTTCACCTTCCTTTTATCGTAAAATGGCAAATTCAATCCAGATCCAATGCCAATTTCCAAAACATTGCCGCTTGCAAGCGGTATTATCTTTTCTCGTTGCTTCATGCTAGATTTTTGTTTGCAAGCCCAATCTATGGCATTTGGCAGCACATATTTATCGTAAAGACCCATTTTAAAAATGTTTTTTTGCAGCTGATTTTTTTATTGCCTAAAAAAATTTCACTACTTATTCAACAAAGCATCCCAACCCTGGGCGGTTAATTTTATTTGCTGTCCGGCGCGCGTCACTAAATTTACGCCAACACTTTCATCGGTCATATGGCCAATCACGGTTAAGTGCGGATTTCCTTTAATTTTAGGGAAATCTTCCTGGGAAATGGTGAACAACAATTCGTAATCTTCGCCGCCGCTTAAAGCAATGGTAGTGCTGTTTAAATCGAATTCCTCGCAGGTTGAAATTACTTGTGGATCCAACGGGATTTTTTCCTCATATAAATTACAGCCCACTTTCGATTGCGTACAAATATGCAATATTTCAGAAGAAAGTCCGTCGGAAATATCAATCATCGCTGTTGGTTTCACGTTCAACGCCGCAAATAATTCCACCATATCTTTTCTGGCTTCAGGCTTCAATTGTTTTTCAACCAAATAAGTGTAATTGGTTAAATCGGGTTGAGAATTTGGATTCACTTCAAAAACCCTTTTTTCGCGCTCCAAAACCTGCAATCCCAAATATGCAGCGCCTATATCACCCGTTACCACCAACAAATCGTTTGGTTTTGCCGTATTTCTGTACACAATATCTTTCTTTTTTGCTTCGCCAATGGCGGTAATGCTAATCATTAAACCTCTGGTAGATGAAGTGGTGTCACCGCCAACCAAATCCACGCCATACGTTTTACAGGCCAAGTGAATTCCTTCATACAATGCTTCAACAGCTTCCAAAGGAAATCGGTTTGAAACAGCGATTGAAACCGTAATTTGGGTCGCAATTCCGTTCATTGCATAAATATCGGAAACATTCACCACAACCGCTTTATAACCCAAATGTTTCAAAGGCATATAACTTAAATCGAAATGCACGCCTTCCACCAATAAATCGGTGGTCACCAAAATATTTTTGTCCTTTATTTCTAAAACTGCCGCATCATCACCAACGCCTTTTATAGTGCTTTTATGCTGAATGCCAAAGTTTTGGGTTAAGTGTTTTATCAATCCGAATTCTCCCAATTCAGACAAGCTTGTGCGCGTTTCGTTTTTATCTTCTATCATTTTGCAAAGATAAATGTTTATAGGCAACAACTATGACACTATTAATTATATTCATATCAAAAAGATTTTAAATACCATTTTTTGTCCTTATATTTGCGCTTATTTAGAATTAATCTATTTAAGCGATATGATAAAAGTTTCAGACATAGCGAAAAATAAGGTGATTGAGCTTATGAAAGACGACGGCTTTAACCCTGAAAACGACTTTGTTAGGGTTGGGGTAAAAAGCGGCGGTTGTTCCGGACTTTCTTATGACTTAAAATTCGACAAAGAGCAAGTTGAAGGCGACAAGGTTTTTGAAGACAATGGCGTAAAAATTATTGTTGATAAAAAAAGCTTTTTGTACCTTGTTGGCACAACTTTGGAGTATTCTGGCGGTTTAAAAGGAACCGGATTTGTGTTTAAAAATCCGAATGCCCAAAGAACTTGCGGTTGTGGTGAATCATTTTCACTATAAAAATTCAAAAATTGAAAGTTTGAAAAATAAAGGTTATTTCTATTTAGACCAGCATTTGCGTTAGGGATTGCAACGATATCCTTTTTTGATTCGCCTTTTCGGCGAAGTAAAAAAGATATAGTGAAAAGCCCGACCCGCCAGCTGGCGGGTAACGCGCACAAAAACAACGATATAAAAATTGCTGTGCTTATTAGAATTGAATCAAGGCGTTCATCTTTCAAAGATAAAATATACAAAAATGGGTAAATTTACTGAAGACGATTTAAAAAAAGAACTCGAAACCAAAGAGTACGAATACGGTTTTTATACGGATATTGAATCGGACAAGTTTCCTGTTGGTTTAAATGAAGACGTGGTAATAGCCATTTCCAAAAAGAAAAACGAACCTGCTTGGATGACCGAATGGCGTTTGGATGCGTTTCGTATTTGGAACGAAATGACTGAACCTGAATGGGCAAATGTTCGATATGAAAAACCTTCATTTCAAGATATCAGCTATTATTCTGCACCAATACAAAAACCAAAATTAAACAGTTTGGATGAAGTTGATCCGGAATTGCTAAAAACTTTTGAAAAGCTGGGCATCTCCATTGGAGAACAAAAACGTTTGTCAAATGTCGCTATGGATATAGTGATTGACTCCGTTTCTGTGGCAACAACTTTTAAAAAGACTTTAAACGAAAGAGGCATTATTTTTTGCCCGATTTCTGAAGCCATTCAAGAACATCCTGAATTGGTTAAAAAATATTTAGGAAGCATTGTTCCCAAAACCGATAATTTTTATGCGGCTTTAAATTCGGCTGTTTTTTCTGACGGATCGTTTTGTTACATCCCCAAAGGCGTTACTTGTCCGATGGAATTGTCAACCTATTTCAGAATCAACGAAGGAGGAACCGGACAATTTGAACGCACGTTGTTAATTGCCGATGAAGGCAGTTATGTGAGTTATTTGGAAGGTTGCACCGCGCCGGCACGTGATGAAAATCAATTGCATGCCGCTGTTGTGGAATTAATTGCTTTGGATGATGCCGAAATAAAATACTCAACGGTTCAAAACTGGTTTCCAGGAGATAAAGAAGGAAAAGGCGGTGTTTATAATTTTGTGACCAAACGTGGTTTGTGTGAAAAAAACGCAAAAATTTCGTGGACACAAGTGGAAACCGGAAGCGCCATTACCTGGAAATATCCAAGTTGCATCTTAAAAGGCGATAACTCTGTTGGTGAATTTTATTCAATTGCAGTAACCAACAATTTTCAGCAAGCAGATACCGGCACAAAAATGATCCATTTGGGAAACAACACAAAAAGCACCATTATTTCAAAAGGAATTTCCGCAGGACATTCACACAATTCATATAGAGGTTTGGTGCAAATAAGTCCGAGAGCCAACAACGCCAGGAATTTTTCGCAATGCGACTCCTTATTGATGGGCGATAAATGCGGCGCGCATACCTTTCCTTATATTGAAGTAAAAAACAAATCGGCACAAATAGAGCACGAAGCCACCACCAGTAAAATTGGGGAAGATCAATTGTTTTACTGCAACCAACGCGGTATCAATACCGAAAAAGCCATTGCTTTAATCGTAAACGGATTTGGTAAAGAAGTACTTAACAAGTTGCCAATGGAATTTGCCGTGGAAGCACAAAAATTGTTGGAAATAAGTTTGGAAGGATCGGTAGGATAAAGCCCCCTAACCCCCGAAGGGGGACAAAGCGTTAAAAAAATGTTCAGTGAACATTTTTAGCGATTGGGCCAGCTGACGCGTTGGAAAAAGTATAAAAAAGTTGAAATGTTATTAGATTTACAACAAATACACACCTCAACAAATAAACAGATAAACGAATAAAAAATGTTAAAAATAAATAATTTACACGCCAATATCAATGGCAAAGAGATTTTAAGAGGAATCAATCTCGAAATAAAAGCAGGTGAAGTTCATGCGATTATGGGGCCAAACGGTTCTGGAAAAAGTACGCTAGCATCTGTTATTGCAGGAAAAGAAGAGTTCGAGGTTTCCGAAGGTACTGTGGAATTAAACGGAGAAGATTTATCCGATTTCGCTCCTGAAGTCAGAGCGCATAAAGGTGTCTTTTTATCGTTTCAATATCCGATAGAAATTCCTGGCGTAACGGTTACAAACTTCATAAAAACTGCCATTAACGAAACGCGCAAAGCCAAAGGAATGGGAGAATTGCCTGCAAAAGAAATGTTGCAAATGATTCGTGAAAAAGCAGATTTATTGGAAATAGACCGTAAATTTTTATCGCGTTCCTTAAATGAAGGATTTTCCGGAGGCGAGAAAAAAAGAAATGAAATTTTCCAAATGGCGATGTTGGAACCGCAATTGGCTATTTTGGATGAAACCGATTCAGGTTTGGACATTGATGCCCTAAAAGTTGTGGCAAATGGCGTAAACAAACTAAAAAGCGAGAAAAATGCGGTATTGTTAATTACGCATTACCAACGTTTGTTGGATTATATTGTTCCTGATTTTGTCCATGTTTTGTACAATGGTAAAATCGTGAAATCGGGCGGAAAAGAACTGGCTTACGAATTGGAAGAAAAAGGTTACGACTGGTTGAAATAAAATAGTTTGAAACGTTTCTTGGTTTCAAGTTTCAAGTTTCAAGTTAAAAATTAAGACAGAAGACGGAAGTCAGAAGTCCTTTAGATTTGTATTATAAATAATATTTATAATAATGATGATGTTGAAAAGAGGGGGTCCGGGGGAGACTCATAACTAATAAAAAAGTTCATAACTTTAATGAGAAAATAAAATAGTAAAAAGAATGGGGTGAACTTTTC
>JAUXPH010000005.1 GCA_030683995.1 Lutibacter sp.
TTACAACCATTATTGAATGGTATTGGCAAAAAATACAAGTTTAGAAAACAGAAATAAAAAAGCGACTAAGTCAAAGTTACCTTAAACTTAATCGCTTTTATAAATCTTGCTCAATTTAGATGAGCTTTTTCAGTGGCCTCTGCAAAGGCAATGGGTTTTTTGATTACAATCAATAAATTTAGTGCTAAAAAACTAAATTATTCTGCCGTTTTTGGATTAATAATTGTTGCAACCTCGCTTACGGAATTTGCCGGAAATCCTCCTAGTTTTGCGTGTTCCCGAACCATTTCTTCGTTTGGAGCCAGATAAACACAATAAATTTTATCATTAGTAACATAGCTATGAACCCATTGAATTTCTGAACCCATTTTTTCCAATACCCCACAAGAAGTTTGTGAAATTGCTTTCAATTCTTCCGCAGTTAACTTGCCTGCATTCGGAATTTCACGCTCAATAACATACATGTGCTGATTTTCCTTTAAAGCTTCTGGCTTTAAAATAGCTGATAACGGTTTTTCATTATTGGTGCAATTAATAACAGGCAATAAAATAATGAAAATCAATAAACCTTTTAAAATCTTCATAATTAAATATTTTTAGTTAATAGTATAACTAAACTACTAAATATTAATATGATAACGCACAATTTATTCAATTAAATTTATTCAAAGTATTTCTAAAATTCAGAAATCCCTTAATTCAATATTATTTTAGAACTTGATATGAATAAATCCATCTGGGCGAACCGTTTATCAAATACCATTTTGTATGAAATAAATCCATCTTTTTGAATTCTTATCTTATCCAACAACAATGTTTTATATTAATTATTCGGTTTTATATTCTGATTCACGCTAAAAAAATTAGTTGGATCATATTTCATTTTAATTTTTGTCAAACGGCCATAATTGTGTTTATAACTAGCTTTCACACGTTCTTGTCCTTCATCCATCATAAAATTTGAGTAGGCGCCACCAGAAGAATATGGATGCAAAGCTTCCCAATAATCTTTACACCAGTTTGTGATTTTATCTGAATCTTCAGGGTTTGGAGAAACACCAACAATTACGCCTGCATATTTTGCGTCGCGATAAGCCCAAGGTGTTTCATCTTTGCCAACATTACTCGCTGCACCACTTATTGGGTATAAATGCATTTGAGAAAGTGGCGTTGGAATTTTTGATCCGAATTTCAAATGTTGCGCACTGATTTCAGGGCCCAATTCATTAAAAAAGTCTGCTCTCCAATACCATTGCAGCCCTGAAGGAAATAATCCGTCAAATAATGTTTGAATTGCCGGATATGGCATTTCACCCACATGTTCAAATAAAGGCTTCATCGCTAATATTGGCTTGAATACTTCAGCTGCTTTATCCATATCACCCACATAACACCACACGATTCCACAGAATTGTTTGTTGTGCAGATGTTCGGGAAATGGTGCTCCCGGAATAACCATAGTAGCAATAAATCCGTTTAATTCGTCTGGAGCATTCGTTAAAAACTTTTGATACCATTCCATAATTTCCTCTGTTTTTTCGATAGGCCATAAAGTTGGGCCGCCAAAAACAGTTTTTACAGGATGCGCTTGAAATTTAAAAGAGGTTACAATTCCGAAATTACCGCCGCCACCGCGAATAGCCCAATATAAATCTGTGTTCTGCTTATCATTTACAGTTACAAAACTTCCATCAGCCAAAACCATATCGGCTTCCAATAAATTATCTATGGTCAATCCATATTTTCTTGATAAATGACCAATACCTCCGCCAAGCGTTAATCCGCCCACACCTGTTGATGAAATTATTCCTGCAGGAACTGCCAACCCAAAAGGATGTGTCGCGTGGTCAACTTCTCCCCATAGGTTTCCTCCTCCAACTCTTACGGTATTATTTGAAGTGTCAACTCGAACATATTTAATTCCTGATAAATCAATTACCAATCCGCCGTCACAAATGCCTAAACCGCCGCCATTGTGACCACCGCCTCTGACGGCAACCAATAAATTATTTTTTCTGCCAAAATTTACGCAATTAATAACATCAGCAACATCCACACATTTTACAATTAAGCCAGGATGCTTATTTATCATTGCATTATACACTTTACGTGCATTGTTATACCCTGAATCTTTCGGGAATATTAATTCGCCCCTAATTTTAGCTGAAAATTCTTCAATTAAGGAAGTGTCTAAATTTTTTGCTGGATTTTTCATGGTTTTTGTTTTTAAATTTTACAAAAAATTATTGAGAGACAATCATTCCCTTCAATGACCATAGAATGGCAAGCACATCTTTTTTTGAGTCTTCACTGATGGAATTTTTATCCAAAGCAACAAAAATATCGTCAATTACATGCATATATTCCGCCGGACTAATATTCATTCCTTTATGGGCGGTTACCATATCTTTTCCATTATATATTGGTGGCCCGTCACTGCCCGCGCTAAAAAATTCAATGGTATGCTGTTTAATGACCCCTAATTTTTCTGGCTGCTCTTTGTAAGGCAAAAATCTTGCATTTACGGCAGGGTTGTTCATGTGTGTCTCAACAGTGTCATCAACAATCCGTGAAATGCCATCTCTGCCTCCTAAACGTTCATAAAGTGTTTTTGTCATAATATTTGATTTTTAGGTTAGTAATAAAGTATTCAATAAGATCAACCAAAAAGATTAGCATCTTTTCAATGAATCTTTTAAACAACCAATTTTAGTGATATTTAAAAGAAAATACCGCTACATTTAATTCAAATAAGTATAATTTTGGGTCATTCCATAAAACTATAATGACTAAGTTTTATGCTGTTGAATAAATTTTGAAGGTAAAATACCGTATTTTTCCATAAAACATTTAGAAAAATAAGCAGGGCTGTTAAAACCGGATTCATAAGCAATTTCAGAGATGTTTCTGTTTTGTTTATGAAGTAATTCTAAAGCCTTTTGCAATCTATATTCTTTAATAAAATTATTGGGAGACAAACCTGTTAGCTTTATCAATTTTCTGTAAAATTGTGATTTACTGTACCCCAAACCGCTACTGAAATTATTGACATTAAAACTGGAGGCATTCCATAATTGTTCAACATAATTCATTAATTTTATCAGAAAGCTTTCTTCGGATGGATCTAAAGCTTTAATTAATTTGTGATCAATAATCAAATTTCTGTTTTCACTTTCATACAATACCTTCACCTCATTAGAAATAACCACTTGAGCATTCACAATATCACACATTCTTGTAGCCAAAACTATGGCTTCTTCAAAAAGGTTTTTTTCATCAGACACCGGAACTCCGGCGCCTAATGCAATTTTAATTTTACGGTTTTTCAAATCGAATTTTGGAGTGACATATTTAAAATTTGCTTGAATTTTAAGGATACAAGAAACAGCATTGCTTACCGATTTAAAAGACACTAAATAATAATTACTGTCACTTTTAACAATACTTCCTTTAAAATGTTTTAAGGATTTTAAAACACTGTTATGAAATTTTTGCGCAAATAAATTAAACTGATTTGCTTCTAATCTATCTATATAACTACTGGATTTTAAAACCATAATAACCCTGAAAGCCGGATCGTTTATGATGTTTAATTTAGTGTTTTGAGCATTAACAGGATCTTCAATTCTACCCAAAAAAGATTCAACTATTTTACTGTCAACTTCAATTATTTTATGAGGCACATCACCGTGAGCGTGGTCATGCATTTTTTTTATAGCCTCCTTGTTAGGTGCTTCAATTAAACAAAATGCCGTTTTTCTTTTTTCATCAAACCAATACGTAATTCCCCTGCATTTATATTGATCTTGTATTTTTAAATCCGCTTGATGTAATTGCGCTACGTTTTCTGCTGTAACGGTTTCAGATACATCATGGCGATCCATATATATAGGCATACTAACAGTTTTAATATGCAATATAGTAATTATTTATGAATGTAAATATTATAACAAATTAAAGACCAACTGAATACACCCCATTAATTTTGGCTTAAACCCATCATATATCAAAAAAAATCCCCAACTTTCGTTGAGGATTTTAAATATTTTAATGCTGCAAATTATTTTTTAAATTGTGCATATTTAGTTTTGAACTTATCAATACGTCCTGCAGTGTCAACCATTTTAGTTTTACCTGTGTAATATGGATGTGAAGTTCTTGAAATCTCTAATTTTACCAAAGGGTATTCAACACCATCTACTTCAAGAGTTTCTCTGGTGTTTACTGTTGAACGAGTCAAAAATACATCTTCATTCGACATATCTTTAAATGCTACCATTCTATAATTTTCTGGGTGTATACCTTTTTTCATCGTAAACTCGTTTTAAATGTAATTTTATTTTTAAGACTGCAAATTTAACTATATTTTTGAAACTTCAAACAAATAATTTATTTTATTTACATAAAAAATTCATAAACCTCCATTTTAAGATATGTCCTATAAACCTTTTTTTAGTTTTTTCATCTTTATCCTATTATTCTCCTGTAAAAGCGAACATCAATTTATAATAAATGCACCACAAAAAATTCAGACAAATAAGGAATTGACCATTTCTGTTTCAGAAAAAAACAATCAGCCTATTGATTCTGTCCTATTTTTAATAGATGATAAAAAAGTAAAAAGTGACCTAACATCTGCAACCCTTAAAATTAATGATTATAAATTGGGGAAACATATCATCACCGCCATTATTTTTCACGAAAATAAAACGACGAAGATTTCTGAAATCATTTATTTTTTGGCTGATGCAGCTCCGGAAATTTATACTTATAAAATAATAAACACCTTTCCGCACGACAAAGACGCTTATACCCAAGGATTGGAATTTTACAAAGGATTTTTATATGAAGGAACCGGCAGGAAAGGAAGTTCTTCCATTAGGAAAGTTGAGTTGAAAACCGGAAAAGTATTGCAGCAAAAAGATTTAGATGAACAATATTTTGGTGAAGGAATCACTATTTTCAACAATAAATTGTACCAGCTCACCTGGCAAAGCGGCATTGGTTTTGTATATGATTTAAACACTTTTGAGCAAGAAAAAACATTCAATTACACCAAAAGCAGGGAAGGTTGGGGACTGACCCATAACGGCGAAAAATTAATTAAAACCGACGGAACAGAACTTATTTGGTTTTTGAATCCCGAAACCCTAGTTGAGGAAAGTTATATTGAAGTTTACACCAACGAGCGCAAAGTGGAAAAACTGAACGAACTGGAATATGTAAACGGACTGATCTACGCGAATATTTGGCAACAAAACAGTATTTTAATAGTGAATCCAAACACAGGAAAAGTGGAAGGCGTTGCCAATTTAAATGGTTTAAAAACCCTTATTGATAAAGAACAAAAATTAGATGATGCTGATGAAGTGCTTAATGGAATCGCCTTCGACAAAGAAAATAATCGCCTTTTTGTGACCGGAAAACACTGGGGTAAATTGTTCGAGATTGAATTGCTGAAAAAATAAGGCGCTGAAAATTATTTTTTTACCTTTACAAAAACAACCCGAATGCGTTATTCTGTAACTTTATTATGTGCTATAACATTGCTGGTCTTTTTTTCGTGCAGAAAAGATTTTTCAGCGGAGTTAAGTTCGGGCAACCTTTCATTTTCAAAAGATACGGTGTATTTGGATACCGTTTTTACCAATATTGGCTCAAGCACCTACAATTTAAAGGTCTATAACAAAAGCAATAAAAATATCTCCATTCCGTCCATTGCCCTCGGCAAAGGCGACGGTTCGTTTTACAGGTTGAATGTTGACGGAATTCCGGGCAAAATTTTTGAAAATGTGGAAATTTTGGCCAAAGACAGTCTGTTTATTTTTATTGAAACCACCATTGATTACAGTCAGGTTTCCAACCCGATTTATACTGATGAAATTGTTTTCGACCATGGCATAAATTTACAGGAGGTAAAACTGGTGACTTTGGTAAAAGATGCCCATTTTTTGTTTCCTTCAAAAGATGCAAATGGTTTTATTGAAACAATTTCTATCGGAAAAACAACTGATGGCGAAGATTTAAAAGTCAACGGATTTTTTCTCGAAGACAATACTACTTTCACCAACGAAAAACCTTATGTAATTTATGGTTATTGCGCGGTTCCGCCAAGCAAAACACTGACCATTGAAGCGGGTGCAAAAATTTATTTTCACGCAAATTCCGGATTGATAGTTTCTAAAAATGCCACATTAACCATCAATGGCGAATTAAACAATAAAGTTTTTATGGAAGGTGACCGGCTTGAGCCGAAATTCAGCAATACTCCCGGACAATGGGGCGCAATTTGGCTTCGTGCAGGAAGTAAAAACAACAGCATAAAAAACACCATCATCAAAAATGCTTCCGCAGGAATTATTTCTGATTCAATCGGCAATAACTTGGCTCCTACTTTAATCATTAAAAATAGCCAGATTTACAACAGTTCCAATTTTGGCATTTTTGGACGAGAAACCAATATTTACGGAGAAAATTTGGTGATTAACAACAGCGGACAATCGTCTTTGGCCTGCACCATTGGCGGAACTTACAATTTTGTTCATTCAACCTTTGCAAATTATTGGAACAACAGTTTTAGGCAATACCCAAGCGTTTTAATCAATAATTTTTTCACTTACAATAAAAACAACGCGCAAGTTGTTGAAAAACGCAATTTACACGCAGCTAATTTCACCAATTGCATTATTGACGGAAACAGCAATATTGAATTGGTGATTGAAAAAGCCGAAGGCACTGTTTTCAATTATTCCTTTAAAAACAATTTGATTAGAGTTAAGGACTTTAACGATCCAATCCGTTTTATTGACAATATTTTTAACGGAAATCCGCATTTTAAATCGCCATTAAAAAACGAATTAATGATTGGCCAAAATTCAGGAGCCATCAAAAAAGGGAATGAACAAGGAAGGATTTTAACACCAATTGATATTTTAGGCGTCACAAGAGGCATTCCTGCTGATATTGGCGCTTATCAACATATTATATTTAACAACTGAATTATTGTTTATAAATTACACCTTCTTTCATTACAAAGGTCACATTTTCCATAGTATGTATGTTTTGGGTTGGGTCTTCATCAACCGCAATAATATCCGCTAATTTACCTACTTCAATGGTTCCAATTTTATCATCCATATTTAGAATTTTAGCAGGTGTAATGGTTGCAGATTGAATTGTTTCAATGGCGGGCATTCCAGCTTCCGCCATATAACCAAATTCTTTCCCGTTTTTACCATGGTCAAAAACCCCTGCATCAGTTCCAAAGGCAATTCCAACTCCTTTTTTATAGGCCTTTGCAAAAGTACTTTGAATTTTTGGGCCTATTTCTAAGGCTTTAGGAACTACAATATCAGGGTAAAACCCTTTGACTTTAGCCTTATCAGACACTTCTTTTCCTGCGGTAATTGTTGGCACCAAATAGGCATTATATTTAATCATTAAATCCATTGTTTCTTCAGACATTAAAGTGCCGTGTTCAATGGTTTTAACACCTCCTAAAATTGCCCGTCTCATTCCTTCATCTCCGTGTGCGTGCGTTGCAACGTGCATTCCATAATCTTTTGCAGTTTCAGTTATTGCCTTAATTTCTTCCACAGTAAATTGTGGGTTTTGACCACTTTTGGCCACACTAAGCACACCGCCCGTTGCCGTAATTTTTATTAAGTCTGCGCCATTTTTATATCTTTGGCGCACCGCTTTTTTAGCATCCTCCACACTATTTACAACACCTTCTTTAGGTCCTGGATCACCCATTAATTTTCTGCTGCTTCCATTTGTGGGATCCGCATGGCCGCCTGTTGTAGCTAATGACTTTTCTGCTGTAAAAATTCTTGGCCCTTTAATTTTTCCGGAATTAATTGCATTACGAAGTGAAACATTCACTCCTGTTCCTCCTAAATCTCTAACAGTGGTAAAACCAGCTAACAGTGTTATTTCGGCAAATTTTACCGAATTAAAAGCAATATCAGCTTCATTCAAGGTGTATTCATCTAGGTATCTAGAAGGACTCATTTCAAATTCTACGTGAACGTGCATATCAATAAGACCTGGCATAACCGTTTTTTGTTTTAAATCTATAGTTATATCTTTTTGGTTATCCGACAAAATATATCCTTTTTGAACATCTATAATTTTATTTTCTGAAATAATTACAGTCATTTGTGTAGCAATTTTTCCAGATTTAGTGTCAATTAATTTTCCGCAGTGTAAATATGTTTTTTGTGAAAAAAGTGATGTTGCCATAAAAAACAGAAAAATAAAAATGGTTGATTTTTTCATAAGTAGAAAGATTAAAATGGTTTAGTTTTACCAAATATATCAAAATAATGATTAGTTTGGTTTTTTGATGAAAATTCAAGATATGAAAAACGCAATAATTACAGGAACAAGTCGCGGAATTGGTTTTGAACTGGCGCAATTGTTTGCCAAAAATAATTTTCAGGTATTGGCCTTGTCGAGAAACACAACCTCATTGGGAAATCTAAAGCTGAAAAATATCACCACCATTTCTGTGGATTTATCTGCTGAAAAAGATTTAAAAAAGGTGACGGATTTTGTAAGTGAAAACTGGAAACAGGTTGATATATTGATCAATAATGCCGGGAAATTAATCAACAAACCTTTTGAAAATTTAACTTCCGCAGATTTTTTAGAAGTTTATAAAGTCAATGTTTTTGCCGTTGCCGAACTAACGCTATTGCTGATCCCATTTTTAGCAAAAGGAAGTCACGTGGTAAATATCAGCAGTATCGGCGGCATTCAGGGCAGTATGAAATTTCCCGGATTGGCAGCTTACAGTTCATCAAAAGGCGCTTTATTGACATTGACCGAAGTGTTGGCGGAAGAATATAAGGAACAACAAATCTCCTTTAACGCATTGGCCCTGGGAGCGGTGCAAACCGAAATGCTTGAAGAGGCGTTTCCCGGATATAAAGCATCTGTTTCCGCTGAAGAAATGGCCGATTATATTTATAATTTTGCCTTAATAGGAAATAAATTTTATAATGGAAAAATTTTGCAGGTTTCTTCAACAACACCTTAATATTCTATGAAAATACTTTCAAAATACATTCCCGAAGCTTCGGTTGGATTGGTTGAAGAAATTTTGACAAATCATCCCATACATATCAAAATTGTGAATAACAGAGCCACAAAACACGGTGATTTTAAAAGAAAACTCAACGGCGATTTTCAAATCACTTTAAATAACACGTTAAATCAATATCAGTTTTTATTTACGCTAATTCACGAATTGGCGCATTGGGTAACTTTTAAAAAGCACAAAAGGGTAAAACCGCACGGCAAGGAATGGAAGCAAAATTTTCAGCATTTGATGTTGCCTTTTTTGCAGCCGACTATTTATCCGTCGCACCTGCTTCCCCATTTGGCGAATTACCTTAAAAATCCGAAAGCGAGCACCGGAGCCGACGTTAATTTAACGCGCGAAATGAACATCTACAATGAAAAATCGGGAAAGAGTTTTGTCTTTGAGCTCGAAATCGGAAGCTTTTTTAGCTTCAACAACAAAGCTTTTAAAAAAGGGGCCAAAAGAAGAACACGGTTTGAATGTATTGAAATGGCAAGTAAAAAAGTGTATTTATTTAACCCAAATGCTGAAGTGGAAGTCCTAACTGCACATTAAAAAAGGTCATTGCCAACAAAAACAAAGGATAATTCGTATTTTTGACCTATAAATTTATTGAGATGGATAAGAATTATTATGCAGTAATAATGGCTGGCGGCGTTGGTTCCCGATTTTGGCCTATGAGCACCGAGCAGTTTCCCAAACAATTTCACGATATGCTGGGAACCGGGAGCACCCTAATCCAAAAGACTGTAAGCCGATTTGAAAAAATAATTCCTTCAGAAAATATTTTAATCGCCACCAACAAAAAATATGAAAATTTGGTTTTTGGGCAGTTGCCAAAAATTTCATCGAAACAATTGCTGTTAGAACCTGCAATGCGGAACACGGCACCGTGTATTTTATACAGTGCATATAAAATTTACAATGAAAACCCGGATGGCATTATGGTGGTGGCACCATCGGATCATTGGATTGAAGACGAACAAGAATTTTTAAAAAATATTAAAACAGCGTTCGATTTCTGCACAGAAAATGATGCATTGGTAACACTTGGCATTCAGCCAACAAATCCTAATACAGGTTACGGTTATATTCAGTTTGAAAATTCAGAAAACGAACTTAAGAAAGTCAAAAAATTTACCGAAAAACCCAATTTGGAAAAGGCTGAACAATTTTTAAAAAGTGGCGATTACCTTTGGAATGCCGGCATTTTTGTGTGGAGTGTAAAAAGTATTTTAACGGCTTTTAAAACACATTTGCCTGAAATGTTCGCAATCTTTTCAGAAGGAGAAAATAATTACAATACCGCTTTAGAAACCCAATTTATTGAATCAAATTACGCGTTTTCAGAAAATATTTCCATTGATTTTGGCATTATGGAAAAAGCAAACAACGTATTTGTATTGCCGGTAAATTTTGCTTGGAATGATTTGGGGACCTGGAGCTCTTTATATCATGAACTAAAAAAAGATTCGGACCAAAATGCCACTTTGGGCGGTAACGTTATTTTTATAGATTCAGCAAACAATATCGTACAAACACAATCGAAAAAACGTGTTGTGATACAAGGATTAAATGATTATATTGTGATTGAAAAAGAGGATGTGATGCTGATTTGCCCAAAAAACAAAGAACAAGAGATAAAACAAATCACTTCAGCGGTAAAAACCAAATTTGGAGAAAATTTTGTTTAAAAAAATGTAATAATGGAAGACGAAAAAGACTTGAAGCCGGCCGAAAAGAAAAAAATAAAAGAAGCTTGGGTAAAAATACAACAATTTTTATTTGGGTTGTTGGATATCAGTCACGACACCGACAAAGAAGGCACCATTGAAGACATAAAAGAAAATATTTCCATGAAAGGCCATACTGCCTGGGTGTTAATTTTTTCCATTTTAATAGCTTCGGTCGGATTAAATATCGGATCCTCTGCAGTTGTTATTGGTGCGATGCTTATTGCGCCTTTATTGGGTCCAATTTTAGGTGTTGGATTGTCCATTGGTACCAATGATATTGACACTTTAAAGCGTTCCCTTACCAATTTGGGCGTTATGATAGGGTTAAGTTTGTTAACTTCATTCCTTTTTTTTCTGATTCCAATATTCAGAAATGAAACCCCTGAACTTTTGGCAAGAACAGCACCAGATGTTCGCGACGTATTTATTGCCATTGCAGGTGGTTTGGCTTTAATTATTGCCATTAGCAGAAGAACAAAACAAACCAATACCATTGCCGGTGTTGCTATAGCCACCGCATTAATGCCGCCACTTTGCACTGCAGGATACGGACTTGCAATAGGGAATTTAAGTTATTTTGGCGGCGCCATGTTTTTGTTTAGCATTAACACCATTTTTATTGCCTTGGCAACCTTTGTGATTGTGAAATTTTTACATTTCCCCATGTTTAAATATCAAGATTCGGCCAAAAGAAAAAAGATAGCACAGATAGCTTCCTTTGTTGCATTTTTAGTATTTGCGGGAAGTATTTATCTGTTTTTTAACCTATTCAAACTAAATCAGTTTAAACAATCGGCGGAAAATTTAATTGCAGACCTAAAAAAGAGCGGTATCAGCATTATCGATGAAAAAGATGAAGACCTGAATTACAATGAAAAAACCATAAAAATTTATGTTTATGGCAATAAGCTCTCTGCGGAAGAAATTACGTATTGGACTTCAAGACTTCCTAAATATGGGCTTAATAACACCAAATTAATCGTTGAACAAGGCGTTGATTCAGATTTGATAAACGAAGTTCAAAATCTGACAGAATTGTATTCGCAAAATCAAAAATTAATTTCCACAAGAGATGAATCCTTAAAAGAAAAAGAAGATAAAATTAAACTTTTAGAAGCTGAATTAAGTAAATTTTACGCACATAATGTCCCTTTTGTGCAAATTAGCAAGGAAGCCATCATCAATTACCCCGGCTTAAAACAATTGAGTTATTCCACGCAGTTTAGAACCAATTTCAAAAAAGTAGATACGATTACTGCTTTTAACGCCGAATGGTATGCTGCAGTAAAAAACAAACGTAAAGAAGAACTTAGATTTAAAAAATGGCTTAAAACGCGTTTGAATTTAGACACGCTTATTGTAAATGGAAACTAATCCTCCAAGTATTTATCAAAATTATTTGAAAAATTTGATCGTGAGGATTCGTTAAAATACATCTCAATACTATTTACCCCCTATTAAAATAAAAAAGCCCCTAACAATTATGTTTGAGGCTTTTGTGGTGAGAGAAGGATTCGAACCTTCGAAGCTTGCGCAGCAGATTTACAGTCTGCCCTCGTTGGCCACTTGAGTATCTCACCAAGATTTTAAATAAAAAGCTCCCCTATTGTGAGAAGCTTTTTGTGACCGGGCTGGGGCTCGAACCCAGGACCACCTCCTTAAAAGGGAGGTGCTCTACCAACTGAGCTACCAGGTCAATCTCTTTCTTTTTAGCGGGTGCAAATATAAGGGTATATTTAATAAAAACAAACTTCTTAACTACTTTGTTTCTTTTAAATATGCCTCTCTTACTTTTCTGAATAAATTGGAAGAATACACGAAATTTACAACCGCTTCATTTTCAGTAATAAAAATCTCTTTATTGGATCCTTCCCATTCTTTTACACCATCTTTTAATAAAATAATTTTTTCACCAATTTCCATCACAGAATTCATATCGTGGGAGTTTATCACCGTAATTATTTGATATTCCTCAGTAATTTCTTTGATTAAATTATCAATAACGGTGGCAGTGTTTGGATCTAAACCAGAATTAGGTTCATCGCAAAACAAGTACTTCGGATTCATTACAATGGCTCTGGCAATGGAAACACGCTTTTGCATTCCGCCCGACAATTCGGCTGGGAATTTTTTGTTGGCATTTTCCAAATTCACCCTTTTCAACACAAAATTCACACGATCCATCCTTTCAGAAAAAGATTGATCAGCAAACATTTTAAGGGGAAACATAATATTTTCTTCCACTGTTAAGGAATCATATAACGCCCCTCCCTGAAAAACCATGCCGATTTCTTGTCTTAACAGCCTTTGCTCTTTAATGTCAAGTTCCTTCTGTTTTCTTCCATCAAAACAAATAATGCCGCTATCTGGAACATGTAACCCTACCAAACACTTCAAAAAAACCGTTTTCCCAGATCCACTCTGACCAATGATCATATTAGTCACTCCTTTTTCAAAAGTGGTAGAAACACCTTTTAAAACAGGTATGCCTTTAAATTCTTTATATAAATCAGTAACTTCAATCATTTAAGCTAATAGCATTTGGGTTAAAAAATAATTTAATAAAATGATGACAACACTGGTCCAAACTACCGCTTGTGTGCTTGCCCTTCCCACTTCCAAAGAACCACCTTTTACATAATAGCCGTGGTAAGCAGGTATGGTTGCGATCACAAATGCAAAAACCACCGTTTTTATCAAAGCATATTGGATGTAATAAGGATCAAAATCAAGTCTAATTCCGTATAAATAATCATCACTGGAAAATAAATTTGTGAGCGTACCGGCTACATATCCGCCAAATATTCCCAAAAACATTGCCAATGAAATTAATAAGGGATAAAAAAACATCGTTGCAATAATTTTTGGCAACACCAAATAATTTAATGAATTGATTCCCATAACTTCCAATGCATCAATTTGCTCTGTAACACGCATAGTGCCAATACTTGAAGATATATATGAACCCACTTTTCCTGCCAAAATTACGCTCATAAAAGTAGGTGCGAATTCTAAAATCATAGAGCGCATAGTTGCAAAACCTATTAAATATTTTGGAATAAACGGACTGTCAACATTCAAAGCTGTTTGAATGGCAACCACACCACCCACAAAAAAGGAAATAAATGCTATAATTCCCAACGATTTTAATCCCAAATCTTCGATCTCCCTAAACAACATTTCTCTAAAAACCGACCATTTTTGAGGTTTTTTAAAAACTTGTCGAAGCATCAAAAAATACTTCCCTACATGCTTTAAATATTTCATTAATTTTATTTTTGGCTAAATTATTAAAATAATACTACCTATAATCCCTTTTATGACTTAAATTCATCTCGCCGAATAAAAAATTTGCATTTTTGAACTGCTGAAAATTTAAATAAATATGAAACCCGAATGTAAAATAATTGTATGATAATTTCAGTAGGTCATATTGCATAAACATAAAATCTGAAACTGCCACAATTCTACTTTTGATTGCTAAAGTTTTACGACTATTGAAATTAAAAATCCTCCAAAAAAATAGGAGGATTAATTAAATTTTAAAAGGATAAAAGCTGTGCTCTACAAACGTTCATTATCAGCTTTCCAGTTTTTAATTGCCTTTTTAATGTCATTTTCCGAAAGATTTTCCAGCACCGCTTTATCCACCAATGCAACAAACTCATCATCAGAAGCAAAACGCAATCCAACAAATTGCCTGATTGTTAATTTATTGCTGATTGGTTTTCCTGTTAAAACAAAATACCGTAATTTTTCTTCTGCGCGAATTGCCCTGTCCTGTGCTTTTAAAGCAAAAGATCTAATGAAAAAGAACATAAATAGTAAAATAAAGGCAAGGAATACCAATAATGAAGCCGAGTATAAATTGTCTTCAGGTGATTTCCATACGTTTCTGATTGCGCCACCTAAAAAAGCCAGAATGGCCAAAAAGGTTACCACATGATAGCCAATCACATATTTGCTGTGATTCTTATAATTTTGTTGTTTCATCTCTAAATTGATTGGTTAATTAGAACAAAATAAGGTTAAATATTTCAGAAGTAGATCATTCCAGATAAAAAAAAATAAAAATTGATCAAAAAAAAACCTCCAACAATAAAGTTGAAGGTTTTTCAAAAGAAAGGCGGTGACATACTCTCCCACCGTGTGGCAGTACCATCTGCGCTGATAGGCTTAACTTCTCTGTTCGGTATGGGAAGAGGTGAGCCCTATCGCTATAACCACCTTAAGATTTAAGTTGAGTTAAATTGTAAGGTTATTGGCTTTTCAACCTATAACATCTAACAATTAACAACCAACTGCAGCTCTTATGACTGCTATGTGTTGACATACTGAAAAAATAATATCTTAAAATCAAAATTATATAAAAAAGTCCGCATAAAAGCCTATGGGTTATTAGTACTACTCGGCTATGACATTACTGCCTTTACACCTATAGCCTATCAACGTGGTG
>JAUXPH010000023.1 GCA_030683995.1 Lutibacter sp.
CTACAAACAGTTCGTCCCTCTGGGACTAAAAAAGCTCCATAGGAGCGAAATGTTTGTAGAAAAACGGAAAAATTCAGTAATTAAAGCCCCATCGGGGCGACCTGATTGTTTTGAAAAATTTAACCGGACAATAATGATTTAAAATATCTTATCTGGCTTTTAAATCCTGCTTTGGTAGGTATATAAATCGTAATACCTTCCTTGTTTTGCAATAAGTTCTTCGTGCCTGCCCCGCTCCACAATATTTCCGTTTTCAATCACTAAAATTTGATCGGCTTTTTGTATGGTGCTTAATCGGTGCGCAATCACGAAAGTGGTTCGGTCTTTCATTAAAATATGCAAACTTTTTTGGATAAAGGATTCACTTTCGGTATCCAAATTTGAAGTGGCTTCATCTAAAATAATAATTTTCGGATTTGCCAGCAAAGCCCTTGCAATGGTAATTCGCTGACGCTGTCCGCCCGATAATTTAACACCACGTTCGCCAATTACGGTATCCAATCCGTTTTCAAATCGGTCGGTAAATTCATTGACATAAGCGCCTTTTACGGCTTCCAACAATTGAGCTTCGGTAGCATTTGGCCTTGGAAACAAGATGTTTTCGCGAATGGTGCCTTCATATAAAAAATCGTCTTGCAAAACCACACCCAAATGGCTTCTGAAACTGCTCAAATTTACGGTGGACAAATCGATACCGTCAACCGTAACTTTTCCTTCGGTCGGATTTAAGAACGATGCCGCCAATCCGGCAATGGTTGTTTTTCCGGATCCTGACGAACCCACCAAAGCCGTTACGCTTCCTGATGGCGCTTTAAACGAAATATGATGCAACACTTCTTTGCTTTTTTCATAGCTGAAAGAAACATCATCAAAAACCATATCGCCAATAATCTCATCCAAAATCACTTTTCTGATTTCCGGATTGTCCTCTTCGGTCATATTCATCAATTCCTGTGTACGATCAAGTCCCGCCATCGCTTCTGTTAATTGGCTTCCGATATTGCTCATTTGCACAATTGGCGCAATCATAAAGCCCAAAAAAAGCGTAAATGAGACAAATTCACCAATGGTCATCGTGTTTTTCATAATAAAATAACCGCCAATTCCCATAATTCCTGCGGATGCCAATCCCAGCAAAAATGTGGAAGAACTGGTGATCAATGCGGTGGCAGTCAGACTTTTTTTCACATTTAAAAACAAACGCTCTACACCTTCTTCAAAAGTTTTATTCTCCTGATTTTCAGCATTAAAACCTTTAATTACCCGAACGCCGTTCAAAGTTTCAGTCAATCTTCCCGTAACTTCGGCACTAATTTTTCCGCGATCCCTAAAAATCGGTCGGATATAGCCAAAAGCTTTTAAAGCCACAATGGCAAAAATGGCAACCGGCACCAACACAAAAACGGTCATCAATGCATTTATTTTAATTAAAATCACCAATGAAATAACAGCAGTAATCGATCCGCCTACCAGCTGAACCAAACCGGTTCCCACCAAATTACGCACACCTTCAACATCGTTCATCACACGAGAAACGAGCGCTCCAGATTTGTTATTATCGAAAAAACTGATGGGCAAAGTGAGTAATTTCTTTTGCACTTTTGCGCGTAAAATCGAAATTAAATGTTGCGCTTCCACACTTAACAAACGTGTAAGCTCAAAAGAAGTTAATGCCTGAATTAAAATAGAAAATGAAACCACAACCAATAAAATGGTCAATGCGTTCATATCCTTATCAGGAATTACATCATCAATTAAAGTTTTACTGGCATAAGGAAGCACCAATCCGGCCAAACTTTTGGCGATGATTAATACAATTCCTATAAATATTATTTTTTTTCGGGGCCAAATAAATTCCTTAAATGCCCACTTGTAAGATACGTTGGTTTTGCTCATAATGTTTTCTTAAACGAATATCACGCCAAAATATTTTAGGTGACAAATCGACAGTTTTTTTTAGTTAAAAGTTGAAAAGTTAAATGTTATTTGTTATTTGTTAAATGTTATTTGTTAAATGTTATATGTGCACTTCCCTGAATAGTGTTTACCGGTTTTTATTAGTTTTTTTTTGTTTATTACACATCCTTTAACCCTCGCATAATAAATGCCGTGACCGGCTTCTCTAAGAGTGGAATTTGATACATTTAACTCCAGTCCCGATAGCTATCGGGATCGGTCTTCGGTCTTCAACCTTGTTAATATAAAAACAGCAAAACAAATAAACAGTTAAACATATTTTTCGTAAATTTAGATAGATTTCCACAAACAACAAAAATGGCATTTATAGATTATTATAAAATATTGGGCATTGATAAAAGTGCTTCTGCGGGCGACATTAAAAAGGCTTACCGAAAATTGGCCAGAAAATACCACCCCGATTTGAATCCTTCCGACAAAGAAGCGGAACGAAAATTCAAAGAAATTAATGAAGCGAACGAGGTTTTGAGCGATCCCGAGAATCGGAAAAAATACGATGAACACGGAAAAGACTGGAAGCATGCCGAAGAATTTGAAAGGGCAAATCAACAGCAACGGCAATACCAAAGAGGCCAACAACAAAGTCCGTTTGGCGATTTTGGCGGTGGCGATTACTCCGACTTTTTTGAATCGATGTTTGGCGGGCGCTCTTCTTCAAGAGGAAGAACAAGTAGCGGTGGCGGCGTAAAATTTAGAGGGCAAGATCTCAACGCATCTTTAAACCTCAACTTAAAAGAAGTTTATGAGACACATAAAAGAACTTTAACCATCAATGGCAAAAACATTAGGCTTACCATTCCGGCAGGTGTTAAAAACGGACAGGTCATAAAAATTAAAGGTCATGGCGGCGAAGGCGTCAATGGCGGACCTAAAGGTGATTTGAACATCACATTTTCCATTGAAAACAACACCAAATTTAAATTGGATGGTGACAATTTACACGCAACAATTGATTTGGATTTGTACAAAGCAGTTTTGGGCGGAGAAATAACGGTTGATACTTTTGATGGAAAAGCAAAGTTGAAAATTGCGCCCGAAACACAAAACGGCACCAAAGTAAAATTAAAAGGAAAAGGATTTCCGGTTTATAAAAAAGAAGGTTCTTTTGGCGATTTATATATTACATATCAGGTAATAATGCCAAAAAATCTTTCAGAAAAAGAAAAACAATTGTTTGCTGAACTTGCTAAATTAAGAACTTTATGAGCAAAGAAAACTTCATACCGCTTCACAAATTATGTGAACTATACAAGGTTGAGATGTCATTCTTCAGCGGTTTAAACGAAATTGGCCTGATACAAATCACCAATATTGAGGAATCACATTGCATTCATCAGGATAAAATTAACGATATTGAAAAAATGATTCGGATGCACCTTGATTTGAATATCAATATCGAAGGAATTGACATTGCATTTAATTTATTGCAGAAAATAGATGAACTGGAAAATGAATTAATATCAATAAAAAATAGGTTGCGCATTTATGAAAATTGATTTTTGAGTAAAAAAATTATCAACTTAAACTACATAAAATGGAAGAATTTAAGCAAAAAAGGTTCTTTAATTCAAAAAGGGTTGAATTTGAAAGTGACGGAATCACTTTTTATTCTGGGAATTTTTTAAACGCCAAAGAAATTTTTATTCCTTTTGATGAAATTATCCCCGATGCCATTTCAAGGGAAACCAAAACCAGCAGACTTTTCCTTTGGAATGCGATTGTTTTCGGAGTAATTTTTGGCCTGTCTTTTTTTGATATTCTTCAAATTCCTTTCGGAATTTATATGTTTCTGGTATTTTTCTCCGGATTGCTTTTTGTAATTTTCTTATTGCTGACTATTTTAAGCAGAAAATCTTTGTTGTACATCACCACTTTAAGCGGTTATTTAATCGATTTTTACGATAAAAATCCGAGCAAACAAGCCATGGAAGAATTCCTAAAAACCCTCAAAACAAAAACCTTTGCTTATCTTAAAAAAAAATATGCCATAATTGACATAGATTTACCGATTGAAAAACAAATAGAAAACTTCAACTTTTTGAAAGAACGCAATGTGATTACAGAAAAAGAATATGAAGTTTTGAAAGAGAAACTAAAAAAAATAAATATAGATGTTAAGGGTTTTAAATTTTGAAAGAAAAATAGTTTAATGCAATGATCATATATACAACCTCAAAAACAAGCCAAGATCTTTCTGAAATTACCATTTTACAGAAAAACAACTTACGCCAAAATTTAACTGCGGACGAAATTCAAAATCAGGGATTTTTAACAGTGTCCTACAGCCTGGAAACACTTCAAAAAATGCAGGACATTGAAAAGCATATTATTGCAAAAGACCACGATAAATTAGTTGGATATGTACTTGCTTTGACCAAAAAATCAAGGTTTGATATTCCGGTTCTGGCGCCAATGTTTAAAACCTTCGAGCTGATACAATATAAAGAAAAATTGGTTTCTTCCTACAATTATATTGCCATTGGACAAATTTGCATTGACAAAGAATATCGCGCAAATGGATTGTTTGACGGTTGTTATGAAGCCTACAAAAACCATTTTAAAAACAAGTATGATTTTGCCATTACGGAAATCGCCACAGACAATAAACGTTCAAGAGCCGCCCATAAAAGAAATGGTTTTAAGGAAATTCATACTTATAAAGATTTCAATGATGTAGAATGGGTTATTGTGATATTGGAATGGAATGGCGCAAATGATTGCAAAATTTAACCTTTCCTAAAATCAATGCTAGCTTAGATAAAAAATATAAAAAATGATTCTCGACCATAAATTTGATTTGGGTTTTTTCCCTACACCACTGCATCAACTAAAAAATCTTTCTGAGAAATATGCTCCTTATAACATTTTCATCAAACGCGATGACCAAACCGGACTTGCATCAGGCGGAAATAAAACCAGAAAACTTGAATATTTAATTCAGGAAGCTTTGGATCATGATTGCGATACCATTATCACTGCCGGCGCACAACAATCTAACCATTGCAGGCAAACAGCTGCCGCTTGTGCCATTGCAAAACTTAAATGTCATTTGCTGCTAGGCGGAATTGAACCCGAAAAATTTAACGGCAATTTATTGTTGTCTCATTTATTGGGCGCTCAAATTCATTTTACCGGAGAAAACAGAAAAGGTGAAGATATTGACCGTTTAAAACAAAAACTGGAATTGGAAGGAAAAAAGCCTTTTATTGTTCCTTATGGCGGATCAAATCTTACAGGAGCGCTTGGATTTGTAAATGCCATGAAAGAATTAAAATCGCAGCTATCTGCGCAAAACCTTAAAATTGATTATTTGTTTTTTGCTTCTAGCTCTGGCGGCACACAAGCCGGGTTGATCTTGGGAAATGACTTGCACCATTTAAACATCAATTTGATTCCTGTTGGAATTGACAAAAGCGAAACTCAGGGTTTGAGCCTTGAAGAAGCCGTTCTGAACATTGTTATGGAAGGAAAATCACTTCTAAATATTAAAAAAGAATATACACTTTCTGACGTTAAAATCAATAATGACTATAATGAAGCCGGTTATGGCGTTATCACCAAAAACGAAACTGAAGCCATTAAAGAATTGGCACAAAATGAAGGAATTATTTTAGATCCGGTTTATACCGGACGTGCTTTTTATGCAATGATGGATTATTTAAACAAAAACAAAATTCCGAAAAACGCCAATGTACTTTTTTGGCATACCGGCGGATTTCCAGCCAATTTTTATTACGCTGCAAAAATGAAGTAATCGTATCATTATTTGCTTCAAAAAAAAAATTGACGCCATAAATTTGATGACTGGAAATTTTTAATTAATGAATATCCTTTTGCTTTTTTTTTAGCTTCAAAGTGTGAATTTTGTAACTTTTTCTAAGAGTTGTGTAACAAGGTTCCATCTGAAAATGATGAAATTTACATCCTTAACACCTATAAATTTTTCATCAATTTAAATAAAGAAAGAATGAAAGGAAATGCAAAATTAATTACAGTATTAAATTCACTTTTGGCCGATGAATTAACGGCTATAAATCAATATATGGTACATTCTGAAATGTGTGCCAGCTGGGGTTACGGAAAACTTCATAACGCCATTCGCTTACAAGCTATGGATGAAATGCATCATGCCGAATGGCTTATTGAAAGAATTATTTTTTTAGACGGTTCCCCAACAGTATCTAAACTTAATTCCATAAATATTGGAAAAACAGTTCCTGAAATAATTAATAACGATAGCGAAGATGAGATAAATGCCATCATAGCTTATAACAACGCCATCAAACTCGCACGCGAAGTTGGCGATCAAATCACTTCCGATTTGCTTTCCAAAATTCTTGGAATGGAAGAAGGCCATGCAGATTGGGCCGAAATACAACACGCACAAATGGCACAAATGGGCATTGAAAATTACTTAATGAATCAAACCGCTAGTCCGGCCGTTTAATTAAATCGAATACAAATATTTTGCTGCATCGTAATTTATAATGAAGTCTATAAAGCATTACGGGAGATTGACGATGAAAGATGAAGTTTACTTGGTGAAAATAAACTTTGAACTCCCGGCTTCAGACTTCAGTATTCATACAAAAAATAAAGAAAAACCATAAAACTACAACTAACCATGAGACAAACAGGAAACAATATCAACATCACAGTAAACAAAATTAGCGTAAGTTATAACGATGAAGGATTGAATGAAGCTCCGGTAATCATTTTCATTCACGGTTTCCCCTTGAACAAATCTATGTGGAACAAACAAGTGAAAGCTTTAAAAGACAACTACCGAGTGATTGCCTATGATATTCGCGGACACGGAAAAACGGAAGTTGGGACCCTTGCTTTTTCGATTGATCTTTTTGTGAAGGATTTACTTGGTTTTATGGATGCATTAAAAATTGAAAAAACCATCATTTGCGGTTTATCCATGGGCGGATATATTGCATTAAACGCAATTGAAAACCATCCTGAACGTTTTACTGGACTTATATTAAGCGATACAAATTGCACAGCCGATACCGCAGAAGCGAAAGAAAAACGTATGAACACCATTGAAAGTGTCAAGGAAAATGGCGTTGAGAAATTGGCAAATGATTTACTTCCAAACCTGTTTGCGCCTGAATCCTTTAAAACAAGTTCAGAAGAAATCGTAGCTGTAAAAGAGATGATTGTAAATACGTCTAAAGAATCACTTTATAAAAGTTTGAATGCATTGGCAAATCGTAAAGAAACCTGCAGCAAACTTGCAGAAATAAAAGTACCTGTGCTTATATTGGTAGGAAAAGAAGATAAAATAACGCCACCGGAAGCAGCAAAAGCAATGCATGAAAAAATAGACATCGCACTTTTAAGCATCATTGATCAGGCAGGTCATTTAAGCAATCTTGAAAATCCGGAAGGATTCAATAGCCAGCTTAAGAAGTTTGTTGATACTATTTATCAGCAAAAATAATTATAAATAAAAATATCATATTATGGAATTACTTAACAAAGAAATAGTACAAGAGTTGCTTGCGGTAAACGAAGCGCCTTGCATTTCACTTTATATGCCAACACACAGAAGCCATCCCGAAAAACTTCAGGATGTAATCCGTTTTAAAAACCTCGTTAAAGAATTAGAGGCTTCTTTATCGAAAAAATATATGGCCAATGAAGTTAAAAAAAGTCTGGAACCTTTTGAAGCACTTATTAATGATGCCACCATTTGGAATCAAACTTTAGAAGGATTGGCCATATTTAGTGCTGCCGGAATTTTTAAAACGGTGAAACTGCAGGAAACGGTTCAGGAATTGGCTATGGTAGCCGACAGTTTTCATACCAAACCGCTACGACAATATTTGCAATCCACAAACCGTTATCATGTATTGGGTTTAGGGCTTAAAGATATACAGCTTTTTGAAGGTAACCGTCATTCACTGGTAAGAGTTGAACTCCTTTCGGATGTTCCAGAAACCATAACTGATGCGCTTGGAGATGAGTTGACTGAAAAACATTTAACGGTAGCATCCTACGGAGGAGCTGGAGGAAATAGTTCAGGCATGCGTCATGGTCATGGTGGCAAAAAAGATGAAGAGGACAATGATACTGAACGTTTTTTTCGTACGGTTTCAAAGTCGATTTATGAAAATTATTCAAAGCCAACAGGCTGGCCTCTTATTTTGGCTGCCTTGCCAAATCACCACAATCTCTTTCAAAAGGTAAGCAAAAATTCATTCTTGCTTTCAAATGGAATTGAAATCAATCCGGAATCGGTATCAATTGATAAATTGGCAGATTTGGCCTGGAGTATTATGGAACCTGAGTATTTACTAAAACTTGATACTTTGGTTGAAAAGTTTGCCCAAGAAAAAGCAGACGGAAAAGGAAGTGATGATATGAAGGAAATTGGTGTTGCGGCTGTTGAAGGAAGGATTGATACCCTTATTATTGAAGCCGACCGAATGATTCCAAATAAATTAACAAATTTGGTTACCGGAAATATTCAAAATAGAGATTTAACGAATCCTAAAGTAGATGACCTGCTTGATGATCTTGGGGAATTGGTTATAAAAATGGGAGGAAATGTGATGGTTTTGCCATCTGAAAAAATGCCTTCAGAAACTGGACTTGCAGCAATATATCGTTACTAAGTAACGAGAAAGTGGGTAAAATAATTTTATAAGCAAGCAAACTCAGATGAAAACGCAGTAAAAGGCGCGGTTGGCAGATTGAAAAATTCGGTTGGAATCAAAAGGGAAAGCCAACGTAATTATCTAATGAACACTGTGCGATTAACCGAATGCTGAGTTTGACATTGCTTATTTTAAATAAAAGAAATGACGTTCCCATTATTGACAGATAAATAAGAAACTGAAAGTAAGTTTTCAAATTAATCAAATATGAAGATGGAAAATAGTCCCAAAAAAATAACAGAATCCAGTCGAGAACCAATCAAAATTCATAAAGAAATCAGGTCGGTTTTTGAAGGTCAGGAATCTGCTAAAAAAATGTCTTATGATGACATTGAAAAGGATTTGAATTCAAAAATTATGGAAATTACTATGATTATAAAAGACAAATTTCCTGAATTGTTGAAATATTTGGATGAAATGCTAATGACATTGCCAACTGAAAAAAATCCGGAAATAACAATTAAAAATTTAAATGCTTATTACGATTCGCTTAACGCGTTATTAACCAAATACAAATTGGAACATTCCTAAATCACATCACAAAATACAGGCTTGTTTAAATTAATCGCATCAAAAACTAAAACAATGGAAAAATTATATAAAAACCAAATATCAGATATCGCAAGAGCAGAATATATTGAAGTAGCACCTAATGTAAGTCTGCATATTACGGATGCCGGTGAAGGAAAACCCATTGTTTTAATTCACGGATGGCCATTGAGCAACGAAATGTATGAATACCAATACAACGATTTTATCAATAAAAATTTCCGTGTAATTGGCATTACGCTAAGAGGTTTTGGCAAATCAAGCAAACCTTATGGCGCGTATAATTATGATGTGCACGCAAAAGATATTAAAACTGTTTTAAGCAAACTGGACATAAAAGATGCAGTTTTGGCCGGATTTTCTATGGGCGGTGCCATTGCAATTCGGTTTGTCTCAAAATATTTTGGGGAACACGTTTCCAAATTGGTTTTGGCTGGAGCGGCAGCACCGCTATGGACACAGCGTGATGATTTTAAGTACAATCTGCCTCAAAGTGCCGTTGACGATTTAATTGCACTAAATTATAAAGACCGTCCATCACTTCTTTCCAATTTTGCAAAAATATTTTCGGCTACCGAAACTTCCTTAAATAAAGGTATTGGAGATTGGCTGAATATGATTGGTTTAAGTGCCTCTTCACACGCGACAGCTGAATGTTTGATAGCATTGCGCGATACAGATTTAAGACCTGATATGAAGAAAATTAAAATTCCAACTTTGATTTTACATGGCAAAAAAGACAAGATCTGTTCTTTTGATTTGGCTGAACAGATGTTAGCCGGAATATCAAATTCACAACTCATTGCATTTGAAAAAAGCGGCCATAGCTTGTTTTTGGAGGAAACAGAGAAGTTTAATGCTGCCATTATAAAATTTGCCGAAACCAAATAAGTATCAGTAGATTTGTCTTGAATTGATTTACGATGGTAAAACCTTCCAATACTAAGTAGAAGCTTACAATAAAAATCACTAAAATGGCAAAAAAAAGATTAAGATCAGCGACCGACTGCCTCAACTGCAAACATGTGGTTGAAGAGCGTTTTTGCCCAAACTGCGGGCAGGAAAATACGGAAATTCGATTTACTTTTCATCATTTATTCACACATTTCTTTGAAGACTTAACGCATTACGACAAAAAGTTTTGGAAAACAATTATCTATTTGCTCTTTAAACCGGCTGCAGTCACAAAAGCCTATACATCGGGACAACGCATGTCTTTTTTACCGCCTTTTCGCTTGTATATTTTTACAAGTTTTGTAACTTTTTTATTGATTTCCTTATTTCCGGCAGGCAATGCCAAAAAAGCAGTAACCAACGTAAAAAATAAAGTGGAACAAGTAGTTCCCGCATTAGACTCGTTAAAGATTGATGAAAAAGGTGTGGACGGACTGACCAAAATTGGCATAATTTCTCAGGATAAGAATGACACCATAAAAAAATTATTGAAAGACACAAAAGAAATTAATCCTGAAAAAATTACTGATTTTGGCTACAAAGGAACCAAACAACTAGATTGGATCCAAAAACACAGTGCCGAAAAAGAAAAATTAGGCAAAACAGAATATTGGTTTTTAAAAAAATGGCTGACCGTAAAAGAAGAAAACACAAACAAAGAAATAGTGAATAAGTTTGGCAAATCCTTTATTCTTAATATGCCCAAGGTTTTGTTTATTTATATGCCGGTTTTCGCTTTTTTCTTATGGCTATTTCATGATAAAAAAAGATGGTATTTTTATGATCACGGTATTTTCACGCTGCATCTCTTTTCCTTTTTGCTGTTGATGATTTTATTGCTGTTTTTTATAGATAAACTTTTTTCCTTGTCTGTTTCGCCAATTTTTGGCTGGATAAATCTGATTGTTCAATCAGCCGGACTTATTTGGATGGTTTTCTACTTCTTTCCTGCGCACCGACGTTTTTATGGAGAATCTCATTTGGTTTCCTTTTTCAAAAGCAGTTTGGTGTATGTACTCAATTTAATTATTGTTACCGTTTTGCTTATTTTATATGGTTTGTATACCTATATCAATTTAGAATAAACACCTTTTAACAAAGTATCAAAAAGTGTGAATCATATAAAATATCGTCGGAATTATGTAAGGACCTTTATTGTTAATAGAAATACCTTTGAAAAGTGAAAACGCTTTCACAAATAAAATCTAATATGATGAACACAACTGAAGCAAAAGGAAACTGGAATATCCAGAAAGCCAAATTGAAACAAAAATATGCAGATTTAACAGACAATGATCTTATGTATGAAGAAGGTCAAAGAGAAGAAATGCTTGGAAAACTTCAAGTAAAACTTGGTAAAACAAAAGAAGAATTGAACAAATTTTTAGACTCACTATAAATAATGATTTAATTGATTGAGGATTTAATTTCCTATCGCAGCATGTAAAACATTACGATTGAAAAGTAATCTCTTTACAACCGCTTTTGAGAATTTAAATCTAATTAAAATGAATCATAAAACCTCTTTAGATCTAATTTAAAGAGGTTTATTTTTTTGGATTTGATTTATATATTCAGAAAACAAACTTCCCACAATATAAAATTTCTTGTTTCCTTGCAAGTGAATGCCAAAGGCAGTAACTTTAATTGCCAAATAAATACGCATCCTTATGAAAATAATTCACAAAATTTTAGTGGGAATTGATGGAAGTGATTCTGCCTTAAATGCAGTAAATTACGCCATTGAACTTGCAAAAGAAATGCAGGCAGAGTTAGAAATTATTTATATAATTAGATTTTCCATTGGAAATGTTGAAAAAGGAATTTTACCTGTCATAATTGAAGAATATGAAAAAGAAAGAGCTATTGAATTGGTTGAAAAAATTAAAAAGCAACATCCCGACATAAAAATTAGCGATATAGAACCTATCGGCCGTCCATTTGAGGAAATTAACAAAGCCATTGACCATTGGAAACCTGATTTATTTATCATAGGCCATCATACCAGTCATTTTTTGGAACATTTATTTATTGGCAGCATCGAAAAAAAACTGCTCAGCAATTTGAAAATTCCTTTATTGATTGTTCCTGAAAATTATAAATGATTAAATTTAAATTAACTCAAAAAACACCATATCAATTACTTAAAAATAAAAATTGAAAAAATTAATCCATAAACAAAATGAAAACAACTATAAAACATTTATTTTTATTTTCAATTTATTTATTAATTGGACTGCTTTTTCTGAATACAAGTTGCGAAAAATCAAGTTTAAATATTGATGCTCCAAATTGTATTGAAAATGAAATAAAAAAAATAAAAAGTGAAGCCGTTCGAAATCCTCCCGCCGAAGTTTGGAAATGGGAAGCAGATGGACAAATATATTATTACATAACATCAGACTGCTGTGACCAATATAACTTTCTTTACAATAGTAATTGTGAGGTAATTTGCGCTCCAGATGGCGGATTAATTGGATCTGGAGACGGGAACTGTCCCAATTTTATTGAGCCAATTAAAAAAACACTTATTTGGAAAGACAGCAGACAGTAAGATTAATATTTACCAATACTCAACAATACCAACGTACACGCTTCTTCAAATGCAATGTGATGTTTTGTCAGTAAATTTTGTAATTCCTCATTTTCCGTTCCTGGATTAAAAAGCACCCGATTGGGCTTTAAATCTAGGATATAGTCATAATATATTCCCTGATTTTTTTTGCTTAAATAAAGTGTCACTGTATCAATATTTTCGAAAATCACCTTTTCTGTGATGATTTTTACACCACTCAATTCTCCGGCTTTATTGCCTATTGCCACTACTGGATGTCCGTAATTGGTTAACTTCTGAATTGCCAAAAATGAATATCTGCTTGGATTTGTTGAGGCTCCAATAACCAATGTTTTTTTTATCATTCAGCAAAAATAAACTAAAGTTTGAAAAAGAGTGTAACATAATTCAATGTTTGTAGTCTATTAAAAACGAAGCTTTCAAAAAAATAAACCAAAGCCGAATTGAAATGTTAAATAATTCTTAAAATAGTACTTTGTTTTGCATAGTACTAAAATAAAATATAGTTTTGTCCTACTAAATCAAAAAAAACATAAAAATGAAAACAACAAACACTACAAATACCAGATCAATTTATGAACTGTTAATCGCCACAAAACGCACAAACTGGAACAGTAAAAGACGTTATGAAGTTTTAACGCATTTCAAATTTTAATACCAATCAAAAAACTTACTTATAATTACTACTTACTAAAATGAAAAAAATACTTTTATTATGCAGTCTGCTCATTTCATTGACTGTTTCTGCACAACTTCCTGCAAATGACAATCCAAAAACCGGTGTAATTACCGGAAAAGTGATTGATGAAACCACAAAACAAGCGATGCCTTATGTGAGCATTGTTGTTAAAGATGCCAGCAAAAAATCTACTACTGGCGGAATCACTGATGATAGTGGAAATTTTACCATCAAACAAATTCCTGAGGGTGAAAATAATGTTGAAATTCAATTTATTGGTTATAAAACCGAAACTAAAAAAATAAACATTACCCGAACAAACACCAACATTAATTTAGGGATCATTGCATTAAAAGAAGAAGCCGCGCAATTAAAAGAAGTAGTTGTTGTGGCAGAAACTTCAACAGTGACGCAAAAAATAGACCGAAAAGTGATCAATGTCGGAAAGGATTTAACCTCGGCGGGCGCAACAGCTTCGGAGTTGCTAAACAATGTCCAATCTGTTTCAGTTGACAGTCAAACCGGTAATATAAGTTTGCGAGGCAACGAAAATGTACGTGTTTTGGTTGACGGGAAACCTTCAAATATTGATACTGCGCAACTGCTCAAACAAATTCCGTCAACATCCATTAAAAGCATTGAGTTAATTACCAACCCTTCAGCCAAATATAACCCGGAAGGGATGAGCGGCATCATTAATATCGTATTGCACAAAAATTCAAATTTAGGATTTAACGCAACCGTTAACACGGGAGTAACTTCTGGCGTAAATAACAGATTTAACGGCTCATTGGATATGAATTTTAAAACCGGAAAAGTGAATTTCTTTTCAAATTACGGCGTTAAGGACGGTAAAAGCAAAAATTACGGAAAAGTTGTCAGAGACGATAACAATGCCGTCCAAAACTTTTTGTTTGTGGATGATGGCACTTCACACCTGTTAAAACTGGGCGCAGATGTGTATATAAATGACAAGAACACCTTTTCATTTTACACCACCCAAAACATATCAAACCAACTATTTAAAGGAAATACTTTGGTTGCATATAACAATATTGTTGACAGTGACAGTCCTATGTTGGTTGATTCAGAAGACACCGCCCAAGCCTATAATTTAAATTATACCTTAGATTTTGAAAAAAAGGAACATAAATTAGAATTGGAAGCCAATTTTTCAAACTCCGAAAGTCCGGAAGATGCCTTGTACAATGAAATTATCCATCCCAATGATTTGACCACAAATTACAATGATAAAGTGGACAACGATCGAAAAACAAACTTGATTAATTTGGATTACACCAATCCTCTTTCAGAAAAATCAAAGCTAGAATTAGGTTTGGAAGCACGAATAGAGGATGCCAAAAATAACAACATTACCAACCAACACGAATTTGTTTACGACGCCAACGGCAATTTAATCGATGATGGAAATGGCTGGTATGAAACCTCGCCAAAAGGTAACTCATCATTTAAATATGATCGAAAAATTTATTCAGGTTACGCAAATTACAACCAGACTTTCAACAAATTGGCCGTACAACTTGGGGCACGCTTAGAGCAATATGAAGTAAATGGCACTTTTGTTAAAAATACAGAAACTGCAACTTATAAAGATGAAATATTTACGGTGTATCCTTCCGCATTTTTTACCTATAATGCCAACGATAAAAACCAATTTCAATTAAGTTATAGCCGCAGGGTCGACCGTCCGTCAATTGGCCAGGTAAACCCAATTAGAGAATGGAGTACGCCAACAATTACTTCCGTAGGAAATCCAAACTTAAAACCGCAATTCACCAATTCTTACGAGTTGAATTATACACGTCAGTACAAAGATGGTTCCGTTACTTTTGGAACATTCTTCAGAAGGGTGAACGATAATATTTCAAGAATCTTGAATGCTGATCCTTTGGATGAAGACAAAGTGGAATTGTCTTTCGCAAATTCTGACAGCAACAACCGTTATGGTGTAGAGTTATCCGGCAATCACAAAATAGCAAAATGGTGGAAAGTGAACGCAAGTTTCGATTTATATACCCAAAAAGAAAGCGGAATTGCCAATGGAGAACAACTTGAAGTTACCAACAATTCATATAATTTTAGGGTAAACAACAATTTTACAGCCACCAAAAACCTTCGTTTTCAATTGTTTGGGATGTACAGAGGCGGAGGAGAATCTATCCAATTTAAAATTGATCCAATGTGGATGATAAATACCGGTGCCAGTTTAAATGTACTTGAAGGAAAAGGAACCATCAGCTTAAGAGTTAATGATATTTTTGAAGGAATGAAATTCAAATTTGATTCAGAAAATCCTTATCCGCAATCCGGACAGTTTAACTGGGAAAGCAGAACAGCTTATGTTGGATTTATGTACAAATTCGGAGGCGGAAAAAATAGCGCGAGAAGTCGTAAAACCAGAGACAGTAATGAAACGCAAGGAAGTGGCGGGTTTATGTAAAAACTTTGTGAATTTGTTTACATTTAATTAACTTGCTTTTAACAAGTTAAACACGTTAAAGCCTTAAATTTGCAATGTTAATATTACAATTAAAGAAGGCATGCAAATGCTGTAAAAATATAAAAGAATATTTATAATTATTTGAATTAGTTAATTGATAGTCTTTTTGATTAAGCCTCTAAACTTGCGTTTTAGAGGCTTTTGATTTTCTCCTATCCCCACCTTTCGCAAGGAAAGGGAGTTTGATTAGTTATAATAATTGCATATTTTTTCAGATTGAACTTCCGACTTCGGTCTTCCGACTTCGGACTAGAACATATAACTTTTAACTTTTTTAAGCCCAGCGCGCAAGCCGGCACATTCACTAAAAATATTCACAGAACATTTTTTTAACGTTCTGTCCCCCTTCGGGGGATAGGGGGCCTTACCACCTAATAATCACGCTTCCCCAAGTGAATCCGCTTCCAAATGCAGCCAAAACCACAATGTCATTGTCTTTTATTTTGCCCAGTTCCCAAGCTTCAGTAAGCGCAATGGCGATTGATGCAGCTGTTGTATTTCCATATTGCATAATGTTGTTATAAACCTGGTCATCACTCAATCCAAATTTTTTCTGAACAAATTGGGAAATACGCAAATTTGCCTGATGAGGAATAAGCAAGTTAATGTCTTTTGCCTCCAAATTATTCGCTTGCAATCCCTCCATAATTACTTCATGAAAACGTACAATGGCATGCTTAAATACAAAAGTACCGTTCATATAAGGGAAATATGACTCATCATTTTCATCATTGGCTTCTAAAATTTCCGGCACCCAATGTTTTATGCTTGGCGCCAATACTGTTAACTCTTTAGCATGTTTTCCTTCAGAATGCAAATGGGTGGATAAAATTCCTTTATTGTTGTCTTCGGTTCTCGACAAAACAGCCGCACCTGCGCCATCGCCAAAAATGACCGTAACGCCTCTGCCTCTATCAGTTTTATCCAGTCCGCCCGAATGAAATTCGGCACCAATCACCAAAACGTTTTTATACATTCCTGTTTTAATAAATTGATCGGCAACAGAAAGTCCGTACACAAAACCAGAACATTGATTTCTTACATCTATCGCGCCCACTGTTCGCATATCAAGCATTTCCTGAATTTGGACACCACATCCTGGAAAATAAAAATCGGGGCTCAAAGTGGCAAAAACAATAAAATCGATATCATCTTTGGTAAGCCCAGCCCTTTCAATGGCAATTCGCGCCGCTTTTGCGCCCATCACAGAAGAAGAATCTTCACTGCCTTCTTTTATCCATCTTCGCTCTTTAATTCCCGTTCTTTCCTGAATCCACTCATCGTTGGTATCCATCATTTTCGCTAAATCATCATTGGTGACAATATTGTCAGGAACGTAAAATCCAAGACCGGTTATTTTAGAATTATACATAAACTTTGTTTTTTTGGTATATTTATTCAAACTTACTAAAATCAAAAACTATTTACAACATTAATTTTACGATGTTCATAACTATTTTATGCCTAATATTAAACAAAATGTTAAACATAACTATTACATTATCAAAAATATAACTATTAAATTCAAATTATTCAAATTACGATAGTCAACCAATCATAAAATAACAAAGATAAAAGATAAAAAATAAATCGATTAAAACAGCTATTTAAGAACTATCCCTCAACATATAAATAATTTATTGAAATGCGAATAAAATGAAAATTTTATTAAATTCATAAAATAATGAATCTAAAATTTACCTTCTGATTTCTTATTTGGAATTTTACTTATCGCATATTCGGTAATTGCAGTAATTGTCAAGGATGGATTTACGCCCGGATTTGCAGAAATCATTGAACCGTCACAAACAAACATATTTTGATAGCCAAAAACCTGGTTATTTTTGTCGATAACACCTTTTGAACTGTCTTCTCCCATCACCGCACCTCCTAGAATATGCGCAGTTGTTGGCGTTCCCAACAAAACATCGACAAAATTGCCAAAGGGAATTCCGTTCACTATTTTACCATATTTTTCACTTAAATCAAAAGCTTCAGGAATAATTCCTGACGGAATTGGTCCATTTTCACTTACCGTTTTCATTTTTGTGATTTTTCCCAGTTTTAGCCGAATGGTGCTGTCAACTGTTTGCATAAACAACAACACCGTAGTGCGTTTTGCATAATTTTTGGCAAAAATTGTTTTCAGCAATTTCATCGGAAATTTTAGAAATAAAAACAAAACACCCAAAAGGCGCAATAAAGCATATTTACTAAAAATGACAGGAATGGTCAATGTTCTGAAAAAAGCCGAGCCTTCTCCATATCGAACCGGTTCCAAATGCGAATTTTCACTGGTTTGTAAAATAGAACCAATGGCAATTCCTTTAGAAAAATCTTTGAAATTTTTATTGGTTGAAGTCACCAACATCAACGATTCATTGTTGGTTCTTATGGCGCAGCCAACCATTTCAGATAAATTGGGCAACGATTTTTTTTTCAGTTTTAAAAGTAGTGGCACAGTCCCAACAACACCACCCGAAAAAATAACGCCTTTTGCGTTAACACTGCCTTTTCCCTTTTTTCCAATGCTCGAAATAATGTCAATTTTATAGCCGTCAGTGCCATTTTTGGATCCTAAAACGGTCACATCAACAACTTCTTTTTCGGCCAAAATTTCTGCGCCCAACTGTTGCGCCAAATACAAATAATTCTTGTCCAAGGTGTTTTTTGCATTGTACCTGCAACCTGTCATACAAGCGCCACAAAAAACGCATCCTGTTCGATCTGGTCCTTTTCCGCCAAAATAAGGATCTTCTACGGTTCTTCCTGCTTCACCAAAATAAACTGCCACATTTGTCGCTTCAAAAGCAACCTCTTTTCCAATCTCTTTGGCCAATTTCCGCAAGGTTTCATCGGCTTCAAAAAAAGAAGGATTGGTTGCCGCGCCCAGCATTTTATAAGCTGTTTCATAATGTGGTTTAAGCGCTTTTTCCCAATTGTTTAGGTTGGCCCAACTTCCCGAAGTAAAAAAATTTGTTTTGGGAATCGGCAGCGTATTGGCATAAGTCAACGATCCGCCGCCAACACCAACTCCCGATAAAATGGTAACATGGTTCAAAAAGGTCATTTTAAAAAACCCAAACAATTTTATATTTGGCTGCCACAGCCACTTTTTTAAATTCCAATTTGTTTTGGGAAAATCTTTGCCGGTAAACCACTTCCCTTTCTCAATGACCAAAACTTTATAGCCTTTTTCAGACAATCGCAAAGCACTCACCGATCCGCCAAATCCGCTGCCGATAATCACATAATCAAAATCAAGTTGTGACATTTATTTTTATTTTGAAAATTAAATATGCTGAAAAAATTTCCGGCTTCCGTCTGCCACATTTGTTTAATCGAGATAATTTCATAAACGAATATACATAATTATCTCAATTCTAATGATGGTTTTGCCAATTTGTCACCTTTCGCACTTTGGTATTTTTTTTGACTATTACAGAACGTTAATAATAAATCAAAAACTAAAAGATATGGCAAAAGGAAATATTAAAGTAACGGCTGAAAATATTTTTCCCATTATTAAAAAATTCTTGTATTCTGATCACGAAATATTTTTGCGTGAGTTGATTTCAAATGCAACGGATGCTACCCTAAAATTAAAACATTTATCCACTCTCGGAGAAATTAAAGGCGATATTGGAAATCCAATTATCGAAATAAAAGTTGATAAAGAGAAAAAAGAAATCAGAATTATTGACCAAGGTGTTGGTATGACGGGTGACGAAGTTAAAAAATACATCAACCAAATTGCTTTTTCCGGCGCCGAAGAATTTGTTGAAAAATACAAAGACAAAGTGGAAGATACCGGTATTATCGGTCACTTCGGCTTGGGCTTCTATTCTTCTTTTATGGTTGCCGAAAAAGTGGAGATTTTTACCAAATCATTTCAGGACGATGCAAAAGCAGTTAGATGGGAATGCGACGGAAGTCCGCAATATATCTTGGAAGATATTGAAAGAACCGAGCGCGGAACAGAAATCGTATTGCATATTGCCGAGGATTCCACAGAATTTTTGGAAGAAAACAGAATTACGCAACTGTTAAACAAGTACAACAAATTTATGCCTATTCCAATTAAATTTGGAACACGTGAAGAAACGTTGCCTTTGGCTGAAGATGCTCCTGAAGACGCAAAACCGGAAAAAATTACGGTAGATAATATCGTAAACAACCCAAATCCGGCCTGGACAAAAAATCCGACCGATTTAAAAGACGAAGATTATGCCGATTTTTACCGTGAATTGTATCCTATGCAATTTGAAGAGCCTTTATTTAACATTCATTTAAATGTTGATTATCCGTTTAACTTGACCGGAATTTTATATTTTCCAAAGCTGACGAAAAATATTGATCAGGCAAAAGACAAGATTCAATTGTACCAAAATCAGGTGTTTGTTACGGATAATGTGGAAGGAATTGTGCCCGACTTTTTACAGATGCTTCGAGGTGTGATTGATTCTCCGGATATTCCGTTAAACGTTTCCCGTTCGTATTTGCAAAGCGATGCTGCCGTTAAAAAAATAGCGAGCTACATCACCAGAAAAGTGGCTGACAAACTCATCAGTTTGTTTAAAAACGACCGAAAAGCTTTTGAGGAAAAATGGAACGACATCAAAATAATTATTGAATACGGAATGCTTTCTGAAGATAAATTCTTTGAGAAATCAGACAAATTCGCTTTATATCCAACGGTTGACGACACCTATTTTACTTTTGAAGAATTGACAGAAAAAATCAAACCGCTTCAAACTGATAAAGACAACAACCTGGTTATTTTATATGCTTCAAATGTAAAAGCGCAACACAGTTACATTGATGCCGCAAAAGAAAAAGGCTACGAAGTATTGTTGTTGGATTCTCCCATTGTTTCTCACTTGATCCAAAAACTGGAAGGTTCAAAAGAAAATATCCATTTTGCCCGTGTTGATGCTGATCAAATTGACAATTTAATCAAAAAAGACGAACCCAAAATAAGCAAACTTTCCGAGGAGGAAATAGCCGAATTAAAACCGATTATTGAAGAAATAATTCCGACAAAAACCTATTCGGTTCAAATGGAAGCGATGGATTCATCAGCAAATCCGTTTATCATTACGCAACCAGAATTTATGCGCAGGATGAAAGAAATGCAGGCAACAGGCGGCGGCGGATTTATGGGAATGGGAAATTTCCCGGATATGTATAATTTGGTGGTGAATACCAACAATGAATTGGTGGGCAAAATTTTGGCCACTAAAACCAAAAAGAAACAGGAAGCCCTAATTAAACAGGCGTTTGATTTGGCAAAACTTTCCCAAAACTTGTTGCACGGTGAAGATTTGACCAATTTTATAAAACGAAGTTTTGAGTTGATTAAATAATTTTTTTTTATTACACAATTTTTGAGAGCGGCTGAATTCTAGGGTAAAACCAAGAATTCAGCCGTTTTTTTTAGATAAGTGATTGATTGTCATAAATTAATGTATATTTGATAAAAATCAAAAACAAAAATTATGAAAAAGATCAAAATTTTAAGTCTAATGCTTTTCCTCGCATTGCTGTCGTGTAAAAATGAAACAGCAAAAGTTGCAACCAATACGGTCAATAAACCTTTCAATGATTTTCTCGACAATTATAATGAAGAAACCTACAAACTATACCCTATAAATGCCACTTTTGAGGGCGATAATAGATTTAATGACAAATTGCCCAATTATTCATCTGATGAATTCTTGGCAGAAGCAATAACTTTTTACACCAAAGTAAAAGCAGATTTAGCACAATTTAACGATGCAGATTTGTCGGAAAGCGAAAAATTAAGCAAGGCTGTTTTGGCTTGGGAATGCGACATAAATCTTGAAGGTTTTAAATTTAGACAAGAATTAATGCCCATTGACCAATTTAATTCAATAACCTTAACAATCGGGCAATTGGCAGGAGGCACGAGCGCACAACCTTTTAAAACTTTAAAAGATTATGACAACTGGTTAAAGCGCCTGGATTCATATGTTAATAATTTAGAAAGTTCCGAAGTAAAAATGATAGAAGGAATTAATAAAGGTTATGTACTACCAAAATCACTTATCATAAAAATAATTCCGCAATTTGAAAGTCTTGGAAAAGATGATGTTGAAAATCATGTATTTTATGGTCCCGTAAAAAATATTCCTGAAACCTTTTCTGTGGAAGAAAAGAAAAATATAACGGCTGCTTATACCAAAATTATTAAGGAGAAAATTATACCGGCGCACAAAAAGATGGCCAATTTTATCAGCAAGGAATATCTGGTGGCCGGAAGAGCAACAAGCGGGATTTCAGACATCCCAAACGGAAAGGAATATTACAATTTTCGGATTAAAAATTTTACGACAATCACCATGACCGCAGATGAAATTCACAATTTAGGGTTAAGAGAAGTGGAAAGAATTAGATTGGAAATGGAAAAAGTTAAAAGCCAGGTAGGATTTAAAGGCGATTTAAAAGCATTTTTTGATTTCGTGCGAAATCGCAAAGAATTAATTCCATTTACGGAACCACAGCAAGTAATTGATAATTTCAATGCGATTCACGAAAAAATGAAACCGCAAATTGAAAAATTATTTAATAAAAAACCAAAAACCCCATTTGAAGTCCGCCGGACAGAAGCGTTTAGGGAAGCTAGCGCAAGTGCCGAATACTATCAAGGTTCATTAGATGGCACGCGGCCAGGTATTTTTTATGTTCCAATTCCAGAAATCACTAGTTACAACATTCACAAAGATGAAGATTTATTTTTACACGAAGCAATTCCGGGACATCATTATCAAATTTCCTTAACCCAGGAAAGCACTGTTTTGCCCAAGTTTCGCAAAACTTTATGGTATAGTGCTTACGGTGAAGGCTGGGCATTGTATACGGAATCACTGGGCAAAGAACTTGGTTTGTATACCGATCCTTATCAATATTTTGGCATGTTAAGCGGCGATATGCACCGGGCAATTCGTTTGGTTGTTGATACTGGAATTCATACAAAAGATTGGAGCCGCGAAAAAGCAATTCAGTACTCAATGGACAATGAGCCAGTTTCAGAAGCGGGTATCATTTCAGAAATTGAGCGATATATGGCTTACCCAGGGCAAGCCTTGTCGTACAAAATTGGGCAATTAAAAATAAGAGAACTGCGCACAAAAGCCGAAAAAGAACTTGGAGATAAATTTGACATTAAAGAATTTCACAATCAGGTTTTGGAAACCGGTAGTATCCCTTTAAAATTATTGGAAGACAAAATTAATGTCTGGATTGAAGCTTCAAAATAATAGGAATGTAGTTAAATATTATTGAATTCATATAGTTTAACAAACAATTAGTAATATGCCTCAATCGTTATTGGGGCATTTTTTATTACTTTTATCAGAAATTAAAAGTCTGCAATACTTGGCATTTTTTTTGCAGCTATCTATGAAATTAAAACTGAAAATGAGCAACAACTTAAAAATAATTCTCTTTACACTTTTTATAAGCTGTTTTTCTGTTGATTTATTTTCACAAATTGATTCCGGAAAATCTGCCACCAAGCCCATTAAAATGGATGGCCAATCTGGTGCCCTTAAAAGCAAAACTCCCATAAAAGCCACTTTTGAAAATAATAAAATAGCACCTCCGGCTCAAAATCTTGATTTTAAAATCGATGAGAAATTAAACACAAGCGCCATTGATAAAAACTTGGAACAAAATAAATCCAATTCGAAAAATCTTAATTTTTTGATGGAAACATTGCCTGAAGACAAAGACATTATCGGTAAAAAATATTGGAAAGGACAAGATGTAACCCACAAAAAACTGCAAAGCAATTTTAGTTTGGGAACCGTTAACAGCACCACAAAAACCGTTAAAATTGAATGCAGGGATTTTGGTTTGATTGATGGTGACCGAATCCAAATTTACCTGAACAATCAAGTTGTGAGCACCAACATCGGATTAAAAGGGAATTATTTTGTGGTGTACCTCAATTTGGAAGAAGGCTTTAACAGAATCGATTTCCAGGCGCTAAACCAAGGATATTCTGGTCCGAATACTGCCGAAATGATTGTTTATGACGCTATGGGAAATATCATTTCTTCCAAAGAATGGCATTTACAAACTGGTGAAACTGCCACGCTGGGCATCATTAAAAAATAAATTTTATGATATTAGCGGCATCTGGCGTTATTTTACAAGACAAAAAAATACTGTTGCTTCAACGTTCCCATTACACAGAAAATTATGCAGAATGTTGGGGTTGTCCGGGAGGAAGAGCCGAAATTGGTGAAACTGCCGAACAAAACGTGATACGCGAAGTTAAAGAAGAGTGCAACTTAGATTTTACGCCTACCGAAATTATTAAAACCGGCATTTGGCAAGACCGAAAATATTATCGGTTTCTGGGAAATTGGACCGGCGAAATAAAAATTCAGGAACTTGAAGTATTGGATTACAATTGGTTTTCGTTTGCTGAAGCCTCAAAATTGAATTTATCTTTTGATTATCGGGAAATCATTGAACTGCTTTACAAAAATCGCCAATTATTATAAAAAAATTATCAATATTCTTCATTCACATATTGTCCCAGAAGGCATTGAAAATATTCGGCTGCAAAATTATGCGCCGGCAATATTTTACGATTTTATTCCGTCAAACAGCGGCATCAAAAAAGCCATTAAACGCGGACAACTGTTAATTAACGGAGAAATAGCGCAAACCGCAACCTATGTGCAATTTGGACAAGTAATAGAATTATTGGAAACGCCGCAATCGCAACCAAAAATTTTTGAACTTCCTTTAGAAATTTTGTTTGAAGACAATTTTATGGCAGCGATTCACAAGCCAGCCGGATTTTCAGTAAGCGGAAATGCCTATAAAACCATTTACAATGCGCTGCCTTTTAATTTGAAAAAAAGCACGGAATCCGATGCGCTTCCCTGGCCAACATCGGTGCACAGATTGGACAACCAAACCTCCGGAATTTTGCTGATTGCCAAAACAAAAACAGCGCAAATTGCCTTGGGAAACCAGTTTGAAAATCATACCATCCAAAAAAAATATTGTGCCGTTGTGATTGGTGAAGCACTTTTAAACGGAAAAATCAAATCGCCCATTGAAGATAAAATCGCAGAAACTGATTTTGAAGTTATCACTGTTGTAAATTCTTTAAGATTTGGACATTTAAGTCTTTTAAATGTGTTCCCTAAAACAGGAAGAACGCACCAAATACGCATTCATTTGGCAAGCATCAATCACCCCATTTTTGGAGACAAAATATATTTGGAAGAAAAAATGCTTCATAAAGGAAAAGGACTTTTTTTGTGCGCTACTGAAATTTCCTTCTTGCATCCAAAAACATCCGAAGAAATCAACCTTAAAATTGCAACACCACATAAATTTGGGTCCTTGCTTTTACGTGAGCAAAGACGCTGGGATAACTCTCAAAAAAGTTAAAAGTTAAATGTTCTTGTCCGAAGTCAGAAGACCTTTAGATTTGTATTATAAATAATATTTATAATAATGATGATGTTGAAAAGAGGGGGTCCGGGGGAGACTCATAACTAATAAAAAAGTTCATAACTTTAATGAGAAAATAAAATAGTAAAAAGAATGGG
>JAUXPH010000015.1 GCA_030683995.1 Lutibacter sp.
ATTTATTAATTCATCGTAAACAAAGGAAAAATCAATCAGGTCATTAATCTTTCTGAGTAGATTCTCTTTTGGAACAATCAAATCATATAGTGAACCATACTCAGTAAATTGAATTGTTTTTTGTTGTAACAGCATATATATATTAGGTGTTTAAGACGATACAAGATACAAAAAAAGGAGTAGATAAACTTGCGTTTCTACTCCCTTTTTATTAATATTTAAGTCTTAAATTGACTTTTTCAGTGGCCTCGATTTTAAATCACCGCTTTTTTAATATTTAAAGTATATAATACTATTTTTTATCCTTATTTTTTGAATCCTCAACAACTTTTTCAGGTTCTGGTTGATAATCTTTCATGAAATCTTCCATAATTGCGGTACTTACACCCATATTAGAGAAACCTCCATCGTGAAATAAATTTTGAAGTGTCACTTTCTTAGTCAGATCTGAAAATAAACTTATGGTATAATCCGCACATTCTAAAGCTGTTGCGTTTCCAAGTGGCGACATTTTTTCTGCATAAGCAATAAATCCGTCGAAACCTTTTACACCGCTTCCGGCAGTGGTTGGCGTTGGAGATTGGGAAATTGTGTTGACTCTTACTTTTTTATCTCTTCCGAAGAAATAGCCAAAACTACGTGCAACCGATTCTAAATATGCCTTATTATCTGCCATATCATTATAATCAGGAAAAACGCGTTGCGCCGCCATATAAGATAATGCCACAATACTTCCCCATTCATTCATAGCATCTCTTTGATATAACACACTCATTAATCTGTGAAAAGACAGCGCAGAAACATCAAAACCTGTTTTTGTAAAATTATAATCTTGGTGTGTATAGTGATTTCCCCTGCGAACATTAACCGACATACCAATGGAATGCAAAACAAAATCAATTTTTCCACCTAATATTTTCATGGCACCATCCACCAAATCTTCAAGATCCATAATTGATGTGGCATCAGCTGCAATTATTTCTGAACCTGTTTTTTCCGCCAATTCAGCTATAGTTCCAAGTCTCAATGCAACAGGCGCATTTGATAAAACAAATATTGCACCTTCTTCATGAGCTCTTTCTGCAACTTTCCAGGCGATTGATTTTGAATCTAAAGCTCCTAAAATAATTCCTTTTTTTCCTTTAAGTAAATTATACATAATTGTATTTGTTTTTGATTTAATTTTAATTTAAGCTGCAAATATAGTAATTTCTTAATTTAATAACTGCTTAGCGTGTTCAATAGCGGTTTTTGAAATCTCTTTTCCACCCAACATTTCAGCTATTTCCTCAATTCTTTCACTTTCAGTCAATTCTTTTAACCGTGTTACTATATTATTTTCAATATCTTCTTTGTAAACTTTATAATGTTGTTTTCCTTTTGCGGCAATTTGCGGTAAATGGGTAATGGTAATCACTTGCATATTCGCACTCATTTGTTCCATAATATCAGCCATTTTAGTGGAAACATCACCCGAAACTCCAGTATCAATTTCATCAAAAATAATGGTGGGCAATTTTAAATATTCTGAAAGAATGGCTTTAACCGATAACATGATTCGCGACATTTCACCTCCTGAAGCAATTTTTTTCAATTCCCCAAAATTAGCGCCTTTATTTGCCGATATAAAAAGTTGCAGCTCGTCTTTTCCGTTTTGAAAATACTGTTTTGTATGCTTGATGCTGAAATTAAAACGGGTATTTTCCATTCCCAAATTTTCTAGGCTGTTTTCTAGCTTTGAAACAAGTACCGGAATTGCTTTTTCTCTTTCATCAAAAATTGATTTCGCCAATTTGTCAATTTTTTCGGCAACATTGTTAATTTCTTTTTCTTTATCTATAATTGCTGCGGAAGAATTTTCTACCGCATCAACTTTTACCGAAAGTTCTTCTTGCTTTTGAAGCAATTCAGCAATGGTGGTAACTGCATGCTTTTTTTGCAAATTGTAAATCAATTGCAATCGGTCGTTCAGCTTTTGCAATTCCAACGGATCAAAATCGACGTTTTCATAGAAATCTTCAATCTCGCCGGCAATATCATCAAATTCAATTTTAACGCTTAAAATACGATGATGAAGCGCTTCGTATTCATTTGAAAATGAAGAAATTCTATGGATGCTTGTCAAAAATGAATTCAACAGTGTTTGTAAACCAATTTCTTCGCTTAACGCAAGTGCCTGTGCTTCAGACAGATTTAGTTTTATTTCTTCAATATTGTTCAATTTATCCAACGACTGCTCAATAACTTCCTGCTCATCTGTCTGTAACTTGGCCTTTTTCAGCTCATCGAATAAATGCAAGTTGTATTCATAGTTTTGCGTGGCTGTCTCCTGATTCTTTTTGAGTTCATTCAGCTCTTTGGTCAACTGCGTAAACAATTTCAACCCGCGTTTGTACGATTCAATTTTTGGCGCATTGCCGGCAAGCGCATCAATAATCTGAAACTGAAAATTCACATCCGACAATTGGTGGGTTTGATGTTGGGAATGCACATCAATCAGTTTTTCGCTTAAATCCTGCAAAACCTGCAACGTTGTAGGCGTATCGTTCACAAAAGCACGAGATTTTCCGCTGGGTGCTATTTCTCTTCTGATGATGGTTTCGTTTTCAAAATCAATGTCATTTTCATCAAAAAATCCTTCCAACTGATAATTAGAGATTAGGAATTTTGCCTCAATGATGCATTTTTTATCAACATCTTTCAACGTTGAAATATCAGCTCTTTTTCCCAAGACCAATCCAAGTGCTCCCAATAAAATAGATTTACCCGCGCCGGTTTCACCGGTTATTGTAGATAAATAATCCCTGAAATTAACAGATAAACTATCTATTAATGCATAATTTTTTATGGAAAGATTTGTAAGCATTCTTGTAATTTAATGTTAAGAATTTACTTGATGTCGTTCCACTTAGCCGCGTTAAGAGGTGAAATTTTGAGTAAGTCTTCTTTTAATTTAAAAGTATCATAGTTTGGTCCATCTGAAAAAACAGAGACAATTTCATCAGCTTTCGCGTCCATAAAAACCCTTAATAAAGTGGCATTCGGACGAGAATCGTAGATGGTTTTTAACATTCCGATGGATTCCGCAATTTTTTGTTTTGCTCTTTTTTTATCCTGATGCATCACATCCAACCCTTTCAAATGATAGGTATACAATGCGGAGCGAAATAAACTGTAAGTTGGCGCCAAAATATGGTCGATTAAAATAAATCTGGATTTGGATCCATCACTTTGATTCCATCCGGCGTATCCGCTTTGTTGCGATTGCACCACAATATTTTGTGCTTTTGTAAAAAAATTTGTGCCGCCATTTAAAGCAAATGTGTCGGCATCCATTCCTAAAATGGCATAAACATAAAATGAAACTATGGCGCTCAAATTGGATTCGAACTGGTTTTCATTAAACTGTAACGGCTCGTACTCTACATATTTAAAGGAAAAATTATCATCTTTAAAATTAAAAACCGGTGTTAAATAAGTTGAACTGTAAATGGGACGTGAAGATTGTATTTGAATATGCCCCTTAAAATCGTCGCCAGACTGCTCTAAAATAGTGATCGTTAAATTGCAGCTAATGCGTTCCTGAGGAAGATAATTAAGATTCGTCCAACGTTTTTGATTCACAAACTCATTCAATGAATTCTCCAACGTTTTAAAAATTTGTTTGTTTGATCCCGGAATTTTATCTGCATTCACAGCGATGGTACAGTTTAATTCCTGTGCATTTAGCTGGGCTGTAAAAAAAAGAATACTAAGCAGTTGAACTATTTTACGCATAAAATCTGATTCAAAATTACATTAAATATATCTTCGGCGACCTCTGCTTTAGATTTTATACTAAATTCTGAAATTTTTTCGAATTTATCAATGATTGTGACTTTATTTGTTTCTTTTTTAAATCCGGCGCCTTTATCCTGTAGCGAATTCAACACAATTAAATCTAAATTCTTCGATTTTAACTTTGTAATGGCATTTTCCAATTCACTATTTGTTTCCAACGCAAAGCCAACCAAAAACTGCTGATTTTTAACTTTACCCAAGGAAGCCAATATGTCTTTGGTTTTCACCAATTCAATGGTCAAGGTATCGGATGTTTTCTTTATTTTATTTTCTGCAACTTCTTTAGGTTTGTAATCTGCCACGGCAGCCGAAAGAATGGCAATATCAACTGAGCTAAAATATTTATGGACTTCATGGTACATTTCTTCGGCGCTCACCACATCAATTCTTTGAATTAGAGAATGTGACACTGTTTCATTTGAATTTCCTGTAATCAAAAAAACTTCAGCGCCTAAATTGGCGGCTTTTTTGGCCAATTCAAATCCCATTTTACCGGAAGAATGATTTCCTATAAACCTAACAGGATCAATGGCTTCATACGTTGGTCCGGCAGTAATCAAAACTTTTTTGTTGAATAATGGCAATCCTTGAACAATCTCATTTTCAATAAATGATACAATATTTTCGGGTTCTTCCATACGGCCTTCCCCTACCAAACCACTCGCGAGTTCACCGCTTGCCGGCGGAATAAAAACGTTCCCGAAACTTTGTAATTTTTCTATACTATGCTTTGTAGCCGGATGTTGGTACATATCCAAATCCATTGCAGGCGCAAAATACACCTTGCATTTGGCCGATAAATAAGTGGCTAACAATAAATTGTCGCAAACGCCATTGGCCATTTTAGACAAAGTATTTGCAGTTGCCGGAGCAATAAGCATATAATCGGCCCACAAGCCTAAATCTACGTGGCTGTTCCATTGTTCGTTTTCTTCATCTCCTTTTTCAAAAAAGGTAGAACAAACCGGATTTTTGGACAATGTTGAAAGTGTAAGCGGCGTGACAAAATCTTTGGCTGCAGGTGTCATCACAACTTTTACCTGCGCGCCCGATTTCACAAAAAGTCGCACTAAATGTGCTGTTTTATAAGCAGCAATACCGGCGGTAACGCCCAATAGTATTTTTTTACCGCTTAAAATGGACATCTATTTTTGAGGTTCTTCTGGATTTCTGTAATAAATTTTACCGTCTAACCATTCTTGCACTGCAAGTGCTGTTGGTTTTGGTAATTTTTCATAAAATTTAGACACCTCAATTTGTTCTTTGTTTTCAAAAACCTCATCCAAACTGTCGGTATACGTTGCAAACTCTTCTAATTTTTCAACCAATTCATTTTTTAAATCGATGCTAATTTGGTCTGCTCTTTTTGCTATAATAGTGATTGCCTCGTAAATGTTGTTTGTTGGCGCCTCAATTTTATTTTTGTCGTAAGTAACAGTGGTATTCGGTGCTTTTGTGTTTTTATAATCCATTAGTTTTGAGTTTTTATGACGGTTATAGCATTTAATTCATTGCTTAATTCGGAAATTAATTTTTTGGTTTCGTCTAAATATTTTGACTCGGGAAAACTTCTTTCAAATCGCTGATGCACTTTTATGGCTTCGTTAATCCTCTCTTCCTTTTTAACAATAATACTGTTTGTTGCCAAATAATAAGCCGATTTAAACTTCAGATACATCGCTTCTTCTTTGTAGGAAGTGCCTAAATAATCTGAAAGTAAATTGTCAAAAGCAACCATTGCTGCTGTATAATCTTGGGTATGATAATATTGTTTTGCTATCTCGAAAGATTTTTTTTCCAATTTTAAGGTTAATTCCTTGATGTTTTTATTGGCATCAGGAACTTTATCGGAGTCCGGAAATTTATAGATAAAAGATTGTAGCGCCGTGATGGCTTCCTTTGTGTCCTTTTGATCTAAACTATATACCGGTGACGCCAAATAATAACTGTAAGCTGACAAATATGCGGCTTCTTCAACCTTTGAACTTTTTGGATAACCTTTTACAAATTTATCAAAATAATAAGCCGCTAAACTATATTGTTTGGTGTTATAATGTGCTTGGGAAACCATATATTGAATACGCTCCATTTGAGGTTTTCCTCTATAACTTGGCGTTATTTTCTCAAATAAAGCAATGGCTTTTGTATACTTTTGTTCATCATACAATTTAACCGCCAACATATATTGCTCTTCACTGGTTCCTTTATTCAACACTTTTTGGTATTCACCGCAAGATGAAAAGCCCAAAGCGACTAACAAAATGAAAATATAAATCTTATTTTTTTGCATTTGGCAAAATTAGTTATTTATTATGGATTATTAAAATGATTTTTCACTTGGGAATAAACCACAAAAATAACGCGCTTTTCCTATAAATAGTGCCCGTGAATCCTAATTGTTTGTTAATTATTAGGCTGGTGGCGCAACAGAGCTTACAACAGTAAGTCGTTTAATATCATTGTCAAACAAGTACAAACCGCCTTTATCGTCGCCAATTAAATTAATTTTATCTAAAATAGTTCGGGCCTGCGCTTCTTCTTCTATTTGTTCGGCAACATACCACTGTAAAAAGTTATGCGTTGCGTAGTCTTTTTCTTCCAATGAAATATGCACCAATTCATTAATGCTTTGGGAAACAAAGACTTCGTGTTTGAACAAGGTTTCAAACATATTTTTTATGGAACCAAATTCAAGTGCTGGCGCGCTTAATTCTGTAACCATTGCGTGTCCGCCGCGTTCGTTGATATATTTAAAAAATTTAAGCATATGCAATCTTTCTTCATCAGATTGTGCATACATAAATTGAGAAACGCCTTCCAAGCCTTTAATTTCTGACCATGAAGCCATCGCCAAATATATTTGTGAAGACTCTGCTTCAATTCTGATTTGCTTGTTTAAAATGGATTGCATTCTTTCTGATAACATACTTTTTGATTTTTTAATGTTGTTTTATGATAATTTCTAAATACTAAAATCTAATAATTAGCCGCAAAGTTAGTTATTTTTTGTTGTAAATCATACGAAGCATTTACCAAAGGCAATCGCACGTTTTCTGAGCAAATACCCGAATTTTTTAGTAAAGCTTTTATTCCTGCCGGATTTCCTTCTTCAAATATATAATCGATGCAATCCATCACTTTGTAATGAAGTTCATTGGCTTTTGCAACATTCCCTTTTAATCCCTGTTGAATCATTTCTGAAAAATCTTTAGGCAAACCTTGTCCGATAACCGAAATTACGCCAGCGCCACCAGCCAAAACCATGGCCAAAGCAATCATATCGTCGCCCGAAATAACCATAAAATCTTTTGGTTTGTGCTGAATTAACCGCATCGCCTGAACAATGTCTCCCGCCGCTTCTTTAACCGCCACAATATTTTTAAAATCTTTGGCCAGTCTTAAAATTGTTTTTGCCTCCACATTTTTTGCAGTTCTTCCAGGCACATTATACACAATAATTGGCAACGGACTTGCTTCTGAAATGGCTTTAAAATGCTGATAAATTCCTTCTTGCGTTGGTTTGTTATAATAAGGCGAAACGGAAAGTATCGCTGAATATGCCGATAAATCAGAAGTTTTAATTTCTTGCACCACCGCCATCGTATTATTTCCGCCAATGCCAATAACCAATGGAAGTCGGCCGTTATTGGCCTTAATGATGGTTTCTTTAACCTGTTCCTTTTCTTCTGAAGTTAACGTAGCAGGTTCGCCGGTGGTTCCCAAAACCACCAAATAATTTACGCCATGGTCTATTTGAAAATTAACCAAACGTTTTAACCCTTCAAAATCAATCGATTTATCCTCCTTAAAAGGTGTTACCAAAGCAACTCCGGTTCCTAACAATTCTATCATTGCACTATCTTTAAAATGACTAAATATTTTATTAATTCTTCATGAAACAAATCAATCTCATCTGGCTCGCACCTTATCAGTAAATCATACAACCGTTTGTCCATGTGCGCAAAACCAACCCTAAACGCAGCTTTGCATTGCAATAGTAGTAAGTTGAGATATACATTGTCAACTTTGCTGTAATTAATTAACAAATCATAGTTATTTGTTAAAATATTTTTTAATTTTTCAGAGTCAATTTTACCGTACCAGCTAAAATCTTTCGGTGTAATAATATCGTCTGTTTCTTTTTCATTTCTCAATTTTCTTTGGAAAACAACCACTTTTATATCGCTTTCAGAAATTTTCAACAAGGTTGCAAGTTCCCGTACCACTAGCTCTTTTTCTATATTGTCATCAAAAAAAACAAGTACTTTTTTCACTTCGTCAAACGGACTTTTATGTTCGTTTTTGAGGAAACCTGGCAATGTTTTTTTAAAATAAATTTGATTGCTTTTTCGTTTAAATCCTGTAAAAATCATCTATATTTACGCTTTAGTCACAAAATTAATTAAAATCATCAGTATAGCAACAATGAAAAAATTTATTATTTCATTTATTATTTTCTCAGCCCTTTTCAGCTGCAAAAGCCAATTGCCGCAATTGGTTAAAATTGAAGGAAAACAAACCACTGTCAATGAGACCATTGCATCAAACAAAACCATTGAAAATACCATTAAACCTTACAGGGAAAAGGTTGAAAAAGAAATGAGTACCGTGATTAGCTACACCCCAATAAATTTGTACAGAAATGATGGTAATTTAGAAAGCAGTTTGGGAAATTTGATGGCAGATTTAAGTTATGAAAGGGCAAATCTGGTTTTTAATTCAAGAACAGGAAAAAATATTGATTTTGCCATGTTTAATTATGGCGGCATCAGAGCCGGAATTTCGAAAGGAAACATCACCAATGAAAGCGCTTTTAATTTGATGCCTTTTGAAAATAGTTTGGTGGTGGTTGAATTGACATCAGAAAAAATAATGGAATTGGTAAATTACCTGATTTCAGAAAATGTTGCACATCCGCTATCAAAACAGTTTAATTTAACCGTCACAGAAAAAGGCTCCGACTTAAAAATAAATAACGCCGCCCTCGACACCTCAAAAACCTATTTTGTGCTGACATCAGATTATTTGCAAACTGGCGGCGACAATATGAATTTCTTTAAAGATCCTGTGAATATTTACCTACTCGATTATAAAGTGAGAAATGCCATTATTGATTATTTTAAAGCAACGGATACCATTAAAGTTTCTTTGGATGGAAGGTTTAGAAATGAAAAAACATTAAAGAATTAGGAAGATGAAGAGAAGAAATTTTATACAAAAATCAACAGCGGCAACTGCATTTTTAACCCTTGGCGGACTCTCATTGCAATCGTTTGCTTCCAAAAACACCAAACACATCACCATTTTGCACACCAATGATGTGCACAGCCATATTGATCCGTTTCCAATCACCGACAGCCGATATCCCAATATGGGTGGCGTTGCGCGGCGTGCAACTTTGGTTGAAGCGATCAGGAAAGAAAATCCGAACACCTTATTGTTAGATGCCGGAGATATTTTTCAAGGAACGCCCTATTTTAATTTTTATGGCGGTGAATTGGAATTTAAATTGATGAGCATGTTAAAATATGATGCGGCCACCATTGGGAATCACGATTTCGACAATGGCATTGACGGATTGTTTGCGCAATTGCCTCACGCACAATTCGACTTTCTGTCGGCGAATTACGATTTTAAAAACACCGTTTTAAATTCCCACATAAAACCTTATAAAATTTTTGTGAAAGACGGCATTAAAATTGGTGTTTTCGGTCTCGGAATAGAACTTCAAGGATTGGTCGACCCAAAAATGTATAAAGAAACTTTGTATTTGGATCCGCTTGAAATTGCACAGGACATGAGCCGAATTTTAAAAGAAGACGAATATTGTGATTTGGTCATTTGCCTTTCTCATCTTGGTTATCATTACAAAACAGAAAAAATAAGCGATTTGGAATTGGCTTCAAAAACAAAAAATATCGATTTAATCATCGGCGGCCATACCCATACTTTTTTACCAAAACCAACGGTCACAAAAAATAGTGTTGGCGAAAATGTGCTGGTAAATCAGGTTGGTTGTTTCGGCCTAAATTTAGGAAGAATAGATTTTTATTTCGATAATGATAAAAATCTGGCAAGCAAAGGAAAAAGTATCATCGTTTAAAAAATTTAAAGAAAATGCGCATAGAAACCGATTTAAAATTAGGATTTACAGATGTTATGATTCGTCCAAAACGTTCAACGTTAAGCTCAAGATCCTTGGTTAGCTTAGACAGAGAATTTATTTTTTTGCACAGCAAACAAAAGTGGAGCGGCGTTCCTGTCATGGCTGCAAATATGGATACAGTCGGCACCTTTGAAATGGCTACCGCGCTGGCAAATCACAAACTTTTTACGGCAATTCACAAACATTATTCTTTGCAAAAATGGAAAGAGTTTATGCAAACTGCCAGCGAAAAAATAACAGATTATATTGCCGTAAGTTCAGGAATAGGTTCTGCCGATTCAAAAAAATTAGCTGCCATCTTTAGCCAGCATCCGCAACTTAAATTTATTTGCCTTGATGTTGCAAACGGCTATTCTGAACATTTTGTGAATTTTGTAAAAAAAACCCGAGAACAATATCCTGATAAAATAATTATGGCCGGAAATGTGGTTACCGGTGAAATGGTGGAAGAATTGTTATTGGCAGGCGCTGATATGATTAAAGTGGGCATTGGCCCAGGCTCTGTGTGCACCACCCGAGTTAAAACAGGTGTCGGTTATCCGCAATTGTCAGCAATTATTGAATGCGCCGATGCCGCTCACGGATTGGGCGGACAAATAGTTTCCGACGGCGGCTGTAAAATTCCGGGCGATGTGGCTAAAGCATTTGGCGGCGGTGCCGATTTTGTGATGTTGGGCGGTATGTTTGCCGGACATACAGAAAGCGGCGGAAAAATTATTGAAATTAATGGAGAAAAATTCAAACAATTTTATGGCATGAGTTCTGAAACCGCTATGAACAAACACGTTGGCGGCATTGCAGATTATAGGGCTTCTGAAGGTAAAACTGTTGAAATCCCCTTTCGTGGAGCGGTTGAAAATACCGTTCAGGATATTTTGGGCGGATTGCGTTCAACCTGCACATATGTTGGCGCAAGCAGGTTAAAAGAACTCACAAAAAGAACCACTTTTATTCGTGTTCAAGAACAGCACAATGAAATTTTTTCGAAATAATTTTTTATAAACACTTCAAATTTAAGCAGTTTATTTTCACCAATATCAGTGTTAATTGCTGCTTTTTTCTGTATCTAAAACCATAGACCTGTAAATTAAATATTGCGCAATAATGTACGTTCCCATAATTAACACTCCGAAAATCTCTTTTGGAAGGTAAAATTTATTGATGGCCAAAAGCGCATCTGAAATCATAAAAACAATCGCTCCAATCAACATCCAAATTGATTTGGCGGATTTCGTTTCTATGTAATTAATCAGCGAAACTACCCCAAACATGGAGATTGTAAATCCGTATATTAATACATGAACCAAAAGCTCACCAAGTGAATCCTTCAGGGTGAAAATAAGCAATGACAAAAATATACCAAATGGAATTATAGCGGTTAAAATGTTTAAAAATGAAACTTTTTTGATGCGATGTATCACAATTTTTATAAATATAATATGCGCAATCAAAAAAGAAATCAACCCTATTTTAAAAGGAAGTTGCCCTGAATACATTAAAAACACATCTCCAAAAAATGAGAAAATCAACACTGTTGAATACCATTTATTTGTTTCAGAAACCGACTTTGTGTACAAAAATAACAAGGCCAACATTACAAAAGGCTTAAATACATAAAGCAGGCCTTCAATCTTAAAGATAATTCCTATCAGGTCTAAAGCAGAAACTAAGATAAATGCAAAAAGCGCAATTTTTTTAATCATTTTAAAAAGTTTTATTTCCAGCTTGGCAATATACAACTTTTATCCAATTTTTTCAACAAAGGTTTAATGCCGTTAACTAAACTTTGTTTCATCACTTTAGAATCGTCTTTGTGGCATTGCAAACAAGCGCCAACCAACAATAATTGCTGTTGTTCATTAACTGTGAAAGGCCTAAAATCCAGTCTCGTTGAATTGATGACACCTTTTTTAGGCGCAGTTAAAAATGGAATCCAGGCATCTTCAGGCAAGTTGTCATTTGGATTATTTGCATATTCCGGCGTAAAATTCCATTTCCCTTTGCCGTTTTCAACATCATATTCCAATTTTCCATTTCCGTAACCCAAAGTTGCCGAATTTGCGTGGCACGACTTGCAATCACGCACGCTTTTGGTGATTGTATGCGGGGAATTCGCAGCATACAATCTGAAAAAAGAAACATCCTTTCCAATTTCCTTTCCTGCATAACTTCCTTTGTCAATTGTTAAAATCATTCCTGGAATAGCAGGTTCAATATGCCTTTTGTTTTTAGATTCCCTAACGCCCATTGCGGGAAGTGATGAGGAAAATTCGGCAACATGTTCTCTCCACTGGCCTTTTCCATATTTTAAATCCAATAAATCGAAAGCGCGAGGCTCATTTTTGTCGTATTGATTATGACAACCAATGCAACGCGATGTCCACGACGAATGGCAAGTGGCGCAACTTACATTTTTATGGGCATTGTCTCGGGAACAAACTTCCGACTGAGGTTTTAACTTGTGAATTTTACCGTCCTTTTTACCAATTAAAAATGCATTTCCTGCAGCATCTACATAAGTGTTCACCAATGGGTGCTTGCCATTTTCAACAGTAATAATAGGTTTGTCAGTATGTTTATAATCACGATGCAAAAAAACCAACAAGCTTTCTGCATCTAACTTGCTGTACACCGTGGTATTTGGTTTGTCTTTAAAATGACAATCGGAGCATTGCAGTTTTACGGCTTGTTCTGCGTGGGCATATTTTTTTCCGTCGCCCATAACTTCGTGTGAGGAATGGCAATCTACGCACAACAAACCTTTGTTATGATGCAAATCTTCTCCTATATATTTATAAACGCGTTTGTCTTCAGAAACTTTAAAACCATTATTTTGTGGCATTTCTTTTTCATCCAACACCGTTTCCTGCCAACCTTCATAATTGGTAGAAATTCTGCTCGATCGACTGTGGCAGCCATAACAATGCTCATTTCTAACAAATATATTTGTGGCGGGGTGAAATTTTGGCAAAACTTTTTTATTCGAACTTAAATACTTTTGCAAATCGTTTTTCGCTTCTTTGGAATAATTTAAGTGACAGGCATTGCAACCTCCGTCCCTGCTTAATTGGGTAATTTCACCAAATTCCGTTTTTTCGGCGCCTAAGTGACAATTGGCGCATAAATCCCTGATGTGTTTATCGGCTGCTGAGTTTTTAACATCTTTTATATGATAATGTTTGTCGGGTGAATCAGCTTCGCCAAAAATGTATTTATCCACAGCTACCAAACCGCTGTTGGTGGTCATCAAAGAATTTTCGATTTTAGCCAGTTCATTTGGATGACATTTTCCGCAGGTTTCTTTGGCATCGGCCAAATTTCCGGGAATTAATACCATTCCTTTATGTGAATCATCTTTATCTAAAGTGTTGGGATTTCCCAAATGACAACTTATGCAACCAATGAGTTCCGGATTGTGATAATCAGAATCTCCTTTGGTGCCCATGTGACAGTTTTGGCAAGATTCTTTACCTATATTCTCAATTTTGATATACTTTCCTTCTTCAACAAAGTTTTTCTGAAAATAATTTTTACCCTTCAAAATAAATAGTACAATAAACAGCGCAATGACTAGGGTAAAACCGGCTATTTTGATATGTTTTATTTTCATTTGTACAGTTATGAAACAAATTTACAATAAATAAAATTTAAGCGCCAATAATAAAATAATAGTTGCTTAAAAAGTAATTCGTTTTAAAAGAGTATATTAACACACTAAAGCGACTTTTATCACATATATAATGTTGAATTTCAGACTGTCAATGTAACAATTGTTACCGTTTTTAACTATGTTTAATGACATTTGTCATCCTATAAACTTGTATCTGTAAATACCTTTACATCCGAAATAAATTAGAAATAAATTATCATACTTATGACTACTTCAAGAAGAAAATTTATCAAAATTTCTGCTTTAGGTTTAGGAGCTGTAGCAGCATCAACAACTGCAATAAATATGTTTGGATCCAATTCATATATAGATGAATTGGTTAAACAAAATGTTTCCAAAAAATTTAAAAGAACCGCCACCTATTGCGAAGTTTGTTTTTGGAAGTGTGCCGCCTGGACGTATACAAATGAAGACGGAGAAATTAAAAAAATTATTGGCAACGACGACGATTCCCATAGTTACGGTCGATTATGTCCGAGAGGAACAGGAGGCGTTGGAATGTATACTGATGAAGATCGACTTAAAACGCCTTTAATCAGAACAACCGTAAACGGTGAACAAACATTCAGAAAAGCAAGTTGGGATGAAGCCCTTGATTTAATAGCCTCGAAATTTAAAGGCATTAAAGAAACTCATGGCGCAGAATCCATTGCTTTAATCAAACATGGAGCTCCCGGTTCGCATTTAGAACATCTTTTGAAAGCGTTTGGATCGGACACAATTGCTGAGCCAGCTTATGCACAATGCAGAGGACCGCGTGAAACTGGCTTTAATTTAACTTTTGGCTCTTGGGTAGGCTCACCGGAACCTACAGATATTAGAGACACAAAATGTTTGGTGCTGATAGGTTCACATATTGGCGAAAATATGCACAACTCTCAAGTTCAGGAAATGTCTGACGCCATTGATAGTGGTGCCACTATTATTACTGTTGATCCTAGACTTTCAACGGCAGCAAGCAAATCGAAATTTTGGCTTGCCATTAAACCTGCAACCGATATCGCTTTAATGCTTTCTTGGATGAATGTTTTAATAGAAGAAGGCATTTATGATAAAGAATACATCAACAAATATGCAACAGGTTTTGATGAATTGAAAAAACATGTGAGCCAATTCACACCAGAATGGGCTTACGGAATTACCACCATAAAACCTGACGTGATAAGAGAAACCGCACGAGCTATGGCGCATGCCGCTCCTGCTGTAATTATTCATCCCGGCCGGCACGTAGTTTGGTATGGTGATGATTCACAAAGAGCAAGAGCGATGGCCATTTTAAATGCGTTATTGGGTTCTTGGGGAAGACGTGGCGGTTTTTACTTTAAAGAAGCCGCTAAAGTTCCTAATTTTCCAGCACCAGCTTATCCGGAGCCAAAATGGGGATGGAAAGAAATTGGAGAGAAATATCCTTTGGCGCAAATGGGAATTACCAATGAAGTTATGAAATGCATGCTTCCTGATAAAGACAATAAATATCCGGTAAAAGCATTAATGGTTGCAGGCACAAACATCACCAAAGCGATGCCGAACAAAAAATTGTTGGAAGACGCTATGGATGCATTAGATTTTATGGTTGTTATTGACACGATGCCGATGGATGTAACCGGTTATGCAGACGTTGTTTTACCAGAATGCACTTATTTAGAACGTTACGATGATATTCGTTCCGCAACCAACAGAGAACCTTCCATTGCCATTAGAGTACCTGCAGTTGAGCCAAAATACGACTCAAAACCTGCTTGGTGGATGGCCAAACAAATTGGTGAGCGTTTAGGCTTGGGCGCTTATTTTAACTATGATGATTTCAAAGAAGTGATTGAATGGCAGTTGAAAGAAATGGGAACTTCTTTAGAGGAAATGGAAAAAATAGGCGTAAAAAATTATCCTCGCAAATCTGGACCAATGTATATAAATGAAGATGAAACGTATCATTTTCCTACAGATAACGGAAAAATTCATCTTTATTCCCAGGAATTAAAAGATTTAGGATTTGACCCATTACCAAATTACACAAAACACCCAGAACCGCCTCAAGGTTTTTACAGATTAAACTATGGAAGAGCTCCAATGCACACTTTCAGCAGAACTGCAAATAACCCTAACTTAAACGATTTGAAAAAAGAAAATGACCTTTGGGTAAATCCGAAAGTTGCCAGAATCATTGGGTTGAAATCGGGCCAGGAAGTTTGGCTAAAAAATCAGGATGATATTATTTCCACATTTTCAATAAAAGTGAGAGTTACTGAAAGAGTTCGTTGGGATTCTGTATATATGGTGCACGGCTTCGGACACCAAAACAAAGAATTAAGCCGAGCCAACGGAAAAGGAATTAACGATACGGAACTAATTACCAAAGTATTCACCGATCCAATTATGGGCGGAACCGGAATGAGAGGAAATTTTGTTGCCATTTTAACTGAAAACCCTTATAAAAATACTGAGATATGAGATATGCAATGATAATTGACACTTTAAAATGTGTTGGATGTAGTGATTGCGTTGTTGCTTGTCAAACCGAAAACGACGTGCCAATAGGGTATTGCAGAGATTGGATTACTGAAACCGTAAATGGTTCCTATCCAAATCTGGAATTAGAATTAAAATCTGAAAGATGCAACCATTGCGACAATGCGCCTTGCGTAAGATGTTGCCCAACTGGCGCAAGCTATGTTGGCGTTGGCGGAATCGTTTTGGTCACTGCCAATGAATGTATTGGTTGTGGCGCTTGCATAGAATCTTGTCCTTACGATGCACGTTACCAACATCCTGATGGTTATGTAGATAAATGCACCTTCTGTCATCACAGATTAGAAAAAGGACAACTACCTGCTTGTGTATCTGTTTGTCCAACAAAATGTATGTATTTCGGAGATTTAGACAATCCGAATAGCGAAGTTTCACAATTACTAAAAAATAGAAAACATAAAACATTGGCTCCTGAAGCAGGAACCAACCCACACGTTTTTTACTTAATTTAATATTAAAATTATGCAAGAAGAATTATTTACAAGCGGAAGAAATATTCCTCATATAGATCCTTCATTAGAAATTTGGCACTGGCCAATATCGCTTTACCTATTTTTGGGAGGAATAGCTGCGGGAATCCTGTTTTTTGCAGCCCTTTTTTATGTACTGGGAAAAGAAAAAGAGTATCCGGCGGCTGTTAAATTTGCCTCAATCATACCTCCAATTGCTTTATCAATAGGGTTGTTGGCATTGGTTTATGATTTAACGCATAAATTATACACTTGGAGGTTGTACACCACCTTTAGAATTGAATCCCCAATGTCTTGGGGTGCTTGGGTATTGCTGATTGTGACGCCACTTTCATTTTTTTGGTTATTCAGTTATTATGCTGAAATTTATCCTAAAACAGAAGGAAAGTTGCAATTATTGAAAAAATTCAAATTTTTGGCAACTTTTGAACAATTTTTAAAAACCAACAGATTATACATTGCTTATGCATTAATTCCTTTAACCTTGGTTTTAGGTGTTTATACAGGCATTTTACTTTCGGCTTTTAATGCAAGACCGCTATGGAACAATGCCATTTTAGGACCATTATTTTTAACATCCGGACTTTCAACAGGTGCTGCCGCTATTATTTTAATGGCAAAAACCAAAAAGGAAAAACATTTGTTCAGCAAAATAGATTTGGCATTAATTATTGTTGAATTGGCTTTAATCGTTCATATGATAATGGGATACTATGCCGGTTCGCAAGTACAGCTAGAAGCGATGCAATTATTGGTTGGCGGTGATTTTACACTCATGTTTTTTGGTTTTGTGGTAATTCTCGGATTAATTATCCCAGCCACACTTGAGCTTATAGAACTTATTGGCTATAAAGTTCCTGTAATAGTGCCTGCAATGCTGGTTATTCTGGGCGGATTAATATTTAGATTTGTAATGGTAGAAGCCGGACAACTAACCCGTTTTCTATATTAAAACAAGAAATCATGAAAAAAGAATTAAAACAAAAAAGTAAGCACATTTATTGGAATCCTTATTATGGAGGTTTTTTATTGGGAATTCTAATCTTGTTTACCTTTTATTTAACAGGTAGAGGTCTAGGGGCCAGCGGCGCCATGAAAAGTAGCGTTGTTTCTATTATTGAATCTGTCGCGCCAACGCATGCCGAAGAAAGCAGCTATTACAGTAAATTTATAACTGAAGATGAATCCCCAATGAAAAACTGGCTGGTATTTGAAACACTGGGCGTTTTGATTGGTGCATTTATATCTGGTGGCTTAAGTGGAAGAATTGGCTGGAGAATTCAACATTCTCCTAAAATTACAAGCAAACGCAGACTTGTATTTGCGGTAATTGGCGGTGTTTTATTTGGACTGGGCGCGCAAATTGCACGTGGCTGCACAAGTGGTGCTGCATTAAGCGGCATGGCTGTACTTTCAACGGGAGGCTTTATCACCATGCTGGCCATTTTTGGTTCGGCGTATGCAACGGCTTACTTCTTTAGAAAAAATTGGATTTAATTAAATAAAAAAATAAAAAAATTATGGGACCTTTAATTCCTAACGGCGTAATTCCATATGAATGGGACAATATAATCGCCATATTAATTGGTATTGCTTTCGGATTTGTTTTGGAAGCGTCTGGATTTTCATCCTCCAGAAAACTTGCCGGTGTTTTTTACGGCTATGATTTTGCCGTTTTAAAAGTGTTTTTTACCGCTGCTTTGGTTGCTGTAATTGGTGTTTACTATATGGATTACCTTGGATTCTTAGATATCAATCAACTATATGTTCACCCAACTTATTTATGGGGAGCAATTATTGGCGGAATTATTATGGGTGTGGGATTTGTTGCTGGCGGATTTTGCCCAGGCACAAGTTTATGTGCGGTGGCTATCGGTAAAATTGACGCCATCGTTTATGTAGGCGGAATTATGGTTGGAATTTTCATTTTTTCTGAATTATATCCATTATTTCAACCCATTTACGAAGGTTATTTTTACGGAAATGTAACCTTGGAAGATTCTCTTGGCATAAATCCATATTGGTTTGTATTTATATTTTCCATTATTGCAATTGTAGCATTTGTAATATCTGATATGGTGCAAAAAAGAGTTAAAAAAATATTTTACTAAAAAAATAACACCATGGTTAAAAAAAAGATCGCAAAAGTTTTAGCTTTCAGATATAAAATTTTGGCAGCAATTTTGATTTTACTTGCCGGAGGTTTGGTTTTATTGCCTAAATACCAAAAACACGAAGGCATAAAGCCTGAAGAATTATTAAGTAACACCATCAGCCCGGAAAGATATATGACTACCGATCGGTTGGCGCATATAATAATCAACCAAGATCCTTCCTTTATATTGATTGACGTAAGGGATGAAAAAAGTTTTGCAAGTTATTCGCTTCCAAATGCCATTAACATTCCGCTTAAAAAATTATTTGATGAAGATTCTGAAGGCTACTTAAATCAAAATCAATTTGATGTGGTGCTTTTTTCAAATGATCATTTTTATGCAGATCAAGCCTGGATTTTATGCAATCGCTTAGGATATAAGCATATGCGTGTATTAAAAGGTGGCATAAACCAATGGTATACAACAATTATTAATCCGATGAAACCGGCTGAAAATATGGCAGCTGCGGAATATGAATTGTATACAACAAGAAAAGCAGCCAGCATGTTTTTTGGCGTAGTTTATCCTGAACAAGTAAAAGTGGAAGCGCCTAAAATTGTAAAAGAAGCGCCTAAAAAAGTAATCACTATTGAAAAGAAAAAGAAAGCAGAAGCCGAAGGCGGTTGTTAATTTTAAACTTTATAAAATACACTTATGAAAGAATTAGAAAAAACCAAACGTATATCAATAGCCGCAACGCTTTTTATATTGGCAGTAATCATAGGGCTTTTAACTTACAAAAGACCAAAAAATGTATATGCCATTAACTCTAAAGACACCCTTGAAAAAATAACAAGCGCGAATTACTTTACCACTTTAGAAGAGTTGAAAAATCCGGAATATGTGTTAATTGATATCAGAAATCAATATGAGTTTGAAAAAGGCCATTTAGAAAATGCGATTAATATTTATGCTGCCGAGATTTTAAGCGATGACAATATAAAAGTTTTTGATGAATTGAAAGAAAGTAATAAAACGGCTATTTTGTATGGAAATAATCCGCAAGAAGTAAATGCCCCTTTTCTTATTTTATATCAATTAGGCTATGACAATATTAAACTGCTGACTATTGAAAATAGCTATTTGCAAAATAAGTTAATCACTAAAAACAGCGAGATAGAAAAGTCTGAAGCCGATATAACCGCATTTATAAATGAATCGGTTAAAAAAGCGAATGCAACCGAAACCGTAAAAAAAGAGGTGGCGGCACCTCCTAAAAAAGTAATCACCATAGAAAAGAAAAAGAAAGCAGAAGCCGAAGGCGGCTGTTAATTTAATCAAAAAAAGCTGTTTAAAAAAACAGCTTTTTTTTTGATTAAATTCCAAAAATTTTATTTTTCAAAACAGCTGCTTTCCTCTTTGATATACCCAGTTTTCCACTTCAAAAAAACAATAATTACCACCTGTAATTTTACGTTACAAACCTCCATTTTTATTAAGAAAAAATGTAACATATGTTACTGTAAAGAACGTGTATATATTGCATGCTGAATGACAAATGTCATACTAATAAATCCTATCCATAATTAATTTTGTGGCATAAATAACACCTATAATTAATATTAAATTAAACCCAATCATGAAAAAAATAACATCATATTTTGTAATGCTTTTTATAACAACTGCTTTATTAAGTGGTTTTAAAAGTAACGCTCAGGATAGTGCGGAAACGCCAAAATCAGAGTTTGAATTGTTGGTCCAATATTTAGAAGAAAATGGAAATTACATCAATACCGACGCGCCTTCAATGATCAATGCAACCGAAATTAAGGAGAATTTAAAAAATCCAAAATATTTAATCATTGACATCAGAAAAGACACTGATTATGAAAAGGGCTTTATCAAAGGAGCCATTAATGTTAAGGCTGAAGAATTAATTCATTATTTTGACAAGAAAATTAAACCAGCCAATTACGATAAAATTACCATCGTATGCTATTCTGGCCAATCAGCGTCATATTTCAGCGCTGTTTTAAGAATTCTTGGTTACAACAATGTGTATACTTTAAAATGGGGTATGAGTTCTTGGGGCAAAAGTTTTGCACAAAACATTTGGACTAAAAACACTTCCAGCGCTTTTGCGGGAAAGATAGAAACCAAACCAAACCCAATGCCTGCTAAAGGAGACACTCCAGTACTGGCAACAGGTAAAACCAATGCAAAAGAAATTCTAAAATCAAGGGCAGAAATGGCTATTGCAACCGTTTATAAAGATTTTATTACCAAAGCAGAAGATGTGTTTGCAAACCCAGCAAACTATTATATCGTTAGTTATTGGAATGAAGAAAAGTACAATAATGGGCACATTCCGGGTTCTGTACGATACGAACCTAAAAAAGCTTTCAACTTGGCCATTGATTTAACCACATTGCCAAAAGACAAAAGAATTATTGTACAATGTGCAACAGGTCAAACTTCGGCATACATAACCGCATATTTACATATGTTAGGGTACAATGTTGGCAACTTAGCATATGGCGCCAACGGATTTATGAATAGCGTATTGGTAACAAAAGGTGAAGGCTGGGACGCTTTCACACCAAAAGATATTAATGAATTCCCAGTGGCAACTAAAGAGCTCGCAGCTCCAGGTTGTGACTAACAAAAACCTCATAAACAATGGGGATTATTAAATTCAAAAACAATAAATTAATTTAAAATTAAAAAAAATGAAAAAATTATCACGATTATTTATCGGACTTTTTATAATACCGATGTTCTTATTAACTTCTTGTGACAGAGGAGATGACGTGGTTGTGAGTACCACACCTAAGTTTAATGTCCTAAAAGATTATATGGTCGCCAATAGTCTTGATCTGGACAAAATTTTAACCTCTACAGACAACATTTCTTTCATTTTAGACGCTCCGGCTGCTGCTTTAGATGTTACAACATTTTTAAACACCTATTACATTATGGACGTAAGAGCTGCTGCAGATTTTGCCACAGGCAGGGTTGCAGGGGCTAAAAACGTTGCTTTTGCCAATATTTTAACTGATGCAACTGCGGCAAAAGCTGCAGGAAACACCAAAGATATTTTGGTAATTTGCTATACCGGTCAAACCGCTACTTATGCAACAGCTTTATTGCGTTTGTACGGATTTAAAAACACTAGAGCGCTTAAATGGGGTATGTCTGGTTGGAATCCAGCTTTTGACAAATATACTGCAGGTATTGGAAATATTGTACAAGGAAATTCCTTCTGGACTAACGTTGCAACACCTCCAACTCCCCCATCTTATGAAGTACCAACTCTTTCAAGTTCTGCAAGTGACGGATTGGCAATTTTAAAACAACGCGTAGAAGCTGTTGTTGCTGAAGGCACAAAAACTGTTACGCCAGCTGCAGTAGCAGCAAATCCAACAGGCTTTTTCTTAAATGATTACAAAAGTGCCGCTGATTATACAGGTTATGGCCATTTTACAACCGCATACAGAATTCAACCTTTAACATTGGCTCTAAACAATCATTTAAACATCAATTCATCGCCAACAGCCAAAGTTGTTACTTATTGCTATACCGGCCAAACATCTGGAGTTGTAACCGCTTTTTTAAGGGTAATGGGATATGATGCTTATTCTATGAATTTTGGAATGAACGGATTATGGAATGAAAATCCTTTTTGGCCAGCACCACCAGTTGGAAACAAATGGGTAGCTTCAAGAATAAAATCTTACCCAACAGTAACCAATTAATAACTTTTAAGCAAAGAAGTTTTAAAAAAATCCTAAAACTTCTTTCTCTTAAATAAAATATCTACTTATGAAAAATAAATTAATGTTATTATTGGCGTTCCTATTCATTTTCCAAGCAAACAAAGTTTTAGCGCAAGGATGTGATGAAGGTGATGATAAGGCCAAAGAGGAAAAATCCGAAGTAAAAGCGGATGATTCGAAAATAAAAGTTTTTGGATTTTTACAAGCGCAATATGATTATGATGTGTTTAGTGATGCCAATAGTTTTAAATTTAAAAGAGCAAGAGTTGGTGTGACAGGAGCTGTGGCGAAAGATTTTACCTATTATATGGTGTTGGAAACTGCGCCCTTGCTAAGCTCTAACGGCAGCGTTTACTTATTGGATGCGTTTATTACTTATCACAATAGTGATTGGGTTAAATTGTCTTTAGGACAATTTAAACAACCTTTCGGTTTAGAAGTAAATACAGCTTGCAATGCGCTGACTACTATTGAAAGATCGATGATTTCTGATCAATTAGTAGCGCCGCAACGCGATTTAGGTTTGATGTGGTTAGGTGGCAATAAAGACACCAAATTACGATACGCGATTGCTTTGCAAAACGGAAGCGGCATAAGCACTGTTGACAACAATAAGAAAAAAGACATTAGTGGTAGAGTTTCTTACAAACCTTTTGATTTTTTAACTGTTGGTGGCAGTTACCGTTATGGTTTCCCAACCAACAATGATGATGAAAGAACCACTTATGGTGCAGATGCTGAAGCAAAATACAAAAACTTTAAACTTGTTGGAGAATATATTTACGATGAAGGCTCTTACAATGCAGCAGCTAGCGGAGGTTGCGGTGGCGCACCATCTACTTTAGGTCCAAAAAGACAAGGCGCTTATGTTACTGCTTCTTACCTAACCAAATGGAACATTGAACCTGTTTATAAATATGAATATTTTGACACTTGTTTGGATTATTCAAAAAATATGAATGAAATAGTTACTATGGGTGTAAATTATTATATCAATAGCGCTACTCGTTTACAAGTGAATTATCAATATAAGGTTGAATCGTACGAAATTGACAATGATGCCTTCTTAGTTCAATTGCAAGTTAAGTTCTAATTTATTTTATAATTATTTGAATTGAAAAACTCTTGATTTAAATCAGGAGTTTTTTTTTTATTATTCCTATATTTGCCTTATTAATTTCATTAATGCCTTTTATTATGAATACTGATGAAACACTGTTAAGGAGCAAATTAGATGATTATTATTCAGAAATTTTTGAAAAGGAATTAATTGATGAGATCGTTGAAACAGGAATCTATAGAGTTATTGCCAGCGGCGAAACTTTAATTGACATTGGCGATAACATGACTCATGTGCCACTGATCTTAAAAGGAGCCGTGAAAATTATTCGCGAAGATAAATACGGCCACGAAATAGCCTTATACTTTCTGGAAAGAGGAGATACCTGCGCCATTTCATTTGTAAACTGCATAAACAGGTCTAAAAGTATGTTCCGCGGAGTCGCCGAAAAAGAAACAGAAGGCATATTTGTGCCTGTTTCTAAAATTGATGATTGGTTAATTAAGTACAAATCCTGGCGTCATTTTATTATAGACAGCTACCATATGCGCCTAATTGAAATGGTTGAATCTATTGACAGTTTGGCATTTATGAAGTTAGATGACAGGTTGCATAAGTATTTGGTGGATAAAGTTAAAATAATGCAAGACAACACTTTAATAATTACCCACCAAGAAATTGCCGATGACATTAACACCTCACGCGTAGTGGTTTCGCGCTTGCTTAAAGTTCTTGAAAACGAAGGCAAAGTAATCATCCGCCGCAACAGAATTATTATTGAAAATATTTAAAGCGTTATTCAAAACCAGGCAAATCTGTAATTACTTTCTAAAAAAACAATTCAAAAAAACCATTTTCATTTAATTATTTGGGCATTCCCCGCAAATTCAATTTACAATTAACAATCATTGTTGTCTGGAAAAAATTTTCAAAATAAACAGGTCCCATTTAGATTGAGATTGATTTGTTGTTATGAATTTTTATCGGAATACATTGATTAACAATATAAAAATCCGGAATATAACATATAACATTTAACCAATAACCAAAAACTTAAAAAGAACATTTCACCATCCGGTCAACACCATAAATGTCTTTTTTAAGTTCAATATTCTTAAAACCTTTTGTTTTTAACAAATCAACAGTTTCCATCCCTAAATATTGATTGATTTCAAAATACAAAACGCCATTTTTCGTCAGGTGATTCTTGGCCAGTTCGGTGATTTTATCGTAAAATAAGAGCGGATTTTCATTTTCCACAAACAAGGCAATATGCGGTTCGTTGGACAGCACGTTTTGTTGCATTAAATCTTTTTCCGATTCGCGAACATAAGGCGGATTGCTTACAATAACATCAAAATCACCTTCTAATTTCTCAAGTGTTAAAATATCGGCCTGTATAAAATCAATGGTCACCTGGTTAAATTCAGCATTGTTTTTGGCAACATTTAAAGCTTCCTCAGAAATATCTAACGCAGAAACTTGTGCATTCGGCAAGTTTTTGGCCAAGGAAATAGCAATGCATCCACTTCCTGTACCAATATCCAATATTTTAAGAGATTCGCTTTTTTTGTGATCCTGCCTGCCGATAGGCAGGCTTTGAACAATCCATTCCGCCAATTCTTCTGTTTCAGGCCTTGGAATCAGCACATTTTTATCGACTTTAAACATGAGTCCGTAAAATGCGGTTTCCCCAACAATGTATTGAACGGGAATCTGATTTTTTAATTTCAATAAGGCATTTTCCATAAAATACAAATCGTCACGATCCAATTCAAAATTGTGCTCCAGCGCCAATTGAATCCGCGATAAATGCAACTTAAATTCAATCAAAATATTGAAAAAAGATTGAATTTCCGTTTCCGGATAGTCGTTGGAAAGTTCTAAAAAGAAATGATGTTTAAATTCCTGAATCAGCATTACAATTCTTTTAACATCCATAAATTGCAGGAATAATGTCCGGTATCGCCCATTGGTGCATCCAAATCATTAAAACCCACTTTACGGTACAATTTTCGGGCATCTTCCATATAAGGCAAGGTTTCCAAATAACACTGTTCAAAACCAAACGCTTTCGCTTTTTGCAAACAGGTTTCCATCATCTTGCTTCCCAAACCAATGCCTCGGGCTTCGGGCAAAAAATACATTTTTTGCAATTCGCAAACATTTCCTTCATAATTATCCAATTGTTTGATGCCCGCACCGCCAAAAATTTCGCCTTCTTTTTCAATCACATAATAAATGGCTTTTTCTGTGTCATAAGCTTCATACAATGTGTCCAAAATTTTATCGGCATAAGCGGTACCCACTTTGGGAACGCCGAATTCAATCAAAATTTTACGGATTACTTTCGCTATTTTCTTATTGTCATCAGGTTGAATTTCTCTGATTTTAAAGTTGTTGGGAGTCATTTTAATGTGTTATTTTTGTGTGGTGAATATACACGAAAAATATATAAAACGCTGCATTGAACTTGCGAAAAATGGCTTGGGTTTTACCTATCCAAATCCGCTGGTTGGCAGTGTCATTGTTTTTAACGGTAAAATAATTGGCGAAGGTTGGCATCAAAAAGCTGGCGAACCGCACGCCGAAGTAAATGCCATAAATTCGGTTAAGAACAAATCATTATTGAAAAATGCCACCATTTATGTGAATCTAGAGCCTTGTTCCCATTACGGAAAAACCCCGCCTTGCGCGAATTTAATCGTGGAAAACGGCATTAAAAAAGTGGTGATTGGCAGTGTGGATGCGAACAGTAAGGTAAGCGGAAAAGGGATTTTGCATTTGGAAAATAACAACTGTGACGTCATTGTTGGTGTTTTGGAAAATGAATGTTTAAATTTAAACAAACGATTTTTCACCTTTCACAACAAAAAAAGACCGTTTATCGTCTTAAAATGGGCAGAAACACAAGCCGGATTCATAGATAAATTACGTGATTCAACTTCGGAAAAATCGCCAAACTGGATTTCAAACACCAATTCTCAACAATTGGTTCATAAAATGCGCGCTGAAGAACAGGCAATTTTGGTGGGCACAAATACGGCCTTGAATGACAATCCGAAATTAAACGCCAGAAATTGGTTTGGATTGGATCCGGTTCGGATTGTGTTGGACAAATCATTAAGAATTCCTTCTCATTATCATTTGTTGGACGGAAGCGCAAAAACGATTGTTTTCACTGAAAAAACACCTGATAAAAGTGTAAACGAAAACATTCATTTTGAACAAATAAATTTCAGTAAAAAACTTGGGGAACAAATTTGTGCCGTTTTATACCATCACGAAATTCAATCCGTAATCATTGAAGGCGGTGCACAAACGCTTCAAACTTTTATTGATGAAAATTTATGGGATGAAGCTTATGTTTTTGTCGGAAACAAAAAATTTGAAAACGGACTCAAAGCACCTGAACTAAAAAAAGTGCCAAAAGAAATTCAGAAAATTTCAGATGACGCTTTAAAAATTTATGTGAATTATTAATTATTCGGGTTTCTCAAACATTTCAATTTTGGTTTCTCCGCTCGATTTTTTAAATCCCCTGAACATCCCTGTTGAGTTAAAATCCCAGTGAACATCACCGTTTTTATCCAATAAAATGATGCCTCCTTCGCCGCCAAGTGGGCCAATTTGGTTAAAAAGCACTTCATTTAAAGCTTCTTTCGGACTTAAATTTTTGTACTTTATCAAGCTTGAAACTTCATGGCCCGCAACCGTTCTCATAAAATATTCGCCGGTTCCCGTGCAAGAAATGCCGCAAGTTAAATTGTTCGCATAAGTTCCGGCACCAATAATTGGGACATCGCCAATTCTTCCATATTTTTTATTGGTCATTCCTCCGGTAGAAGTTCCTGCAGCAATATTTCCGTTTTTATCGATCGCAACAGCGCCCACAGTGCCAAATTTATGGTCGTCAATCAATTCGTTTTTAATCAAATAGGCCGTATGGTCCAATTGTGTTTTTTCCTGTCCCTGAATCTCGCGCAATTGATTTAATCTTTTTTCGGTAAAAAAGTAGGAGCTGTCCACCATTTCAATGCCGAATTTTTTGGCCATAATTTCTGCGCCTTTTCCCGAAAGCATCACGTGTTCGGAACTGTCCATCACCAAGCGAGCGGCTAAAATCGGATTTTTAATATGATTTACGCCTGCAACTGCTCCGGCATTTAAGTTTTGCCCGTCCATAATCGCAGCATCCATCTCCTGATTTCCCTCACTGTTATATACCGAACCTTTCCCGGCATTAAATAAAGGAGAATCTTCCATCACATTAATGGCCGCTTGCACGGCATCCAGTGAAATTCCGCCTTTTTCTAGAATAGCGTAACCGGCATCAAGGGCTTCCTGCAATTTTTGCGCATAAGCATCCTGTTGTTCCTGGGTAAAATATTCCCTTTTAATTCCTCCGGCACCTCCATGGATAACTATGGCGAATGAATTTGGTTCCCGCACCGTTTCAGTTTCTTTTTTGGCAGGTTCAATGTCGCACGACATTAAAACGATTGTAGTAAGCAATAGTGTTGCAATTTTTCTCATAGTACTTTATATTGTTTTTCAAATATATTAAAATTAAAACGGAAAATTAAGCATTTGCTTTTGATATATTTGTGCTTTAAATATCATTGTTATTTCTGAAAACGATACATATAAAACCATTGAAACAGCCCAAGGAGATGCGCTTTTTAAAGAGAAAGGCAGCAAATTTATTGGCTATGTTTTTCCCATAGAAAACGAAGATGAAGTTAAAATTCACCTCTTAGAATTAAAGAAAAAACACCACGCCGCACGGCATTGGTGTTATGCCTGGCAAATGGGCGTTGCAGACAAAAGCTATCGGGTGAATGATGACGGCGAACCAAATAATTCGGCAGGAAATCCCATTTATGGACAAATTTTATCAAAAGACCTTACCTATGTGTTGGTGGTGGTTGTTCGATATTTTGGCGGAACCAAATTGGGCGTTGGCGGACTCATAAATGCTTATAAAACAACGGCAAAATTAATTTTGGATGAAGCGGTTATCGTCGAAAAGACGGTCAATATTTCTTTTCAGCTGACTTTTGAATATGTTGATATAGATAAAGTGATGCGAATAATAAAAGAAAATGATCTTGAAATTTTGGAACAAAAAATGAATTTGGATTGTTCTTTTTTAATTTCGGCCAGAAAAAAAAATGCGGCAAAAATTGTTCAATTGTTTAATGATTTGCGCTGCCTTAAAATTCGGGAAATCAAGCACTGATCTCACGCAATTTTTCTAACACATATTCTGGAGCTCGGGTTGGTTTGTTGGTTTTCATATTTACAAAAACCAAAGTGGTTTTTGCCGTTGTCAACAATTCGCCTTCTTCATTGTATACTTCATAGGAAAATTCAATCTTTGCGGACGGAAGTTTGGGTAATATCGTTTTTAAGGTAAGTAAATCATCATATTTTGCAGGCTTTAAATAGTTTATGTTTAAATTCATCACGGGCAGCATAATACCATCTTCTTCCATTTTTTTATAGGTGATTCCCAGTTTTCGAAGCCATTCCGTACGGCCCATTTCAAAGTATTGGGCATAGTTTCCATAGTAAACAAAACCCATCTGGTCTGTCTCGCCATAGCGCACCCTAAATTGAATTTTGTCTGATTTCATTTTTTTTATTTTACGACCTTCATAATACGGAAAAAAAAAATAAGAATCAATAGCGATTTTATTTTTTTATGCTAAAATTTATTCACATTTTTGTAAAGCCAAAAATAGCTTAAAGTTTGCTTTAAGTTAATCAACTAGTTTATAACTTTTATAATTGCGTTTAATAAAAAATGAGTAAAACTGCATCATCAGTTTGGGAAGAGTGTCTGTCTTTCATTCAGGACAACATTAAACCACAAGCTTTCAAAACTTGGTTTGAGCCAATCAAACCTGTAAAATTATCTGGTGAAGCACTTACTATTCAGGTACCCAGCAAATTTTTTTATGAGTGGCTGGAAGAGCACTACATTAAGTTATTAAGAGTGGCTTTGGTAAAACAATTGGGGGAAGATGCCAAACTGATTTATGATGTTCGAATGGAGAACAATTACAGCAGCAACAACCAGCATACCGTAAAAATTCCAAGTTCCAACAGAAATCCGATGGTTCCGCAAGGAGTTTCATTTCCATTAGATGTTAATAAGCGTGAATTAAAAAATCCGTTTATCATTCCGGGGATTCAAAAAGTTAAAATTGAATCACAGTTAAATCCAAATTACAATTTCGAAAATTTTATTGAAGGGGATTCAAACAGGCTGGCACGTTCAGCAAGTATGGCTGTTTCCAATAAACCTGGAGGAACTTCTTTTAATCCGTTGCTGATTTACGGCGGTGTTGGTTTGGGCAAAACCCATTTGGCTCACGCCATTGGTGTTGAAATTAAAGACAAATATCCTGATAAAATTGTGCTGTATATTTCTTCCGAGAAATTTACCCAGCAATATATAGATTCCGTAAAAGGAAATTCAAGAAATGATTTTATTCATTTCTACCAAATGATTGATGTTTTATTGATTGATGACGTTCAGTTTTTATCGGGTAAAACAGGAACCCAAGATGTGTTTTTCCATATTTTTAACCATTTGCATCAAAATGGAAAACAGGTCATATTAACGTCTGATAAAGCTCCGGTTGATATGCAGGATATTGAACAGCGCTTGCTTTCTCGTTTTAAATGGGGATTGTCTGCCGAACTTCAGGCACCGGATTATGAAACACGTGTTCTCATTTTACAAAATAAATTGTACAGAGACGGGGTAGAAATGCCGTTTGAAATTGTAGAATATATCGCAAAAAACATAAAATCAAATGTAAGGGAATTGGAAGGTGTTTTAATTTCTCTCATCGCACAAGCATCATTTAACCGAAAGGAATTTACCTTAGCTTTAACAAAACAAATTGTCGATAAATTTGTTAAAAACACCAAACGAGAAGTTTCCATTGAGTATATTCAAAAAATTGTTTCCAACTATTTTGAATTGGATGTGGCCACTTTGCAATCAAAAACACGCAAGCGTCACATCGTTCAAGCACGCCAATTGGCGATGTATTTTGCAAAGAGAATGACAAAAGCTTCATTGGCCAGCATAGGTTCCCAAATAGGAAAAAGAGATCACGCCACCGTACTTCACGCTTGTAAAACTGTTGATAACTTGACAGAAACCGACAAGCAATTTAGAAAGTATGTGGATGATATCACCAAAAAACTTACTTTTTAACACGCCGAAATGACTAAAATATTGATGGTCTGTCTCGGCAATATATGCCGATCGCCTTTGGCAGAAGGAATTTTAAAATCCAAACTTTTTAGGGCTAATGTCATTATTGATTCTGCCGGAACGGGTGCTTATCATATTGGTGAAAATCCCGACAATCGTTCCATAGCCATCGCAAAAATAAACGGTATTGACATCACCAACCAACGCGCCAGAAAATTTTTGGTGGAAGATTTTGATGAATTTGACCATATTTATGTAATGGACCATGAAAATTACCGAGATGTCACTGCAATCGCGAGGAATAAGGAAGACATTGCGAAGGTGAAAATGATTTTGAATGAAGTGTTTCCGACCGAAAATTTGGATGTTCCCGATCCTTATTTAGGAGGAGATTACGGATTTAAAAATGTATATAGGATGCTGGATGAAGCTTGCGATATCATTGCAAAAAAAATAAATCTGGATGGATCATAAAAAGGGTTTTTTATACTTGCTTCCAACAACTTTAGGCGACAATGAGCCTATGGAAGTGCTTCCCGTGTTGGTCAAAGAAATGATAGAAAAACTCGATTATTTTATTGTTGAAAACGAAAAAACAGCCCGTAAATTTATAAAACGTATTGCTCCGGGAAAATCACAGCCTTCATTGACCCTTTTTAGCTTGGATAAATATGCCGATAAACTGGAAGTTAGCACGTATTTGGATGTTTGTGCAAAAGGCATTTCGGTGGGGTTACTTTCTGAAGCCGGCGTTCCTGCAATTGCCGATCCGGGCGCAGAAATTGTTAATTTGGCGCATCAAAAAAACATTAGGGTAATTCCTTTGGTTGGCCCGTCTTCCATCATTTTAGCGATGATGGCTTCAGGTTTTAACGGCCAGAATTTTGCCTTTAACGGTTATTTGCCCATTGATGCTTCCGAAAGAAAAGAAGCTATTAAAAGTTTGGAAAAATTGTCGAAAGATAAAAACCAGTCGCAAATTTTTATTGAAACGCCGTATCGGAATGAAAAATTATTCATCGATTTAAAAAGCTCTTTAAATCCATCAACAAAACTATGTGTGGCTTGTGATATTACTTTAACGGGAGAATACATTAAAACCTTGGATATTAAAGACTGGAAAAACGAACATCCTGATTTGCAGAAAAGACCCACCATCTTTATAATTCATAAAGAATAAAAAAGGCCTGAATTTTACAATTCAGGCCTTTTTTATAATCTTTAAAATGTATTGGATTACATTACCTTAGGATTTTTATCCGCTTCGATAATTGAAGTGTCATAACCTCCAAATTTTTTCAGGTAATGTTGCATTGAAGAGCCAAAAGCATCCGTAAATTTGTGTTTGCCGTTGGTTCTCAAATATTCTTTGATGTTTCCTGTTCCAGCCAAATGCGCGGCGGCCAAGATGCCTGACTCCGTAATTTCTATACCGTTAATTTTTTTACCAACCTTTTTTTCAATCTCCTTTCTTAAAATCCACTTGTTTAGGGAACACAATGCCATAAATGCATCTTCCTGTAATTCAGTGTTTTCTAAGAAATGTTCTTTGTCATGAATGTTAAATCTCTTCAAGGTCGACTCTCCAAATTGATATTTACCCAAGTATCCAAAGGAACTGACAATGTCATATCTTCCGCCAGATTCTCTAAAAGCCAAAGCTTCTTTAAATCCATTGAATGATTTGCCCACAAAAGGAATGTTGCTTTTTATGATTGGGGAAACCTCTTTTTCGGTCGGGACCAGTGCGATTTCGGTGGTGGAATTATTGGTGCTGCTAACGACTTTTTTATCTTTTGTAAAACTTGATATAAAAACGCCTATGGTCAGTAAAATTGTAAAAAATATTGTTTTTTTCATAATTTAATGGTGTTTGGCCTATTAAATTTCTGGGACAAATGTACAACTTATTTTTTAAACAGCAGAAAAAACGCAAAAAGGCCTTTTCTTTTAATAAAAATTTAACAAAAATTACTATTTGTTGCATTAAAATTAAAAATATAAAACCTTACTAAAAAGCTTGGTTTAACTGGGCAAACCAGTCCTTTGAGAAATAATAAAAAAACTATCTGTCAACACCTTGTTTGTTTATCCATTGTTGGTACTTGGCGGCATTTTTATTGTGTTCGTCTAACGTTTTTGCAAACTCGTGGGTTCCAAAAGTTGTTACGCTGGCGCACATAAAGTAATAATCGTGATTGGCCGGATTAAGAACCGCTTCAATGGAAGAAATGTCGGGCATTGAAATTGGTCCTGGAGGCAAACCTGTGTTTTTATAAGTGTTGTATGGCGAGTTAATTTCCAAATCTTTCGAAAACACGCGTTTAATTACCGTTTCATCTCCCAATTTGGCCTTTAAAGCAAAAATAATGGTTGGGTCGGCTTGCAGCGGCCAGCCACTGGTCAATCTGTTCAAATACAATTTGGCCACAATAGGTCTTTCACTTACCGTTGCCGTTTCTTTTTGGACAATGGAAGCAAGGGTTATGACTTCATTTTGGGTTAAATTTAATTTTTTTGCTTTTTCCAACCGTTCGGTGTCCCAAAATTTGGTGTATTCATCCAGCATTTTGGCCCTAAAACTCTCGGCAGTCGTATTCCAATAAAATTCATAAGAGTTTGGTACGTACATTCCGATGGCTGTTTCAAGGGTAAATCCAGCTTCATCTAAAAATGTTTGATCAGTAATAACTTTTAGCAGCGAAATGGAATCGGCTTCAATTTGTTGGGAAATTCTTCCCGCAAGTTTTTCAAATGTGTCTTGGTTGTTAAATGACAGGTTCACCATGGTCTGGTTGCCGCTTCGCAGCATTTTTATCAGGTCAAAGTTACTCATCCCCTTTGAAATTTTATATTTCCCCGGTTTAACAGCTTCCGGATAATTTAATTTTTTGGCTACCCAAACAAATGGTTTTACCCGTTTTAAAAACGGACGCGCTAAATTTTCAACATCCTCAAAATCACTGTTTGTGGGAATATATAAAAATCCATCTTGAACAGCATTGGCCCTAAATAGTTTGCTGTAAAGGCTAAAACCTAATACGCTGCCAAGAATGAGCAATAAACCAAGAATTAATAGTAAAAGTTTTTTAGAGTTCATTAGGGGGTTTTAATTAATTGATATAAAATTTCATCTTTATAAGAATTATTGGCGTAAATCCAGTCTTTTTTAACACCTATTTTTTTAAAATTAAACTTTTCAAAAAGTTTGATGCTTTTATGGTTTTCAGCCGTGATATTTGCAAAAACTTGGTGCACGTTTAAGTACAAAAATGCATAGTCAATCACCATTTCCAATGCTTCTGAGCCATAACCTTTGCCTTGATATTGAGGAAGCATTAAAATACCTACCCCAACCCTTTTATGTTGCGGATTAAATTCGAACAAATCAATCATACCCACAGGAATGTTCTGCGTATTGCAAATTACAAATCGGTATTGTTTGGCTTCATAAATATCCTGATGTGCATTTTCAATATAATTTTGAAGTATAAATTTGGAATATGGTATTTGCGTGCCGCTAATTTCCCAAAAGGATTCGTCATTTTCCGCAGAAAACAAAAAATCCAGATCTTCTGGTTCTAACGCACGCAGGTTGCTATTTTTGCTGTGTAAAGTTGCCATTATACATTGATATTTCCTTCGAAAACAAATTGGGCCGGACCTTTTAAAAACACGTTTTTATAACAGTTGTCCTCTTTTTTAAATGATACCTCCAAGTTACCACCTAAAACTTCAATAAAAATTCTTTCGTCGGCAGTTCTGTTTGTTTTATTGGCTGCTATGGCCACAGCCGTTACGCCGGTTCCGCAAGCCAATGTTTCATTTTCCACACCGCGCTCATAAGTTCTCACCTTAAAAGAATTATCCGAAATTTGTTCCACAAAATTAACGTTAGTTCCTTCTTCAAAATAAGGAGCGCCATACCTTATTTTTGCCCCAATTTCAGTAACGTTTAGCGGTGCAACAGCATTGCAAAATTTCACGTGGTGCGGTGAGCCTGTATTTAAAAAAGTATGGGTGTCGTATATTTCGATATTTTCAATATCAGCCATTTGCAGATTTATCAAATCGTTTTCAATCTTGGCGTAATGCAGTCCGTCAGTGGCTTCAAAAGTGGTTTCATCGCCAATAATGGCCAGTTTTTTGGCAAAAGCCACAATGCAACGTCCGCCATTTCCGCACATACTTCCTTCCTTGCCATCTGCATTGTAATAAATCATGGTAAAATCTTGCTTTTCTGATGATTCCAATAAAATCAATCCGTCAGCACCAATGCCAAACCTTCTGTCACATAGTTTGTGAATAAGTTCAACATTGTTTTTAGGGAAAAATAGTTTTCTGTTATCGACCATAATAAAGTCGTTTCCCGCACCCTGATATTTGTAAAAATGAATTTCCATTGTTGCAAATGTACTAAATTCAGAATGGTTTTATTCATTAAATTTTTGTGAAAAATTTTAGTGTTAAAAATTGTTAAAAGACCGTTAACAAAGAGTTAAAGCAATTTTTTAAAAGAAGAAATCGTTAATTTTGTGTTCATAAATTTAATAAATTGGATGATGAAAAATATAGTAAGCATGATATTAATTTCAGCTTTGGGAGGCGCAATAACTTTGGGTACTTATGTCTTGTTTTTTGAAAAACCACAGATTCAAATTGAAAAAAAGGTCGATTCTTTGCTGAACACGATTCCCGCAAATTATTCCAATGCAATGTATTCTTCAGGAGAAAATACCGATTTTACCATTGCTGCAGAAAAAACACTCAATGCCGTAGTGCATGTAAAAAACACCATGTACAAAACCATAAAAGATCCTTTTGCTGAGTATTTTTACGGAGAAGGTTATGGAACAAGGCAATATTCACAAATAGGAACGGGAAGCGGTGTTATTATTGCCGCGGATGGTTACATTGTCACCAACAATCATGTGATAAAAAACGCAACGGATATTGAGGTTACGATGGATAATAAACGGACTTATAAAGCCAAGTTAATTGGTGCAGATCCTTCCAATGATATTGCATTGCTAAAAATTGATGCAAAAAATTTGTCCTATATTACGCTTGGTGACTCCGATAATGTTAAGGTAGGCGAATGGGTTTTGGCGGTTGGGAATCCTTACAATTTAACTTCTACCGTTACTGCGGGTATCATTAGCGCCAAAGGAAGGGATTTGGACGGCACAACAAACATAGATTCATTTTTGCAAACAGATGCGGCTGTAAATGCAGGAAACAGCGGTGGCGCTTTGGTGAATATTCGCGGTGAATTGATTGGGATTAACACCGCAATTTCTTCCATGACTGGTTCATTTATAGGTTATTCTTTTGCGATTCCTTCCAATATTGTTAAAAAAGTGATTGAGGATTTGATGGAATTCGGGAATGTGCAAAAAGCAATTTTGGGTGTAAACGGCGTTGAATTGAACAGTGAGCTGGCCGACAAATTAAATATTGATAACACAAGCGGATTTTATATTTCCAACGTGATTGAAAATTCTGGAGCGCAAAAAGCCGGATTAAAAGTGAATGATGTTATTGTGAAACTCGACCAAGTGAAAATAGTCACTTTCGCCGATTTAAATGGCTATATAAGCACAAAAAGACCTAATGACGTAGTGAATGTCGCTTTTTTAAGAAACGGCAAAATACGTGAGGTGAATGTAACTTTAATTAAATATGAAATCACCAAAGTGGCAGCATTGGGATTGGATTTGGAAAATTTAACTGCGGCCGAATTAAAAAAACTTAACATCACCAATGGCGTAAGAATTACAGAAATCACCAATAAAGAATTGGCGAATTATGGCGTTAAAAAAGGCTATGTCATTATTTCAATTGATGACAATAAAGTGTATAATGTGAACGACGTAAACAATATGATCGCCAATAAAACGAGCGGAGAAGTGATGCGCATAGAAATGCGTAATTTAAAAGGCGAACAGGAACGCTATATTTTTAGGTAGAAAAGCTGAAAGACCGGAGACAGAAGACCGGAGACGGAAGTTCAATTATATTGAAAAAAGCTGCTTTTACTGGCGGCTTTTTTATTGATTTTAACAGATGTTTTTTTACGGATAAATATGTTGCGAAATCGTTTGAAATGGGTACTTTTACCGAATATTTAAACAAAACAATTTTAATATGTCATTTAACGAACTTTACGAAAAAGAACTTGCTTTTCAGGCCGAAAGAAGAAGAGCAGCGGTTGAATTAATTAGAATTATCAGCGATTTATGGTATGATGATACTATAGAATTGGTGTTGTTCAGAAATCAATTAAACGATCGAAACGTAAGTGAAATTATTAGTCTGGTTGACTACGCCAGCGATTTTGTGGAAAAACCAATTTCAATTTTTGAAGCGGTGGAAATTGCGCGTGAAATTAAAAACCAACACTTGCCGCCTTCAAAATTGGATATCGGCAAATTGGTGTATGAGTTTCATTTAGACAATAAACCGAAATCCGTAAAAGATTTTGTAGAAGACAAATTGAAAGAAGCTAAAAATTCTGGCGGAATTGAGCCAAAAGACGTGGTACTTTATGGATTCGGACGCATTGGACGTTTGTTGGCCCGCGAATTAATGGCGCGTACCGGAAAAGGAAATTTAATGCGTTTAAGAGCCATTGTGACCCGTGGTGAAATTAACGAAACCATCTTGGAAAAAAGAGCGTCTTTGTTAAGAAACGATTCGGTTCATGGAGATTTTCACGGTACCGTAACCGTTGATTCTGAAAAAAACGCATTAATCATTAACGGGTTAACGGTAAATGTTATTTCCGCAAATACACCCGAAGAAATTGATTATACAGCATATGGAATTTCTGATGCTTTGGTGATCGACAATACAGGCGCTTTTAGAGATAAAGAGGCGTTAGGCCGGCATTTAAAATCGAAAGGGGTTTCTAAAGTATTGTTAACGGCGCCTGGGAAAGGCGTTCCAAATATAGTTCATGGCGTAAATCACTTGGAATACAATCCAAACGAAGTGGATATTTTTTCAGCGGCTTCCTGCACCACAAACGCCATCACGCCGGTTTTAAAAGTTATTGAAGACAATTTTGGCGTTGAATACGGCCATTTGGAAACCATTCATGCTTACACAAACGACCAGAATTTGGTTGACAATATGCATAAAAAATACAGAAGGGGAAGAGCGGCAGCCTTAAATATGGTGATTACAGAAACTGGTGCAGGCAGCGCAGTTTCTAAAGCTTTGCCTTCTTTTGAGGGAAAACTAACCTCAAATGCCATTCGGGTTCCTGTTCCCAACGGATCTTTGGCTATTTTAAATTTGCGATTGGAAAACGCGGCAAGCAAAGAAACTATTAACGGAATGATGAAAAAATATGCGTTGGAAGGCGATTTGGTGGAGCAAATTAAATATTCTTTAAGCAACGAATTGGTTTCCTCCGATATTGTTGGAACCGCCGCACCGGCAATTTTCGACAGTTATGCAACCATTTCAAGCAACGACGGCAAAAACGTTATTTTATATGTTTGGTACGACAATGAATTTGGATATATGCATCAGGTAATTAGATTGGCGCGTTACATTTCAAAAGTAAGACGATTCAATTATTATTAGGAATTAACAAATAATAAAAATTAGTCTTTTGTTCATTACATAAACTAAAAAAGGATGTTTTTTTGAAAACATCCTTTTTTAAATTTAAGTTTATAATGTGCTATGTAAAAATGATTTGGGTTCTGTCTCCATCGCATAATTCGTAAAATTCGCCAATGGTGATAATATCTTTTACTTCATCCGACAATTGCGATTTGGTTAATTTAAACATATCCACAGCAAGTCTACATGCGTAAATGGTGCCGCCACCAGCGGTTATCATTTCTAAAAATTCATCAACAGGAGGCATTCCCAGTTCGTCCATTTGTTTTCGCATCATTGAAGATACTGCTGATTCAACGCCTGGTAATCCGCCAAGCATGGTTGGAAATGGCAATCCGCCCGGCATTTTCATAGCCGGATTTCCGGTTGTTGCGGTGTGCAAGTGATTCATCGACTTTTTTGTGATTCCTTCCAAGCCAAAGAAAGTGAAAAATAAATTTGTTTCAATACCTTCCATTACAGCGCCATTTGCCATAACCAATGAGGCATAAACATCTTCTAAATTTCCTTTAGCGCATATTATACAAACTTTTTCTAATGGTTTTTTTTCTTTCGTTTCCATACTTATGATTTTAAACTAAATACAACTGGTTGGTTTAGGGATTCCTGCTATTTTTGAGGAGAATTTTAAAGGCCCTTTTGGGAACAATTCGTATAATTGTTTGATATCAACAATTCCCGATTTACCAACGCTTCTTATGGTTAACGCCTCTTTAGCGATTGTTTTTTCGCGTAAATAATTGAGAACTTCAAAATGTTTATCTGTTAATTCAATATTTAATTCTTTTGCAATTTCATTTGCAATTTCTTTGTTCCATTGAGTCATATCTTCTAGGTATCCGTCATCTGTAACTTTCACCTCAACTCCTGCTATAGTTTTTACAGCCATAATATTTAGTTTTAATAGTTATTAATTATTTTTTTCTGGTTTTATATCAAATACTTTTCCTTTAAAGCTCATATTTCTCGATACAAATGGAATTGCAATTCCTTTTAAAAGCATATTCCAGTATATCCATCTAAATGCCAATTTTCCCCAATGATTTAGTACGCTTTCTTTTAAAAGTGACATAGGACCTATTTTTGCGAAAGGAAATTTTCCGTGTACAGGTTCTGTTACATAATTAAAATCGATGAGCAACGCCTTGTTGTTTCCCGTTTCAATAAAACAGTTTGCGTGGCCGTCAAATTCTTTTTTTAATGGAAATCCGTCAATATATAACAGAATATTGTCTGTCAAAGTTTCCGCTTCAAAATGGGCAACTGAGCCAGCTTTGGAAGCGGGAACATTCGTTGCATCACCAATTACAAAAATATTTTTATGTGCATTTGATTGCAGCGTGTTATGGTCTGTCGGCACAAAATTTAAATCATCGCCCATACCCGATTTTTCTATCACTTCATCACCCTTATTAGTTGGAATGGTCACCAGCAAATCAAAAGGGATTCTTCTGCCTTCATAATCAACAATTTCTTTGGTGTCATTATCTACGTGTTCAATCGCAAAATCAATTTCGATATTTATGTCTTTTTCTTTTAAAAGGTAATTCAACGCCGTGGTACAGGTTGGTTTTGTAAACGCACCCGAAAGCGGTGTAACATAACTAATTTCCACCTTGTCTCTCATTCCTTTGTCACGGAAATATGAATCGGCCAAAAAAGCAAATTCTAAAGGCGCAACCGGACATTTAATCGGCATTTCAGTTATATGTACCAGTAATTTTCCGCCTTGCCAATCTCTTAATTTATCTCTTAATGCCAAAGAACCTTCATAAGTGTAAAAGTCGAAAATGTCTTTTTTCCAAAGTGGCCCCAACAATCCGTCAGTTTCTTCAGGCGCAATTTTACAGCCTGTAGCAATAATTAATACATCATATTTTAAAGTTTCACCTTCCAGTTCAACCTTATTTTCTTCGGGAATGATTTTCTCTATTTTTTTTTGAACGTAATTTACATCTTTAGGAATAAATTTTTTCCCGACTTTTTTTACTTGATTTTCATTATAAATATCAAAAGGAAGAAATAAAAATCCAGGTTGATAATAATGCGTTTTGAATTGGTCAACTATGGTGATATTCCATTTATTGAGATATAGTTTTGGCCTAAGGTGATTAGCCATCATTGTGCCTGAAGTGCCCGCACCTAATATAACTAAGTTTTTCATTTTTAAATGTTTAATTTACGAATGGGTTTATTGCTATTCTAAAATAACTTTTAATATTTTGTAAAGTTACTTAAGTTGCTTTATGCTATTTATGATAATTATCACTATCGTAAGTAACTATAGTTACAGACAAAAACGACTTAAAGTTGAAGTGCCGGAAAGTTTTTATAACCTTATCAAATCAAAAAATATGATTACTTTTAGCCAACAATTTAATGGATATGTTTGATAACATCGAAGAAAAAATAAAACAACTCAGAGAAACATTAAATCAGCACAATTACAATTATTATGTGCTGGACAAACCAACGATTACCGATTTTGATTTTGATTTAAAATTGAAGGAACTGGAAAAGCTGGAAGCTGAAAATCCGCAGTTTTCCGATCCAAATTCTCCAACCCAAAGAGTAGGCGGCGAAATCATTAAAAGTTTTCATACCGTTGTTCATAAAAACAGGATGTTTTCACTGGACAATTCGTATTCAAAAGAGGATATTCTGGATTGGGAAAAGCGGATTAAAAAAATGATTGGCACTAAAGATGTTGAATATGTTTGCGAATTAAAATACGATGGCGCTTCCATTAATTTAACTTACAGCAAAGGCGTTTTGCAAAGCGCGGTTACGCGTGGCGATGGTTATCAGGGCGATGATGTAACGGCCAATATTAAAACTATTCGTTCAATTCCGCTGGTTTTAAAAGAAAATTTGATGGAGGATTTTGAAATTCGGGGCGAGATAATTTTACCGCTCGACGGATTCAATAAAATGAATGAAGACCGAATGGATATTGGGCTAGAACCCTTTAGCAATCCCAGAAATACGGCAAGCGGCAGTTTAAAATTGCAGGACAGCGCCGAAGTTGCCAAACGCCCGTTAGATTGTTTGTTGTATCACGTGGTGGCCAATAAGAATCCGAATAAAACACATTTTGAAGCCCTTGAAATGGCCCGGAAATTGGGTTTTAAAATTCCTGACACCAACAAAATTTGCGCAACAATTGAGGAAGTTTTTTCATTTATAGAAAATTGGGACACCAAACGTTACAAATTGCCTTATGAAACTGATGGCGTTGTCATAAAAGTGAACAGTTTGGCCCAGCAAGATGAGTTGGGATATACCGCAAAATCGCCAAGATGGGCCATTGCCTATAAATATAAAGCTGAACAGGAAAGTTCTGTTTTAAAAGAAATTACGTATCAGGTTGGCCGAACAGGCGCCATAACGCCAGTAGCGAATTTAGCGCCGGTTCAATTGGCGGGAACCATTGTTAAAAGAGCTTCGTTGCACAATGCCGACCAAATTGAAAAACTGGATATCAGAGTTGGAGACACGGTTTATGTGGAAAAAGGCGGAGAAATTATTCCCAAAATTGTTGGGGTGGATTTAAGCAAAAGACCAAAAAATTCGCAACCTACAAAATACATTACCCATTGTCCGGATTGTAATACCGAATTGGTTAGGACCGCAGGCGATGCCAAACATTTTTGTCCGAATGAATATGGCTGTCCGACCCAAATTACTGGCAGAATCCAGCATTTTATCAGCCGAAAAGCAATGAATATTGACGGATTGGGGGCGGAAACCATTCAACTTTTATTTAAAGAAGGATTGGTAAGCAATTATGCCGATTTATATGAATTAAGGGAAGCGCAAATTATTCCTTTGGAACGAATGGCCGAAAAATCGGCGCAAAATATTATAGCAGGCATAAAAAAATCTAAGGAAGTGCCTTTTGAAAAAGTGTTGTTTGCTTTGGGAATTCGATTTGTTGGTGAAACCGTGGCCAAGAAGTTGGCGAAGCATTTTAAATCTATTGATAATTTATTGAAAGCCACTTTTGAAGAATTAATTTCTGTGGATGAAATTGGCGATATTATTGCCAAAAGCATCATTCATTTTTCAGCAAATCCAATTAATATAGGATTGATAGACCGATTAAAAATATATGGTGTACAACTGGAAGTATCAGCTGAATCCCAAGTTGGCAAAACGAATATTTTACAAGAAAAAACTTTTGTGGTTTCGGGTGTATTTGCCCATTTTGAAAGAAACGATTTGAAAAAATCCATTGAAGACAATGGAGGGAAAGTGGCAAGTTCCATTTCCAAGAAAACAGATTTTGTTGTTGCTGGCGAAAATATGGGTCCGAGCAAACGTGAAAAAGCGGAAGATTTGGGTATTCCAATTATTTCTGAAACAGATTATTTAAAAATGATTGGTTGATTTTTAGAAATCTATTGGTTTAAATGCATTTGGGATTGCCCTTCGAATTTGGATAAACCTTTCCTTTTAAGGTTTTTCGCCGATAAAGAATATTACGAAAATTCCGGCCACTTTTTCATTGACTTTGGAATTTTTAACTTGTCAACTTTTCAACTTAAAATAATATCTTTGCCAAATGCGAATTGATATCATTACCGTTTCACCAGAACTGATTAAAAGTCCGTTTGAATATTCCATTATTAAACGCGCCATCGACAAAAATTTGGTGGAAGTTATCTTTCACGATTTGAGGAAATATGCGTTAAATGATTACGGAAAAATTGACGATTACCAATTTGGCGGCGGCGCTGGAATGGTTTTAATGATTGAACCCATTGACAAATGCATTTCGAAACTTAAACTGGAGCGCGATTATGATGAAATTATTTACCTCACGCCCGATGCGCCAACTTTAAACCAGCAATTGGCAAATACTTTGTCTTTGGCCGAAAATATATTGATTCTTTGCGGACATTATAAAGGTGTGGATCAGCGTGTAAGGGAATTGTTGGTCACCAAAGAAATTTCTATAGGAGATTACGTTTTGAGCGGCGGAGAATTGGGCGCAGCTGTTTTATGCGATGCCATTATTCGATTGATTCCCGGCGTTTTAGGCGATGAATCTTCGGCATTGACCGATTCGTTTCAAGACAATTTACTTTCGCCTCCGGTTTACACGCGACCATCGGAATACAAAGGGCTTGAAGTGCCAAAAATACTGTTGTCGGGCAATTTTCCGAAGATTGATGAATGGCGGAACGAACAAGCGATGGAAAGAACAAAAAAAATAAGGCCGGATTTGTTGGAAGACTGATCTTTTTTATTAAATTTGCACACTCAAAATTAACCTCTGACGAAAATCGTGAATGTTGGTCATTGAAAAACCCATTAAAAAATTAACAATGGAAGATTTAGTAAAATTTGTACAAGACAAATTTGTAACTGCAAATGAGTTGCCAGAATTTCAGGCAGGAGACACGATTACTGTGTACTACGAAATTAGAGAAGGCGAAAAAAAACGTACCCAGCATTTTAGAGGTACCGTAATTCAACGCAGAGGCGCAGGAGCTTCTGAAACATTTACCATCAGAAAAATGTCGGGAACCGTTGGTGTTGAACGTATTTTTCCGTTAAACTTACCGGCAATTGAAAAAATTGAAGTGAACAAACAAGGTAGCGTACGCAGAGCACGTATTTTCTACTTTAGAGGTTTAACAGGTAAAAAAGCAAGGATTAAAGAAAAAAGACGTTAGTCTGTTTTCCTTTAAAAATATAAAACCCGTTTTGAAATTCAAAACGGGTTTTTTGGTTATTAACATTTGTTAATAAGTGCGGTTCATATCTTGTTGAAAACAAAACGATTATAAATTTGGAAAATTAAAATATACGTGCTTATTTTACAAAAGGAATTAGCAGGAGTGCTTACATAAACGTTAGAATGCAAGTTTTATAGTTGAACCAAAAAACCTCGTTGCGAATTTCCTTATGTTCTTGAACATAGTTTTTAAAACCGCGCTTTAACAAGTAATGTGCCCAGTATTTAGCATGAATAACAGGAACATGGTTTTAAAAGCACATTTTAAAACAGCAATCTTAAATCGAGTAGTTTTTAGGAATTACAACAAAGTTTTAGAGACTGTTTTAAAAGAAACATCTAATTTAATAAGAACTTGATTCGTAAGAAAACAGGTTACAGTAAAAAATTTAAGTGTAGGTTATTCTTTAAGGAGCATAACGAAAACGACTAAATCTTTAACTGGTAACTTATTAAAAAAAGAGTTTCAGCAAATAGCCATAATACTGAGCAATCAATATTATGGCTTTTGTTTTTTAGCCATTGCAATTTTTGCAAAATTCACCTCTCTTTTTTAAATTAAAAACAAAATTACCCCCTTATTTATAACGTTTTCGAGGGCGATTTTTCCCTCATAATTCCCTATATTTGCACAACGCTAAACGAAATTAATTTACCCTGCTATAATTTCTGGCACTATTGATAATTATAGTTTTTAAATCACACAAAATTATGAGTAAAACACCTAAAATAATTTATACAAAAACCGATGAAGCGCCTGCTTTGGCGACCTATTCATTTCTACCAATTGTTGAAGCTTTCACAAAACCGGCAGATATTGAAGTTGAAACAAAAGACATTTCACTGTCGAGCAGAATTTTAGCTTTATTCCCTGAATATTTAACACCCGAACAACGGGTTGAAGATGCATTGACAGAACTTGGAAAATTGGCTAAAACACCTGAAGCAAATATTATAAAATTACCAAATATTTCAGCTTCGGAACCGCAACTTAAAGCAGCCATTAAGGAACTGCAAACATTGGGTTATCCAATTCCAAATTATCCTGATGAAGCTAAAACAGCGGAAGAAAAAGACATCCAAACAAGATACAATAAAGCGAAAGGATCGGCCGTAAATCCGGTGCTGCGTGAAGGAAATTCCGATCGTCGAGCGCCTAGAGCCGTAAAAAATTATGCCAAAAAGAATCCGCATTCTATGGGCGCTTGGTCGGCTAATTCAAATACTCACGTGTCCACTATGGAAAGTGGCGATTTTTTCTCAAATGAAAAATCCATCACTGTTGCTGAAGCCACTGATGTAAAAATTCAATTTACTGATCAAAACGGAGCTGTAACTGTTTTAAAAGAAAAAACAACCTTATTGCCTAGTGAAATTATTGATGCTGCTTTTATGAGTAAAAAAGCATTGGTAAAATTTCTGGAAGAACAAATTAAAGACGCCAAAGATAAAAATGTATTGTTTTCATTACATTTGAAAGCAACGATGATGAAAATTTCTGACCCGATCATTTTTGGACACGCGGTTACGGCTTTCTTTAAGCCTGTTTTTGAGAAACACAGCGCTGTTATTAAAGAACTTGGCGTTGATGTGAACAATGGTTTTGGCGATTTAATCACCAAAATTCAAGGATTGCCCGCGGCCCAAAAGTCGGCCATTGAAGCAGACATCAACTCTTGCTTAGAAAATGGACCAGCAATCGCGATGGTTGACTCCAATAAAGGCATTACCAACCTTCACGTGCCAAGTGATGTGATTATTGATGCTTCAATGCCTGCAATGATCCGCACTTCTGGCCAAATGTGGAATGCCGAAGGCAAATTACAAGATGTGAAAGCGGTGATTCCCGACAGTACTTATGCAGGAATTTATACTGCGACCTTAGATTTTTGCAAAAAAAATGGGGCTTTTGATCCAAGAACGATGGGAACAGTTCCTAACGTAGGTTTAATGGCACAAAAAGCAGAAGAATATGGTTCACACGATAAAACCTTTGAAATAAAGGCAGACGGAACTGTACAAGTTTTAGACGTAACTGGAAATATTTTGTTGGAGAGCAAAGTTGAAAAAGGAGATATCTGGAGAATGTGCCAGGCAAAAGACGCCCCTATCCAAGATTGGATCAAACTTGCAGTTGGAAGAGCAAGATCAACCAATGTTCCTGCAATATTTTGGTTGGACAAAAATAGGGCTCATGATGCGCAAATTATCAAAAAAATAAACGCTTATTTGCCGAATTTCGACACAACTGGCCTAGACATTCAGATAATGGCGCCAAAAGAAGCTACTTTATATACTTTAGACCGCGTTAAAAAAGGTTTGGACACTATTTCAGTGACAGGAAATATTTTGCGTGATTATTTAACAGATCTTTTTCCGATTTTAGAATTGGGCACAAGTTCGAAAATGTTGTCCATTGTTCCTTTAATGGACGGTGGCGGAATGTTTGAAACGGGCGCTGGTGGTTCTGCACCTAAACACGTGCAGCAATTTGTTGAAGAAGGCCATTTAAGATGGGATTCATTAGGCGAATTTTTAGCATTGGCAGTTTCTTTGGAACATTTAGGAAAAAACTATAATGTACCAAAAGCATTGGTATTGGCTGAAACTTTGGATGAGGCAACCGACAAATTTTTGGACAACAGCAAATCTCCTTCCCGTAAAGTTGGTGAATTGGACAATAGAGGAAGTCATTTTTATTTGGCAACCTATTGGGCGCAAGCTTTGGCCACTCAAAATAAAGATGCCGATTTAAAGAAAATTTTCACAAACGTTGCTAAGGAATTGGCAGCAAATGAAGCTGTTATTGTAAATGAATTAAACAGTGCACAAGGATCGCCTGTAAACATTGGCGGTTACTATACATTTGATGATAATTTGGTGAAAAAAGCAATGAGACCAAGTAAAACATTAAATACTATTATAGCGGCTATCTCTGAAGTTAACGTAGCTTCAAAAGCTTATTAATTAAAGTTTGACATGATTTAAAAAGAAATTTTCATACTTCGTAAAAAAGCAAGAACTCAAATTCTTGCTTTTTTTTGTTTATATAACGATATGAAATAAATTGACGCAAAAATATAGAACTAAGCAAAAATGAGTATTTTTGAAAAATGGATTTCACAAAAACCACTGAGCAAGCCTCCAATTACCATCATTTGGAAAAAATGAGTGTTAATGAATTGTTGACGCATATCAATTCTGAAGATAAAACTGTTCCAAATGCGGTTGAAAAAGTGATTCCCGCCATTGAAAAATTGGTGAAGGAAATTGTGCAACAATTGAAAAAAGGTGGCAGGTTGTTTTATGTAGGTTCAGGAACCAGCGGCAGATTGGGAATACTGGACGCATCTGAATGCCCGCCAACTTTTGGCGTTTCACACGATATTGTGATTGGTATTATTGCCGGCGGCGATACCGCTATCAGAAAAGCAGTTGAATTTGCCGAAGATTCCACCACACAATGTTGGGAGGATTTAAAAGTCCATCACATCAACAGCAATGATGTTGTTATCGGAATCGCTGCTTCAGGAACCACGCCTTATGTGATAAACGGCATCAAAAAATGCAATGAAAATGGTATTTTAACTGGTTGCATAACCTGCAATGTTGGAAGTCCGCTCGCAAAAATCGCTAAATTTCCCATTGAAGTTTTGGTGGGCCCGGAATTTGTGACCGGAAGTTCAAGAATGAAAGCAGGAACCGCCCAAAAGCTCATTTTAAATATGATTTCAACCAGCGTTATGATCCAACTTGGAAAAATAAAAGGCAATAAAATGGTTGATATGCAATTGACTAACGATAAACTGGTGATTCGCGGAACAAAAATGCTGATGGAAGAATTGAATATTTCAGAAGAAAAAGCCATTGAGCTGCTGGTAAAATATAAAAATGTACGAACTGCAATCCACAATTATACAGATGGGAACGGATAGAAAAGAAATGGTTCGGGGCTTAAAATATGCGATGGCCACTTTGCCCCTTATGGTTGCGGCGCCAATTTTAATAACCATTGGCTACAAAGCCATCAAACAGCAAAACAATTATTTATTCCTTATTGTTGGCATTGTACTGGCAATAACCGCTATTGTTTTAGGTATTTTAGGCATCAAAATAATTTTAAATGGCCTTTTTAACAACAAATAATGGGAATCCCAAGTTTCAATAAAATTACAAACTGGGAATATTGGCCTTCTTATCTTTTTTATGTTCCGCTATTGCCGTATGCCATTTATTTGGCGATAAAAGCGCGAAGTTTTGGATTCTTTTCAGCCGTTAATCCGGGAATTGAAGGCTCAGGAAACGGATTGGAATCAAAATACAAAACCCTTCAATTGCTGCCTTCCAACTATCGCCCGAACAGCATTTTTGTCGAAAAAGGTGAGAATCTTGATAAAATATTGCCAAAAATTGCCAAAAGTAATATTCAATTTCCTTTAATCATAAAACCTGATATTGGTTTCAGAGGTTTGCTGGTGACAAAAATTAAGGACGAAGCTGACCTTTCTGTTTATCTTAAAAAATACAATTCCATCAATTTAATTATTCAGGAATTTGTGGATTATAAAAAGGAATGCGGTATTTTTTACCATAGAATTCCGGGCGAAAAAAAAGGTAATATTACTTCAATAACCTTGAAAAAATATTTAACGGTTATGGGTAATGGAAATTCAACACTTTTGGACTTAATTTTATATGATGAAAGAGCTAAACGTTATGCCAAATACCTTTTTGAACTAAACAAAAATAGCCTTGAGTTCATTCCAAAAAACAAGGAAGAAGTTGTGCTGAACATGATTGGAAATCACTCAAAAGGAACACAGTTTATAAATGGCAATTATTTAATAAACAGCGAATTGGAGTGTTTTTTAGATGAATTAAATGCTAAAATTGATGGCTGGTATTATGGAAGAATGGATTTGAAGTACAACAATTTTGATGAATTGCTGAAAGGTGAAAGCTTTAAAATTATTGAAATCAACGGTATCATATCTGAACCCACCCATATTTACGATGCTTCAAAAGGAAGTTATTTTAAGGCTTTAAAATCGATTCAAAATCATTGGAAACTCATCTATATCATTGGCGTAAAAAACAAGAAACTAAACAAGGGAAACTACACCAATTTGAGCTATTTAATTGCCGTTTATTTCAACTATAAAAAGTATTTAAATAAGGTAACGCGTTAAATACTACTTCTGAAAATTCGTTTTAGGCGTGGTTGGGTTAAACCCGAAATCTGCATCCGGAAGTGCAATTCCCAGTTGAGAAATCACATAACCCACACTTGCAAAATGATGAATGGCGTGGCTGTGCGCTTGTATTAAAATGCCACCCAAGGTATAATTCACCGAAACAATTCCCAAGCCCAAATCATCGGTTACCATAATAATTTTATTAAAATCCTCTTTTTCAATTAATTTCAATCGTTGAATAATCTCTTCAAAATAAGCGATTCCGTATTGTGTGTAATTTTCGGCCAATTCATTTCGTTTTCTGTTGATTAAATTGATGTTGCCCGATTCCAAGCCGATCAAAACACAATCAAAAACATCCAAAATATGACGCATATGAACTCCTATACTTGAATAATATGGCGCAATGGTTGTGTTGTTATATTCATCATCAGAAATGCAATTCAACAGCTGAATTCCTCTGTTTAAGTTTTTTTCAATCGCTTCAATCATACCGAAATATTATTAATGTTTTTCTATTTAAAATTTAACCTATTAGCTTAATCAACGTGAAAATTCCCAGTGATAAAAATAATAAACTCAAAATAATATTGATGTTTGTCGCAATAAATGAAATTCTCTTACTGATAATTTTCGCAAAAAATATGTAGGTGTAAAATAACAAAAATGAACCTATTGCCGCTCCCAAAATAAATAAGAAAATATAGGGCTGTTCAATGATAATTTTATTGATGGAACCCAAATAAATACTGATGCCCAGATAAAATGGAATCGCCAGCATATTTACCGAAGACATTGCCATTCCTTTAAAAATATAATTTCCTTTACTGATTTTGCTTTTTGCATCCATTTTTTTACGCGACATCATAAAAAAGAAAATGGCCAAGATGAAAAACACAAAAACGCCTGCCAATTTTAAAAATTCAATCACTTTTGGGTTTTTAATAAAAAATTCGGCAAAAAACAAGGCGATTCCTGCCTGAATAAAAACAATGACTGCAGCACCCAATGCAAATTTTACGCTTTCTATTTTGCCTACATTCAACCTGGTTTTTAGCACGGTCATATTCAGCATTCCGGGAGAAATCAATCCGAAGTAAGCCATTCCGATGCCGTAAATAACGTGAAGAAAATATGCCATTTGTTTGAAGTTGAAAAGGTTAAATATTAAAAGTTTAAAGGCTAAGGTTAAAAAATCTTGATTCCTTAATAGACTATAGTGCTATTCATTTTTTGAAACATATTTAGACACAAAACCATCAATATCTTTTGAAATATTTAATTTATTGATAAGCAAAAAATACACTGCTGAAATAATTACGCCTTTAATCCCAATATTAACAATTGGATGAAAATTGAAATTCCAAAAATAAAACACTGCGAATATTGCAGAAATAATGATTGCCAATTTAATGGTATTCAAATCAAAAGGCTGAATTTTTAATTTGGATTTTAAATAAATAATTTTAAGCAAGCTATACACAGCAACCACAATAAGTGTCGCAATTGCCGCTCCGTTTATGCCAATTAAATCGATCAGCCACTTGTTTAAAAAGATAATACTGACGGCCATTGCCAGCGATAAATAAAAAAATATTTTATAGTATTTTGAGTTTAACAAAATGGCATTTCCGGTTCCCAAAGCCAATTCTATCAGTTTTGAAACGGAAATAATTAACACAACCCAAATTCCTTTGGTAAATTCAGGTTTGTTTATTAAGGCATATAAATCGACAATGTTTAAATTAATCAATAAAAAAAACAGGCCGCCAATAACCAATAAATTTATGGAAGTCTGTTTGTACAGCTTTTCAACCTCAACAATATTATTTTCATTCATATCTTTTGCGGTGATCGGACTAGTAATTTGCAGCATAGCGCGCGTGGGAATGCCAATGACGCTAGCAATATAAATTCCTACGGAATAATAAGCGACTTGCGCAATTTGTTCCATTTGGGGAATCATAAACTTATCGATTTCCAGTAAGACTCCAGAAGCAGATCCTGCCACAATGATATACAAGGAAAAGGTAATTATTTCTTTTAAATTTGAAGGAAGCGCAAATTTAAACGTTGGTTTATACACATAAAAAGCATAAAGCATCATAATTAGGGTGCTGATTCCATAAACAATTACCACTCCGTAAATAAATTGTTCATTGGTGAGCCATTTAAAAAATACCGCAAACAATAAAAATGTGGTACAAATTCGAGGAAAAATTTCTTTGATGAAATTTCCGAAAACAGAATTGAATTGCACTTTTGTCCACGAATAAAAAACCTCAAAATAACCCATAAAAATAGCCAACAGAAATATAAGATACGTATATTTTTTGATGATGGGGTTTTCCATAGAAATCCAATTCGCTATAGTTTCATAGATAAAAGCCCCCGCAAATGCCAATGGAATGATGATAAACAACGGCAAGATAAGCGTTGTGGTCAAAAAACCATCTTGTTCTATTTTAGTTTTATAGGAAGAATAAAACTTGACGATGGTATGTTGCATTCCAAAAACGAGCAATGGCAAAATAATATTTGCGGCAGAAAGCAAAAAGGTAATCAACCCAAAATAATCTTCGTGCAAAAAATGGGTATATAAAAACAGCACATTGATGCCGCCCACCCCAAAACCTAAAAAAATAATGAGCGTATTAAAAAAAGACTGCTTTAAAATAATTCCCATTACAACAATTTAATAATTTCCTCATAAATCTTCTCCCCTACATTTTCTCCGAATAATTCCATCTCAAAATCAGCTTCTGAATTTTGAAAATCGTTAAAAGCCTTAAACATCTTTTCCTTGCCACTGCCAACAATTTTAGCAAATCCGTTGGTTACAAGTTCCACCCATTCAGTTTCTTCCCTGGCAATAATACAGTGTTTTTTATTGAAAAATGCTTCTTTTTGGAGTCCACCACTATCAGTAACCACCATATTGCATTTTTTTAAAAGCGTCAACATATCAAAATACCCGACCGGATCAATTATTTTTAGGTCGTACGTTAAATGATGCTCTTCTAAAATGGCTTTCGTTCTCGGATGTAAAGGCAACACCACCTGTTTTTCTTTGCTTATTAATGCCAATCCTTCAAAAATTCCCTTAAGTTTCTCCAAATCATCCGTATTTTCCTGACGGTGGATGGTTGCCAACACAAATTCATTGGGAACTAAGCTTAAATTTGAAATTATGGACGATTTTTCTTCAGAAATTTTACTGTAATAGCCAACGGCATCTTTCATTATATCACCACATTTTACCATTTTTGCCGATAAATTTTTGTATCCTTCTTTTTGCAAATTTTCGATGGCCGTTTCTGTAGGGCAAAGCAATAAATCGGAAATTCTGTCGGTTAAAATTCTGTTGATTTCTTCGGGCATTTTCATATTATAGGAGCGCAATCCCGCTTCAATGTGAACAATTTTGATATTCATTTTTTTTGCGGCCAATGCTCCGGCCAACGTGGAATTTGTGTCTCCGTAAACCACCACCAAATCAGGATTTTCCTTGGTTAAAACCGACTCAATTTCCACAAGCATTTGTCCGGTCATAGCGCCGTGACCCATTCCGTTAATCGCCAAATTGTATTTAGGTTTCGGAATGTCCATTTCTTCAAAAAATATGTCGCTCATATTGGCATCATAATGCTGGCCGGTATGTACAATCACCTCCTCAACATCTTTGTGTTTGGTGATTATTCGACTTAATACAGCCGCTTTTACAAATTGAGGCCTTGCCCCTAATATGGTTACAATTTTGTTCATTCTGTGATTTTATATATGAGTTCCGAAACTTTTTTGGTAAGTTCCTTTCTGTGAAATTGGGCAATATTTTTTGAATTAGCCGTTAAATTTCCTTGCTTAAATTTAGCATATAAATTTAACATAGCTAATTTTAAAGTTTGTTTATCTTCAAAATCCACTACCGAGCCTCCGTTGGTTTCTTTTATTATCTCAGCCAAGTCGCCATTTGTTGGTGCAATTGCCAAAATCGGACGTTTTGCCATTAAATATTCAAATATTTTTCCGGTGATGATGCCTTTTGCACTTGGCACATTGTTTACGATGAGCAACAAAACCAATGATTTTTTCTGAAATTCCACCACTTTATCGTGAGTCACATAATCAATGATCTGAACATTTTTGGTAAGTTGGTGTTTTGAAATATCATTTAATACGGAAGCATCTATTTTCCCAATAAGCTTCAATTCAAAATCTGCAGCAAATTCCTGGTTTTCTAAAACAATTTCCGCTAAAACTTCCCACAACATTTTCGGATTCCTGTCGGCATTCATCAACCCAATATGCGTCATCGTAAATTTTGGGTCCAATTCAGCAATAGTATCACCAAACTCCTCGTCAAAACCATTGGTAACCGTAATTACATTGCTGTTAAACTTCATGAAATTCTCTTTCATGGTATTACCTACAACCAAAACGGCATCAGCATTTTTTAACACTTCATTTTCTAAAAAATGGTGTTCTTGTATGGCTTTATTGGTCAAAGGCAATTGTTGAAAATAATCTATTTCTGTCCATGGATCTCTAAAATCGGCAATCCACTTTATGTTGAGTTCCTTCTTTAAATTTAACCCAATTAAGTGCATACTGTGTGGCGGACCGGTAGTGATCACCACATCAATTTTGTTTGATTTTAAATACTTTTTTAAATAAACAGTCGATGGTTTTACCCAGAATTTACGGGCATCGGGAATAAAATAATTTGCGCGAATGTATTGCAGTATTTTACCAAAAAAAGACGGATTCGGGTTAATAAATCCGGCACTTTCCGTTTTCTTTTTTCCGAAGAAAGCGAACAAATTATTGGGTTCCCAAATGGGTAATCTTAAAACTGCAATGCCTTGTGGAATGTCTTTAGCCAGCGATTCGTCTAAAATTGGGTATTTGGGATTTTCAACAGTATAAACAACGGGTTCAATGCCAAAATCACGAAAATATTTCACAAACTTAAGCCAGCGCTGTACGCCTGAACCTCCTGCAGGAGGCCAATAATAGGTGATAATAAGCGCTTTTTTCATCATTTACTTAAATTGGCATATAAAGCAATTAATTTTTCTGATGTTTTTTCCCAGCAAAATTCTTCCTCCACAAATTGTTTCCCGTTTTGTCCCAAACGCTCCCTTAAAGCTTCATCATCATATAATTGCAATACTTTATCCGCAAAATCTTGGGCATTTTTCTCCAAATGCACCAACCCGGAATTTGTTCTTTCAAATAAATTTTTCTGTGCAATGGCATCGCTCACCAAAACGGGTTTTCCAAAACTCATATATTGAAAAAGTTTGTTTGCATAAGCCACATCGTGCTGAATATTTCTGAGCAACGGAGAAATACAAACGGCACTTGCTACAATATATGAAGGAAACAACGATACATCCTGCCAACCTTGAAAATCAACCTTATTTTCAAGGTTTAAATCAATGACTTGCTGCTTCAAAATTGGATCTGTAGAGCTTATTCCCACAATGACCAACTTAACATTTGGAATTTTTTCCTTTAAAAGCAACAATGATTCAATGGCCGTTTGCAAACCTCGGCGCAGTCCGGTATCGCCCAAATATAGAATCACAAAGTTGTTTTTGTAAGTATCAACAATCGAATTGTCAATTTTAGCGTCTTTATAAAACGACTGATGTACGGTATTTGGAACCAACACAATTTTATTCCGGTCGATTTGTGTCCGCTCAACAACTTCTTCAATAAATTCTTGTGAAACCGTAATTATTTTGGTTGCTTTTTGAATAAATTCTTCCTCCTTCTGTTTCCACTTTTTTGGCGAAATCAATTGTTTTCCCGGAAATTTTTGAAGATGGGCATACAATTTCATTATTTCTGGCATATTGTCGTGCAAATCTAACACTGTTGGCAATTTCAAGGTTTTATTTGCCATAAAAACAGCTTCAGCAATTTTCATATCGTGAATGTGAATGGCTTCAATTTTATATTTCTTTAAAAAATGACCTATTTTCCAATTCATTAAATTTGAATAAAATGGAAAGGTATAAGCCAAAGCCGATAGTTTATATTCCAATTTATTGGATGGATAACGCTTAACTTGGATATTCTTAATTGAACAGTCAGCCTCATTTTTATGGTATTTCAAACAAAACAAAAAAACTTCGTGACCTTTTTCAATTAAAGAAATTGCTTCATTTTCAACCCGGGGATCGGGCGGAAATGTTTTGTCCAAAATCATTCCAATGCGCATAACAACTATTTTTTTAGCAATAAATTTAATGACCTGATTTTTGGAAATGAAACTAAAACACTTAGCGCGTAGTTTAAATTATTGGGCACTATTAAAAAAACTAAAGTACTAAACATTAGGCAAGTAAATAAAAGGTGAATTCTTTGGCAAGTTATAGATTTAATTGTAGAATATCAATAAAAATAATTTTCAGAAAATATAACATTTAAGCATAAAAAAAGGTGCTTAAAGCACCTTTTCCTCTTTCATAACCTGATTTACCCTTTTCAAATAATTTTCCTGCAATTGAGTTGACTGATGCGAATATACATCGTATATCTCAAAAAAAAAATAGCGCATTTATAAGCGTGCATTTTTTATGCATAAAAGTGCTTTATGACTTTATAAACGCTATATTTGATGTTTAATAGCTGTACTTAAATGACTAAAATTACCCGTATTTTAATTGCATTCTTGCTATTTAGCACAAATTTATTGGCCCAAATTCCCGGATTAACACAATTTACCACAAATAATGGTTTGCCCAGCAATACCATTTATGATATTGTTCAGGATGAAAATGGCTTTATTTGGTTTGCGACAGATTATGGAGTAAGTAAATTTGACGGCCTGACATTTAAAAATTACACTGTCACTGACGGACTTCCAGGAAATGAAATTTTAGCCTTTTACAAAGATTCAAAAAATAGAATATGGATGACAGCATTTAGTGGGGATATTGGCTTTATACAAAATGGATTTTTTTACAATAAGAATAATTTAGGGTTTTTAAGTCAATTACAATTTACAAAATTTATTGACGATATTTTTGAAGATTCAAAAGGGCAAATTTGGTTTAGTCAGGATGCAAATAACATTAAAGTTCTTAATACAGAATTAAATATTAAAAAAATTTCTACAGTTGATGACATTAAATTAACTTACAATTCCTTTATTATTGAAGATATCCATAAAAAAGTACACTTATTGACATATTTAAATAAGGAAAAAAAAATTAATGTTATTGCAAAACCATTATTGGATAATTCAAAATTATCAGTATGGAAAGATTTTAATGCAAGCCAATTTCCATATTCTACCCTTGAAAAAATAAATAATAATTTCGGAATGCTATTAAGGGAAAAAGATGAAATTATTAAAAACATCTCTAAATATATAATCCAAGAGAATAATAGTTATCTGGTTAGAACCTATAAAATTGGAAAAGATTATTGGGTTACAAATCTCAATAAAGGTGTTTACATTTTTAATGATGAGGATAATTATCAAAGTCCTAAAAAAATCTTAAAAAACTACCAATCTACGCGTGCTTACATTGATTCGGAAAATAATATCTGGATTGGTACCCAATCCAATGGCATATTTCTATTTCCAAATCTTAAAATCCAAGGAATTCAGTTTGATGATGCAAAAAAGAACGATTTGCATTCGTTAAACTTATTTCAAAATAAATTGATTTTAGGGAATGATCTAAACGAGGTTATTATTTTAAATCCAGAAACCTTACAAACAATTGAAACCCTGAAATTGGATAATAACAACAGAAGAATTAGACATTTGAAAGTTGGAAAAAATCAGCTTTTTATTTTGGGAGATAATAACATTGCCCAATTAAATTCCAATTTAAAGCTTGAAAGCGTTAAAAGTATGTATGATGTTGATTTTTCAAAAACCAATTTAAAAAACTTCAAATCGATTTCAATTGTTGATCAGGAAATTTATACTGCCAATTCAAATGGGGTTGCTAAAATTAACAGCACTACCTTATTAACTGAAAAATTATGGAATCAAAGAAGCACTGCTATTTGTTATGCCGGAAATGACAGCCTTTATATTGGCACCACCAAAGGATTATACCTTCAAACCGCCGGTAAGACTAAAAAATATGATATTGGCAAACAATTCGATGAAAGTATTATTTATTCTTTAGAAAAATCCTCGAGAGGATTATTGGTTGGCTCAAACGCTTATGGTTTAGGAATATTAAAAAATGGAAAATTTAAAATAATTTCAACTTCAAACGGACTTTTAAGCAATTATATAAAATCCATTTTTGTGGATTCAAAAAACGATATTTGGCTTTCCACAAATTTAGGTCTAAACCGTCTTACGCTGGATAACAGCAATAATTTGGTTCATTTAAAAACTTACACCATTTCAGATGGATTGTACAGCAATGATGTTAGAGCTTGTTATGTTGATGAAAATAAAGTATATGTGGCGACTTCGAACGGCTTAAATATTATTGACATTTCAAAGGAAGAAAATTCAATGTTGGCCCCTAGAATTCATATTAACGATATTTTGTTGAACAATAATATTATTGAAAAAACAAACAATCAAACATTTGATTTCCAATCCAATAACATTCAATTTAATTTCTCAGGAATATCTTTTAAAAGTTTGGGAAACATCACCTTTAAATACCGGTTGTTGGGATTGGAGCCCGATTGGATTGAGACCAAAAACAATACCGTTAGATACGCTGAATTACCGCCAAACAACTATACTTTTGAAGTAAAAGCCATCTCAAAAAATAATTTGGAAAGCATAAATCCATCCATATTTTCCTTTCAAGTAAAACCACCCATTTATAAAACCTGGTGGTTTATTAGCATCGCAATTTTGATGTTGATATTATTCATTGCCTATTTATTTTACCGCAGAAACCAAAAAATAAAACAACAAGAAAAAATCAAAGAGAATATTTCCAATTTGCGTTTTAAGGCATTAAACGCGCAAATGAACCCGCATTTCATCAACAATTTATTGGTGAACATTGAAGATTTGGCGAATAAGGGAGACATTGAGGAAGTAAAAAACTGTTTGGGGAAATTCGGCGAATTGGTAAATTTGATTCTGCAGTCAACCAAATCAAACCTAATTAATTTAACCGATGAAATTGAAATGGCCAAATTATATTTGGAACTTCAAAAATTAAGATTCCATAAAAATACCTCTTACACTATTGATACAGAGTCCATTTCACCAGAAGAATTGGAAAATATTTTGGTGCCGCCAATGATTTTACAGCCAATTATTGAAAACTCCTTTAGACACGGTTTTAAAAATGGAAATAAAATGAATCATATTGCCTTGAATTTTAATATTGAGGGTGATGAATTTCTCATTTGTGAAATTTCGGATAACGGTGTTGGCATTCAAAAAAATGAAAATTCCGCAACCTCAAGCAGTTCCGGAATCTCATTTTCCAATATTAATGAACGCCTTCAATTGATTAATGTTACAAAAAGTGAAGAAAATTTAGTGATTATTTCAAATGTAACAGATGAAATCAATACCTTAGTGGGATTGAAAGTAACCTTAAAAATTCCCTTAATAAGTTTTTAAATATTTTTATGATAAGTGCCATTATTATTGAAGACGAGAATGCTGCATACAGACATCTCAAAAACATTTTAGAAAATAATTACAGTTCCGAAATTACGATAGTTGGCCACGAAACTGGTGTAGAAAAAGGAATTAAATTGATAAACGACCTAAATCCGCAATTGGTGTTTTTAGACATCCAATTGCAGGACGGGGATGGTTTTGAAATATTGGACCACTTTTCAAATTCTTCATCATTTGAAGTGATTTTCACCACCGGACTAAAAGATTACAAAGAAAAAGCGATGGATTATTTTGCTTTTTATTATCTGAATAAACCAATACAAGAAGATCAATTAATTGGCGTTGTAGATAAATTTCTATCGAAACAAACCGCTTTTAATTCCGAAAAATATCTCGCTTTTAAACATCAGATGGAAAACAAAAATCATAAAATATCCCTTCCGATGAATAATGGAGATTTTACGATTGTTGACATAGATGATATTTTATACTGTGAGGCCGACGGAAGTTACACCAACTTTTATACCACTGATAATAAGGTTTATACCACTTCCAATAATTTAAAAAAAGTGGAAAACATTTTAATGCAGGCCACTTTTTTTAGAATACATCGTTCAACGCTTTTAAATCTAAAGCACGTTGTTCAATTTAACAATACGGGTGAATTGGTGCTCTCAAACAAAAAAAAGCTGCTGGTCTCTTCAAGAAATAAAACGAATTTCTTAAGAGTTCTTAAATTGATGAATTATTCTATCAGTTAGTTTTTCTTTTTTCAACAAAAAACCAACCTGTAAAAATAATCAAAAGCAATCCGTATGAAATTAAAGTGATTGTGTTTCCTTTTTTAACAACTGTGGGTTCAAATTTAAATTCGATTTTATGCGTTCCTTTTGGAATCTCTAATCCACGCAACACAAAGTTAACGCGGTAATGCGGTGTTAAATTTCCATCAATATAGGCATTCCATCCATCCTTATAAAAGATTTCAGAAAACAAAGCAAACTGATTTGAGTTTGCATTAAAATCGTAAACCATATTGTTTAAGGAATAAGATGTCAGTTGAATTGATGCTGTTGAATCTTTTGGGTAATTGGTTTTAAAGCCTTCAGAAACAAACCTTTTGTCGATAACTGCTTCCGTTTTTGTCTTTAAACTGTCCAAAGCCAATATTTCTTCATTCGCGTTTTCAACAATTTTAACGGTATTTACCAGCCAGGCATTTCCATTGGGTTCAGGATTTTGCTGCACCGTTTCTCGTCTGCTTCCATCTTCAAAAACAAAGTATTTGGTGTTCAGCATATTTAAGACTTCAATATTATTTTTGGCGATATGAAAATCGAACAATTCTTGATACCGTTCCATTTTTGCGGCGTGATAACCGCCAATTGAATTGTGGAAATACGAAGTACTGCCATCGTTCATTGGGTCAACTATAAAATTGGCAACCCGGTAATGACTTTTATCTTTAAGAATTTCCCGGTCAATTTCCGAAGCCACAAACGGTTTGTCAATTTCTCTGGCATTTTGGAAATCGGCATTGTTTACATAGCGTTTATCCACCGAAACCAAATCGAACAAAATTACTGTACCTAGAATAATCAAGGCATAATTTTGATTCAATTTTTCTTTAACGAACAACCACAAAATTCCTGCGGAAATCGTTACAAAAACAAGTGTCCTAAAACTATCTGAAAAGAAAATCGATTTTCTGTCGGCTATAATGGCCTCCAAAAATCCCGGCAACATTTTATCGTAGCTTGCATCTCTCAAGCCTTCAAAATCGAAAAGGTTTGTGCCGAACAAGGTGAATATCAATGCAATTCCGCCCGTAATAAAAAAGCTGTTTTTTAACGCTTTCAATTTAATTTCAGCAGCATTTGTATTTGTAAAAAATTCTTTCAAGGCCAATATTCCCAATAATGGAATTGCCAACTCTGCGAGAACCTGAATGGATGAAACCGCCCTGAATTTATTGTACATCGGAACATAATCAATAAAAAAGTCGGTTAAAAAATTAAGGTTTTTCCCCCAGCTTAGCAATATTGAAAACACAACAACGCCCACCAACCAATTTTTTAATTTTCCTTTTACCAAAAAAGTTCCAAGAAAAAACAAAAACACCAACACGGCACCAATATAGGCCGGCGCTTCCACAATAGGCTGTTTTCCCCAATACATCGGAGCATATTCAGAAAATTCTTTGGCTTGTCTTGGCTCTGTCTTGTCTTTTAAAAAGTTGTAAATATTGGAATCCAATCCCACATTTTCATAATTTCCGCCGCCCATAAAACGGGGAATAAATAAATTGAATGTTTCCGGAATTCCATAACTGTAATCGGTAATATATTCTTTTGACAATCCGCTGGAAGCTTTTTTCGGAGATCCATCAGGATTGATGGTAAGTTCGCTTTTTCCTCGTGTGCTGTGCGAAACATATTCTTTAGTTGCCAATAAACTGGTGGCATTTGTGCCAATCGCCAACACAACAGCCACCACTAAAATGGCAATACTTTTAAAAAATGCATGCAATTGTTTTTCTTTAAACGCCTCAATTAAATAGAAAACACCCAAAATTAACACTGCAAAAAACAAATAATACGTCATTTGAGGGTGGCTTGCCTTAATTTCCAAAGACATAGCGACGGCAGTGAGTAAAAAACCCCACAAATAGTTGCGTTGCAGCACCATTAAAATACCCGCCAAAACCAATGGCATATAAGCAATTGCGTGCGCTTTTGAATTGTGGCCAACACCAAGGATTATTATTAAATAGGTGGAAAATCCGAAGGCCAAAGCGCCCAAAATGGCCAGTTTATATTCCACTTTTAAAACAGTCAGCAAAACAAAAAAGCCCAAGAAATACAAAAATAAATAATCGGCAGGTTTTGGTAAAAATCGTAAAAAACCATCTAATTTTTTAACATAATCATTTGGATATAAAACACTTAAATTATACGTTGGCATTCCTCCAAAAGCAGCATTGGTCCAATACGGTTCGGCATCATTTTCTGCGCGAAAATCGTTGATTGCTTTCGCCATTCCCGTAAATTGCCTGATGTCATTTTGAAATATTTTTTTTCCTTCAAGAATCGGAGAAAAATAGGCGACAGAAACTAAAATAAAAGTTGCAATGGCAATTAAGTAAGGAACCGCTTTTTTGATGGGTAAATTCATTTATTTATCGTCTTTAACTTCTTCATAATCAACATAGTCTCCTATATCTTTATTTCCTTCTTTATAGTCCGAAGGTTTTTTGGCAATCACTGTTTCGCCCACTTTACCGGTGGTGTTTTGTTGTTGGTTATTAAATTGCTGTTGTTGGTCTCTCATTTTTTTCTCCACATTGTTAATAATTTTCCCCACAAACAATGGCAAAATATACCTTCCTATAAATTTAATAGCATAATATATAATTACTATAATCGCTAACGTTCTTAAAAATCCCATTTCATCGAGTTTAAATAAACTCCAAAAATAACAATTTGAGAGGAACTAAAACGTTTAATTATATAAAATCTTATCTTTGACACATCAAACATTTTGTACTATGAAAAACACACTATTTTTAGTTCTCTTTTTAGCAAATTTTCAGCTGATAACTGCCCAATACACCGAAATTATCAACTCAAAAAGACCTGGTTTTTCTGAAAGTCCTTATGGTGTTGGCACCAACGTTTATCAGTTTGAAAGCGGTATGTTTTATAACAGCAGCAATGATGAAAGTCTTGGTGCAAAAGCGAAAACTTTGGGTGGCGAATTGTTTTTTAGGGTGGGGAAATTTAAAGAACGTTTGGAATTTAACGCCAATGTGGCTTACCAACGTGATGAAGTCAATAACTTTCCAAACCCAAATTATCATATAAAAGGAATAAGCGACCTTACCGTTGGCGCAAAATATTTGTTTTACCAACAAGAATTTACTGACAAGTCTAAAGAAATTCGCAGCTGGAAACGTAGAACGGCTTTTGATAAAAAGCGTTTGATTCCATCTGTTGGGGTTTACGGCGGAGCGCACTTAAACTTTTTGGGGAAAGATTATAAAAGCGATGAAGGTATTAGCTATAAAGGCGCTCTTTTGCTGCAAAATGATTTTTCGGATCGCTTGATTTTATTGACAAATTTACTTGCCGACAATATCACTTCAGAAGATAAATATTACTCGTATATTGTGACAATGACCTATGCCATCAATCAAAATTGGTCTTATTTTATTGAAAATCAAGGGAAATATTACAACGATTTTTCGCCAAATTATCAGTTCGGTACAGGAATCGCCTATTTGGTGACCGAAAATTTGCAAGTGGACGCTTCAGCAAGAACCAATTTTTTTGATGATTATTCCTATGTGTACGCCACAGCCGGATTTGCCTGGAGACTGGATCGCCACAAGGACGCATTTGTCTATAAAAATGCACCTCAAGAAACCATGTCGAAAACACCAAACAGAAAAGGATTTTTTTCCAGAATATTTAAGAAAAACCGTAACTAATATCATTCAATTTCTATGATTACACTGCAAGAAATGACATCAAAAAAGGAAATGAGGGCTTTTGTTGAGTTTCCTTTTAAATTATATAAAAACAATCCTTATTGGGTTCCTCCTATTATTAATGATGAAATTGAATCTTTTGGCAAGACCAAAAATCCAGTATTTCAACACGCAGAAGCGCGTTTTTTTGTTGCGTTAAAAAACAATGAAATCGTTGGAAGAATCGCCGCAATCATTAACCATCTTGAAATTAATGAACAAAATGTAAAAAAAATGCGTTTTGGCTGGTTCGATTTTATTGATGACCTCGAAGTTTCAAAAATGTTATTGAAAAAGGTGGAAGAAATTGGCAAACAAAACAAACTGGAATATATGGAAGGGCCATTGGGCTTTTCAAACCTAGATAAAGTGGGCGTTTTAACCGAAGGTTTCGAACATATTGGCTCTATGATTACCTGGTACAATTATCCATATTACCAAGAACATCTTGAAAAACTGGGGTTTGTTGTCGAAAAAGAATACAACGAAAGCAAGTTCCCGTTTAGCAATGTGAAAACCGAATTTTTTATGAAAGCAAGTGAAATCATTAAAAAACGGTACCAATATAAGCCCCTTAATTTCACCAAAACAAGCCAAATTTTGCCTTATGTGGATGAAATGTTCGATTTGTTCAACGAAAGTTATGCTTCCTTGTCATCATTCGTTCCCATATCCGACGTGCAAAAAGATTATTTTAAAAAGAAATTCATCCCATTTATCAATCCTGAATTGATTGTTTTTGTGGTTGATAAAGAAGGAAAACTGGTTGCGTTTGCCATCACCATGCCTTCATTTTCTGAAGCTTTGCAAAAATCAAAAGGTAAATTATTCCCTTTTGGAATTTTTCACCTATTACAGGCAAAAAAATACAGCAAAGACATTCTTTTCTATCTAATTGGCGTTCATCCAACCCATCAAAACAAAGGTGTTCATGCCATCATTTTTGAAGAATTTTACAAAACATATACCAAAAAAGGAATTATAAACTGTTATAGAACGCCCGAACTTTCAACAAATAAGGCAGCTGCGGCACTTTGGAAAAATTTTGATCCGTTTGTTTACAAAAGACGATGCACCTTCAGAAAAGATTTATAATGCAATTATTTTACAACCCAGAAATTACTGCCAACACCAAACAGTTTTCTTTTGATAAAATTGAAAGCCGTCATATTGTGCGGGTTTTACGAAAAAAAGAAGGCGATAAAATTTTTATCACAAACGGCTTAGGACAATTATTTACATCTGAAATATTGCTTGCCAACGACAAAAAATGTTTGGTCAATATTGTGGATATTGAAACCCAAGAAAACGACCGAAATTATTACTTGCACATCGCCATTGCGCCCACAAAACTAAACGACCGTTTTGAGTGGTTTTTGGAAAAAGCAACCGAAATTGGCATTGACGAAATTACGCCAATTATTTGCGAACATTCTGAACGTAAAGAACTTAAAACAGAAAGAATGGAGAAAATAATACATTCGGCTGCCAAACAATCACTCAAATTCCATTTTCCAAAATTGAATGAACCTATCACTTTTAATGCGTTTATGCAAACCAATTTCAGCGGACAATTGTTTATAGCACATTGCGAGGAAACCAGCAAGAAATCATTGAAATCGGAATTAAAACCTGACCTAAAAACTACCGTACTAATTGGACCGGAAGGTGATTTTTCAACCAAAGAAATTCAACAAAGTTTGGACAATAACTTTATTCCTGTATCTTTGGGAAAAAGCCGTTTGCGTACTGAAACTGCCGGTATAGTTGCAGTTCACAGCGTGGCATTCGTAAATGAATGAAATTAAATGAAAATACACCCTAAATCTCATTTTGGAATACTAAATTTTAGATTAAAGTTTTGTATTTTCTATTTGTTCTTTTTTCTCATCTCCATATACACCATCCAAAGCCAACAAGTCGCTATTTTAAAGTACAAAGGTGGCGGCGATTGGTACGCGAATCCGACAGCTTTGCCAAATTTGATTAAATTTTGCAACAAAAATATCAAAACATCCATCAAAGAAAATCCGGAAACGGTTGAAGTAAACAGCGTTGCCATTTTTAATTATCCCATTGTTTTTATGACCGGCCACGGAAATGTCAGTTTTTCTGATAATGATATTGAAAATTTGAAAAATTATTTGATTTCTGGTGGATTTTTACATATTTCCGACAATTATGGACTCGATAAATATGTTAGAACAGAAATGAAAAAAATGTTTCCGACACTCGATTTTCAAGAGATTCCATACAATCATCCCATTTATCACCAAACTTTTAGTTTTGAAAATGGCTGCCCTAAAATTCACGAGCACGACAACAAACAAGCGCAAGGTTTTGGGTTATTTTATGAAGGAAGATTGGTTTGTTTTTACGATTATGAATCGGATTTAAGCGATGGTTGGGAAGATGAAGAAGTTCACGGAGATCCGTTTGAAATTCGTGAAAAAGCCTTAAAGATGGGCGCAAATATTGTTGAATACGCCTTTAAAAACTAAGATGCCAGAAAATTTAGATTCCTTAAAAATAAATTTTGATACCGAAGGCCTTTGGGTGTTAAACATCACTTTGGCCATAATTATGTTTGGCGTGGCACTTGGCATTACCAAAGACGATTTTAAACGTTTATTTAAAAATCCAAAAATTTTATTGACCGGGGTCATTTCGCAATTTTTTTTATTGCCATTGGTTACTTTCCTTTTTATAAAATTAGTGAATCCAATGCCGAGCATTGCATTGGGAATGATGATGGTTGCTGCTTGTCCGGGAGGAAATATTTCAAATTTTATGACGCAAATGGCCAAGGGAAATTCGGCATTGTCCATTAGTTTAACCGCTTTTTCAACCTTGGTTTGTTTGGTGATGACACCCTTTAACCTATATTTTTATGGAAATTTATATGCACCAACCGCTGTAATTCTTCAAACCATTGAATTAAACCCTTGGGAATTGGTGAAATTAGTGACCCTAATTTTGGGAATTCCGCTGATACTTGGAATGTGGGTAAGAAAATCGAAACCCGATTTGTCCGTTAAATTGGCTAAAATCCTAAAACCAATTTCACTGATTATTTTTATGCTTTTCATCGTAATTGCCTTTTATGAAAATCTTGATATTTTTATAAATTACATTGAATATGTCCTAATTTTAGTCATCGTACATAATTTACTGGCGCTGGCAACCGGATTTTATTTTGCCAAATTGATGAGACTTACCTTTACAGATCAAAAAACGCTGGCCATAGAAACAGGAATCCAAAACTCCGGTTTGGGGTTGTTGCTTATTTTTAGTTTCTTTAATGGATTGGGAGGAATGGCGCTTTTGACCGCATTTTGGGCTATTTGGGATATTTTTTCGGGATTGGCGCTGGCAGGTTATTGGTCTAAACAAAAAACAACCGAATAGATTTGAAAAACCTTTGGTATCATTTTATGAAGATTTACGTGAAAATCGGATTGTTCTTTTTGTTTAAAAGGATTTCTGTTTACGGCAAAGAAAATATTCCAAAAAAAGGGGCAATAATCTTTATCGGAAATCACCAAAATGCCTTAATTGACGCTATTTTAGTGCCAACCACCAACAACAGAATCAGTCATTTTTTAACAAGGGCAAGCGCCTTCAAAATTGGAATTGTTGACCTAATATTGCGATCTCTAAATATGATTCCTGTTTACAGAGTGAGAGATGGAGTTCGCAGCATAGAAAAGAATTTTGAAGTTTTTGAGCAATGCATAGAAATTTTGAAACAAGAAAAAGCAATTCAAATTTTTGCTGAAGGAGAGCACCATTTACTGCGCAGAATAATTCCCCTAAAAAAAGGATTTGCACGCATTATTTTAGGCACGCTTCAAAAATATCCCGAATTGCCAATTTATATTGTGCCTATTGGCATTAATTACGATTCCCATTTGAATTTTCCTTCAAGTACTTCCATTTATTATGGAAAACCAATACTCGCCAATAAATTTGTTGATGCTAAAAACCCCGATTTAAAATTTAAGAAAATTACAAATGAAGTTTCAAACGCTTTAAAATATTTAACGCTTCACGTGGAAGATTCGGCAAATTATGATGAAATTATTGTGAAATTGGAAGCGTTGGAAGTTGATTATCTAAATCCGTTTGAAGCCAATAAACTTGTTGAAAGTTTAGAAACAACTTCTTCAAAAAAAATTGTAAAAAAAGAAAACAGCAATTGGTTTGCGCCTTTCCATGTGCTAGCCAAAATAAACAGTGTTTTTCCATTTCTCATTTGGAAATACATCAAACCAAAAATTCAGGATATTGTTTTTACAAATACTTACAGATTTGCGCTCATTACAACGCTTTTTCCGTTGTTTTACGTATTGCAATCGTTAATTGTTTATGGTTTTTTTGATATAAAATTTGCGATAATTTACCTTTTTTCCAGCATTCTGCTTGGAATTATATCAGTAAAAACAATGACTGTTAGTCAATAATTGCATCTTGTATCAACTGCTGAATTTCTGTTCTTATATTATAATTCACCAAGTCCATATTTGCCGAAGTAGGAAAAACCCTGTTCGATAAAAACACATACACAATTTCCGATTCAGGATCGGCCCAAGTATAAGTTCCCGTAAAACCGCTATGACCAAAACTGCTGTCGGACACACATCCGCAAGTGGCTTTTTCACTTTCTTTAATTTGTGGTTTGTCAAAACCGACACCTTTTCTTACACCTTCACTTGCAAAATAACGGTGATTAAATTTATCAATGGTTTCCGGCTGAAAATATCTTTTCCCGCCATAATATCCTTTTTGAAGGTACATTTGCATAATTTTGGCAATGTCATTTGCATTTGAAAAAATCCCGGCATGGCCGCCAATTCCGCCTTGCATGGCCGCGCCCATATCGTGTACTTCACCGTGCACCAGTTTATGTCGATAATAATTGTCTTTTTCAGTAGGAACTATCTCATTTTTTGAAAATTTATCCAAAGGCACATATGTTGTTCGGTTTGCGCCCAACGACCTGTAAAAATGCAGTTGGGTAAGCACATTTAAGTCGTTTTTATAATGATGTTCTATAAATTCCTTGAAAATATAATATGGTAAATCGCTGTATTTGTATTCCTTCTTTTTAAGCAGTTCTGATTGAGCGATGATCTCAAACATTTCATCTTCATAACTGCTGAGCAAATACAAGCTATCCGTCACTTTTATATTAAATTTATGGCTTCTTTCAGATCGGTAAAATTCAGCTGACGGCCTTTTTGTGGCACTGTCAAGGGTTTTTAAATAAAAAGGAAAATACGGTTTTAAACCTCCGTAATGCGATAGCACCTCTTTCACGGTTAATTTATTTTTATTTGTTCTTCTTAACTTATGGATCAGGTTTCCCAAAGTACTGTTAAGATCTAAAATTTCACGTTCTTCAAGTTCCATAATCAGCGGCAATGTTGCCACAATTTTTGTTATTGACGCAATATCATACAGGTCGCTGTTTATAACCGGTGTTGTCTTTTCATCAGTATGAAAACCAAAACTTTTTTGATACACCACTTTTCCTTTTCTAGCGACTAAAATTTGCATTCCGGGAGCCATTTTTAAATTTACGGCATTTTGTGCCACTAAATCCATTTTACTTAATTTTTGGCTGCTTAAACCCACATCTTCAGGAATAGAATAGCCTAAAATTCCTAGAGAATTCGACATTAATCCTTCATTTTCTGAAAATTGACCTGCGATAGAAACCGGTAATTTTCCTTTGATTTCCAAAGCGCCGAACAGCATTTGTGCTGATATTTCCTGGGCAATTTTACTGTTTTGAAAAGAAACGACAACGCCTTCTATATTTTTAAAATTTTCGAGCTGCAACAAACTGTACGGACTTGCGAAAACATTTAAAATAATGGTATTTTTTTTGGCAATTTCCTGAAGAATCTCTAATTCGTTAACGTTAAATTTATAGTCTTTCCACGGATTGTCATTTGATTTGTGATAGCCAACAATTACCAGATTATAATCTTTAAGCTGTGTAATTAAACTGTCAATATTTTCATTTGAAACCTCATCAACCTCAGCATAATTTTTTAACATATTTAAAAAATCACTATGGGCGCCATCGCCCAATTTAACATAAGCAATTTTCTTACGCTCTAAATGCTGAATTGGAAAAATTAATGATTTATTTTTAAGCAAGGTAATGGAATTCTCCACTAAATTTCGATGAAGCAATTCATCTTCAATAGAATTTAAATCTTGCTGCAAATTCGCCAATTCAATTTTTTTGTATTTATTCAATCCAGCCCAATATTTAGCCTTTAATATTTTTCTGACCGAATAATTGATGCGTTCTTCCGAAATAATTTTTTTACTTAAAGCTACTTTAATGGTGTCTACTGCCAAAGGCACATCGGTTGGGATTAACAGCATGTCATTTCCAGCCAGCAACGCCTCCAAATTGATATCTCCCAATTCAGCATAATTTGATACGCCTTTCATATTTAGCGCATCGGTTAAAATTAAACCATCAAAATTTAATTTCTCCTTCAATAATTTGGTAATAACCGTGTATGAAAGCGATGTTGGGCAATCTTTGTTTTCTTCCAAGCCTATCACGCTTAAATGCGCCACCATTACACTTGTTAAATTATTGTTAATGAGTGTTTTATATGGGTACAGTTCAATAGAATCGAGCCTTTCAAAATCAAAATCCAATATGGGTAAAGATTTGTGGGAATCGGTTGCCGTATCGCCGTGACCTGGAAAATGTTTGGCGTTAGACAGCACATTTTCGCTTTGCATTCCTTTAACAAAAGCCAATGCTTTCTGCGTTACATTTTCCCTGTTTTCACCAAAAGAACGATTTCCAATGATTGGATTTTCGGGGTTGATGTTAATATCCACCACCGGCGCAAAATTGATATGAATACCCAATCTTTTGCAATGTTTTCCTAGTTGGGCGCCAAAATCTTCCAGTAATTTATTTTCGGAAATAGCGCCAAGTGTCATATTCCAAGGAAAACGATAAGTATCTTTTAAACGCATATCCAATCCCCATTCGCCATCAAAACCAATCAACAAAGGAATTTTTGAATTGGATTGATAATTGTTGGTTAAAATAGCTTGCTTTTCCGGCGTTCCCTGCATAAAAATCAATCCGCCAATATGATAATTTTTAATTAAACTGTCAATAGAATTACGATGTTTTTCATCCAAATTTGAATAAGCCTGAACCATAAACAACTGCCCTATTTTTTCATCAATAGTCATTTTGTTCAAAATACTGTCCACCCATTTTTCTTGGGCTTTAGCATCAATTGTTTGTAAAGGATCATTATTTTGAGCTTCAGAAAAAACAAAATTCAGCAGGAAAATAAAGAGTGCTATTTTTTTAATCATTTATTTAGAATTGAGGAATTATTGGATTGAAAATTTACTTAAAAAACATTAGTATCAATAATGAAACCAAAAATTATTAGGAATTTTTTTTTTGGAGTGTGTGTAAATTTAATTCAATAATAAAAGAAAATAAATTTTAATTATTCATCATTAATTATTCATTGATAAAAACCGTTTGTGCCAACTTTTGTCGGCCGTTACTTCCCAATTTTGTTCAAAATCGGCCTTATTGGTGATCATATTGTTAAAAACAACGGTATTTGAAGTGATTTTTTGCTGCTTGGCATAATGTTGAAAATTAGCTATGCTCACCACATTGATATTGTTATTGTCTTTGAAAGAAATATTTAATTTATTGGTTAAATCAATGGCAAATCTTTGTTCAAATTGCTTCATTAAATTGACTGAAGCATCAATGGAGCAGCCGGAAACTTCATTGTAATTTTCATCAACCGCAATCACAATAAACTGATGGTATTTTATTAGGTAAGACGCTTTTAAATCTTCTCCATGCCGTTTCCACTTTCCTATAAAATTTTCTAAATCGTGGCTTATTTCGGCTACTTCCTGCGCTGAAAATTCTCTGTTGGATTGGTAAATCCAAATTTTAGAGGTACTGGCCAAACTTTCAAAATTTACTAACATATTATATTTTTTGATTGAATTTTTTTGCTAAATCTTCCAGGGTCGCAACTTCCTTTTTTGGATATACCCTGTCTTTTATCTCTTCCAATACTTTTTTGGTGTATAAAGGAAAATCGGCATTTTGAATCCAGGAATAATACCCTTTATCATCCTTTAAAACCTTTTCAACTTTATAGCCTTTGTATTTTCCGAAGGTGAAAATTTCTTCGTTATCTTCATTAAACAAGATAAATCCAGCCAAATCGGCTCTTTTTATGTGGGTTGAATAATCATTCAAAAACTGAACGTCATTTTCTAAATCGTCATATTTCTCTAATTGGGCCATTAAAATTTCATAGGTTGCATTGGTGTCGGCCTCGGCTGAATGGGCATTTTCCAGGCTTCCCCCGCAATAAAATTGATAGCCGGCACTTAAAGTTCTTTCCTCTTTTTTATGAAATATCACCTGAACATCAATGGAATCTCTATTTTTCATGCTAAAATCGACATTGGCTCGCAACATTTCTTCAGCCAGTAACGGAATGTCAAATCGGTTTGAATTGAATCCTGCCAAATCACAACCTGCAATCATTTCGCTCACTTTTGGCGCCAATTCATTGAATGTAGGCTCCGTAACCACTTTTTCATTGGTAATCCCGTGAATGTCGGAAGCTTCTTTTGGGATTTCCATTTCCGGATTTACCAACCAGGTTTTGCTTTCTTTATTGCCGTTTGGAAAAACTTTCAAAATAGAAATTTCCACAATTCTGTCCTTGGCGATATTAATGCCGGTTGTTTCCAAATCAAAAAATATGATTGGTTTTTTTAATTTTAATTCCATAGTTTTTTTTGTTTGATTTTATTGGTAAAGATACCATTTGTAATGTACGATTTACAAACTAAAAAAATAGTTTTATAAACATTTTAACACAATTTAAATCTATTAATTAACTTATTCACTTGCCAGCTGCTCTTTATAATTTTCGATTTCAAGTTGGTATTTTTCGGGTAATTCAGGTTCTTTAAAATGGTATTTTTTTAGCGTTTCCACAATAATATTTGCAACCAAAAACCTGGCCGTAGGTTTGTCATCGGCCGGAATTATATACCACGGCGCATACACTTTTGAAGTTTTATTCAATAAATCCTGATAACAAGATTGATAGTCGCCCCAAAGTTTGCGTTCCTTTAAATCACCCGGAGAAAATTTCCAGTTCTTTTCTTTAAACCGCAACCTTCTTAAAAGTCTGTTTTTTTGCTCCAATTTTGAAATATTAAGGAAGAATTTTAAAATAATGGTTCCGTTAGCCGCCAAATTTTTTTCAAATTCATTAATTTCATCCATTCTTTTATGGTAAAATTCATAGGATAAATCTTCCAAACTTTTCACCGCCGGAATATTTTCTCCCAAAACATATTCGGGATGAACCCGGGTAACCAACACATTTTCATAATGTGTTCTGTTGAAAACGCCAATTTTTCCGCGCTCGGGCAAGGCAATATAATGGCGCCATAAATAATCGTGTTTCAATTCAAGTTCCGTGGGGACTTTAAAACTATAAACCACCACACCTCTGGCATTTACATCTTTAAAAACTTCTTTTATCAAACTGTCTTTTCCTGAAGTATCCATTCCCTGCAAGCAAATTAATACGGCGTGCTTACTTTCAGCATACATCGTCTCTTGTAACTTACTCAATTCTTTTCTGGCTTTTTTTAGTTTTTTCTTGGCGTCTTCAACTATTTCCATAGCAGTCATTTCACTTAAATTTACGGTGCCTTTAACTTGATGGTTCTCCATTTTTAAAAATATTTTTGATAAATATATAAAATTAAAGGCATAAAAAAATCCCAAAACTTTTGGGATTTTCTATTGGCAGTCAGTAGTTATTATTTTTTAAGTGTCTATAGAACCTAAAACGCGTTTCATAAAAGTGTTTAATGCTTCCTTTTGAGGCATTCCTTCTTTTACCATTTTATGAACTTCAAGCGCACCATAAAGGTTTGAAATGATTTCACCAATAACATCCAATTCTTCATCTTTCAAAGAAGAAACTTCTGTTAAAGCTTCCAAGGTTTCAATGGTTTCAATCACATAATCTTCATCGTTTTGTTCGATAAAATTAGTTAAATGCTTAATTATTGGTAACTTCATTTAATAAATCGTTTAAAATTTCGAACTTATTGGTTTGAACCTGGTTCACAAAAACACCATCTTTATAGGTTGCAAATGTAGGCAGATTGTCAACTTTTGCCATTTTTCGTGATTCCGGAAATTTTTCAGCATCCACAATCACAAAAGCAACATTTTCATTTTCTGAAGCCAATTTTTTGAATTTCGGTTTCATAATTCTGCAATTTCCGCACCAAGTAGCTGAAAACTGGACAACCACCGTGTTGTTTTCGCTTACTATTTGAGGTAAATTATCTTCTGCTATTTCTTGAAACATCTTATTGTTTTTTAGTGAGAAGCCAAATATGCTGCCGTTCCGGTTCTGTTTGCTTCCATCGCGTCTTTTCCTTCTTCCCAGTTGGCCGGACAAACTTCTCCTTTTTCCTGAACATGGGTGTAAGCATCAATCAAACGTAAAAATTCTTTTACATTTCTTCCCAATGGCATATGGTTTACACCTTCATGAAATACAGTTCCTTCTTCATCAATTAAATACGTTGCTCTGTAAGTCACATTATCGCCTTCAACCTGAATTGCTCCAGTTTCTTCATCATAAGTTTCATTGCTGATGTCTAAAATCCCCAATCTGCTAGACAAGTTACGGTTACTGTCAGCCAAAATTGGATAGGTAACACCTTCAATTCCTCCATTATCCTTTGGGGTGTTTAACCAGGCAAAATGTACTTCCGGCGTATCGCAAGACGCGCCAATAACAACCGTATTTCTTTTGTCAAATTCAGGCAACGCAGCTTGAAAAGCATGCAATTCTGTCGGACAAACGAAGGTGAAATCTTTTGGATACCAAAATAAGATCACTTTTTTGTTGTTATTTATTGCTTCTTCTAATACGTTTAATTTAAAAGTATCGCCCATTTCATTCATTGCGTCTACATTTAAATTTGGAAATTTTTTACCAACCAGTGTTGCCATAATGTATTTATATTTTTAATTATTAATTCAAATTTTTTGAAAATGTAACCAATATTATAAGTTGTTAATAAAATAAATCAATCCTAATTTTTGATGAATGTATAAGTTTAATTTATAGCAAGTATTTATTATATTTAAAACTTATTAATAAATTGTATCACTTCAATCAATGAAACCTATTATGAAAAAAATCACAGCCAGTTTATTGTTTTTATTTGTTATAACCGCACTTCAAGCCCAAATTGACTCCGCTATTTTTGACAAGTTTGAGTCAAAGTTTTTAACGATTGACGGCTACAAAATTAATGTTGAAGTCAAAGGAACCGGTGATCCAATTTTCTTTATTTCTGGCGGACCGGGAAATTCACACGATTATATGCAAGGCGCTTTTGGCCAATATTACAAAACCAATACGGTGGTGTTTTTTGATTTTTTGGGAAGGGGAAAATCGGATGACGCAAAAAATAAAAATGAATATTCTGTTGAAAACGATACTGATTTAATTGAAAAAATAAGGCAACAGTTGGGCTTTGAAAAAATTTCGATTGTTGGACATTCCTATGGAAGTGTTCCTGCCCAAAATTATGCGATCAAGTATCCGAACCAAACTAACAAAATGGTGATAATTGCAGGCTTTCACAGCGGACTTATGTGGCAAGCCAATTGCGACAGTTACAACCATTATGCGAAAACCCATTTTCCGGAGCTATGGCAAAAAGTGGATTCCTTAAGAAATTTAGGCTATGTTTCTTCCGATAAAGAGTTTATGAAAGTCTACGGCAGTTTCCCCACAAAATATATTTATTATCACAATACCAGCCTCAAAGGAAATGTTCCTAAATACGATTTCAGAAACTGGAATGATGATGTTTATGCCCAAATTATTGGACGCGATGGCGATTTTGAAGTGAGCGGAAGTATGATGGATACCGATTTTAGGCGCGATTTAAAAAACATAAAAGCGCCAACCTTAATTACTGCAGGAAGGTATGATGGCGTTTCAACTCCTGAATTTAATATCCAATACAAACTATTTATGCCGCAAGCCAAATTTGTGATTTTTGAAGAAAGCGGCCACAATCCTTATTTGGAAGAACCTGAAAAATTTTACAAATTATTTGAAGAATTTATGGGAATAAAAATTAAATAATAACAGCCATAAAAACCAAAATCCTCAAACTAAAACAATTTTAGTTTGAGGATTTTTTTATGTTATAAATTTATTACTTACTCGCAAAAAGTTTCACATCATTTTCCGAAACTTCTTTTTCGCCTAATATTATTAAGCGCTCAACAACATTTCTCAATTCTCTTATGTTTCCGGTCCAATCATATTCCTGCAACAATTTTATGGCTTTTTCAGAAAATTTCTTAACGGCCGTTCCTTGTTCTTCCGCGATTTGTTCGGAAAAAAACTTGATTAAAAGCGGAATATCTTCTCTTCTGTCGTTTAAAGAAGGAACATTGATTAAAATTACCGCAAGTCTGTGGTATAAATCTTCCCTAAACTTGCCTTCACTTATTTCTTTTTGTAAATCCTTATTGGTGGCGGCAATCACGCGAACATCAACTTTAATGTCTTTGTCGCTTCCAACGCGTGAAATAATATTTTCCTGCAAAACACGTAACACTTTTGCTTGGGCAGACAGACTCATATCGCCAATTTCATCTAAAAAAATGGTTCCGCCGTTGGCAGTTTCAAACTTACCTGCCCTGTCTTTAACCGCACCGGTAAATGAACCTTTTACGTGACCAAACAATTCACTTTCTATCAATTCTGATGGAATTGCAGCACAATTTACCTCAACCATCGGCGCTTTTGCACGTTCGCTTTTTTCGTGCAGCCAATGTGCCACCAATTCTTTTCCCGTTCCGTTTGGTCCGGTAATTAACACCCGGGCATCAGTTGGCGCCACTTTATCAATCATTGTTTTTATATGCGTGATGGCTTTGCTTGCGCCAATCATTTCATATTTTTTGCTCACTTTACTCTTTAAAAGAATATTTTGGACAACCAGTTCTTTTTTGTCCAATGCATTGCGAACTGTGTTTAGCAATCGGTTTAAATCGGGTGGTTTTGAGATGTAATCGAAGGCACCCAAACGCATCGTGTTAACCGCAGTGTCTAAATCCCCGTGACCGGAAATCATTACAATCGGTATTTCAGGTTTTAATTTTTTGACTTTTTCAAGCACTTCCACCCCATCCATTTTAGGCATTTTGATATCACACAACACCAAATCGAAATCCGATTTTACAATCATATCAATCCCTATCAAACCATCCTCAGCTTCTTCAACCTGATACGTTTCATTTTCTTCAGAAATTATTTTCTTCAATACCCTGCGAATTGAAGCTTCATCTTCAATAATTAATATTTTTGGCATTTTTTAGTCGTTTTAAAAAGAATAAATGAAGTATAAATTCTTCAATTTCTCTATTCTTATCAGTTATATTTTTAATAATAAATCATAAATCCGTCACCCTGAGCGGAGTCGAAGGGCAAAAATCGTAATCCCGATAGCTATCGGGGCGTAAATCAAAGCCTAATATTTAAGCCATTTATATATTTCTTTATAGCTAGGTTTTTTCCCATACATTAAAATTCCCACGCGGTAAATTTTGGCTGCAAACCATACCATTCCAATAAAAGTAACAATTAACAGCGATATTGACGTAATTAATTGCCACCACGGCACGCCAAAAGGAATTCGCATCAGCATCACAATTGGCGATGTAAGCGGGAACAATGAAAAAGCCAAAGCGATTGGTCCGTGCGGATTTTCAATCACCGAAAAACCGACATAAATCGCAATCACCAAAGGCATTAAAACCGGCATCATAAATTGTTGTGTATCGGTTTCGCTGTCAACGGCCGCGCCAATTGCCGCATAAATGGAACTGTAAATTAAATAACCGCCCAAAAAATAAATGATGAATGAAAAAAACATCGTGAGAATCGGCAAATTTTTAATTTCCAGAAGTATGAGTTGCAAATCGTTATTGCTCGAATTTTGCATTTGCTGAACCATTTCAGGAGCCATTTGAGCGGAACTGGAACTAACGTCACCAACTCCAAAATATAAGGTAATGGCAAACAATAAAATTCCGCCTATAACCATCCAAATAATAAATTGTAAAATACCAGCCATGGCATTTCCAATAATTTTTCCCATCATTAATTGAAAAGGTTTTACCGATGAAATAATCACTTCAATAATTCGGCTGGTTTTTTCTTCGATGACGCTGCGCATCACTGAAGTGCCGTAAATAATGATAAACATAAAAATTAAATAGCCAAAACCGCCACCTGCAAACATTCGCAAAACACTGCCAATTTTAGAAGATTTTTCGCCTGAAAAATTTTCGGCGTCTATGGTTACTGTTGTTTCAATTGCTTTTATTTTATCAACATCAATTTGAAGTTCAGCTATTTTTAGGTTTCTTATTTTCTTTTCCAGTTTGCTTTCTATGCTGCTTAATACCGTTAAACTTGGCGTATCATTAGAAAAAAAAGTGATGTTGTTTGAAAGTTCGCTCAAACTGTCAGTTTTGGGAATCACTAGCAATCCGTAATAAAATTCTTTGGTTTTTTCTCTTGCTTCCACAATTCCCAGACTTGTTAAATTTATGTATTTAACGCCATCTGAATCTTCAAAAGCATCGGTAAATTGTTGAGATTCATCCACAAAAGCGATGGTGCGAATTTCTTCAGCATTTTTTTCATTTAAAAAAATGATCAAAGAAAAAAGTGCGACCACCATGAGCGGACTCAATATTGTCATTACAATAAATGATTTGTTTTTGACCTTTGCCAAAAACTCTCTTTTTATGATTAATTTTAATTTGTCCATTTATTTTAACTATTGGAAGCCACTGATTTTAAAAATATATCGTTGACACTTGGAATAACTTCTGTAAAATGCGTTATCTGTGCTTTATTGTTTAAAAATTCAATCAAATCTTTTGAAGTTTCCCCGTTTTTTAAACTGAATAAAAGTCGTAAATCATCGTTAAATGAAGTCGTTTTTGAATTTTCAACGCTGAATTGCGCGCTTATTTGATTTGACAGCATCTCTTTATTTTCGGACAACAAGCCAACTTCATACTGGTTGGTTTTAAATTGCTGTTTGATGTCTTTTAACTTTCCGTCGAGTATTTTATTCGATTTGTTGATCAACGCAATATAGTCGCACATTTCCTCCACCGATTCCATTCTATGCGTTGAAAAAATGATACTTGCGCCTTCATTTCTCAAATTTAAAATTTCATCTTTAATTAAATTGGCATTGATGGGATCGAATCCACTAAAAGGTTCATCAAAAATTAACAGTTTCGGACTGTGCATAACGGTGACAATAAATTGCACTTTTTGGGCCATTCCTTTTGAAAGTTCCTGAATTTTTTTGTTCCACCAATCGGTAATTTCAAATTTTTCAAACCAATATTTCAGTTTCTTTTTGGCTTCATCTTTCGACATTCCTTTAAGCTGGGCCAAATACAGAGCCTGTTCGCCGACTTTCATGCTTTTATACAAACCGCGTTCTTCCGGCAAATATCCAATATACTGAATATGATGTGGTTGCAAAATTTCATCATCTAAATAAACGGTTCCGCTGTCGGGTAAAGTAATTTGGTTTATGATTCTGATTAACGAAGTTTTTCCTGCACCATTGGGGCCCAATAATCCAAAAATACTTCCCTTCGGCACCGAAATAGAAACGTTGTTCAATGCCGTAAAACTCCCATAGTTTTTACTGACATTTTCAACCCTTAAAACATTGTTCATGCGATAGTTTTTGATTCGAAGGACGAAAATAGAACTATTTTGCTAAAACTTGGTTAATCTTGTTATAAAATTATTCCAGCTTTTCAATATACTTTTTTTGAATGGTTTTTAACAATTCCAAAGAGGCCTTTGGCTTTACAACCCGCAAAATTTCGGTAATACCGTGATTTACATAAAAAATTCCTTTAGCGATATCGTAATTCGCATCGGCGATGTTGTGTTTTATTTCCTGGGTTAGTTTTTTAAACTCGTCCCAAGTCATATATCTTGGCACTTCAATGTAGTAAACCTCATTTTCATCGTGGGAATGATAAATTCCTTTTTCAACTTCATCAACATTGAAAAAACGATTGATCCTTATTAAGACTTCCGTAGACTTAAATTTTTCACTTTTTGCAAAATCATAACCTTCATCCTTATAATATTGCTGGATTTGCCCTATTTCATGAAAGCGGTTTATTCCTTTTACCCTAACGCCATCTAACTTTCTGGAATTCATGGTCACCTCACATTTTGCGCCATCCAAATTCAAATGATATTTTTCATTAATTTTTTTGGTGACACGCAGTATTTTTTCGAAAGAATTTGGTGTTTTGGTCACAAAAATAATGGATACCGGTTTCACAATTTCCGTAAACCTGCCATAATAATTTTTATAAGGATCCGGAACATTGATTACAAATGTGTTGGGAAGCTTGTTTTCGTCAATGGTATCTATTTTTTCTTGTATGATAATTTTCCCGATAAGTTCTTTTGTTGCCATAGTTTAAAAGTTTGTGAATAGTTTTTTAAACTTATTCCTTTTTTCCATAATAAACAAACAAAATAATTTTTATTTAATTTATTATGCGCGCATAGTATTTTTTTTTATATATTTGATAAATGCAAAAAGAACAAACTATAGATCACGCACTTAGAGCTACCTGGCAATCAGTGGCTAAAATGTATAATGAACAGGCCGCCAAGCACGACAGTACTATGGCAATGGCCTTTGTTTTATTGAATGTAGATATTGAAAATGGAACGCCATCAACTGCGTTGGGACCTTTAATGGGGATGGAACCCACAAGTCTTTCCCGTATTTTAAAAAGTATGGAGGAAAAAGATCTCATCTATAGAGAAAAAAATCCTGTGGACGGAAGAGGAATTCTGATAAAAATTACGGAATTCGGACTTGAAAAACGAAATACATCAAAAGAGCACGTCCTTATATTTAATGAAACCATCAGAAAACATATTTCTGAAGAAAAAATAAATCACTTTTTTGAAGTTACCCAAACCATTAATAAATTAATTAATGAAAAAATTATTTTTAACAATAAACCGACCAAATAAAAAATAAATACCAATATCTTATGAAAAGACCAATAAAAAAAATAGCTGTCATCGGATCCGGAATTATGGGATCGGGCATTGCTTGTCATTTTGCAAACATTGGTGTAGAAGTTTTGCTGCTCGACATTATTCCACGTGAATTAAATGAAGCAGAAAAAGCAAAAGGACTTACACTTGAAAATAAATTTGTTCGCAACAGAATTGTAAATGAAAGTTTAAACGCTTCTTTAAAATCGAAACCTTCTCCTATTTATAACATCAAATTTGCCGAAAGAATTTCTACGGGAAATTTAGATGATGATTTGCATAAGATTAAAGACGTAGATTGGATTATTGAAGTTGTTGTTGAACGATTGGACATTAAACAACAGGTTTTTGAAAAAATTGAAAAATTCAGAAAACCAGGTACGTTGATTACTTCAAATACTTCTGGTATTCCTATAAAATTTATGAATGAAGGCAGAAGCGCCGATTTTCAGCAACATTTTGCCGTTACCCATTTTTTCAATCCGCCGCGTTATTTAAAACTTTTTGAAGTGGTTCCCGGTCCGGACTGCAAACAGGAAGTTGTGGACTTTTTAATGATGTTCGGTGAAAAATTCTTAGGAAAAACTTCGGTTTTGGCAAAAGATACACCTGCATTTATTGGCAACAGAGTTGGTATTTTCGGAATCATGAGTTTGTTCCACCAAGTTAAAGAATTGGGATTGACCATTGAAGAAGTTGATAAATTAACTGGTCCGGTTATCGGCAGGCCAAAATCGGCCACTTTTAGAACTGTTGATGTGGTTGGATTGGATACACTGGTTCACGTGGCAAACGGCATCTACGAAAATTGCCCAAATGATGAAGCGCACGAATTGTTTAAACTTCCCGAGTTTATCGATACCATGATGAAAAACAAATGGCTGGGAAGTAAAACCAAACAAGGATTCTATAAAATGGTCACCGAAAATGGCCAAAGAAATATTCTTTCTTTAGATTTAAATACCTTAGAATACCGTCCAAATAAACGTGCAAATTTTGCAACACTTGAACTCACCAAAACCATTGATCACGTAATTGACCGATTTAAAGTCTTGGTAAAGGGAAAAGACAAAGCAGGTGAATTTTACAGAAAGAATTTTGCGGCGATGTTTGGCTACGTGCAAAACCGTATTCCTGAAATTTCAGATGAGTTATATAGATTGGATGATGCCATGAAAGCCGGTTTTGGATGGGAAAACGGTCCGTTCGAAATTTGGGACGCCATTGGTGTTGAAGCAGGAATTGAATTGATGAAAGCCGAAAATTTGCCAGTTGCAAATTGGGTGACTGAAATGCTTGAAAGTGGCAATAAAAGCTTTTATACCGTAAAAGAAGGCGCTAAATATTACTATGCAATTCCGTCCAAAAATCAGGAAAAAATTCCGGGTCAAGACAGTTTTATCATCCTTAACAATATAAGAGAAGCCAAAACAATTTGGTCAAATCCGGGCGCATCCATCCAACATTTAGGTGATGGTGTTCTAAATATCGAATTCCAATCTAAAATGAACACGTTGGGCGGCGAGGTTTTACAAGCCATCAACAAAGGAATAGATTTGGCAGAAACCGAATATGAAGCTGTGATTTTAGGAAATCAAGGCGCAAATTTCTCAGTTGGTGCCAATTTAGGAATGGTTTTTATGATGGCCGTTGAGCAGGAATATGATGAACTAAACTTCTCTGTAAAATATTTTCAGGATACCGTAATGCGCTTGCGCTACTCTTCTTGTCCAACCATTATTGCACCGCACGGATTTACATTCGGAGGCGCTTGTGAAATGAGTATGCACGCCGATAAAGTGATTGCCGCTGCAGAAACGTATATCGGTTTGGTTGAATTTGGCGTGGGAATAATTCCCGGTGGTGCCGGTTCGAAAGAAATGGCGTTGAGAGCTTCGGAAGGTTTGTTGAAAGATGACGTGAAATTGAACAAATTGCGCGATTACTTTATCAATGTAGCGATGGCGAAAGTGGCAACTTCGGCTTATGAAGCTTACGATTTAGGATTCTTTAAAGATCATAAAGACATTGTTGTGGTAAACAGAGACCGTCAAATTGCAATGGCAAAACGTCACGCCATTCAAATGCTGGAAGATGGTTACACACAACCAGTTCCTAAAAAAGCATTGGTTTACGGACAACAAGCTTTGGGAATGTTTTTAGTGGGAACCGACAGTTTGGAAAAAGGTCATTACGCTTCTGAACACGACAAAAAAATAGCCAATAAATTGGGTTATGTGATGGCCGGAGGAAATTTATCGGAACCAACTTATGTTTCAGAACAATATTTACTGGATCTTGAACGTGAAGCTTTTATGAGTTTGTGTACAGAGCGAAAAACATTGGAGCGCATTGAGCAAATGTTAAAAACCGGAAAACCATTACGCAATTAATGTTAAAAGTTTAAACGTTAAAGGTTAAAAGTTAAAATTCATTTTTAATTTTTAATTCACAACTTAAACTAAAGACTTAAAACAAAAAACATAAAAAAAATGAAAACAGCATATATAGTACAAGGATATAGAACAGCTGCAGGAAAAGCGCCTAAAGGTGTTTTTAGGTTTAAAAGGCCTGATGAACTTGCCGCAGAAACGATTGAACATTTATTGAAGGATTTTCCGCAACTTGATAAAAAAAGAATCGATGACGTGATGGTTGGAAATGCCATGCCGGAAGCAGAACAAGGCTTGAATATCGGGCGTTTAATTTCGTTAATGGGATTAAAAATTGAAGATGTTCCGGGAATGACCATCAACCGATATTGCGCTTCTGGATTGGAAACAGTAAGCATTGCAGTTGCTAAAATACAATCTGGAATGGCCGATTGCATCATTGCCGGCGGTGTGGAAAGCATGAGTTACATTCCAATGGGCGGTTATCGTCCGGTGCCAAATTATAAAACAGCCAAAGAAGGAAATGAAGATTATTACTGGGGAATGGGTTTAACCGCGGAAGCTGTGGTAAAACAATTCAATATTTCCCGTGAAGATCAAGACCAATTTTCTTTTCAATCACATACGAAAGCTTTAAAAGCGCAAGCCGAAGGAAAATTTACCAGTGGTATCGTTCCCATCAACATTGAAGAAGTTTATATTGACGAGAACGGAAAAAAACAGGTCAAAAATTATTTGGTTTCCAAAGATGAAGGTCCGAGAAAAGAAACTTCCATAGAAGCTTTGTCAAAATTACGTCCGGTTTTTTCCGCTGATGGAAGCGTCACTGCAGGAAATTCATCACAAATGAGTGATGGTGCCGCCTTTTTATTGGTGATGAGCGAAGAAATGGTGAAAGAACTAAATATTGAACCAATAGCTCGAATGGTTTCCTATGCGGCCGTTGGCGTTGAACCTAGAATCATGGGAATCGGACCGGTAAAAGCAATTCCAAAAGCGCTGAAACAAGCAAACTTGACTTTAAAAGACATTGATTTAATTGAACTGAATGAAGCATTTGCTTCGCAATCTTTGGCGGTGATGCGTGAATTAGACATCAACCAAGAAATTGTGAATGTGAATGGTGGCGCTATTGCTTTGGGACATCCGCTGGGTTGTACGGGCGCAAAACTTTCTGTGCAGTTGTTTAACGAAATGCGAAGCAGAAAAGGAAAATACGGAATTGTGACGATGTGCGTCGGAACAGGACAAGGCGCAGCAGGAATTTACGAATTATTAAAATAAATCAACAGGGCATTAAAGCAATAGCCAATTAATAAAACTTAAACATCAAATTAAAAAATGGAAACAATAAAAGGAGGAGAATTTCTGATAAAGGAAATTAAATCGGAAGATATTTTTGTATCGGAAGAATTCAGTGAAGAACAAAAAATGATGAAAGATGCGGTTATTGAATTTATAGACCGTGAAGTTTGGCCGCACAAAGAGCGCTTTGAAAATAAAGATTATGCGCTAACCGAATCCGTTATGCGCAAAGCCGGAGAATTGGGGTTTTTAGGTGTTTCTATTCCTGAAGAATATGGAGGAATTGGCATGGGATTTATTTCTACTATGTTAGTCACCGACTATATGTCGTCCGCAACAGGTTCCGTAGCAACAGCTTTTGGGGCGCATACAGGTATTGGAACTATGCCAATTTACTTTTATGGAACCGAAGATCAAAAACAAAAATACTTGCCGGTTTTAACATCAGGCGAAAAATTTGGCGCTTATTGCCTTACTGAGCCAGGAGCCGGTAGTGACGCCAACTCAGGAAAAACTACGGCACAATTAACTGCCGACGGAAAACATTACAAAATTAACGGACAAAAAATGTGGATTTCCAATGCAGGTTTTGCTGAAATTTTTATTGTTTTCGCACGTATTGAAAACGACAAAAACATTACCGCTTTCATTATGGATTTCGACAAAAAAAATCCGAATGGCGTGACTTTGGGCGCTGAAGAAAATAAACTCGGAATTATGTCATCATCAACGCGTCAGGTGTTTTTTAGCGACACCTTGATTCCTGTTGAAAATATGTTGGCAGAAAGAGGTGACGGATTTAAAATAGCGATGAATTCCTTAAATGTTGGCCGCATAAAATTAGGCGCAGCCTGTTTGGATGCAAGCCGAAGAATTATCACCGAATCCGTAAAATATGGCAATGAACGCATTCAGTTTAAAGTTCCTATTTCAAGTTTTGGCGCTATTCAAAAAAAATATGCTGAAATGTGCACCAAAGCTTTTGCTTTAGATGCCGGAAGTTACCGCGCCGCAAAAGACATTGAAAATATGATTAATTCACTTTTGGCAGAAGGAAAATCACACCAAGATGCTGAATTATTAGCTTTTCAGGAATATGCCATCGAATGCGCCATTATAAAAGTTTTTGGATCGGAAGTTTCCCAATTTGTTTCTGATGAAGGCATCCAAATTTTCGGCGGAATGGGATTCTCTAAAGATACCCCTATGGAAAGTGCCTGGAGAGATGCGCGTATTACAAGAATTTATGAAGGAACAAACGAAATTAACCGATTGTTAACCGTGGGAATGCTGCTTAAAAAAGCAATGAAAGGTGAAATTGACCTTATGACGCCAGCCATGGAAGTCGGCAATAGTTTAATGGGAATTCCATCGTTTGACACACCAGATTTTTCTGAATTGTTTTCAGAAGAAAAAGAGCTGATTGCCAGATTGAAAAAAGCATTTTTAATGATCGCAGGAAAAGCAGTTCAAAAATTTGGAATGGATTTAGACAATCATCAACAGCTGGTTTTGGCCGCTGCAGAAGTTATGATTGAAGTTTATATGGCTGAATCAGCCATCTTAAAAGCTGAAAAAGTGGTAAAATTCACTTCAGAAAAAGAAGCAGAAGTTCAAATTGCCTTGGCTAAATTAAACTTGTACAATGCTGTTGATAAAATAAATGCCTATGGAAAAGAAGCGATTTTATACTTTTCAGAAGGTGATGAGCAACGTGTAATGTTGATGGGTTTAAAACGTTTTACAAAATATGTTAACAATGCAAACCCTATTGCATTGCGAAACGTGATTGCAGAAAAATTAATTGCAGAAAACAATTATTGTTTTTAGGATTTAATCTATTCACCCTATAATTTAAAAGCTGTAGCAATAATGTTGCAGTTTTTTTTTACATAAATGATTGAAAATAAGCTATTTTTTTTGTAATTTTAATCTCGCATTCCAGACAATTACACTGCCTTAAATGTTTCATTATTTAAACAATAATTATGAAAAAAGATATTGGTATATGGCTTGACACTCACCAAGCCATAATTGTTTCGCTTTCAAACGGCGAACACACCGTTAAAAACATTGAATCCAATATTGATACCAGAGTGCGAACACCTGAAGAATCAAAAAAATATGGAAGATTTGATGGGCATTATGTTACCTATGAAAAAAACTGGGAGAATAAAAAAGTAGCGCAAACACATCTTTTTCTTAAAATACTATTGAATGAAATTGAAGATTGTGATGCCGTTGTGCTTTTTGGTCCGTCCGTTATGAAAACTATTTTTGAAAAGGAAATTAAGAACAATTTAAACCTTATCGGTAAACTTTCGGGTGTTTTTGATGCTGATTCAATGACTGAAAATCAAATGGTTGCTTGGGTTAAAGATTTTTACAAAAAATAAAATCTGCCTTAAACTTACTAATTGGAACAATTTTCGCTAATAGTAAACCTGTTACTATAACTAGCGATGCTATACTTTAATATTTAAGGGTTTTGAGCGCACATAAATTATAGTGTATATTTGAAAAAATCTGTAATTTATAAAATCTATTTTATGCAAATAAAACCAATTTTAATTTCAATTTCATTGTTAATTTCAAGCATTGGCTGGGCACAAAAACCAGACATTGATATCATAAAAACTAAAAACGGCACGCTGCAAATTCAGCCAGTTTTGCATAGCAGTTTGGTGTTAACCTATAACAAAACAACCATTTATGTAGATCCTTATGGCGGTGCAAAAATGTACAAAGGCATAAAATCGCCCGACATTATTCTGATTACCGATAGTCATGGAGATCATTTAGATTTTAAAACACTTGATTCCATTGACACTTCAAAAGCAATTTTTATACTTCCTGCAGAAGCAGCCAACAAATTGCCTAAAAAGTATGGAACTGAAATGGTGAAACTTCAAAATAGACAAGGCGTTCACCGATTGGATTTTTTCATAACGGCAATTCCGATGTATAATTTACCTGAAGAATCAAATTCAAGGCATCCAAAAGGTCGCGGAAACGGTTATATCATTACTGTTGACGATAAACAAATTTATATTTCGGGAGATACAGGCGATATTCAGGAAATGAGAATGCTTCAAAATATTGATGTGGCTTTTGTTTGCATGAATTTACCTTATACTATGACCATTGAGCAAGCCGCCAGCGCCGTTTTAGAATTTCAGCCAAAAATTGTGTATCCTTTTCATTATCGAGGGCAAGACGGTTTTAGTGATGTGGAAGCTTTTAAAAAATTGGTAAACACAAAAAATAAAGCCATAGAAGTTCGGTTGAGAAAATGGTATCCCAACAATTAATTTTTTATCAATTCCTTGCCAATCGCACAATTTAAACACAATTGCTTGTTGCAATATTCGTTTTTTAATTGAAGCAATGCCTGCGTTTCAAAAGCGGTGTTGCTTTTAATGTTAAGTTCGCTGAATTTTGAAATAATCTCGTTTTTCTCAGGTTTTATTTGTGCAATAATGGTAAGTGCCGAACTTAAATCATTTGTTCCCAAGTTTTTTAAATATAAAAATTTCATCGGAACAATGGTGTTTATCAGCAGTAAATCGATAAATGGTTTCGTGATTTTTTTAACGCTTTTTTTTGATGCGGTTTCAAAAGTGTAATGCGTTTCCCAGAATGTTGAAGTAGCCAAATAAAACAACGCGTAAAATTCTTCAATTTGTTCCGTTTCAACAATTTTAGAAAACAAATTTTGATGTTGATGATAAAACATCGCCAATTGCGACAATCGAATGGTGGGGAAATTATTTGGCCGCAACCTAAAAAACTGGACCTGCCCGTTTGAAATGGGCGTCATTTGAAACTTTACTTTCAAAAAATTGTATTCCTTTTTAAGTTTATTGAAATATTCCGATTCAGATTCGTTGGAAAGCATTCCGGCCTGGCCAAAAAATAAAGCTTCAAGCTGTTCCAAATTATTGGATATTTTTCTTACAATTGAAAAATCGAAAGAACTCGCAAAATTCATAAATGCCTCCGCATTAATCTTTAACCCAAAATTCTTAGCCAATAAAACAAACAATGCCGCTTCCCAATTGTTATTTAATTTTGTGAGCATATTGTGAATTTGTGCCGACTTATTTTCGAGCCTTTCAACATAAAGCCGCTCAATCCAATTCGTTAATATAAAAGAATCAATGCTTGCAATGTCTTTTTCGCAATTGATCCAGTTTTTATTTTTGCTGAAAAGTTGCTGGTAATTGTTCAATAATTCCTTCGAAATATAATTTTTCAATGCTAAAGTGGCAATAGGCTGATTTGTTTTTCTGAAAACATCAACGGAATGTTCCCAAACCACATGCAAAATCACCGAATCGTAATTTTCATCGTTTTCATGATTGTGCGCATACCAATCGGATGAATTTAAATGAATTTCAACATTTCCCGCCCAAAGCTGATTGCTTATCACCAATTTGGCATTTAAAAAATCGGGGCCAGTATTCATATTGGCGGTGCCTGTTGAAATAATTTCAATAATTTCACCGTTGGTGGTTTGTAAATTTGTAGTTGAAAACAATTTAAGTTTCCATACAAAATGCAGTAAATTTTCCTTCATAGCAATTTAATATCAACCTAAAAGTATGCAATCTTCTTCAGTAAAAAAAATTGAATGAGAATTTAACGAAATTCGGTATTTTTAAATTATTTTTGTTCCTTATAAAATTTAGGTAAATGAACATCATCAACAGTTTAGAATGGAGATATGCCACCAAAAAATTTGATCCTTCAAAAAAATTATCAGCACAACAAATTGAAACACTAAAAAATGCATTTAATTTAACGGCGACTTCATTTGGTTTGCAACCTTTAAAACTGATTGTCATTGAAAATAAAGAACTTCAGGAAGAATTTGTGAAATATTGTTATTACCAACGTCAGGTTGCCGACGCTTCTCACCTATTGGTTTTATGCATTGAAAATGACACGACAACTGATGATATTAATGCCTATTTTGACCTGGAAAAAGAAGTTAGAGGCGTATCGGAAGAAGTAATTTCTAAATTTAGAGATCAACTTGTTGCTATGTACAAAAACAAAACTTTGGAGGAAAAACAATTATCGGCTACCTACCAAACTTACATTGCGCTGGGCAATTTAATGACGGTTTGCGCCGTTGAAAAAATCGACAATTGTCCGATGGAAGGATTTGTGCCTGAAAAAATTGATGAATTGTTAAATTTATCTGCACAAAATTTAAAGTCAATATTGTTGTTGCCTGTTGGTTTTAGGGCTGAAGATGATTTTATGAGCACCATGAAAAAAGTAAGAAAACCATTAAATGAAACCGTTTTAGAAATATCATAAAAACTCAAACATTAAGAAAATGACAAAAGATATAAGAACTCTTGAACCTACCGAACTTTGGAATAATTTTGCCGATTTAAATGCGGTGCCAAGAGGTTCTAAAAAAGAAGAACGCGTAATTCAATTTATGGTTGATTTTGCTAAAAAATTAAACCTGGAAACCGTGGTTGACCTTGTTGGCAATGTGATCATTAAAAAACCTGCTTCAAAAGGCATGGAAAATCGCAAAACCGTGGTGTTGCAATCGCACTTAGATATGGTGCACCAAAAAAATTCGGACACCAATTTTAATTTTGACACAGAAGGAATTAAAATGTTGGTTGATGGCGATTGGGTTCGTGCCGATGGCACAACGCTTGGTGCCGATAATGGTATTGGCGTTGCCGCAATTATGAGTGTTTTGGCTTCAAAAACCATTAAACATCCTGCAATTGAAGCATTGTTCACCATTGATGAAGAAACCGGAATGACTGGAGCTATGGGATTGCAGGCCAATTATTTAAATGGCGAAATATTGCTTAATCTGGATACGGAAGAAGATGATGAAATTGACATTGGATGTGCCGGCGGGATTGATGTAACTGCAGAAAATACCTATAATGAAGTTGGCACGCCAGTGAATAGCAGCGGATATTCTATTGCAATAACCGGATTAAAAGGAGGCCACTCCGGAATGGACATTCATAAAGGATTAGGAAATGCCAATAAAATTATGAACCGTTTATTATATGAATCAAAAGAATTTATAAGAATTTCTGAAATTAACGGAGGAAGTTTACGCAATGCCATCCCAAGAGAAAGTTTTGCAATCATTTCAGTTGCAGATTCTAGAAAAGATGCTTTTATAAAAAAAATAAACAAAACTGTTAAAGATATTAAGGTTGAACTTGCAACGGTTGACCCTAATTTGGAAATAAAAATCTTGGAAGTGCCTACTCCTAAAAGAGTTATGACAACCATAAGCCAAAGTACTTTACTCAACGTTATTTATGCAGCACATAATGGCGTTTACAGAATGAGCAACGATATGGAGGATTTGGTGGAAACTTCAAACAATGTTGCCCGTGTTATTGTGAAAGACGAAAGCGCGAAAGTGATGTGTTTAACGCGATCTTCCGTTGAATCAGCAAAATTTGATATGGCAAATACACTTAAAGCCACCTTTGAAATAGCTGGATATGATGTGACTTTTTCAGGCTCTTATCCTGGATGGAAACCAAATGTAAATTCTCCAATTTTAAAGCTTTTAACAGAAACATATGATAAACTTTTTAATGAAAAAGCGAACGTTGTGGCTTGTCATGCCGGATTGGAATGCGGTATTTTAGGAACCAATTATCCAAATATGGATATGATTTCTTTTGGGCCAACCATTCAGGGCGCTCATTCACCCGACGAAAAAGCCAATATTAAATCCAGCCAGAAATTCTGGAAATATTTACTCACTATTTTAGAAAATATTCCTGCAAAAAAATAAAAAATAAAAGAGGCTTGAAATTTCAAGCCTCTTTTGCTTTTTAGCGCTTTGTTAACAATATAAACTTTCAAAAACCATAAATAATTGTATTTTTACGGCTTAAAATAATTGGAGATTCTTTTATGGGAAAAATTATTGCAATTGCCAATCAAAAAGGAGGTGTTGGCAAAACTACAACCACTATTAATTTAGCCGCCGCTTTGGGTATTCTAGAAAAAAAAGTGTTGTTAATTGATGCCGACCCGCAAGCTAATGCTTCATCGGGACTTGGGATTGCCATAGAAGAAGTTGAGTTGGGAACGTATCAATTGTTGGAACATTCCATCACTGCAAAAGAGGCAATTGTTGCTTCAAATTCTCCAAATGTTGATATCATTCCTGCGCATATCGATTTGGTGGCCATAGAAATAGAATTGGTTGATAAACAAAACAGGGAATATATGTTGAAGGAAGCCCTGAAAGAAATTAAAGATGATTACGATTATATTTTAATAGATTGTGCGCCTTCATTGGGATTGATTACTTTAAATTCCCTTGTTGCCGCCGATTCAGTGATTATCCCAATTCAGTGCGAATATTTCGCCTTGGAAGGTTTGGGAAAATTGTTAAACACCATCAAAAGTGTCCAAAAAATACACAATACCACGCTGGATATTGAAGGTTTGCTGTTAACGATGTACGATTCCCGTTTGCGACTTTCAAACCAAGTGGTGGAAGAAGTTAAAAAACATTTCCAAAGCATGGTTTTTAAAACCATTATTCAACGAAACGTGCGTTTGAGCGAAGCACCAAGTTACGGCGAAAGCATTATTGCTTATGATGCAACAAGCACCGGAGCCGTAAATTATATTAACTTAGCCAACGAAATTTTAAAACTGCATACCAAGGATGGCAAAAGCAATTAAAAAACAAGCAATGGGACGAGGATTGTCGGCCTTATTGAACAATTCCGACATCACTTCCGCTAACGATAAAAATGCCGATAAACTTGTTGGCAGTATCCTGGAAATTGATTTGGATTTAATTGAAGTAAACCCTTTTCAGCCAAGAAGTTATTTTAACGAAGAATCGTTGCGCGAATTGGCAAGCTCCATTAAAGAATTGGGTGTTATTCAGCCAATTACCATCAGAAAATTGGAAGGAAATAAATTTCAATTGGTTTCGGGAGAAAGAAGATACAGGGCTTCAAAATTAATTGGAAACACCAAAATTCCGGCTTACATCCGACTTGCAAACGACCAGGAAATGCTTGAAATGGCATTGGTTGAAAATATACAACGAAAAGATTTAGACCCTATAGAAGTTGCCTTAACCTACCAAAGATTGATTGATGAAATTGATTTGACGCAGGAAGAAATGAGCAAACGCGTTGGAAAAAAACGATCTACCATCAGCAATTATTTGCGATTGCTGAAATTAGATCCGATTATCCAAACAGGAATGCGCGACGGATTTTTGTCGATGGGACACGGAAGGGCATTGATCAATGTTGAGAATTCCGAAGACCAGTTAAGCATTTACGAAAAAATAATTGCAAAAAAATTATCCGTTCGCCAAACAGAACAGTTGGTTAAAGATTTAAAAGAAGGTGTTGTTGCAAAACCTAAAAAACAGGTTAAAGAAGCCAAACTCCCAACATTTGTAAATGACGGATTGAAAACTTTCAGCAATTATTTCGGACATAAAATTGACATAAAATTATCGGGAAAAGACAAAGGAAAAATCAGCATTCCGTTTCATTCCGAAGAAGATTTCAACCGATTAAAAAAATTATTGGAATAAGTGCTTAAAAAAAATTTATATAGCTATTTAATGATTGCCGCTTTAACGGTATTTTCTGGCTATGCGCAAGAAGTCGCCAATGTAAAAATTAAAGATACTATTAGGCCATCAAGCGACAATTTTAAACCGCTTTCTCCCGCAAGAGCAGCATTTTATTCGGCTGTTTTACCCGGACTTGGACAAGCCTTCAACAAAAAATACTGGAAAATTCCCATTGTTTATGGCACATTGGGAACCGGCATTTATTTTTACGACAGGAATAACACCAACTATAACAGGGCAAGAACGGCCTACAAATTAAGAATTAATGAAAAACCCGATGAATTTGACGGGTTAAACGGAAATATCCTATTATCAAAAGACGCTTTAATCCGGGCACAAAAATCCTATAAAAAAGACCGGGATTTGTCGATTTTGGTGACTGCCGGTTTGTATATTTTACAAATAGTTGAAGCCAGTGTCAATGCGCATCTATTGCAGCATAATGTTGACAGTAATTTATCTGTTTCTCCCCAAATAATTCGCAACGACATCAATAACAAAACAATTGTCGGCGCCTCTGTTAATTTTAATTTTTAGTCATGAAATGAGCATAACGAAGGCGTAATACAAAAACTAATGAAAAAATGCGAATTACATATGACCTTTAAAAAACAATAAATACTTACATATGAAAATAGCTTTATTGGGTTATGGCAAAATGGGCAAAACAATTGAACAAATTGCATTGCAAAGAGGCCATGAAATTGTATTGAAGATAGATGAAAACAGTGCAGATTACGATATTACTTTGGCCGATGTTGCCATAGATTTCAGTATTCCTGAAGCCGCTTTCAACAATATTTCAAACTGTTTAAACAATCAAGTTCCAGTCATCAGCGGCACAACAGGCTGGCTGGCTAAATTGCCGGAAGCAACCCAACTTTGCAAAGAAAAAAATGGCGCCTTTATTTCTGCTTCAAATTTCAGCCTTGGCGTCAATATCTTTTTTGAATTAAATGCCCATTTGGCAAAAATGATGTGTAATTTAGAGCAATATGCCATTTCAATAGAAGAAATCCATCATACTAAAAAATTAGATGCCCCAAGCGGTACGGCAATTACCTTGGCTGAAGGAATTATTGAAAATTCAAACAAAGAAAGCTGGGCTTTAAATGTAACAACAAACGAAAATGTGATACCAATAACAGCAAAACGCATTGATGAAGTTCCCGGAACTCATACCGTTGAATACAAATCGGCCGTAGACACCCTGGAAATCAAACACACCGCACACAGCAGAGACGGTTTTGCTTTAGGAGCAGTAATTGCTGCCGAATGGTTGGTTGGAAAAACAGGCGTTTTTACCATGAAAGACGTTTTGGGACTTAAATAACATTAAAAAAAATTAATTATGACAATGATACAATGGTTTATATTTTTCTTGATTGTTCAGGTAATTCACTTTGCAGGAACTTGGAAATTATACGTAAAAGCCGGCAGAAAACCGTGGGAAGCAATCGTACCGGTTTACAATGCCATTGTGCTGCTTAAAATATTAAAAAGACCAACCTGGTGGGTAATTTTATTGTTCATTCCCATCATTAATTTATTAATGTTCCCTGTAATTTGGGTTGAAACCGTTAGAAGTTTTGGAAAATATAAAACCTTAGATTCGGTTTTGGCTGTTATATCACTTGGTTTTTATATTTATTATTTAAACTATGTTGCCGATGTATATTATGTGCAGGATCGCAGTTTAAAATCAAGGACTGAAGTGGGAGAATGGGTGAGTTCTATTGTATTTGCCATTATTGCCGCAACAATAGTGCACACTTATTTTATGCAACCGTACACCATACCAACTTCCTCGTTGGAAAAATCGTTGTTGGTGGGCGATTTTTTGTTTGTAAGTAAATTTCATTATGGCGCCAGAACACCAATGACCGTAATCGCAGCACCGATGGTTCATGATTCACTGCCTTTTATGAAAGCAAAATCGTATTTAAAAAAGCCTCATTTGCCTTATTTCAGGTTGCCTGGTTTTGAAAATATAAAAAGAAACGAAATTGTGGTTTTTAACTGGCCTGTTGATACGGTTCGTTTTTTTAGGGACAAATCCAATATTAACATAGACAAACCCATTGACAAAAAATCGAATTATGTAAAAAGATGTGTGGGTATTCCCGGAGATTCTTTGGAAATAAGGGAAGGTTATATTTACATCAATGGCGAAAGAACGGTGCTTCCTGATAGGGCACTTCCTCAATATTACCACAAAGTAGTGACTGATGGTCAACAACTTTCTGCGGCTGCTTTAAAAAGATACAATGTTACTGAAGGCCAGTTTTTAGGCGATTACTATATGTTGAACCTGACAGATGAAAATGCGGGTAAATTAAAATCAAATCCCTTGGTAAAAAGCGTCACCAAGTTACTTTCACCCAAAGGAGAATATAGCGAATCCGTATTTCCGCATAACAGTCAGTATGCTTGGTCAATCGATAATTACGGGCCAATTTACATTCCAGAAGCCGGAAAAACAGTTGAATTAAACGCCAAATCATTGCCGTTTTATAAACGAATTATTGAAGTTTACGAAAACAATAATGTAACAACCAGCGGAGACGAAATTTTTATCAACGGAAAATTGGCAACCACGTATACCTTTAAACAAGATTATTATTGGATGATGGGTGATAACCGTCATAATTCTGAAGATGCCCGCTATTGGGGATATGTGCCTTTTGACCACGTGGTTGGAAAACCCGTATTTATTTGGTTCAGCTGGGACAGTAACGGAGAAGGAATTGCCCAAAAAATAAGATGGGAACGTGTTTTTACGACGGTTCACGGAAGCGGAAAACCGGTTTCATATCTTTATTATTTCTTAGGCGCACTTGGATTGTGGTATGCTTTTAGCTTTTTCAGAAAGCGAAAAAAATCCGAATAATTTTATGATTTTATTGCAACCAACCTATTTTTCGCCAATTTTACAATATGTTGCCATTGCAAATGCAGATGAAATTATTTTTGAAACTGAAGATAATTTTCAGAAACAAACCTATAGAAACCGTTGCTATATTTATACGGCACAAGGAAAACAATTGTTGAATGTGCCTGTGCAACACAGCAAAGAAATTAAGCAAAAAACGAAGGAAGTAAAAATTGACTATAAAGACGATTGGCACAAACAGCATTTAAAAACCTTAAAAACAGCCTACAGCTCCTCTCCTTTTTACGAATTTTATATCGATGATTTATTGCCGGTTTTTGAGAAAAAAATCCATTTTTTGTTGGATTTGAATTTCTTGGGGCACGAAATTATCATGGATGCGCTGCAACTAAAAATTCCGACGAAAAAAACAACGGAATATGATAAAGCACCAAGTATTTTGGATTTAAGAAACTTGGGCGAAGACAAACCCAAAACAACGTACAACCTTGAACGTTACATTCAGGTTTTTTCTGAAAATCACGGTTTTATTCCCAATTTAAGCATTTTGGATTTACTTTTTATGGAAGGTCCAAATGCGTTAAACTATTTAGAATCACAAAATATTATTTTTTAATTTTGGAACTTCTTCGATTTATCATTCATTACGGAATGCACTTTCTGCTTCCCGGTGCAATCGCCTTCTATTTCTTTAGGGAAAACTGGAAAAAAGTTTGGTTGATTTTTATTTTAATTATGTTGGTAGATTTAGATCATTTGTTGGCAACACCTATTTTTAGTGCAACAAGATGCAGCATTAATTTTCACATCCTTCACTCCTACTATGCCATTGCAATTTATTTGGTGGCGCTTTTCTTCAAAAAAACAAGAATTGTAGCGATTGGCCTTTTGCTTCATATATTAACTGATGCAATTGATTGCCTTTGGATTAATTAATAAAAGGTAAATTTATCTTTTATTAATAATTTTCTTATCTTTGTCCCATAAATTTTTTCAAAAATGACAGATTTAAGAAATAAAACCATTGCTGAAATTGTAAGCGACGATATCAGCACCGCATCAGTTTTCAAAAAATACCAATTGGATTTTTGTTGCGGAGGAGGAAAAACAGTGGAAAACGCTTGTGAAAAAGCAAATATAAATGTGGATGATGTGGTCAATGATTTACTGAATAATAAATCTAAAAAAGAAGCGCCAAACTTAAATTTCAAGGATTGGAGCGCTGAATTTTTGGCTGATTATATTGTTTACGTCCACCACACTTATGTAAAACAAAATTTGGGTGTTATCAGCGAATTTGCAGAAAAAGTTGCTAATGTTCACGGACAGCACGAACCAAAAACAGTAGAAATTTCAAAATTATTTTCAACAATATCTAATGAATTGACTGCTCATATGAGAAAAGAGGAATTCATATTGTTTCCGGCCATTAAAGCCAAAGAAGCAAACCATAATTTTGTAATGGATGAAAAAACAATGGCTTTAATTAAAGATGAACACGAAGAAGTGGGCACCTTGATTAAAAAAATCCAAGAATTGAGCTCAAATTTCACACCCCCAGCATGGGCTTGCAACACCTTTAAAGCACTTTACTTTAAATTGGAGGAATTTACAAACGATTTATACCAGCACATTCATTTAGAAAATAATATTTTGTTTCCTAAAGTGAAAAACCTATAACAAAACCCCTTTACATTAAAAAGGCTGCCAGAATTTATTTTCAGGCAGCCTTTTTATATTTTTTAAGAATATTTTATCTTATCAGTTTTTTAAACTTGATTCTTTTTGGCGTTAAATCGCCACCCAATCGTTTTTTCTTATTTTCTTCATAATCGGTAAAAGAACCTTCAAAGAAATAAACTTCAGAGTTTCCTTCAAAAGCAAGAATGTGTGTACAAATCCTGTCTAAAAACCAACGGTCGTGACTGATAATCACCGCACAACCCGCAAAATTTTCCAAACCTTCTTCTAAAGCACGCAAGGTATTGATGTCCAAATCGTTTGTTGGCTCATCCAACAACAACACGTTTCCTTCTTCACGCAAGGTCATTGCCAAATGCAGCCTGTTTCTTTCACCGCCCGAAAGTGTGCTCACTTTTTTATTTTGGTCGCTTCCGGAAAAATTAAATCGGCTTAAATAAGCGCGAGAATTTACTTGTCTGCCGCCCATTAAAACAAGTTCCTGTTCATCAGCAAAATTTTGCCAAATCGTTTTTTCAGGATTGATGTTTGAATGACTTTGGTCTACGTAAGCGATTTTAGCGGTTTCACCGACAATAAATTCGCCTTTATCAGGCGTTTCTTCACCCATTATCATTTTAAAAATGGTGGTTTTACCCGCTCCATTCGGACCAATTACGCCAACGATACCTGCCTGGGGAAGCTTAAAATTTAAATTTTCATACAATAATTTATCACCATATGCTTTTGAAACACCAATTGCATCTATCACATTGGTTCCTAACCGCGGACCGTTTGGAATGTAAATTTCCAGTTTTTCATCCAGTTGATTTTGATCCTGGCTCATTAATTTGTCGTAATTCGACAAACGTGCTTTTGATTTTGCGTGACGGCCTTTCGGTGCCATTCTCACCCATTCCAACTCACGTTCCAACGTTTTTTGGTGTTTGGAAGCTTGCTTTGATTCCTGTGCTAATTTTTTCGATTTTTGTTCTAACCAAGTAGAGTAATTTCCTTTCCAAGGAATTCCTTCACCCCTGTCCAGTTCTAAAATCCAACCTGCAACATTATCAAGAAAATACCGATCGTGCGTTACGGCAATAACGGTTCCTTTATATTGTTGCAAGTAATTTTCCAGCCAATGCACAGATTCTGCATCTAAATGGTTTGTAGGTTCATCCAACAATAAAATGTCAGGTTCCTGCAACAGCAATCGGCATAAAGCCACTCTTCGTCGTTCTCCACCCGAAAGATTTTTTATGGGCGTGTCGCCATCTGGCGTTCTTAAGGCGTCCATCGCAATTTCAAGCTTGGTATCCAATTCCCAGGCATTGGAAGCATCAATTTTATCTTGAAGCACCGCTTGTTGCGCCATTAATTTATCCATTTTGTCGGCATCGGAATACACTTCTTCCAAGCCAAACATGTCGTTTATTTTATTGTATTCCTCTAAAATCGCAACGGTTTCAGCCACCCCTTCTTTTACCACATCCAATACCGTTTTGGTATCATCCAATTGCGGTTCCTGTGATAAAAATCCGACAGAATAACCTGGCGCAAAAACCACATCACCCTGATAATTTTTTTCAAGTCCGGCAATAATTCTAAGCAACGTAGATTTACCCGAACCGTTTAAACCTAAAATCCCGATTTTAGCCCCATAAAAGAAGCTTAAATAAATATTTTTTAAAACTGGTTTGTTAGCGCCTTGGTAAGTTTTTGTTAAACCTGCCATGGAAAAAATCACCTTATTATCGTCTGCCATTTCTTTAGTTATAAGTTATTGGTTATTTGTTGTTGGTTTGTTTTTTGTTTAAAGTTTCAGGTTTCAAGTTATTCTTAAATATTAATTTTTTTTAGAAACTTTTTCCGTGTATTTAATAGTTCCCCCGTCGGGGGTTAGGGGGCCTTAAACCCTCCCCTTTAAAGCATTAAACACCCAAGCGATAGCAAAAAAACCGATTCCTACTGAGGCAAATCCCCAACCGGCTATGTCGTTATAGCGAAAAGCTCCTAGCGCGATAAGCCCAACGCCAACTACAAGCATAATAAATGTTGCCCAAGCCAATACAGTATTTTTATTCATTTTATATGGTTATTTATTAAATTGAATTTCTAAAAAATAAATTGCAGTTTGCAAATATCGTAATTTTCAGCTACAAAAATACAAAAAAACGCACTCTTTAGGAGTGCGTTAAATCAAAATAAAAGTAAAAATCAGCTATTCTAAAACTGGGCTGACTCAGTATTTTTAGTTTAAATTATTTTAAACTTAATTCTATTTACAATGGCATTTGCGTTAGGGATTGAAGAGGAAATCCCGGCATTGCGAGCTAATCGGCAATATGTTCGACAGATTGCCACGCTCCGCTCGCAATGACGGATTGCAACGAAAAGCCCGACCCGCCAGCTGGCGGGAAACGCCCACAAAAACAATACATAAATTGCCGTTTTTATCAGAATTAGACCTATTATTTATACTGCTTTACTTAATATTTCTTCAACTTTATTGATTTTAGAATTAACTTCAAATTGATTGGATGTGTTGTTTTCGCCTCCTGCTTTTAAAGCTTTGTCTCCTGCAAAAAATGTTTTATGGTCATCACCAAGATTTGACCCTGCCATTCTTTGATGTTTTACACAAGAAACACCTTTACGAATTTCTTGTCTCTGAACACCTTTTACATAAGCCAACATACCTTCTTCGCCAAAATAACCTTCCGTTAAATCATTCATATGAAGTGCTGTTGTATGATAAGTTGGCAGCGTAATTAAGTGGTGAAAAATGCCTGCATCTCTTGCGCCATCTATTTGGAACGTTCTAATTTTCTCATCGGCGCGATAGCACAATTCCGAATCATCATATTGTTCATCCATTAAATTATTTCTGTCATAGTCTTTCATATTTTCACCTTCTGAAAGCATTTCTTCATACGCCTGTTTACGGAAATTTAATGTCCAATTAAAAGATGGCGAGTTATTGTAAACCAATTTAGCATTTGGCACAACTTCTTTAATTCTGTTAACCATATTTGCAATTTGCCTAACATTGGGCGTTGGTGTTTCAATCCATAGTAAATCGGCTCCATTTTGAAGACTCGTAACACAATCTAACACAACCCTGTCTATATTATTGCCATCTTTAAATTTATACAATCCATTTGGCAATCTTACTGGACGTACCAATTTACCATCTCTTTTAAGAAACACATCATCTTCTTTTGCATCATTTAAGTCAATTTCTTCTGCCTCTACAAAGGCTAAATATTGAGAAGCTAAATCTCCCGGCTCATTACTAACAGGTAATTTCTGCGTTAAACTGGCACCTTCAGAATCTGTTCTTGCAACAATAATTCCGTCATCCACTCCCAATTCTAAAAACGCATACCTAATTGCATTCAGTTTGGCAATAAAATCTTCGTGAGGCACAGTAACTTTTCCATCCTGATGACCACATTGTTTGGCATCAGAAACTTGATTTTCAATTTGAATGGCACAAGCGCCTGCTTCAATCATTTTTTTTGTCAACAAATAAGTGGCTTCTTCATTCCCAAAACCCGCATCGATATCAGCAATAATCGGAACTATATGTGTTTCAAAATTATCGATTTGATTTTGCACATCTTCACCTTTTTCAAGTCTTCTAAATAAATCATTTAATTCAATGGCATCTGCTTGTCGCAAGAAATCATAAATTTCTTTTATCAATGCCGGAACTGTTGTTTTTTCGTGCATCGATTGATCAGGCAATGGACCAAATTCTGAGCGTAATGCAGCTACCATCCAACCAGACAGGTATAAATATCTTTTACTTGTTGTTTTATGATGCTTTTTAACAGCGATCATATTTTGTTGCGCAACAAAACCATGCCAACAACCTAATGATTGTGTGTAATTTGAAACATCTGCATCATATTCTGCCATATCTTTTCTCATAATGGCAGCGGTGTATTTAGCAATATCTAAACCTGTTTTAAAACGATTTTGAGCAACCATTCTAGCTGCAATTTCAGGGTTTATTGCATTCCAGGTATTTCCATACTTGGCTTTAAGATCTCTTACTGTTTGTATAGCTGAACTATAATTGCTTTGTGGTAAATTTTTCATAATTTTGTCGTGTATTTAATTTTTATAGTTATTTATATGAATCACCCTTTAATTTCGCGGTTTTTGGGTGGTTTTTTTATAGGTATTTATATGCTTTTAAGGTTAAAAATTCTTCAAATTTTTCCGAGACGACCAGAGAATCAAACAATTCGATGGCCAGCTTAAATTTTCCGTTTTCGAATTCATTTTCCCCTACCAACTCTTTAATTTGATGAATTTCTGATTCCAATAATTCAATGTACAATTCAACCGTAAATTTTCTGCCGTCTTCCATTTCAGACATATTATGCAGCCATTGCCACAATTGGGTTCTTGAAATTTCTGCTGTTGCGGCATCTTCCATCAAATTATACAATGCTGCAGCTCCATTTCCAGTCAGCCAGGATTCCAGATATAAAATTCCGACATTGATGTTTTTACGAATTCCTTCTTCCGTAATCATTCCTTTTGGCTGCTCCAACAATTGAGATTCCGTAATTTTAAAATCATCTCTTTTTTTGTCGATTTGATTTGGTTCTGGCATATATTGATTAAAAACCTCCAAAGCTACAGGCACCAATCCCGGATGCGCCACCCAAGTGCCGTCGTGTCCGTTTTTTGCTTCGCGTTCTTTATCTATTCTCACTTTTTCGTAAGCGATTCTGTTGGCCTCCTCATCATTTTTTACTGGAATTTGAGCCGCCATACCGCCAATTGCGTGAACATTTCTTTTGTGGCAACGCTGAATCACCAGCAAAGAATAAGCTTCCATAAAAGGCGTTGCCATTGTTACCTGACTTCTGTCGGGCACCGTAAAGTTTTTGTGATTCCTGAATTTTTTGATGTAGGAAAAAATATAATCCCAACGCCCGCAATTCAAGCCCGCCATATGGTCTTTTAATTCAAAAATAATTTCATCAATTTGAAAACTGGCGGTGATTGTTTCAATTAAAACCGTGGCTTTAATGGTTGCTTGTTTTATTCCGAAGTATTCCTGCGAAAAAACAAAAACTTCATTCCACCATCGCGCTTCCAAATAATGTTCAAGTTTCGGCAAATAGAAATAGGGACCCGATTCATTTGCCAACAATTGTTTCACGTTGTGAAAAAAGTACAATCCGAAATCGACCAAAGAACCCGACATTGGTTCCTCATTGATCAGCAAATGTTTCTCATTCAAATGCAAGCCTCTTGGCCTTACTAAAAGTGTCGCGATGGTTGCGTTCAATTTATATTCTTTCCCGATTTCATTTGAAAATGAAATGGTTTTATTCACGGCATCTTTCAAGTTTTGTTGCCCTTCCATTAAATTGTTCCAGATTGGGGAATTGCTGTCCTCAAAATCGGCCATAAAAACTTTTGCGCCCGAATTTAAAGCGTTTATAATCATTTTCCTGTCGACCGGACCCGTAATTTCAACCCTTCTGTCCAGCAAATCTTTTGGCAATGGCGCTGCAGTCCAGTCTCCTTCTCTAACCGCAACAGTTTCTCTTGGAAATTCAGGAAAATTTCCTTTGTCAAAATGCATTTGTTGCAAAACCCTTCTTTCCAACAACTCCAATCTTTCGCTGTTGAATTTTTCATGCAATTGCACTAAAAAATCCATTGCTTCATTTGTTATGATATCCTTGTAAGAATTTTTTACTTCCTCTGAAAAAGATACCGGGTGAATGGTTGATTCATTAAATTTTTCCATATTGGTTTATTTTTATGAGGACAAACATAAAATAAAGTTTTTTATAAAACAAGCGAACGTTCGCTAAATTTTAATAATGAACTAATTTTTATTATTTCGCTAAAAAACATACCTTTGTTTTATGAATATCGAAGAAGAATACATCCGTTTAATCTTTGGATTGAAATTGAAGCAAATTAGGACAGAAAAAAATCTGTCCTTATTTGGGCTTTCTAAATTGACAAACATCTCAAAATCGTACTTAAACGAAATTGAAAAAGGCAAAAAATATCCGAAAACGGATAAAATTGCACTATTGTCGCAAGTTTTGGATGTGCCTTATGATAATATGGTTTCCTTAAAACTCGACAAAAACCTGGCGCCGCTGGGTGAAATATTGAAATCCAAAATCTTAAAAGAAATTCCGTTGGATTTATTCGGTATTCAGGAAGCCGACTTGATTGACATTATTTCAAATGCACCCGCCAAGGTAAATGCGTTTATAAGCACCTTAATTAAGATTGCGCAAAATTACAATCTTTCGCGTGAAAGTTTCTTTTTGGCTGCCTTGCGGTCCTATCAGGAAGCGCACAACAATTATTTTGAAGACATCGAACTCAGTGTTGAAAAATTTGCAAAAGCGTATCAGATTGATTTAGATAAAAAAATAAAATCGAGCGATCTGGAAGAGATTTTAGTGGAAGAGTTTGATTATAAAATAATCAATAACGGACTTGCTTCGTACACAAATTTAACGGAATTGAGATGCGTGTTCATTCCGAAAACAAACACTTTGCTTTTAAGCGACACCATTGATGAATCTCAAAAGACCTTTATTTTCGCAAAGGAACTCGCTTACAACTTCCTGAATTTAAAAGAAAGGCTTTATACCTTTTCGTGGATTAAATTTGAAACTTTCGATCAGGTTTTAAATAATTTTATGGCATCGTATTTTGCTGGTGCGCTCATCATTCCAAAAAAAGCCATCGAAAATCAGCTGAAAACATTTTTTGAGCAAGAAAAATGGAATGCCAATCATTTCAACAAAATGATTGCCCATTTCACCGATTCTCCTGAAACCTATTATCAGCGTTTAACAAATATATTGCCTAAACTGTTTCATTTCAAAAATTTATTCTTCTTGCGCTTCACCAATAAAAATGGTGAAAACAGGTACAAACTCTCAAAAGAACTTCATATTACCCAGCAACAACCTCCAACCGCAAACGAAACACACGAACGTTATTGCAGAAGGTGGGTTTCCATTGATATTTTAAACAGGGTTGCTGAAAATGAAATTATTTCCGACATCCAAATCTCCAATTATCCGGACAATGAATTAAGGTATTTGGTCATTTCAAGCGCCACCAAAGATCCGTTTAAAGAAAATCACAATCGCAGCATCAGCATTGGCTTGCTGATTTCGCCGTTGTTAACCAGTAAAATTAATTTTATAAACGATGCCAATATTAAATCTAAAAAAGTTGGCGTTACTTGTGAACGTTGCCCTATAACCGATTGCGAAGTAAGGGTTTGCGAACCTACTGAACTTCAAAAAATGGCCAAAAATGAAGAAATTGCCAAAACGGTTCAACAATTGCTGACAGATTTTTCCTAAAACTGCATCGGTACTTCAATAAAAAGCAATTCGGATGCGCTTTTGGCTTTTATATTTACACTTTTGGCATCAGAAATTCCGATGGCATCTTTTTTTCCTAAATTTTCATTTTCGATGTCGATTTCACCTTCCACAACCATCACATACAATCCATGATTTTCGGATTTTAGTGTGTAATTAAAATCTGAATTTTCATCCAAATCGATGCTGGAAATGAGCGCATCCTGATGTATTTTCAAGGTATTTTTTACATCGTCATCAATAGAAGAAACCAAAATTTGGAGTTTGTTTTTTCTTTCTGAAGGATCAAATTTTAGTTGATCATATCTTGGTTCCACATCATTTTTATCAGGAAAAATCCAAATTTGAAACAATTCTATTTCTTCATTTGGCGAATTGTTCATTTCGGAATGTTGCAAACCGCTTCCGGCCGACATTACCTGAACTTCACCGGCTTCTATGGCAATCCATTTATTGCCCATAGAATCTTTATGTTTTAGAGCGCCTGATAAAGGAATGGTGATAATTTCCATATTGTCGTGCGGATGCGTTCCAAAACCCATTCCGCCTTGAATGGTATCATTGTTCAACACCCTTAAAGCTCCAAAATTTACTTTTTCCGGGTCATAATAATTTGCAAAACTAAAGGAATAGTTTGCGTCTAACCATCCGTAATTGGCTTTGCCTCTATTTGCTGCTTTGTGAATTATTTTTTTCATCTGTTTATATTTTATTTTTTATTGGTACAGATGCAGTCGCCATTAATCATTCTGCTGTGTATCAAAATTTGTTATGGCTCGTTTCATCTGTTCACATATTATTTTTTTATTGGTAACAGCTGCTGCCTGCCTGCCGGACAGGCAGATTCGCCTATAATCCTTGTTGTATGTTTCAAAATTTGTGATGGCTCGGTTCATAAATGAATTTAAATTTATTTGTGGGTTATTCCCACTCAATGGTTGCCGGTGGTTTTGAACTAATATCATATACTACTCTATTAACGCCTTTAACGCCATTTATTATTTTATTTGATGTTTTTTGCAAAAACTCATAAGGCAAATTCACCCAATCGGCGGTCATTCCGTCTGTAGATTCCACTGCGCGCAACACCACGGCTTTTTCATAAGTTCTTTCATCACCCATTACGCCCACTGAATTTACGGGCAATAACATCGCTCCTGCCTGCCAAACTTTATCGTACAATCCCCATTCTTTCAATCCGTTTATAAAAATAGCGTCCACTTCCTGTAACATTTGCACTTTTTCTGCGGTGATATCGCCTAAAATCCGAATTCCCAAACCTGGACCCGGAAACGGATGTCTTCCCAACAATTCCGCATCAATTCCCAAGGTTGCTCCAACCCTGCGCACCTCATCTTTAAAGATCATTCTCAACGGTTCCACAATTTTAAGTTTCATAAAATCGGGCAAACCACCCACGTTATGATGCGATTTAATGGTTGCCGATGGCCCGCCGCTTACCGAAACCGATTCAATGACATCTGGATAAATAGTGCCTTGCGCCAGCCATTTCACATCTTCAATTAAATGGGCCTCATCATCAAAAACTTCAATAAATACCCGACCGATGATTTTACGTTTTCCTTCAGGATCTGATTCTCCCGCTAGCGCTTTCAAAAAACGTGCCGAAGCATCGACGCCTTTTACATTAAGCCCCATTCCTTTGTACTGCTTTAAAACATTTTCAAATTCGTTTTTTCGCAACAAACCGTTATTGACGAAAATACAATATAGGTTTTTTCCAATGGCTTTGCTCAATAAAACTGCCGCAACGGTAGAATCAACACCACCCGAAAGTCCGAGTACCACTCTATCGTCGCCGATTTGTTTTTGCAAATTGTCAACGGTTAGTTCCACAAATGAATCGGGTGTCCAAGTTTGGGCAACACCGCCTATTTTCACCAAAAAGTTTTCCAATATTTTTATGCCATCCGTTGAATGGTAAACTTCCGGGTGAAATTGGATTCCGAAAGTGTCTTCATTTTTAATTTTAAATGCCGCAATTTCAACGTCGTGGGTACTGGAAATTAACTCGCAATTCTTGGGCAAATTAACGATGGTATCACTGTGACTCATCCAAACCTGGCTACCCAAATGCACGTTTTCAAAAAAAAGCTCCTTTGTTTTTACAAAAGAAAGATTTGCCCTTCCATATTCGCGTGTGTTTGAAGCCGCCACTTTACCGCCAAAATTGTGCGCCAAAAATTGTGCGCCATAACATACGCCCAACAATGGTTTTTTGCCTTTAATTTGAGATAAATCGGGATGCGGAGCATCATCTGCCCTTACGGAAAACGGACTGCCGGAGAGGATTACCGCTTTATAATTTTCGACCTTAAAATTTTTGCTGTTGAAAGGGAAAATTTCACAAAAAATATTGAGTTCTCTAACTCTTCGGGCAATTAACTGCGTGTATTGCGAACCGAAATCTAAAATAAGTACCTTGTCTTGCATCCGCAAAAATAATATTAAAATAATTATGCAATATTACTTTATGGATTTTTTTCTGAACAAAATGATTTTATCACTGGTGAATGAGGCAAATAGGCAATAGGTTGCAGAAAAGTTTCAAGTTTCAGGTTTCAGGTTTCAAACAAATTAAAAAAATCGTAAATCAAAAATCGTAATTCGAAATTTAAGCAGCGTTAGGGAGTGAAGTGAAAATCCTTTTTAACGGTTTTACCGTTTAAAAGATTGTAACGAAAAGCCCGACCTGCCAGCCGGCAGGCCTGCCAGCTGGCGGGGAACGCCCATAAATTCCTCGAAAATAAAGCCTCAATTTGAATTGGGTTCTCGAAAGAAAATTGAATTTATTTTGTAATATTCAATTCTTGTCCGATACTTATCTCATTGGAAAACAACGCATTGATTTTCTTTAGTTCTTCAACCGTTAAACCGTATCTTTTTGAAATGTTATACAATGTATCGCCTTTGACAACAATATGCTGCGCCACACTCATATTTTCCACTTTTTTGAACGGTATTCCCAATACTTCCGCATCATATTTGTGCAAATCATATTTTTCAATTAACCCAATTAATTTAGCGGGGTAACGCCTGTCGGTTGCATAACCGGCTTCACTTAAACCTTGCGCCCAGCCAACATAATCGCCATCTTTTAGTGTAAATAAATTGGCATAACGACTTCTTGTGGTTAAAAATAATGAGTGGTCTCTATAGGATTTTAACGGATCTTTATAAACCCTAAAACATTCCCCTTTTTCATCATCGTCATGTAAAGTATGGTCGCCTTCCCAGCCTTTGTGGCATTTTATGCCGAAGTGATTGTTAGATCTTTTGGTTAGATCGCTATTGCCGCTTGAAGATTCTATAATTCCCTGCGCCAATTTTATGCTGGCGGGGATTTTAAATTCACGCATTTCTTTCATTGCTTCATCTTTATAGGTATTGATGTATTCAATGGTTGACGTTGCAATGGATTGTTTTGGTTCAATTACTTTTTCTGCTGGTTCACTTTTTTCATCTTTTATTACTACTTTCTTTTCGGTTGGATGAATTTTGTGTTTTGATTGAACAACTTTCTTTTTGGAGTTGCAGCTCGATAAAAAACCGATGGTTAACAGACAAATTAAAACAACTTTTAACTTCATATTTTACACTATTTGCGCTAAATTTTTCTTTTCTAATAATTGGTTCATCCCGTCAATTCCTTGCAAACCGCCGGTATGAATCGCCAAAATTTTGGTTCCTTTTTCAAAAAAACCCTTTTTTATCAAATCCACAATGCCGAACATCATTTTCCCTGTATAAACCGGGTCTAAAGGGATTTTTGTTTCCTTTTTGAATTTGTTGATAAATATAATTAATTCTTCTGAAACTTTTGCATATCCACCAAAATGATAGTTGGTATTTAAACTCCAATTTTCCGTTTTTAGTATGTATTTTTTAATTTCTTGCGATAAAAAATCACCTTTTAAAGCCGGAAAACCAATCGCATTTTGATGATTCTTTAGTGAATTTATGATTCCGGAGATGGTACCTCCGGTTCCTACAGCGCAACAAATAAAATCATATTTTGCATCTTCTTCTGCCAGAATTTCTTCACAGCCTTTTACAGCGAATTTATTTGTGCCGCCTTCGGGAACCAAATAAAAGTCGCCAAATTTTTCTTGAAGTAAAGCAATAAATTCAGATTCGGTTTTATTTCGATAGGCTGACCTTGAAACAAATTCAAACTGCATATTGTGTTCAGATGCAAATTTTAAGGTTGGATTATTTTGGATTGTTTCCTCCAAATTATTGGCCAATTCATCGCCTCTTATAATTCCGATGGTTTTAAAGTTATAGGCAAATCCGGCAGCGGCTGCAGCGGCAATATGATTGGAATAAGCACCGCCAAAAGTAAGCAAGGTGTTTTTTTGTTGTTTAGCAGCTTCCGCCAAATTGTATTTTAATTTTCGGTATTTATTTCCTGAAATAAACGGATGCAATTCATCTTCACGTTTTATAAAAAGAGAAACGCCGCAATTTTCAATTTCGGAAAAGTGAATTTGTTGTATGCGGCTATTTTTATTTTCTAAGAACAATTCTCTGTTTTTATTTCAATTTCGGCCCATTCGTCCATCAACATTTCCACTTTATTTTTTTTGGCTTTATAGTTTTCAAAAAAATTGGGTTTTGTTGAAGTTGCCTCATAATCTTTCACCAAAGCTTCGTCCATTTCCAAAATTTCTTTTTCCAGATTATCTATCAGCGTTTCAATTTTAGCCAATTGATTTTTTAATTTTTTCAGTTCTTTGTCTTCGTCTCTAGATGAGTGCGACACTTCTTTTTTAGAAGTATCTGTTTTTTTTGCAACAACGGTTCTTTTTTCTGCTTCACGCAAATTTTCAATCTGATGTTGTTCCAAGAAAAAGTCGATGTCTCCCAAATATTCTTTAATCACTTTGTCTTTAAACCCGTAAACTGTTGTGGCGAGTCCTTGCAAAAAATCCCTGTCGTGCGACACCAAAATTAAAGTTCCTTCAAATTTTTTGAGCGCCATTTTCAATACATTTTTTGATGCAATATCCAAGTGGTTTGTTGGCTCATCCATAATTAAAACGTTGAACGGAGACAATAACAACTTACACAATGCCAGCCTGTTTCTTTCGCCACCCGACAACATTTTTGCTTTTTTATCAACCGTATCACCGCTAAACAAAAACGATCCCAACAAATCTCTAACTCGCGCTCTGTTGGTATCCGTTGCGGCATCTTCCATAATTTCCAACACCGTTTTTTCAGCGTCCAGATATTCCGACTGATTTTGGGCAAAATAGCCGATTTCAACATTATGGCCCAATTTTAAGTGGCCGCCGTGCGGAATTTCTCCCACCATAATTTTTGCCAAAGTCGATTTCCCTTGTCCGTTTTGGCCAACAAAAGCGATTTTGCTATTTCTTTCTATCAGTAAATCAACATCTTCCAACACGTGTTTTTTACCGTAACTCTTCGATAAATTTTCAGCTTCAATAACAATTTTTCCTGGTTCTTTAGAAATTTGGAATTTCACGTTCATCACTGCATTGTCATCATCATCAACTTCTATACGTTCCACTTTATCCAACCTTTTAATTAAGGATTGCGCCATGGTTGCTTTGTTGGCTTTGGCCCTAAATTTATCGATTAAAACTTGTGTGGCTTTAATTTCTTTGTCTTGGTTTTTTTGCGCCTGTAATTGTTTTTCTTTTATTTCACCTCGCAACAACAAAAACTGGGAATATGGTTTTTTGTAATCGTATATTTTTCCTAATGAAATTTCTATGGTTCGGTTGGTGACATTGTCTAAAAACATTTTATCATGCGAAACCAAAACGATGGCGCCGGAATACACTTTCAAGAAATTTTCCAGCCAAATAATAGATTCTATATCCAAATGGTTTGTTGGCTCATCCAGCAATAATATGTCATTGTCTTGCAATAATAACTTCGCCAGCTCAATACGCATTCTCCAGCCTCCGGAAAAAGTATCCGTCAGTTTGTCGAAATCCTCTCTTTGAAAACCTAAACCCTGTAATATTTTTTCGGTATTTCCCTGGTAGTTATAGCCTCCCAACAATTCATATCGGTGAGAAAACTCATTTAAATTAACCATTAAATCGTGATAATATTCACTTTCATAATCGGTTCTTGTTACCAACTCGTGGTTGATAACTTCCAAATTGCCTTCCAACTGCTTAATTTCTGCAAAAGCCTGATAAGCTTCTTCCAAAATTGTTCTTCCTTCCACAAAATCGATATCCTGGCGCAAAAATCCGATACGCACTTCTTTATCAAAAGCCATCGTACCTCCAGTGGCCTCAATATCTTTTGAAAGCACCTTCAGAAGGGTAGATTTTCCTGCGCCGTTTTTGCCAATTAATCCAATTCTGTCACCTTTATTTAATTTAAAAGTTACTCCTGAAAACAAATCGGAACCGGCAAAAGAAACCGATAAATTATGTACGTTAAGCATTAATAGTTTATTATTTAATGTAAATTTGTATGCGTTTTAAAAATCGTACAAAAGTACTACAAATAAATTTGGCACTCAATTAAAGTTTTTAATTTAATAATTAGCTAAATATCAAGCAACAAAAATAAAAAATGTTTAAAAAAGGAAGCAAGCTTTACAGCATTTTATATAATAAATGTCCGAGATGCCACGAAGGTGATTTTATGAAAGAAAAGAATATGTTTAAATTGCATAAGGCTTTTCAAATGCACGAACATTGCTCAAAATGCGGTTTAAAATATATGATGGAACCTTCCTTTTTTTATGGCGCTATGTATATAAATTATGCGCTCACAGTTGGAATTTCAGTTGCGACCTTTATAGTAGTTACGCTGTTTTTCGACTTTAGTTTGGTGGAAAGTTTTGTTCCTATAGTAATTGCTTTGTTTTTGACAGCGCCGGTTAGCATTCGATTGTCAAGAATAGGTTGGATCAATCTTTTTGTAAAATTCGATCGAAAGGCAATTAAGTCTAACGAAAACGAGCAATAGAAATTTCTTGATCCAACGCAATTCCATTTTCTAAATAATCATAAAGTGCTTTTGCAAGGGTTGGCGCAATCATTACGCCACGAGTTCCCAATCCATTTAACACGGCTAAATTTTGATGCTTTGGATGTTTTCCAGCCAAAGGCCTTCTGTCTTTAACCGTTGGTCGTATCCCGGCAATATGTTCCACAATTTCAAACGGAACATCTATAACTGATTTTAATTTGGTTAAAAGTTCGTTTTTTCCTTCTTCTGTTGGAAGCTGGGTTTTGTCTTTCCAATTAAATGTGGCGCCAACTTTATAATTATTATTTCCTAAAGGAAGCACAAACACCGCGGATTTTATCATAAAATTGATGTTTAAATTGGGTACGTGTATGGTAATTAACTCACCTTTTGCTTCTTGCATGGGCAATTCATTAAAAAACGGATTGTTTTTGAGTCCGAAACCTTCACAAAAAACTATTTTTGAAGCAATTATATCTTTATATTCAACACCGTTTTCGGTAATTTTTAATTCAGAATATTGATAACTTTCATTTCTGATTAAATTTCTTTGCGATAAACAATTCCGATAATCTTCCAGCAATGATTTTGTGTCGATTCTTCCGGTATTTAGCAATTTCCCATAACCGAAATCTGCCAAAACGCCTTCGTGTTTTTCATTGATTAATTTGGTGGACATAAAATTTGATAATCCTGGATTATCGCAGGCAGTAAACCAATTATTTTGTTCTTCAACCGATTTGAATATTCTGTAAATATCAACTGGATAATCGTATTTTTTATTGAATTGAATCTCTAAATCATTGTAAAATGGCAAAGCGATTTCCAATTGCTCTGTTGCGTTCCAAACTGGCGTAAAGCGCTTTAACACTACCGGATTGTAAACCCCGCCTGCTACCATGGAAGAATTTTGGGAATGATCCTCAAAAACCAAGAATGTTTTTTTATTTTTTTCCAATTCTTTGGTAAAGGCCAATCCCGCCAATCCCAAACCAACAATGATATAATCTGCTTTCATCTTGCGAATTTACTTCATAAAACAAAAAACTCCCGCAAATTGCAGGAGTTTTTAGATTTTGATATTATTTTTTTTAATAATTCCACATATTAAGTTCTTTATTTCTGATATCGTCTTTAATTTTATCAGACTCCAATACCTGGAACAAGGCATTTCCTTTCACGTATTGATCCACATCTCTATCTCCATAAATATTTTCTTCCTTATAAATAATGGAACTGAACCTTCTTGCATTTAACAAATGATCAAAAGATATGGGATACGCTGAATTTTTTTGATTGAAAACTTTTGCGTTATGAAGCACTTCGCGCGCATCGGGAAAATAAACCCAAAATAAAGCCAATTGTTCAGAAATATTGATATCCTCTCTTCCCATTGTTTGCACATCCGGAGCAACTGGAGCCAATGCAATCAAGCGATATTTTAATTCACCCTGACGCTTGTCGAAATACCATAGCCCTTTAATTTTAAATCCTTCAATATCCTGGGAAGTCAAATTAATTTTGTCAATATATTCATCAATATTTTGGTTTCCGGCATTCATTTCATCAAAACCGGCATCTGTGGTGTCAATTCGAAAAAGCTTGCTGTTTATTTCAGCTTTGGTCATTTTAGCCGTAAAATAAGAATCGTCATAAATCTCTGTAATATCTCCGTTTTTAATGCCTTTTAAAAGGGTGTCAAACAGCGATCGCCTATCCAGAGACACATTCATAGTGTCAACGGGATAATAAAACGGCATATTAATTCGCTCGTTTAGATCAAGATATTCCCAAACAACTTTAGACCAAAGAATATCTCTGTCATCAACATATCCATACGCTAAAGGTTTGTCAAAATCTACGGCTTTTTGAGCTTCCGTTTTTTTACCAATATCAGAAGGCTTTTTGGCATTCAATAGATTTGACTGTGCATACAAGTTATTAAAGAGCACAAATGCCAAAATAAAAATTCCAATATTTTTCTTATTTATCATTTAAAATTTATTTTATTGTATTTCTATACTCACCGCCGAAGCATCTTTTATTTTATACGAAGTGTTCCCTGATAACGACGATTTTATATCGAATATTGTAATAACATCGCCTCTTTTTGCTTTGGCAATTGCTTTTTGGGCGGCATCATTCATTCTATTTCCGCTAACAACCACGGCCGATTGTCCAGGTACTTTGATTGTAAATCCTGAAGTATTTAACGACAAGTCAAAATCAAAATCAGGTAATTCTGCGCTAACGGTTGAATTTTCTAAACTTGATGAAGGCATTTTAACATAACCTGATTGTTTTCTGATGGCACCGCTAGGTGAAGGAATATCCTTAATCCTAAAATCTTGAGAAGAACTAACTGATTGTCCGTTAGGTAGTTTTCCAGTAACATTTATTTTCACTTCTCTTCCAGTGCCCGGTGTCATAATATATTTACCTGATCCGCTTGCTCTGGATAAGCCCGCACCCGATGCATTCACTAAATTATCAGGTATTCCAGGAATTGAGATGGTCATTGGATTGGCCACGCCTCTATAAACAACGTTCATTTTATCGGCAGAAATTACGGCACTATTTGGTTTTGGAATTACAGCGTAAGTACTGCTTATTTCAATTTCAACAGGTTTTCCGTTTTCAATAAAAACAAATTTTCCTTTTATTTCGCGTTCTCCAACTCCACCAGCCGGAAAATCTAAAATGGCACCTCCTTCTTGAATATTTGTTATTTTCTGGCCGTTAACAACAACTTCTGATGGCACCAAAGATGCGTCATAACGTCCCAGCACAATTTTGCCTTTAAAATTTTCACCTTGGAAGAAAGCAGATTTTTCTGGAATTAAAATTGTTTTATAATTGGACATAGAAACATCACTTTCCAATTGTCCGCCCAAAAGAGTTCCAAAAATATCAGTTTGGGTTGTTTTGATATCTGTTTGCATAGAGGTTAAATTGGTAATGGTAGAAATCAAAGGAAAACCTTCATACCTGTTTTTTAACCAAAGTTGTTTGCCGCCTTTTGCATCTTGGGGTGACGTGTCGAACCTGTTTTTTATGGTTGTTGCTAACGGACTTTTTTCTCCTATTAGCTTTATTATTGCGTCTCTGTAGCCATTTATTTGGTCCAAAAATTCTTGGCCTTCCATTGTGAAATTATCACCTTTAAAAAAGTGTTCATCCACAACGCCCGTTTGATCCATAGCTTCATAGTTGGTCAGATCTTTTTGATCTCTAAGAAAAAACTGTTTTTTTTCTTCCAAATAATCATTAAATTTTGAAGATAATTTGTCCACTTCTATCGCTTTCGCATAAAGTTCGCTGTATTTTTCAGGCTGCTCATCTGCTTTTGTCGCCAAATTTTCGAGCGTTGCCATATTTTTTACAGAAGCCGTTGTATTGTTCTCTGTAAGTTTTTCATTCATAAATCCAAATGCAGAAAGTACTTCCTTAGACATTTGCATCGCTATCATAGAGATGAAAACTAAGTACATAACGTTAATCATTTTCTGCCTTGGTGATAATTTACCTGAAGCCATACCAATTAGTTTTTAAGTTAATAATTAATTAATTTCTCAACTAATTAGTTTTTAATTGACATTGCGGACAGCATTCCGCCATAAACACCGTTAAGTGAAGATAGGTTTGTTGCCAATGATTCCATTTGTTCTTTTAATCTGGTCGCATTTTCAGTAACCTGAAGGTTGATTTCGGCTTGTTTGCTTGTGCTTTCCACTTGCACTTTATACAAGCTATTTAAAGATTCCATTTGCGCAGCGGCCAAAAACATTTGTTCACTGTATTTATTGGTTGCTGCAATTGAATTTACAGCAGGAGCAATATTTTCGGCGGCTCCTTTAAAATTTTGTATGCTTTCGCTTAAACTTTGCATCAAACCGGAATCCAGTTTTGCATCTCTAAGCATATCGTCCAATTTTTGAGAAAGTAACCCTTGAACCTCTTTAGCTTGCCCGGCGTCTTTTTCACGCTTGTCACCACCAGCCAATTCAGGATAAATTAAAGTCCAATCCAAATCTTCTTCAACAGAGTCAAAAGCTGAGATAAAAAACACAATTGCTTCAACAATCATTCCAACGGTTAGCATTTCACTACCCCCAGTCCAATGCTGAATTTTAAACAATGCTCCTAAAATTACAATAGATGCTCCAATACCATAAGCGTAATTAAATAATTTTTTTCTGTTTTTTGATTGTGACATAATAAAAGTTTTTTAGTTTGTTAGTTTTTTTAGTCGATTTTATTTTCCGTTTATATTGGTACCGAGGAAATCCTGAACAGTCCTAAAACCAATATAACTTCTTGCAGAGTCCGCATACTCATAATCCCGAGTGCTAACCTCTAAAAAGTAGGCTACATCTTTCCAAGAGCCTCCACGAATCACTTTTCTTTTATTTTTATCAATTTCCACATTCGGATTCATCGTGGAACCGATGTAATAGGATGCTTCACTGTAAGCTGTGTTTGTCCATTCAGAAACATTGCCTGCCATATTGTACAAACCAAAATCATTTGGAAAAAACGATTTTGCCTCCATTGTATATAAGGCGCCATCAACAGCATAATTACCCCTTGCAGGTTTAAAATTTGCTAAAAAACAGCCTCGGTCATTTGTGGTATATGGTCCTCCCCAAGGATAAGTGGCATTTTCAAGACCGCCACGTGCGGCATATTCCCACTCAGCTTCAGTCGCCAATCTAAATTGTGGAATTTGGGTTGGGTTTTTCTTAGTGCTTAAATAATCGTTTTTCTTTTTTGTTCTCCACAGGCAAAAAGCCTTTGCCTGCATCCAAGATACCCCAACTACCGGATAATCATTATAGGCTTGGTGGTAAAAATAATCCTGATGCATTGGGTCATTGTAAGAGTAATTGTAGTCTTTTATCCAAACTGTGGTGTCAGGATATACCGATACGACTTCCGTTTTTATATAATCTCTTCTATTTCCTTGATTTCTTGCCGCCAATTCTTGATCTAACCAAGAATATTTAAATTTTAATTTTGCTGGATTCACCATTCTTCTGCCTTCAAAACTATCCTCAATAGGCATTAAAATTGAATCAATCATCACTTCTGCATATTCTTCACTTGGGAATTCATTTACATTCCAAACAATTTTCTCTTTCCAATTCAGCATTTTACCTTGTGTGGGCGAATTAATATCCCCAAGGCTGCCGTAAGTTTTCATCATATATTTTTGATATGGCGACATTTTAGAAGAGTCAATATCCATAAACTGATAATCTTCTAAAACAATATTTCCTTCTGAAGACATTAATTCTGAAAATAACGCCAATTCGGTTCTTACAACGGAATCCCGAACCCAAAATACGAATTCTTTATACTCGCTATTGGTGATTTCGGTTTCATCCATATAATAAGGACGCACGGTTACGGTTCTGGTTGGTGAATTTAAAGCGCCTGCAACATCTTCGCTCTGTTTTCCCATAGTAAATGATCCGCCAGGTATTAAAGCCATACCTAATGGTTTTTGAGAATGCCATTTACCACTTGATCTCACACCAACTAATTCTCCTTGATCGCTAGATCCACAACTATATATAACTAAGACCAGTAAAATATACAACGATATTTTCTTCATATTTTTTTTCTTATCCTTTAAGGCAAACGTATTACTAATAAACTTAAAAAACAATATTTAATTTATCTGTTTAAACAAAAATAATTGTGTTTTAGTATACGGCACCACATTTTTTTTATACCAATTTTTTTAGCGTTTTTAGCCACCTATCAGGAATTTCCTGATTGGTTGCACTAATATAATCTTGATACGCACAAGGTATTAACGCATGTCTCTTAAATTTATTACTTTCAATTAAATTAATTTCCATCCACCATCGACCCGACTTGTTGCTTTTATAAAAATTCAGCACTTCATTATCGATAGGCACAATATATTTTTGGTAATTGTCTTTTAATCCGAAAGGATAATCATTTGCCCTATAATTAACACCTTCAATAAAATACCAAATCAGTTGTGAAATTAGCTGAGCGGTTTGATTTTTAACATCTAATGTTGGATTGTATTCATAAATTCCGAATGAAGTCACTTTATCGCTGATGCCTGCATACCTTGAAATGGCGCAAATTTCTGCACCCGTAAAACCATTAGGCGTTGCATTATTGTTGGCAGGCGCATCTGCATTTTTAATTGCAGATAAATCGATGCTCACAATATCGGCATCGCGCAAAACGGGTTCAACCAATTGTATTGCGCTTGAAACTTCACCCAATCTATAGGCCTCAAAGAACAAACCATCCAACAAATCTATTTCATTTTGTGAATTAAAGTAGGTTTGATAACCAATATTGCTGAAATTAAATAAATTATTTGGCTGGTTCATCACAATCTTACTTAAATAAGATTGAGAAGTTAAATCGTCCTCTATAGTGCCTAAATCAAACTTATTGTCCACCGAAACAATATTTACGGTTTGCTCCAACTTGTCGTAAGCCCTGTAATTTGAATAGGTTAAATCCTGTCCACCTCCTATAATGATGGGAATTATTTTATTTTTTATGAGCCAGGTCAATAATTCTGACAACGCAAAATAAGTATCTTCAATGGTATTTCCCTTCGGAATGTTCCCAATGTCGGCTACGCTAATTGGCCAATTCCCTGGAAATAGTTTGTACAATTCTTTTCTGATTTCATTTAAATTGGAACCAGTTTCTTGATTTCCAATTGCTGAACGGCCTTCTTCAACGCCAACAATGGCAATTTTTTTATTTAATAATTCCGGGAATCCATTTTGTGCAGAATAAATTTCGATACATCGGCCAAATGATTGACCGGATTGCAATTTTGCATATTCCAATAACGCATCATCAATAGGTTTAAGATAATCGAAATTCATTATTAAGGGGTTGTAAGATTTCTTTTTCGACGGCAATATAATAAAAAAATTATTTTTTTGCTGTTTTTCCTTTTGTTGTTTTCTTTTTGGGTGCGTTTTTTTCAATAATGTCCTTAACATCTGCCAATGTTAATTTACTTGGGTCCACTGTTTTTGACAATTCTATCTTTGTTTTCCCCTTTAAAATATTTGATCTTCCCCAACGTGCCTTTTCAACAGAAATCCCTTCTTCAGGCCAGTGATGAATGACTTTCTCAATATCTTTTCGTTTCTTTTCTTCAATCAATTCAACCACATCTTTTTCGGTTAAATTATCGAAATCGTATTTTTTATTTACGTTGATATAAATTCCATCCCATTTTAAAAACGGTCCAAATCGGCCTACACCTTTTTGCACCGGAATATTTTCATATTCACAAATTGGCGCATCAGCTTTTTGTTTTTCAAGAATCAATTCAATGGCGCGGTTAATGTCAACCGACATCGGGTTTTCATCTTTTGGAATAGACACATACATATTGTCATACAAAACATAAGGTCCAAAACGGCCAACTGCAACCACCACTTCTTTTCCTTCATAACCGCCAATTTTTCTTGGAAGTTTGAACAAATCCATCGCTTCTTCAAAAGTAATGGAATTCAATGTTTGGTCGCCCTGCAAACTTGCAAATTTCGGTTTTTCTTCATCTGTAGCTTCTCCAATTTGAACCATAACGCCAAATCTTCCCAAACGCGCATATACATTTTTGCCGCTTTCCGGGTCAACGCCCAATAAACGTTCACCTTTTGCCCTGTCAGCATTTTCGGCAACATCTTCAACCATTGGATGAAATGATTTGTAAAAATCTTTGATCATTTTAATCCAATCTTCTTTTCCTTCAGCAATATCATCAAATTCCGATTCTACTTTTGCGGTAAAACCAAAATCTAAAATATAGGTGAAATTCTCCACCAAAAAGTCGTTTACAATATTTCCGATATCTGTAGGCACTAATTTACCTTTGTCTGACCCAACTTTTTCGGTCAGCGTTTTGGTAATTACTTCGCCGCCTTTTAATTTCAGTTCGGTATAACTTCTGTCTTCGCCTTCAATGTTTCCTTTTTCAACATATTCTCTTTTTTGAATGGTTGAAATTGTTGGCGCGTAGGTGGACGGACGCCCAATTCCCAATTCTTCCAATCTTTTTACAAGCGCGGCTTCTGAATATCGGTAAGGCGCTCTGGTATAACGCTCAGTTGCCGTAATGTATTTATTGACTAAAACTTCACCTTTCGATAATTTTGGCAACATTCCTTCTTGTTCTTCATCTTCATTGTCAGTGCCTTCCAAATATACTTTTAAAAACCCTTCAAATTTTATTACTTCGCCATTTGCGGTAAAAACTTCCTTATTATTGGTATTTGTAATTCTTACGTTCGTGCGTTCCAATTGCGCATCACTCATTTGTGAAGCAATGGTTCTTTTCCAAATTAAATCGTACAACCTGTCCTGATCATAATCAACAGAAACCGACTGAAGGCTCATACTGGTTGGCCTGATGGCCTCGTGAGCTTCTTGGGCGCCTTTATCTTTGGTAAGAAAACTTCTTGGTTTGCTGTATTCCTTTCCAAAAGAGGAAATAATTTCTTCTTGTGCCTCAATTTTTGCGTCTTCCGATAAATTAAGACTGTCGGTTCTCATATAAGTGATCAATCCGGCTTCATACAAACGCTGTGCAATCATCATTGTTTTGGCTACCGGAAAATACAATTTTCTGGATGCTTCTTGTTGCAATGTTGATGTTGTGAATGGTGCTGCAGGAGATTTTATTGCCGGCTTTGTTTGTAAATCGTCCACTTTAAATTTGGCATTTATACAAGAATTTAAGAATGAAGCGGCTTCTTCTTTGGTGTCGAAATTCTTCGGTAAAGAAGCTTTGAATTTCTTTTCTTCCTCCGTAATAAACTGGGCCATTACTTTATAAGAAGCCTGCGGATCGAAACTTTTTATTTCGCGTTCTCTGTCAACTATTAACCTAACAGCGACAGATTGAACTCTCCCTGCCGATAAGCCTCCTTTAATTTTTCGCCAAAGCACAGGCGATAATTCATAACCGACCAATCGGTCCAAAACACGTCGTGCTTGTTGGGCATTTACCAAATTGTAATCAATGCTTCTTGGATTTTCAACTGCTTTTAATATGGCTTTTTTGGTAATTTCATGAAATACAATACGTTTTGTATTGGCTTCCTTTAATTTTAATTGTTCGTATAAATGCCAGGCAATGGCTTCACCTTCTCTATCCTCATCCGATGCCAGCCAAACCATATCGGCATTTTTGGCCAAATCTTTCAATCTTTTTACCAAGGCTTTTTTATCGGCAGGAACCACATATTTCGGACTAAAATTTCCTTCTACATCAATCCCAATCTCCTTGGAAGGCAAATCGGCTATATGTCCAAAACTGGATTCAACCTGAAAATCTTTTCCTAAAAATTTTTCAATGGTTTTTGCTTTTGCAGGTGACTCTACGATTACTAAATTTTTCGCCATATTTTTTTATTATAATTTTAAAACCTTCCCAAATTCATTTTCTGCTACAATAAAAACTCCTTATTCAATTCGGGTTTTGGATTGCAAAAGTATATAGAATTTTTTTAATCTGAATAATAACCGTCAAAAACTATATTTTTTAGGCTTTAATCCTTTGTTAAAATTCTGCCAATCTGTCATATTTTTAAAAAATTGGTTATATCTTTGCCTTCCAATAAAAACTTATGGGGAACGAAAAAATTATCGTAGAAAAAAATCAGGGACAACCACTGTTAACTGAACAAATTGAAGGAAATTCTAAAAAATTATATATAGAAAGTTATGGTTGTTCAATGAACTTAAACGACAGTGAAATTGTTGCTTCCATACTTTCAAAACAAGGATATAACACCACGCATTTATTGGAAGAAGCCGACTTGGTTTTGGTAAATACGTGTTCAATTCGAGAAAAAGCAGAGCAAACTGTTCGCAAACGCTTGGAAAAATACAATGCCGTAAAAAAGATAAATCCCGCTATGAAAGTGGGCGTTTTGGGCTGTATGGCTGAGCGGTTGAAAGCCAAATTTTTAGAAGAAGAAAAAATTGTTGATTTGGTTGTTGGGCCAGATGCTTACAGAGATTTACCAAATTTATTGGAAGAAATAAATGCCGGCCGTGATGCCGTAAATGTCATTTTATCAAAAGAAGAAACCTATGGCGATGTTTCTCCGGTGCGATTAAACAGCAACGGCGTATCTGCTTTTGTTTCCATTACAAGAGGCTGCGACAATATGTGCACATTTTGCGTTGTTCCGTTCACCCGTGGCCGTGAAAGAAGTCGCGAACCTAAAAGCATTTTAGAAGAAATAAAGGATCTAAGCGATAAAAACTATAAAGAAATAACGCTTTTAGGCCAAAATGTTGACAGTTATCTTTGGTATGGCGGCGGATTGAAAAAAGATTTCAAAAATGCTTCGGAAATTGCACAAGCAACCGCGGTTGATTTTTCTCAATTGTTGGATATGGTGGCAACTTCATTTCCAAAAATGAGGATTCGCTTTTCAACTTCCAATCCGCAAGACATGAATTTGGACGTTATTTATACGATGGCGAAACACGAAAATATATGCAATTATGTTCATTTGCCTGTACAATCGGGCAGCACTTCGGTGTTAAAAAGGATGAATCGCCAGCATACGCGTGAAGAATATATTGAATTGATTGATAACATTCGCAAAATTATTCCAGATTGTGGCATTTCACAAGATATGATGACCGGTTTTTGCGGCGAAACAGAAGAAGAACACCAAGAAACCTTGAGTTTATTGGAATATGTAAAATATGATTTCGGATTTATGTTTGCCTATTCTGAACGTCCGGGAACGCTGGCAGAGAAAAAAATGGATGATGATGTTCCTTTTGAGGTTAAAAAAAGACGACTTGCAGAAATTATATTGCTGCAACAAAAACACAGTTTGTACCATACCCAAAAATTTGTTGGACAAACAGTTGAAGTATTGATTGAAGGATCTTCAAAAAAATCGGATTCCCACTGGAAAGGAAGAAATTCGCAGAATGCGGTGATTGTTTTCCCTAAAGGAGATGAAAAATTGGGCGATCTTGTAAATATTTTTATCGAAGATTGCACATCTGCCACGCTAATAGGAAAAAGAGTTTAATCCATGGAATCATTGCAAGCCATCAAACAACGTTTTGAAATTATTGGAAACGACCATCACCTAAACCGAGCGATTGAAAAAGCAATTCGGGTTGCGCCAACTGATATTTCGGTATTGGTTACCGGAGAAAGCGGTGTTGGTAAAGAAAGTATTCCAAAAATAATTCATCATTTATCTCATAGAAAACACGCCAAATATATTGCCGTAAACTGTGGCGCAATTCCGGAAGGAACAATAGACAGTGAATTGTTTGGCCACGAAAAAGGCTCATTTACCGGTGCTATCGCATCGCGCAACGGCTATTTTGAAGTAGCCGACGGAGGCACTATTTTTTTGGATGAAGTGGGCGAATTGCCTTTAACCACGCAGGTTAGGTTGTTGCGTGTATTGGAAAATGGTGAGTTTATTAAAGTGGGTTCGTCACAAACGCAAAAAACCAATGTGCGTATTGTTGCCGCAACCAATTTAAATATGCAACAAGCCATCAATAAAGGAAAGTTTCGGGAAGATTTATATTATCGTTTAAGCACTATTGAAATAAATTTGCCGCCGTTACGTGAACGTGTTGGAGACATTCATTTATTGTTTAGAAAATTCGCTTCGGATTTTGCCCAAAAATATAAAATGCCGTCTGTTAAACTTTCCGACAATGCTGTTAGGGTTCTGGAAAATTATGGTTTCCCTGGAAATATTCGGCAGTTGCGAAATATTGCTGAAGAAATTTCGGTTGTTGAAGAAAACAGATTGATTTCCTCTGACCGATTGTTACAGTATTTACCTGCAAAAGGCACCAATTTGCCTTTGGTAATTGAAAACAAAAAATCGGCCAGCGAGTTCTCATCAGAAAGAGAAATTATGTATAAAGTTTTGTTCGATATGCGAAACGACATTAACGATTTGAAAAAATTGACCCTCGATTTAATACAAAGCGGCAGTGTTGAGAAAGTTAAAGAGGAAAGCAAAAAATTAATTCAGAAAATATACAAAGAAGACGTTTCAGATTCGGAAACTGAAAATCAGGTGGAAGTTGTAAGAATCAATGAAAAATACAAAGAATCTGATGATTATGATTTTGAAGAAACCATTGATGCCGATGAAAGCCTGTCTATTCAGGATAAAGAAATTGAGTTGATCAAAAAATCGTTAGATCGCAACAAGGGAAAACGAAAACTGGCAGCAAAAGAATTGGGAATTTCAGAAAGAACATTGTATCGTAAAATAAAACATTACGACCTTTAATTTAAATAAGTAACTTTGGGACTTAATTATGGTTTTCCAAAACAACATCAAAACAGTAAAATGAAAAAAATTAGTCACCTTATATTATTGCTGCTTATCTTCACCTCGCAAAGTTGCGGAATTTATTCATTTACGGGAACCAATATAAAATCGGACGTGAAAACAATTCAAATAGATTACTTCCCAAACAATGCCATTTTGGTTGAACCTACTTTAAGTCAGACGTTTACCGTAAAATTACAGGATTTATTTTTGCAGCAAACCAATTTAAGTTTGGTTAAATCGGGAGGAGATTTACTGTTTGAAGGAGAAATTACCGGTTACAAAATTAACCCAATGACCGCAACAGCTGAACAAACTGCTGCACAAAACCGACTCACCATTACGGTAAATGTCCGCTTTTACAACAACAAGCTTGAAGAAGACAATTTTGAACGTTCCTTTTCACACTATTATGATTATGATGGAAATGCGCAATTAACAGGCGGTATTTTAGATGACGCTTTGAATGAAATTATTGAACGAATCACACAAGATATTTTTAATGCTTCTGTGGCAAAATGGTAAATATGAACAGCGCTGAATTCACCTTTTTACTGCAATATCCCGAAAACATTGACGCCCTAAAAACGCAACAATTGAATGAGGTTATTGCTGAATTTCCCTATTTTCAGTCGGCCAGGGCTATTCAGTTAAAAGGACTCAATAAAACAAACAGCTTCAAATACAACCAAACATTAAAACAAACAGCCGCTTATACTATTGACAGAAAAGTGCTTTTTGATTTTATTACTTCACCTATATTCGTAAGCAATCATAAAAAAGAAATTGAATCTTTAGAAGAAATTGAAGTCATTGATGCCGAAGATGTTAAAGCGCTTCATAAAAAAATTAACGATTCCTTTTTCAATAAAAGTTTAGAAATAGAAACCGATGCTATTGAGAATAAAGAAATTGAAAAAACTGAAGAAAAATCGACTGATGTACTGGAAATAGGCAAACCTATTCCATTCATAAGCTCTGAACCGCATTCATTTAATGAGTGGATGCAGTTAATATCCCAAAAACCAATAGTACGAGAGGAAAATCAAGCTCGAAAAATTGAAAAGATTGAAGATAAATTTAACTTAATAGACAAGTTTATTGAGTTAAATCCTAAAATAAAACCGGTTGACAAAAACGTCATAAATATCGACGTTACAAATGAAAGCACAACAGAAAATGAAAGTTTAATGACAGAGACCTTGGCCAAGGTTTATCTTGAACAAAAAAAATATGAAAATGCCATCAAAGCTTATCGCATTTTAATTTTGAAATATCCAGAAAAAAGTGGTTTCTTTGCAGACCGAATTAAAGCAATAAAAAAATTACAAAAAAAATAAGTCATGACGTATACATTATTTTTGGTTCTGATTATGATCGTAGCACTTTTGCTCATATTAATCATTATGGTTCAAAATCCAAAAGGCGGAGGATTGTCATCTTCTTTTGGCGGTGGCGGAACACAAGCTTTAGGAGGCGTTCAAAATACAACCAACTTTTTAGACAAAAGTACTTGGGCACTTTCAATCGTTTTGTTAGCCTTAATTTTATTGTCAAACTTTGCAGCACCAAAAGCAAATGTTGTTGAGACAAGCTCAGAAATTGAAAACACTATTCAAAATCGTGAAGTTCAGGACGCGCCAGCACAACCGGCAACTTCAACACCTGTTACACAAGATACTGTTCAATAATATTTATTGAAAAAATATATTCTTAAAAATGCCAATGTAAATGACACGTTGGCATTTTTTTATTCAATATTATCCCGTTAAAAACACATTTGTCAGTTTTATTGAATTGGCACAATTTTGGAACATTTATCCAAATAATTAATAATTTTTAAAATCAATTAAAAATGAGTAAAATTAATATTAAACCATTAGCAGATAGAGTTTTAGTAGAACCTCTTCCAGCTGAAAAAACCACTGCTTCCGGACTTATTATTCCTGATTCAGCAAAAGAAAAACAACAAAAAGGTACAGTAATAGCCATTGGCAACGGATTAAAAGATGAGCCAATGACCGTGAAAGTTGGTGATACCGTATTATTTGGAAAATATGCAGGCACCGAGCTTGCTGTAGATGGCACCGAATACCTTATTATGAGAGAAAGCGATATTTTAGCAATTGTTTAAATTATAATTAATAAAATTAAAAGTTTTAATGTTGAAAGTTATTAATATGACTTTCAACTTATAAAACAAAACTAAAAAAAATACTTAAATGGCAAAACAAATAATTTTTGATATTGAAGCTCGCGACGGATTAAAACGTGGTGTTGACGCATTGGCAAATGCAGTAAAAGTGACTTTAGGTCCAAAAGGAAGAAATGTAGTTATAGGAAAATCATTTGGAGGACCTGTAATCACAAAAGATGGCGTTACTGTAGCAAAAGAAATTGAATTGGCAGATCCATTAGAAAATATGGGTGCGCAAATGGTGAAAGAAGTTGCTTCAAGAACCAGTGATTTGGCCGGTGACGGAACAACAACCGCAACTGTTTTGGCTCAAGCGATTGTAAAGGAAGGATTAAAAAATGTGGCTGCAGGCGCAAATCCGTTAGATTTAAAACGCGGCATTGACAAAGCTGTAAAAGCCATTGTTGAAGATTTGAAAAAACAATCACAAGAAGTTGGCAACAACTCCGATAAAATTAAACAAGTGGCTTCAATTTCTGCAAATAATGATGATGTGATTGGGGAATTAATTGCCCAAGCCTTTAAAAAAGTGGGTAAAGAAGGTGTTATTACGGTTGAAGAAGCAAAAGGAACTTCAACGTATGTGGATATTGTTGAAGGAATGCAATTTGACAGAGGATATTTATCTCCTTATTTTGTGACAAACCCAGAAAAAATGTTGGTAGATTTAGAAAATCCTTACATTCTTTTATTTGAAAAGAAAATAACAAACCTAAAAGATTTATTGCCAATATTAGAACCGGTTGCCCAAAGCGGTAAACCGTTGTTAATTATTGCTGAAGATGTGGAAGGTGAAGCTTTGGCAACTTTGGTAATGAACAAATTACGTGGAGCCTTAAAAATTGCTGCAGTAAAAGCACCAGGTTTTGGTGACAGAAGAAAAGCAATGTTGGAAGATATTGCCATTTTAACCGGCGGTACCGTAATTTCTGAAGAAAGAGGATTGACTTTAGAAAACACCACTATTGATTTGTTGGGAACTGCAGAAAGAATTACCATTGACAAAGACAATACCACTATTGTAAATGGCGCTGGTAATGCAACTGACATTAAAGACAGAGTCGCACAAATTAAAGCACAAATTGAAACCACAACATCCGATTACGATAAAGAAAAATTACAGGAACGTTTGGCTAAATTGGCCGGTGGCGTTGCCGTATTGTATGTTGGCGCTGCCAGTGAAGTTGAAATGAAAGAAAAGAAAGACCGCGTTGATGATGCGTTACACGCAACACGTGCCGCTGTTGAAGAAGGCATTGTTGCCGGTGGTGGCGTTGCTTTGGTTAGAACTAAAGAAGTGCTAAAATCATTGACAACCGAAAATTTAGATGAATTAACAGGAATCAGAATTTTAGACAGGGCTATTGAAGAACCATTGCGTCAAATTGTCGAAAATGCAGGCGGAGAAGGTTCCGTAGTTGTGGCAAAAGTTATTGAAGGAAAAGGCGACTTTGGCTACAATGCCAAAACCGATGAATATACCAAAATGTTTAAAGCAGGTATTATTGATCCGACTAAAGTGACAAGAATAGCATTGGAAAATGCAGCTTCTGTTGCCGGAATGATCTTAACTACAGCGTGTACATTGGTTGATATAAAAGAAGAATCAGCCGGTGGAATGCCTCCAATGGGTGGCGGAATGGGCGGAATGATGTAATATTATTTCAACACAAATAAAAGAAGCCGCTTAATTTTCATTAAGCGGCTTCTTTATGCGGTCAAGTTAGTGGAATTTTATGCTTTACACGCACATTTTCCCGGTTCACATTTTGATGTTGTTTTTACGTTTGAAGCCATTTCGGTTTTACAGGTGCATTTCCCTGTTTCACACTTACACTCGCCTGAAGCAATACATTTGCATCCTTCAACATGTTCCATGGAAGTTGCCAATGGCTTTAAATCCATTTTACAAACCGGACAAGTTCCTGCTGTTTCATAAGTTTTGCCTTTTTCGCAATCCATAGGACATTGATAAATACTTGAAGACATTTCTCCTTCTTCATGGTCATGGCCTTCGTGACTTTCTATTTTCACTTCTTCCTTCACCTCTTCTTTTTTGGTTTCCTTACAAGCCGTGAATAATACAGTTAAGGAAAAAATTGCTGCAAATAATAATATTGATTTTTTCATTTTTTTAGTTTTTAGTTCAAAAGTTTCTTTAATTATTATGATTAAAAATCTGATAAATTTTACGGTCGTCTAAAGTAGTAAAAAATTCATTGCTTATTTTGAATTTGTAAGATAATATTTTTTTGAGTTTTTTATTAATTAAGAATTCAGCAACAAAAAAATGCTTCCCAAAAATTGGAAAGCATTTTTTAATATTGAGTTCAAAAAGTATTTAATTAATCTCTTCTTTCTCTAGGTTTTCTGTCTCTGTCGCCAACGCGATTGTCTCTGTCACCACCTCTATTGTCTCTGCTGTCTCTGCTGCTGTCGCGCGGAGGTCTTTCTACAAAGCCTTCCGGTTTAGGCAAAATAGCTTTTCTGGACACTTTATCTTTACGGGTTTTAGGGTCTTTTCCAAAATATTTAACGTCAAAAACATCACCCATATTGATAACATCGGTAACATTGTCTGTGCGTTCCCAAGCCAATTCAGAAATATGCAATAACACTTCATTTCCTGGAGCATCAAGATATTCAACAACTGCACCAAAATCTAGCATTTTGATTACTTTTACTTTGTAAACACCACCAACTTGCGGTTTAAACATTAAAGAATCAATTTTTGTTAAAACAGCTTCAATTCCGGCAGGTTTTGTACCTAAAATTTCTACAATGCCTTCTCCTGTTAAAGGATCTTCATTGATAACAATGGTACAACCTGTTGCTTTCTGCAATTCTTGGATTACTTTTCCGCCTGGTCCAATTAAAGCCCCAATAAAATCGTTAGGGATTCTTCTGGTAATCATTTTTGGAGCATATGGTTTCACCTCAGGTTTAGGAGCAGCAATGGCTTCTTTAAGAATTCCTAAAATATGCAAACGACCATCACGAGCTTGTTTTAAAGCTTTTACCAAAATCTCATAAGCAAGTCCTTTTACTTTGATGTCCATCTGACAAGCAGTAATGCCATCAACAGTTCCCGTAACTTTAAAGTCCATATCACCTAAATGATCTTCATCACCTAGGATATCAGAAAGTACCGCGAAACGATCGCCATCAGAAATCAATCCCATAGCAATACCTGAAACTGGTTTTTTCATTTGAATCCCTGCATCCATCAAAGCCATAGTACCGGCACAAACTGTTGCCATAGAAGAAGAACCGTTAGATTCCAATACTTCCGACACAATTCTAATGGTATAAGGGCATTCATCAGGAATCATTCCTTTTAAAGCACGTTGCGCCAAGTTTCCATGTCCAATTTCTCTACGAGAAGTTCCTCTTAATGGGTAGGCATCACCAGTACAAAATGGAGGGAAGTTATAATGTAAATAGAATTTTTCTTCACCTTGATGGGTTGGCATATCTATCATATTGGACTCTCTTGAAGTTCCCAAAGTTACTGTTGCAAGTGCTTGCGTTTCTCCACGAGTGAAGATGGCCGAGCCGTGAACAGATGGCAGATAGTCAATTTCACACCAAATAGGACGAATATCTGTAGTTTTTCTTCCGTCTAAACGAATTCCTTCTGTAAGTGTTAATTCTCTTACGGCTTCTTTTTCAACTTTAGAATAATACGTTTTAATCAATGTTACGTTTTCAGCCAATTCTTCTTCAGAAAACAAAGCCAAAACTTCATCTCTTACTGCTGAAAAAGCTTCTTCGCGTTCTCTTTTTCCATGTCCGCCTTTTGCAATGGCATATATTTTATCATAAGCAGCGTCACGCACTTTTAAGGCAATGTCCGCATCGCTTTTTGCAGGTGCATATTCTCTTACAGGTTTTTTGCCAAAAGCTTCAGCCAAACGCAATTGCGCAGCACACTGAATTTTAATGGCATCGTGTGCAAATTTAATGGCATCGGCCATTTCTTCTTCTGAAATTTCTTTCATTTCACCTTCCACCATCATCACAGAATCTGCAGATGCACCGATAACCATATCGATGTCAGATTCTAACAATTGACTGCGGCTTGGATTTAAAACAAACTGACCGTTTATTCTTCCAACACGTGCTTCAGAAATAGGGCATTCAAAAGGAACATCCGACAATTGAATGGCGCAAGATGCTGCCAAACCTGCCAATGCATCAGGCATTACATCTTCGTCATGAGACATTAACTGAATCATCACCTGAGTTTCAGTTTTATAATCAGATGGGAATAACGGACGCAAAACACGGTCCACAATTCTCATTGTTAAAACTTCACCATCACTTGGCCTTGCTTCTCTTTTGAAAAATCCACCAGGATAACGACCTGCAGCAGCAAATTTTTCTCTGTAATCAACAGTTAAAGGAAAGAAATCCATAGTGCTTTCTTTGTAAGATGAAACCACCGTACAAAGTAACATTGCATTTCCCATTTGAACAACAACAGACCCGTGAGCTTGTTTTGCTAATTTCCCGGTTTCTAATGAGATGGTTCTTCCATCTCCTAAATCAATAATTTCTCTAAATACCTTAGGTACCATAAATAATTTTTTATTTAATTAAACATTTGGTTTGTGCTGTTGTGTTGTGTGTGTTGCCCAATGAAAAGTTTAATTTGTTGCTTTTTTATTTTCAAATACATTAAAAAAAAAGAGGCAAAATAAGCCTCTTTTTTCTTGAATTATTTTCTTATGCCTAATTCTTTAATTACTTCACGATATCTTACAATATCCGTTTTAATTAAATAATCAAGCAAATTTCTTCTTTTACCTACCAATCCCACTAATGAACGCTCGGTATTAAAATCTTTACGATTTCTTTTTAAGTGTTCTGTTAAGTGATTAATTCTGAAAGTAAATAAGGCAATTTGCCCTTCAGATGAGCCAGTATTAGTGGCTGATTCACCATGTTTGGCGAAAATTTCTTCTTTTTTCTCTTTTGTTAAGTACATGCTAACATTAATTTTATTAATAATTTTTATGTATTGCTAAACCATTTTGGTTTGCAGTTGGCAAAGATACTATTATTATTATTGATTTACAATAAATTACGAAATGATATTTTATTTAAAATTTAAATAATATCAAATCTATTTTTGAAGTTAAACCATTTGGCAATAAAAGAAAACGAACCGTTAATGGTTCGTCTTTTAGCTATTTTCTAACAGGAATATTTTGAATTAAATCAATGTATAGATTGATTTGTTTTTTCAAGTGTTTTCGTTCCACAATTTTGTCTAAAAACCCGTGTTCCATTACAAACTCCGATCGTTGGAATCCTTCGGGCAAATCTTTTCCCGTGGTGTCTTTTACAACTCTTGGGCCGGCAAAAGCGATTAAAGCATTTGGTTCAGCAATGTTAATATCGCCAAGCATCGCGTATGATGCTGTTGTGCCACCAGTAGTTGGATCTGTGCACAAAGAAATATAAGGAATATTCACTTCTGAAAGTTGCGCCAATTTTGCCGATGTTTTTACCAGTTGCATTAAAGACAATGAAGCTTCCTGCATTCTGGCGCCACCAGATTTTGAGATGATGAGAAATGGGACTTTATTTTCTATGGAATAATCAATTGCTCTCGCTATTTTTTCACCTACCACACTTCCCATTGAACCGCCAATAAAAGCAAAATCCATGGCAGCAATCACCAAATCCTTGCCTAAAGATTTCCCAACCGCAGTTCTTACTGCATCTTTAAGTTTTGTTTTTTCATAAGCTTCTTCCAGCCTGTCAGTATATTTTCTGCTGTCAGAAAATTTTAACGGATCTTTGGAAACCATATCCTTGTCAAATTCTTTAAACGTATTGTTGTCAAAAAGAATTTCAAAATATTCAGCGCTGCCTATTCTTACGTGGTAACCGTCTTCCGGGCTAACGTAATAATTATGTTTCAATTCGGCCGAATCAACAATTTTTCCGCTTGGTGTTTTATACCACAAACCTTTCGGCACATCCTTTTTTTCTTCTGTAGGAGTTTGAATTCCTTTATCTTTTCTTTTAAACCAAGATGACATAACGATGTTGTTTTAGTGAAAATAAGTGGTGCAAATTACTAAAAAAAATAAAGAGAACGTATAAAAATATGTTCTCTCTATGAAATTTTAATTATAAATCAAAGATCTATAATGTGTTAACGTTGTTTAAATCTTTAAAAGCTTGGGCTAAACGCTTTTTAAAAGTAACTTCACCTTCACGCAACCATCTTCTAGGGTCGTAATACTTTTTATTTGGTTGGTCATCTCCATCTGGATTTCCTATTTGTGTTTTTAAATAATCGATATTGTTCACCATATAATCTCTAATTCCTTCAGTAAAAGCAAATTGAAGATCAGTATCAATATTCATTTTAACTACACCGTAGCCAATTGCTTCCCTAATTTCTTCTAACGTTGAACCTGAGCCTCCGTGAAATACAAAATCTACCGGATTTACGCCTGTTTTATATTTATTCTGAATAAATTTTTGGGAATTGTCCAATATTTTTGGTGTTAACTTCACATTTCCCGGTTTGTAAACCCCGTGAACGTTACCAAATGATGCAGCAATGGTAAAGCAATCGCTCACTTTTTTAAGCTCTTCATAAGCATAAGCAACTTCTACAGGCTGGGTATATAATTTTGAAGAATCAACATCAGAATTGTCCACACCATCTTCTTCACCTCCGGTAATTCCAAGTTCAATTTCTAAAGTCATCCCCATTTTACTCATACGCTGAAGATATGTTTTACAAATTTCAATATTTTCTTCGATTGGCTCTTCAGATAAATCTATCATATGTGAACTAAAAAGCGGCACGCCAGTTTCTTTAAAAAACTGTTCTCCGGCATCTAACATACCATCAATCCAAGGCAACAATACTTTTGAGCAATGATCGGTATGTAAAATAACAGGAATTTCATAGGCGGTTGCTAACAAATGAATATGTTTTGCTCCCGCGATAGCGCCTGCGATGGCAGCTTTTTGATTTTCATTAGACAATCCTTTTCCTGCATTAAATTGAGCGCCGCCATTTGAAAACTGAATAATTACAGGTGCTTTTAACTCTTTTGCAGTTTCTAAAACAGCATTAATGGTATTTGATCCTATAACATTTACTGCAGGTAATGCGAAATTTTTGGCTTTTGCCAATTTAAAAATTTCTTGTACTGTTTTTCCTGATGCAACTCCTGATTTAATTGTTTGAGCCATAATATTTTGTGTATAGTTATTGTAAATTATTGTAGCAAAATTAATGAATTATCCCTTTTAAATAATCATAAGAACAGAAAAAAAACGAAAACGAAATAGTTTTAATCTCGGATTTAAAAAGGATAGCTTATCCCAAAATTATAAACAGCATGTCCCATATTGTAATTTTTAAACCATTTATCTCCTTCTGGAAGGTATGGTTCATAGGTTTTAAATCCTAAATCCAATCGCAATAGAATAAAGCTTAAATCGTATCGAAGTCCAAAACCCGATCCTATCGCAATGTCTTTTAACGAAGAAAACCCGTTAAATTTTGCTTCAGGTTCTGTTATTGAAGTGCTTGAAATGTCCCAAATATTGCCCGCATCAACAAATAAAGCGCCGTTAATGCTGTTTACTATATTGAATCTATATTCTACAGTATTGATAAACTTTAGGTTTCCAACATTAAATTCCAATCCGCTTTTGGTTGAACCCGGACCTAAATCGTAAATTTTCCAAGCGCGTAAGTCATTTGGACCGCCAATAAAATAATTTCGGCTAAAAGGGATAGTACTTGAATTTCCGTAAGGTATTGCCACGCCTAAAAAACTTCTAAAAACCAACACATTATTCCCTTTAAAATCCCAGTATTTTTTGTATTCCAAATCTAACTTTACATATTGGGCTATTGGAATGTTAAAAAGTGTTTTTTTGTTGTTGGCATCTTTTTCTTGTGCTAACAACGTGGTTAAATTACCAGCAGCCGCCAATCGAGATCTGAAAAATGAAAAATTGGTGTCTTTGTAATTATCAGCATTGTTATAGGTAAAGGTATAAGCCATTAACGGAACCAAAACATCTTCTGTAATAATATTGTAACGGTTTCTGATATTTCTTACAATTTTGTAATCCTCCGGATTGCTCTCCTCAAAATTCTCATCAATGTTACTGTCGATAAATCCTATAACATTATTAGGCGTTAAGGTTTGATCAAAATAGGTATTTGCGATTTCGTTAATTTTATTAAATTCAGATTTATAAATACTAAAGTAAGAATCAATATTTAAATTTTTGATAAATTGTGCATTCAACAACTGAAAACTATGATTTTTTGTTCTTGATGATTCCCATGTATAATCAACAATTCCGGTGAATTTTTGTTTATCAAGTCCAATATTTTTTTGCAGACTTGTTCCCAAAGTAAATATTGTTTTGGGCGCCATACTTTTTGGGATTAATTTTTCAAATTTAACCGGAAACACAAATCTTGGAAGCTCTAATGAAATATCTCCACCTATTTCCCAAGCATTTAATAATTTTCCTTTTTCGGCAGCATCTTTTGAATCTAAAAATGATCCTTGAATTGAAAATTTCAACAACTCGGCTCCCCTAAAAATATTTCTGTCTAAAAACGAAAGTTTGCCTGAAATTCCTAGCTGCCTTATATTTGAATGTGTCAATTCGGTGTTAACGCCAATAGAATACTTTTTTAAAGGCGATAAATAAATGGAAGCTTCCAACATATCATTTTCCAACTCCACATATTTTATGTCTACCGTTCTGAAATTTTGAAGACCCCTAAGGTTTTTGCGGGTCAACTCCCTTGTATCATCCTTATATAAATCGTTTGGTTCAATAAAAATAGAATTTAGCAGATACTTTGGATTGTATTTTAATTTTTCCTGGGCATAAAATGAATAACCATTATAATTTATGCTGTCTTTAATTGTATTATTTGCATCGTTTGTAAAGGAATAATCAGTATAAATATTGACTTTCTGGATTTTCTGAACGATGAATGGAACAGATCCAACACTGCCGTCGATCAACAACACCACATCCGATTTATAATTGGTGGTTGAAGTATCCGCTTCAAAAGTTATGGCATTTTTATTAAATCTATAGATTCCAGTATTTCTAAATAAATTGGTTAACCTGTTTTGCTCTTTTATAAATGATGACAACTTAAATTGATTACCTTCAACAATAGCCGATTCTTTTTTATGAATTTCGTATATGGAATCTAAAACTGCAGATTGTATAACGGTTGTAATACTGTCTAATTGATAAGGTTTATCAGTGTTTACAAAATAATTAACGGTGGCTTTCTTGTTTTTTAATTGATTTTCTTCTGAAGTGACCTTCACCTTAAAAAAACCTTCATTATAGTAATGTTGGGTTAAATTTTTAACGGTTTGCGATGTTTTTTTTGAATCTAAAATAACGGGAGGTTCTCCATTTTTTAAAATCCATTGATGCATTTTAAATTTGAAATTTCGAACACCTCGCGTTTGTTTTTCGGAAAACACGTTTGTTGTAAAATTATACCAACCCGGACTGTCTAATTTCCACTGGTCAAAATCGGCTTCAAAATTTTTATTCCCTAAATTATAAAAATGCAATGGTATTGCAACGCCAAGAACCAATGTATTGGGACGTTGCACAATATAATCGTTTATTGCGTCGCTGCCATTTTTCTTGTCGTTGACAACAATTTTGTTTTTAGTGAGAAGAAATTCATTTTCACCCACGTATTTCACTGAATTGCAAGATGAAAACCCTAAAATGATACCTGCAAAAATTAAAAAAATTATAAAATTGGTTTTCAATAAATAAGCGTTTAAATTTGTTCCAAAAGTATAACTTTTCAACGGTTAAAAAAATAACAATTTTTTATAATTAAATAAATGAGTTTAAGCAAAAATCAGTTAAAAATAATTACAAGCCTCAATCAAAAAAAGTACCGAACAGCGCATCATTTATTTGTTGCTGAAGGCACTAAAATAGTGGCTGAATTTTTAAACTCAACTTTTGAATTGGAGCAATTATTTTGTGTTGACAATGCCATCTATAAAAATATAGAGAAAGTCACTGAAATTTCTGAAATTGAACTAAAAAAAATAAGCACTTTGGTAACGCCAAACAATGTTTTGGCACTTTTTAAGATACCTTCAAAATTACCTCCCGTAAAATCTGGTTTAATTGTGGCGCTGGATGGAATTAATGATCCGGGAAATTTAGGCGCCATTATTAGATTGTGTGATTGGTTTGGCGTGGATCAGTTGATTTGCTCTAACAACACAGTCGATTGCTATAACCAAAAAGTGGTGCAATCTTCTATGGGTTCTTTGGCCAGAGTTTCAATAATTTATACAGATTTGGAAAATTATTTGCAACAATCCAATCTGCCAAAATATGCTGCGAATATGGACGGTGAAAATGTGTATAAAAGCAATTTGCCTAAAAATGCAGTGTTGATAATGGGAAATGAAGCAAACGGAATTAGCAATTTCATTTTAAAATTAGTCACCAATACCATTTCAATACCAAGATTTGGGATCTTAAAACAAACCGAAAGTTTAAATGTGGCAACGGCCACGGCAATTTTATTGAGTGAATTTAAGCGATTGACCTAGTGCTTAATGAAAAGCAAATTTTATAAAAACGCCTCTTGTTCCAAAATAATCAACTTGTCCAGTCCATTGACTATTAGGGTTATTATCCCTGACCAACTCGTCATTAATTGCAAAAACGCCTCTAATGGATGGTGAAAAAATAAAGTACGGCAAGTATAAATCTACGCCAATACCCAATTCATAAGAAAAATTGTTCTTTTTGGCTCTGAATTCTCCATCGGAATTATCCTGTGGATTGTCTTGGTTGCTTGAAAAATTATAATCGTAAGATAGGCCGCCGATTGCATAAGGCCGCATATTATCGAGCCGATCTGTATTAAATTTCAGCAATAATGGAACTCTAAAATAAGTTGAATTCACATTTCTGATACTGTCTTTTTTCCCACCATAAATATGCGTAAACGCCAATTCTTTTGAATTGCTTGAAAGTCCAGGCTCTAATCTTAAGCTAATATTATTATGCAATCGCAAATCGCCAATAAGTCCAACTTCAAAACCCATACCTGGGGTTGAAACAATAAAAGCGTTGTTTGTTTTATAAGATATTTTATAATCTTTCATATTCAAACCTAAAAAATATCCCCAAAAAACCTGTTGCTTGTCCCAATTTTGCTTGTATTGAACAATATCTCTTCTTTGGGCTTTCAAATTGGTTATTGAAAAGACGACCAAAAAAATCACAACAAATACTCTTTTCATCTGTTTAAATTTTATTTTTTTATTGGTACAGATGCAGTTCGCCATTAATCATTTCTGTTTTTATCAAAATTTGTTATGGCTCGTTTCATCTGTTTAAATTTTATTTTTTTATTGGTACAGATGCAGTTCGCCATTAATCAATTCTGTTTTTATCAAAATTTGTTATGGCTCGTTTCATATATTATTTTTTTGCAATATAAATTGAAGCAACACCAAATGTTTGCGGTTTATTTTCTATACCTATAAACCCAATTTTATGCAAAATATTGTTGAAGGCCTGTCCGTAAGGAAAGGAAGCTGCGGAATCCGACAAATATTGATAAGCGACCTTATCTTTTGAGAATAATTTTCCAATTAATGGCAGTATGTTCTTGGCATAAAACTGATAACCTTGTTTAAAAGGTGTTTTGGTTGGAACAGACGTTTCCAAAACCACAAAAATTCCTCCCTTTTTTAAAACTCTGTAAATTTCGGCCAAACCTTTTTCGAGATGCTCAAAATTCCGAACACCAAAAGCAACGGTAATGGCATCAAATGAATTGTCATCAAAAGGCATTTTTTCAGAATCGTCAAGTACCATTTCAATGGTGTTGTTTAACTGAAGTTTTTCAATTTTTTTACGCCCAACTTCAAGCATTCCGTCAGAAATATCCAAACCAACAATTTTTGAAGCCTTTGTTTTTGCTAAATTAATGGCCAAATCTCCTGTTCCTGTGGCAATGTCCAAAATTGAATCCGGATTTGTTTTTCCAACAATTTCAACCACTTTATTGCGCCATTTTACATCAATTCCAAAAGAAATAACACGATTTAAACCATCGTATTCATTGGAAATGGCATCAAACATTTTAGTGACTTGCTCTTTTTTGCTAAGATCTGAATCTTTGTAGGGTGTAACTTTTTCTGTCATCATCAATTTATTGGTTAACCGCCACAACTTCGTTAATTTTTCCTGGAATAAGTTGTTTCAACATATTTTCAATTCCGTTTTTTAAAGTAATTGTTGATGAAGGACAACCGCTGCAAGCGCCTTGCAATATGACGTTAACTATTTTTGAAGCTGGTGAATAAGACTGAAACATAATATTTCCGCCATCGGCAGCGACAGCAGGTTTAATATATTCTTCCAGAATATCGATAATTTGTTTGGAAACATCATCCAGTTCAATATCGTGGTTATAAACTTCTGAGACTTTTTGTTGTACCGCGTTTTCCAAAGCAATTGTTTTACCGTCGGCGATATATTGCCTGATAAAACTTCTGATTTCAACGGTTATTTCAGGCCATTCAACAGTGTCGTTTTTTGTAATTGACACGTAATTTTCTGAAATAAATATTTCTTTTACAAAAGGAAAATTAAATAATTCCGTTGCCAAAGGCGCATTATCAGTTGTTTTCTTGTTTTTAAATTCCAAATCGTTTTCCACCAATTTTATGTTGGCAACAAACTTTAAAACTAAAGGATTTGGCGTTGATTCCGCATACACTTCCACCGGAATTTTTTTCGGCGCTGTTTCTTCTGAAATCACTACCCCGCCCGCGTTCAGATATTTTTCAATTTGTTCTTTTACTTCCTCTTGCACATCACTCCATTCCACAATTGCAAATCGTTCAAGCGCAATAAAATTTGCTGAAAAATATACGCGTTTTATAAATGGCAAATAAAATAATTGCTGTGCCAATGGCGAATTTTTTGCTTCATCAATATTATTGAATTGATGACTTCCACTTGTTAAAATATCGGTCGAAGTAAACTTCAAAATGGTTGGTATATTTGTTTTTTCTATGGTAAGTGTTCTATTTTTCATCGTTAATAGTTTGTGCAAAAGTACATAAAACATAATTCATATACTTGGTTAAAAAATAAAAAACGCCTCATAGTTGAGACGTTTATATGGTGTTATATTCGTTCGTTTATAGATTCAAGACCAACGTTGCCGTAAATGTTGAAGTGTCAAAATCCAACTCCGCTGAATTGACATCATTGCTTTGCGGATAAAAATTATAAGGCGCTGTATTGCCCGATTTTTGGTAGGCGAAATCCAATTTTCCACCTCTAAATTTATAACCTGCGCCCAAAGAATATCCTTCTAAGTTGTCAGTGCTCACCGAACTTTTATACGGATTGTTTTCATAATGATAACCGCCTCTTACCGAGAAATTATCAAATCGCCATTCTGTTCCAATTCGCAACTCGCCCACATTTTCCATATTGGACTTAAACGCTTGATTTTCACCAATAAAATCAGCATTGCTCAATTTAATGTTGCTGTAATTTTTTAAACTGTAATCAACACTTACAAGTCCGTTACCGCTAAAAATATAGGCAAAACTTCCTGTTAATTTACTTGGCGTTCTCATCTTATAATCGAAGGTATTAACCCCGGAATATTCATTGGTAAATAGCACATCGTTCTTGTAAACATCTTCATCATATTCCACAAAATCTTCAGAAAGTGTGTACCAAACCGGCGATTGATAGGCCAATCCCAATCTTAAATTTTCACTGGGTTTTAATATTGCGCCAAAATTAAAAGACACACCGTTGCCATAGGTTAATAATTCCTGCCTTGAAGATACATCTAAAGTATTACCGCTTCCGTCGTTGTTGTATTCTTCTGTTAATGTTCGTTGAAAATATTCAATATCATAGGTGTTTATGGCTGCACCAAGGTACAAGTTGTCATTGTGCTGTGCGGCAAAAGTAAATGAATATTTCCCGTTTTTTCCATCTGTAAAATTTTCAAAATATTGATTTTCGGCAGTTCCATAAACCACTTCAGGATCATAAAAATCTGTTAAAGGCGAATAACCGCTATTTCCTTCAGCAATCCATAAATTTTCAAAATCGTTGGCAATGCTGTAATTAAATCCCAAGGCGATGTTGCTCCATTCGGAGCTGTTGCCATAACCTCTAAACACAAATACTCCTCCCGCTTGGGATAAATTGGTGAAATCATTTTCAAATTGGGTATTGTTTCCATAAAAGCCGACCATCGTTTTGGTGTTTCTGTTGTTTAATGAAATGGCAAATTCACTTTTCAAAAACACTGCTGCACCGGCCGGATTTATTTCCATAGCCGACAGATCGCCGCCCAAAGCCCCAAAAGCGCCGCTCATAGCATTGTAACGGGCGGTTCCGCTAATGTTTTCTTTTGAAAACAGCGCACCCAAATCATTATACCCCAATGTTTGTGCATTTATAATAAAACCAAAGCACAATAATGTTACCGCTAAATATAATTTTTTCATACTTTTTCGAATTGTTTAAACTAAAATATTTTTATTAATCTCTTCTAGAATTGCTTCTTGATGATGAATTTGAAGATGATGATTGTGTTGAACTGCTTCTGCTTTCATTATTTGAGCTCCTACTAACCGAAGAATTTTCATTTCTGGAACTTCCAGTGTTAGTAGAATTGTAATTTGTATTTGATTCTCGTCTGACCGTGTTCGTGTTATTTTCTCTTCTAACATTATTTGGGGTGGCGGTTGAATTTTGATTCGCCGAGTTGTAAGGATTCACCCTTATTATTGAAGTTCGGTTTGGGTTAACCGATGTTGCTCTGTTCAAATTGGCCGGTGAAAAATTATAGGACGAATTTCTTCTGGTTGATGAAGATCTTTGAATCGTATTGTTATTTGAACCTCTTTGAATGGTGTTATTTGATCTTGTAGACTGCCCTTCAATACTGTTATTTCTATTGGTATTGTTGCTTCTGTTTAAATTACCATCACCAGCCCTTCTTGTATTCGTATTGATGTTCCTTCTGGAAGAATTGGTTTCAACGCCGCTTCTTCTTGTATTGGATAAACTTGCATTTTCATAACCTCTTCTGCTTGTATTGTTATTGGTTCTTTTTCCATAACTGTCATAGTTGCGGCCATAATAGTATGGATAATTATAATAAGAGTTGTAAGGATTGTAGTAATTGCCGTAATATCCGTAATACTCATAACGGTAAGGATTGTATCCATAAGAATAATACGGATTGTAGTAGTTGAATCTCCAAGGATTGTAATAATATGGATAATAATTGTAATAAGGTTCGTAAAAGGGATTATACCAATAATAATTTGGACTCATATAGCCATAACCGCTGTTTATGTTTATTACAACATCGCCATCGTAACCCCAAGGCTCATTGTAGTTTGTATATAATTGGTCATCTTGAACGGTATTGTCATCATAATAATAACCGTCTATATCCGTAAAAGTATCTTCTTGTTTTAAATTTTGTAAATCTTCCAGTTGTTTTGAAAAATAATTTTGATCAAAATTAGATTGATTTTCAACAATTACCACTTCATTTCTGGTTTGCTTATTTGAAGCATAAATGCCATCATCGTCACCATTGTAAGCACTTTGATAAGTGCCACAAGAACTAAAACTGACAATTAACACCAATAAAAAGCTAATTTGCAAGTTTTTTAGGTTAATTATTTTTGAAGTTTTCATAATCAATTGTGGTTTTTATTGTTGAACTATTTAAAAAAAACTAATTTTGTCGAAATTAATAATTTTCATTAAAATAGGCACAACATTTATGCCAAACTTTTGAATATGAGCAAGAATTTAACAAAGAGGGAAATCGACTATTCCAAGTGGTATAATGAGCTTGTGGTTAAAGCAAATTTAGCAGAAAACTCGGGCGTAAGAGGCTGCATGGTTATCAAGCCTTACGGCTATGCAATTTGGGAAAAAATGCAGGCGGAATTGGATAGAATGTTTAAGGAAACAGGTCACGAAAATGCCTATTTTCCGCTTTTTGTCCCTAAAAGTATGTTTGAAGCCGAAGAGAAGAATGCCGAAGGGTTTGCCAAAGAATGCGCCGTTGTTACGCATTATCGATTAAAAAACGATCCAGACAAGCCAGGAAAATTGATGGTTGACCCAAATGCAAAACTGGAAGAAGAATTAATTGTTCGGCCTACGAGTGAAGCCATTATTTGGAGTACATATAAAGGATGGATTCAATCATACCGTGATTTGCCGCTATTGATCAATCAATGGGCAAATGTTGTGCGTTGGGAAATGCGTACCCGTTTATTTTTGCGTACTGCTGAATTTTTATGGCAAGAAGGCCATACCGCACACGCATTGGAAACCGAAGCCATCAAGGAAGCTGAATTGATTTTAGATGTTTATGGCAATTTTGCCGAGAATTTTATGGCAATGCCCGTGATAAAAGGATTAAAAACCGAAAGTGAACGATTTGCCGGCGCCTTGGAAACCTATTGTATTGAAGGATTGATGCAAGACGGAAAAGCATTGCAAGCAGGTACTTCTCATTTTTTAGGCCAAAATTTCGCAAAAGCGTTTGACGTAAAATTTACTTCAAAGGAAGGAAAACAAGAATACGTTTGGGCAACTTCCTGGGGTGTATCCACGCGATTGATTGGGGCTTTAATTATGACACATTCTGATGACTTAGGATTGGTATTGCCTCCAAATCTTGCACCGATTCAAGTCGTAATTATCCCAATTCATAAAACCGATGAGCAATTGGACGCAATTTCTGTCAAAATTAATGAAATTGTTGCCGAATTGCGCAAAAAGGGAATTTCTGTAAAATATGACGACCGAACCGCCTATAAACCAGGTTGGAAATTTGCTGAATATGAACTAAAAGGCGTGCCATTAAGAATCGCTATGGGGCCAAAAGATTTAGAAAATGGCACTTTAGAAATTGCACGAAGGGACACGCTTGAAAAGAAAAATATTTCTCAAAATACTGTTGTTGAATATGTTGAAAAAACATTGAAAGAAATTCAGGATAATTTATATCAGAAAGCACTCAATTATAGAGAAACACATATTACAGAAGTTAATTCATTTGAGGAATTTAAAGAAGTGTTGGAAACTAAGGGCGGATTTATTTCTGCACATTGGGATGGCACTTCAGAAACCGAAGAAAAAATTAAAGATTTAACAAAAGCAACGATTAGATGCATTCCTTTAAATAATAAAATTGAGGCAGGAAAGTGCGTGTTTACTGGGGAAAAATCGACTCAAAGAGTATTATTTGCAAAAGCTTACTAATTTCTTTAAAAAACATTTTGTGGTGTAGAAAATAGTTGTATTTTTGCATCCGCATTGACAAAATAGAATCGTCAGCAAATACATAATGGTCCGTTCGTCTAGGGGTTAGGACGCCAGGTTTTCATCCTGGTAACAGGGGTTCGATTCCCCTACGGACTACAAAAAAGTTAAAAAAAAATAAAAATGGCAAATCACAAGTCAGCATTAAAGAGAATCAGAAGCAATCGCGCTAAGCAATTAAGAAATAAATATCAGCATAAAACAACTCGTAATGCTGTTAGAAACTTACGTGCTGCGACCGAAAAGGAAGAAGCTGTGGCGTTATTTCCAAAAGTAGTGTCAATGCTAGATAAATTAGCTAAAAAGAATGTTATCCACAAAAATAAAGCGGGTAACTTAAAATCTAAATTGGCTAAGCACGTAGCTGCATTATAAAATTTTTAAAGTTCAATTTAAAAAAAGCATCCATATTTTGGATGCTTTTTTATTTGGGATAGTTTCAATTTGTTAACAGAAACCTCTACCACTCGTAAATTTTATTGGCATCGAGTCTGATAAAGATAAAAAGCAGCACTGTAAATCCCCAAAGCGCCGATCCTCCATAGCTAAAAAATGGCAAAGGGATACCAATAGTTGGCACCAATCCTATCACCATTCCAATATTGATAACAAAATGCATAAAAAATATGGCCACGATGCTGTACCCATAAATTCGGCTGAATTTGGCTTTTTGCTGCTCTGCCCTGTCGATAATTCTAAGTAAAAAAGCCACAAACAATATAATGACCAAGGCGCTGCCCACAAATCCCCATTCTTCACCAACGGTTGTAAATATATAATCTGTTTTTTGTTCGGGCACAAAATTCCCCTGTGTTCGTTCACCTTGTAAAAATCCTTTGCCAAAAAAACCTCCTGAAGCTATTGTGGTAACCGATTGGTCGGTATTGTATCCAACACCTTTCATATCAACAGTTTTTCCAAGAATAATGTTAAAACGATCTCTGTGATGTTGTTTAAACACGTGGTTAAAAACCAAATCTACACTAAAAATAAACATAGCCGACATTAGGTATATTCCAATTATTTTAATCCATCCTTTTCTAAAAGCCCTTGGCCTGTAAAAAATAAAATAAAGTAGGATACAAATAAATAAAACCAGCGAACTTATGAGAGTCACTTCGTAACCTAAAATAAGGGTAATCACAAAAAGAAACAAGGCTATAAAGCCGACTGTTATGTAGTAAAATGGCAATCCTTCCCTATACAACACAAAAATAAACGCTGCATAAACCAATGCCGAACCGGGATCGGGTTGTAATATGATTAGAATTGCAGGGAAAAACAAGAGCAACAATGCTTGAACCTGTGTGCCTAACTTTTTTAAGTTAAACATTTTATCACTCACCAATTTGGCTATTGCCAATGCTGTTGCAGCTTTTGTAAATTCTGAAGGCTGCAAACTAAAACTTCCTATGGCGTACCAAGATGTTGATCCGTTTATGTTTTTGCCTAAAACAAAAAGTCCGGCCAGCAACACCAAAAAAATAAAATAAATAATTGGCGCATATTTTTCATAAAACTTGGCTTCAAACATTAAAATCAGCAAGATTATTGGAATGCAAAACCCTATCCAAATAAGTTGTTTTCCGTACTCTGTTGAAAAATTTAATAAGTCGAAATCATTTTCACTAATGGTTGCAGCATAGATATTAATCCACCCTAAAAAGATAAAAATGAAATAAAATAAGACCAAGATCCAATCAATTCCGTGAAAAATATTGTCTTTTCTGCTTCTCAACTTTTATGTTTTATTTTAACTGTTTGTCATATTCCTCCTGAATGCTGCCTTCCATCATTCTTTCTTCAACCAATGGCCTTCCAATTTTGCCTGTTAAGTATTTTTCAATCATTAACGTTGCAATTGGACCTGCCCATCGAGATCCCCAATAACCATTTTCAACAAAAACGGCGATGGCTATTTTCGGATTGTGCGTTGGCGCAAAAGCAATAAATATGGAATGGTCTTGCCCGTGTGGGTTTTCAGATGTTCCTGTTTTACCACTAATTTCAAGTCCTTCTACCCTTGATCCCCTTGCAGTTCCTCTCGGATTTTCAAATACATCAAACAAACCATCTATCACAGGTTTGAAATGCTTTTTATCAATGGTGGTGTAAATGGGCGTGGTAAATTTCTTATCCAATGGTTTGCCTTTAATTTTTTTTGCAATATGGGGAATATAGTAAAAGCCTTCATTTGCAATTGCCGCAGTCATATTCGCTAACTGAATGGGCGTTGTTAACACCTCACCTTGCCCGATGGCATTAGATATTGTTGCCGTGGAGCGCCATCTTCCATTGGGATAAATTTTGCTGTACAAATTTCCGTTTGGTATATTCCCTTTTTGCCCAACAGACAAATCGTTGTCTAAATAATTACCCAAACCAAAACTTTCTGCGTGCTTGCCCCATACGTTTACCCCTTCTGTCGGCGTAGGAAATTTATCTATCACTTTTCTATAAGCTGTTGCAAAATAGCTATTGCAGGAACGATAAATTGCTACATTTAAATTAACCGGACTGCCACTGGTTTCGCAGTGGCATCTCATAAAAGAACTTTTTCCTGAACCATATTTGTAACCGCCAAAACATTGGATGGAGGATGCCGTGGTAATTACATTTTCCTGTAAGGCGACCAAAGCCGATATTACTTTAAAAGGTGAACCAGGCGGATACTGCGCCTGTAAACCCCTGTCTAACAGCGGTTTGTTAATGTTGTCAAGATATAATTTAGTGAAATTTTTTGATCGATCCCTGCCCACCATCAAATTTGGATCGTATGTTGGCATAGAAACCATAGCCAAAATTTCACCTGTTGATGGTTCAATTGCCACAATGCCGCCTCGTTTATTTGTCATCAAAGCTTCACCGTATTGCTGAAGTACGGCATCAATGGTTAAGGTAATGTCATTTCCGGAAATTGGAAGCGTATCATACAATCCATTTTTAAAGGAGCCAATTTCTTTATTAAACCGATCGCGCTGAATAAACTTAACTCCTTTTGTTCCTCTCAACACCTCTTCATAAGATTTTTCAACGCCTGCCGTACCAATTAATTCACCCAAATGATACTTTGGATTGTTATTGATCATTGCCTCATTTACTTCGCTAATGTAGCCCAGCACATTTGCCGCTGATTTCTTTGGATACTCTCGTAATGAACGTTTTTGAATATAAAATCCTTTAAACTTATACAATATTTCTTGCAAGGATGCATAATCGTCTTTTGAAACTTGCTGTAAAAAAGTAGAAGGTATTCTGGTGGAATAGCGTGAAGCATTTTCAATTTTTTCGATAAATTCTTCTTTTGTAATTTTAAGCAGTGCGCAAAATGCGATGGTGTCCATAGGTTTAACTTCTCTGGGAATAACCATAACATCGTAAGACAATTGGTTGGCAACTAACAACACCCCATTTCTGTCGAAAATATACCCTCTTTCCGGATAGTCGTACATCACTTTTACGGCCGAATTATTAAGCGTTGACGTGTTAAATGAATTGTCTAAAACTTGTAAATAAAACAACCTGGCAATGTATACAACACCAATAAATATGATTAAAAATGACAATAAGCCTGTTCTTTTCATCAGATCTTTTTTATTGATTTTGAAAGGTACGAAGGAATGCCGATAATCATTCTTCTAAAGGTTAAAATATTTTGTGAAAAGTGTAGCATCTATTTCTTTTTGGCAAACAGTGTAATTCCCAAAAAACTTATCATTATGGTAAAAATACTTGTTAAAACAGTGTTTGAAATTATGTTTAAGAATTCACTAAAACTAAAATATTCCAAGCTAAAAACGATGAAATGATGAATAACCGTCAGTATGGAAATAAATAAAATAGTTTTATTGGCCGAAAGTGTTTTTAAATTGAATTGTCCATAATCAAGATCCGATTTTTTTAAAACTGCCATTAATATTGGCAGCCTAAAATATGCAATAAAAGTAATCGCAAAAGCATTGATTCCTCCAGAATCTGAGAAAAAATCTATTGAAATTCCCAACAAAAAACTTAGTATCAAAAATAAACTCCTTGTTTTTCGCACGGGATATAAAAATACCCAAACAATATAAACCATCGGATTTATATGTCCGAATATATTTAAATAGTTCAATATGAGCACCTGTAAAAACAAAAGGCCTATAAAGCGAACGGCGTTATTTACTGCTAAATTATTCATTTACAACGCTTTGTTCAAGAATTATTTGTTCATTCTTATGAAGATTTTTAACAATTTGAACTTCTCCTATAGCGCTCATATCATTAAATAACACAATATTAATTATTTGGTATTTGTTTTGTTCATAATTAAAATCTTTTACAACACCAACTGCAATTCCTTCAGGAAAAATTGCCGATTTGCCCCCGGTAATAATGGTATCTCCGGTTTTAACCACCGCTTGCCTTGGTATATCTATTATTTGCGTAATGTTATAATCTTTTCCATCCCAAACCAAAGTGCCAAAATGATTGCTGTTTTTTAAACGCACATTAATTTTTGAATTGGTATTTAAAATGGAAAGCACACTTGCATAATTTGAAGAAACATTTTTTATGACGCCAATAATTCCTTTACTGTTTATAACGCCTAAATCAGGAGCCAATCCATGTTTAGCGCCTTTGTTTATTGTTAAAAAATTATTTCTTTTGGTGAAATTATTATTGATGATTTTTGCTGTTGAATAGTCATATTTTTGAAAGTACTGTGAAGTGTCTATAACGGTGAAACTATCTAAAACAAACTTGTTGGCTCTTGCTTCCAATAAGTTTTTTAAACGGACATTTTCTTCGCTTAGAAGTTGATTGTCCTTTTTTAAATGAAAAAATGCACTTACTGAATTTACTTTATTATAAACACCGCCAGTAATGGCGTTGGCGGAATTGACAAATTTACTTTGATGATAAGAATGGTCTTGAACAATCACAATAAAAGCCAATATTTCTAAAACTATAAACAGCAGAAAGTATCTGAATTTTTTAATAAAATAAATGATTTGCCGCATATAAACAATAGAAAATTAACCTATTTCATTAATACATTTTTATATTTTTCAAGATCTTTCAATGCAATTCCTGTACCTCTAACTACGGCTCTTAAAGGGTCTTCAGCAATGTACACAGGCAAATCTGTTTTTCTTGACAAACGTTTGTCCAACCCTCGCAGCATTGATCCGCCACCGGCCAAATAAATTCCGGTATTGTAAATGTCGGCGGCCAATTCGGGTGGGGTTTTAGACAATGTTTCCATCACGGCATCTTCAATTCGCAATATGGATTTGTCCAATGCTTTTGAAATTTCTCTATAAGAAACCTGAACTTGTTTAGGTTTTCCGCTCAATAAATCACGCCCCTGAACAAGCATATCTTCAGGCGGAACTTCTAAATCTTCCGTTGCGGCACCAACTTGAATTTTAATTTTTTCAGCAGTGCGTTCCCCAACATATAAATTATGTTGTGTTCTCATATAATAAGCAATATCATTGGTAAAAACGTCTCCTGCAACTTTTATGGATTTATCACAAACAATACCGCCCAAAGCAATTACGGCAATTTCAGTTGTACCTCCGCCTATATCAATAATCATATTTCCTTTTGGCTGCATAATGTCTATGCCAATACCAATGGATGCTGCCATAGGTTCGTGAATTAAAAATATTTCTTTGGCATTCATATGTTCTGCCGAATCAATTACGGCACGTTTTTCAACTTCGGTAATTCCTGAAGGAATGCAAATTACCATACGCAATGAAGGTGCAAAAAAACGTTTTTTAATGCTTGGAATATTTTTTATAAACTCTTTTATCATCTGTTCCGAAGCTTCAAAATCGGCGATTACGCCATCTTTTAAAGGTCGGATGGTTTTGATATTTTCGTGTGTTTTACCTTGCATTAAACTTGCTTTTTTACCAGTTGCAATAATTTTCCCACTGCTTCTGTCTCTTGCGACAATTGAAGGTTCATCCACAACCACTTTGCCCTCATGAATAATAAGCGTATTGGCAGTGCCTAAATCAATTGCAATGTCCTCAGTCATAAAGTCGAAAAAACCCATATTTTTTTAATGTTTATTAAATTTGAAATCCTACAAAGTTACTTAAATTAGTGTTTGAAATGACGTGTGCCCGTAAATATCATGGACATTTTGTGATCATTGCAATAATCAATCGATAATTGGTCCTTAATTGAACCGCCTGGCTGAATTACAGCCGTAATTCCAGCTTTATCTGCGATCTCCACACAATCGGGAAAAGGAAAAAAAGCATCACTCGCCATCACTGCGCCATTTAAATCGAAATTGAAATGTTTGGCTTTTACAATCGCTTGCTCTAAAGCGTCTACCCGACTTGTTTGTCCGGTTCCGCTTGCAAAAAGTTGTTTGTTTTTAGCAAATACAATGGTATTTGACTTGGTGTGTTTACAAATTTTTGAGGCAAATAGTAAATCTTCCAGTTCTCTGTCTGTTGGTTTTTCTAAGGTCACAAACTCTACAACGTCCACATTGTCAGTTTTGTTGTTTTTATCTTGAAAAAGAACGCCGTTTAATGCAGTTCTATATTGCGTGTTTGGCAATTCGACAGCTTTTTGCACTAAAATAATCCTATTTTTCTTGCCTTTTAAAAGTTCCAACGCTTCTTTATCGTATCCAGGTGCAATCACCACTTCACAAAAAAGTCCGTGAATTTCCTGTGCAGTTTCCAAATCAATCACTTTATTTGAAATTAATACGCCTCCAAAAGCTGAAGTTGGATCGGCAGCTAAAGCATCCAAATACGCCTGTTTTAATGTGGCTCTTTGCGCAATTCCGCAAGCATTGTTGTGTTTTAAAATGGCAAATGTTGGGGCATCATTTTTAAACTCATCCATTAAATTGATGGCCGCGTCAACATCCAATAAATTGTTGTAGGAAAGTTCTTTTCCGTGAAGTATTTCGAAAAGTTCGTTTAAATCTCCAAAGAAGTAACCCTTTTGGTGCGGATTTTCGCCGTAACGCAAAACGGAAACTTGATCGAAACTTTGACGAAAAGCCAATCCGTCTTCATTTAAATAATTAAAAATGGCACTGTCGTAATGGCTGGAAACCGCAAATGCTTTTGCCGCAAAATTTTTGCGTTGCGCTAAAGTTGTTTCGCCATTTGATGCTGAAAGTATTCCTAAAAATTCATCATATTGATCAAGTGATGAAACGCAAATTACATCACTAAAGTTTTTTGCTGCAGCGCGTATCAATGAAATTCCACCTATATCAATTTTTTCGATAATATCTTCTTCTGAAGCACTGCTCGCAACTGTTTTTTCAAACGGATACAAATCCACAATTACAATATCAATTTCGGGAATTTCATATTGCGCCAATTGCGAAATATCATTTTCATTTTCTCTTCTGGATAAAATTCCGCCAAAAACTTTTGGGTGCAATGTTTTAACCCTGCCACCTAAAATTGATGGATACAATGTTAAATCCTCAACAGGTATTGCGTTAACTCCTAATTCTTTAATAAATTTTTCGGTTCCACCCGTTGAGTAAATTGTAATATTTAGGTCGTTTAATTTTTGTATGATTGGAGCCAAACCGTCTTTGTGAAAAACTGAAATCAGTGCCGATTTTGCTTTTTTTGTAGTACCCATAAGTTGTTTTTGTTATTGTTCGGCAAAGCTACTAATTATCAATAGTCTAAACAACACAAATTACTCATAAAATTTAATTAACTATTTTTAATTTTTTGCTCAAAATTCGAGACCATTTCGTTATAGTTCAGTGAGGTATTTTTTGGGTGATTTTTTCCAAAAAGTTTATTCAAAAAAGAAAATTTGTCGAATAAACGCTTTTTTTTGATGGTACTTTTGGGGGATTTATTTAACATTGAATATAGCTATTTATTGGGGTTATTTATTTTAATTGCGCCACTTTTTCGCACACAAATTCCAGGAACTGTTCATCGGCTTCAGAAAAAGGATTTGTTATGTGAGAATCGATATCAATTTGTCCCACATTTTCTCCATTCACAAAAATGGGAATCACAATTTCGCTTTTCACTTTAAATCCGCAGGAAATATAATTGTCTTGCGCAGTTACATCCGGAACCACAAAATTTTTATTGCTGATGGCCACTTGTCCGCATATTCCTTTTCCAAACGGAATGATAGTGTGTTGGGTTGGTTCGCCTGCAAATTCGGCCAATTTTAATTCGGCTTTATCGCCGTTTTTAAAATAAAAACCCACCCAATGGTAATAGTCAATTTCTTGTTTTAAATAATCGCAAATTGCCTGTCTTTTTTCTGAAACCGATGTATTGCTTTCAGTTATGGCGGTCACCGATTCTTTTAATTGAGGAATATTCATATTAATTTGTAATTTTATGCAAAATTAAAATTCTTTTTTTTGTGAAAGGCAATAAAACGGTAGTATTATTTTTAATTAAATTTTTTGGCACGTATTTGCTGCTGTTTTTGGGATATTCCTATTATTTGGATAAAACACAAAATGAAACAGCGCCATTTGCGTGTGCGCCAATCACAAAAACTGTTGCCGAACAAACAAAATATTTATTGAACATTTTTGGCTATCCAACTGAAATAGCACAAGATACCGAAACGGTGTCGGTTGAATTATTCATAAATGGCAAATTAACCGCTTTTATAGTGGAAGGCTGCAATGCCATTAGCATCATTATTTTATTTATTGCTTTTATTGTGGCGTTTGCAGGGAAATTTAAAACGACCGTTTTGTATATTTTGTTTGGAAGTTTGCTTATTTATTTCACAAACATTGTAAGGATATTCATTATTTCGATAGCGCTTTATGAATATCCGCAGTATCAACATTTATTGCACGAAATTATATTCCCGTCCATTATCTACGGAATGACATTTTTGCTTTGGTTTGTTTGGATTCGTTATTTTTCAAACTTGAAAAAATGAGGAAATCGGTTCGGATAGGTTTAATTATGTTGCTTTTTTTAATGCTGATTTTAATTCGTGCATTGGTGCAGCCTTATTTTTATGATCCGCTTTTGGATTATTTTAAACACGATTATTTAAATACTTCTATTCATGTACTCAATTTTACCGTTTATTTTTTGAACATTTTTTACAGATACTTTTTAAACACCTTAATTTCATTGGCCATTATTTATTTGGTTTTTAATGATAAAAAAGCACTTTATTTTTCGGTCAAATTTTATGTGCTGGCTTTTGCAGTTTTAAGTTTGATGCTTTTTATCCTCTTAAAATTTAATGTGACACAAGGTTATTTGTTGACATTTTATGTTCGAAGGTTTTTAATTCAGCCGTTGTTTGTGTTTCTTTTATTGCCTGCTTTTTATTATCAGAGGTTGTTTGAAAAGGAGAATAAGAAATAGTTTCAAGTTTAATGTTTCAAGTTTCAATTAGAAATTCAATTTGCGTTAGGGATTGAAGCGGAAATACTTTTTAGAGGTTTTTATCCGAAAAAAAGATTATAGCGTAAAGCCCAACCCGCCAGCTGGCGGGAAACGCCCAAAATATTGCTATAAATTGCGTCGTTTTTAAAACAAATAAAATTGTTTGTGATTTATTTTGTAACATTTTGAAGAATACAACGTATAATACTATAGACCTTATATATTAACTAAAAAATTATTCGCTACTACATGAGACAGCTTAAAATAACGAAACAGGTTACCAACAGAGAAACCGCATCTTTAGACAAGTACTTACAGGAAATTGGAAAAGTAGATTTAATTACTGCCGAGCAAGAGGTGGAATTGGCGCAGAAAATTAGAGCCGGCGACCAAATGGCTTTGGAAAAATTAACAAAAGCCAACTTGCGTTTTGTGGTGTCTGTTGCAAAACAATACCAAAATCAAGGATTGACTTTGCCCGATTTGATTAATGAAGGAAACTTGGGATTGATTAAAGCGGCGAAACGTTTTGATGAAACTCGTGGATTTAAATTTATTTCTTATGCGGTTTGGTGGATTCGTCAATCGATTTTACAGGCTTTGGCGGAACAATCGAGAATTGTGCGTTTGCCTTTGAATAAAATTGGCTCGATCAATAAAATTAATAAAATGTATGCGTTTTTAGAGCAGGAAAACGAAAGACCTCCATCTGCCGAAGAAATTGCAAAAAAATTGGATATGACCGTTAATGACGTGAAAGAATCGATGAAAAATTCGGGCCGTCACGTATCGATGGACGCGCCTTTAATTGAAGGAGAAGACTCGAACTTGTATGATGTTTTAAATACTGGCGAATCTCCAAATCCGGATAAAGCGTTGCTTCACGAATCTTTAAAAGTTGAAATTGAACGCGCTTTAGAAACTTTAACGCCAAGAGAAGCGGATGTTGTTCAGTTGTATTTCGGTTTGGGCGACACGCACCCGATGACACTTGAAGAAATTGGTGAAACTTTCGATTTAACGCGCGAACGTGTTCGTCAAATTAAAGAAAAAGCCATCAGAAGACTAAAACATACTTCAAGAAGTAAAATTTTAAAAACATATTTAGGATAAAATTCCTTGGTTTTAAAACTTACGGATTGCCTTAAAAAGAAAAACGCTTCAAAAATTTGAAGCGTTTTTCTTTTTTTGCTTTATAAAACCTACTTTTGCACAAACAACAATCGAAAAAATGAACAAATTTATTGCTCCTTCCCTTTTGGCCGCAGATTTTGGCAATTTACAACGCGATATTGAAATGATCAACAAAAGTGAAGCGGACTGGTTTCATATTGATGTGATGGACGGCGTTTTTGTCCCAAACATTTCATTTGGAATGCCCGTAATAAAAGCAATTTCAAAACACGCCAAAAAAACGATGGACGTTCATTTAATGATTGTTGATCCCGATCGTTTTCTTGAAGATTTTAAAAATGTTGGCACCGATATTTTAACGGTTCATTATGAAGCTTGTCCGCATTTACACAGAACTGTTCAAGCCATAAAAGCGCTAGGCATGAAAGCCGGCGTTTCTTTGAATCCGCACACGCCAATTGCGGTTTTGGAAGATATTATCACCGATTTGGATTTGGTGTTGCTGATGAGTGTGAATCCGGGTTTTGGCGGACAAAGTTTTATTGAAAATACCTACAAAAAAGTGGAACAGCTAAAAGCATTGATCGAATTTTCCAGTTCCAATGCGCTGATTGAAGTTGATGGCGGCGTAACCGATGAAAACATTGAAAAACTTTCAAATGCTGGCGTTGACGCTTTTGTTGCAGGAAATTTTATTTTTAAAAGTAAAAATCCGTTGAAAACAATCAGCGAGCTTAAAAAATTAGCGGCAGAATAATTTCTATAACTTTTTATTTCACGGTTACAAGAATTTAAATTATGGAAACTTTTGATATAGGTTCGTTTTTCTTATTTTTAATCGATTAGAAGGCAATTTACTAAGAATTAAAGCCCTAATAATCAATACTAACAGAAAAAACCTGATTGTACCCTAATTTATTCTAATTTTGTGTTTTAAATTTTTAAAAAATCTCTTAAAAGTGATCGCTATACTAAAGCAAATTTTAAATTTTAAAACGTTTTTCCAAATCACCTTTTTATTAAGCCTTATAGGCCTATTCGTTTTAATAACCGATTTTGGTTATGACCAATCCAATCCTATTCAAGAGTACATAAACGGTTATTATTTTATTGTTTTAGCCTTGGGTATTTTAGCAACGGCAATCAGATACATCACCTTGAAAAAAAATATCAATGATAAAGTTTTTATATTTGATGTCGTCAGTTTATTGATTATTATTTACATCATATTTATACATTTTTTTTCACAGGAAGCACATCAACACTTATCTATTTTGTACAATGACAATTGGTTGAAATTCGCCATCCTGCTGACTTTAATAAGAGAATTTGCCGAACAGAAAATAAATTATAAACGCACTTTATTAAATCCGGCCCAATTGTTTATAGCCAGCTTTCTGGCAATCATATTGATAGGAACTTTTTTATTAATGTTGCCCAATGCAACTTATACCGAAATTTCCTACTTAGACGCGCTATTCACTTCTACCAGCGCTGTATGTGTTACTGGATTGATTGTTGTGGACACCGGAAGTTTTTTTACGCAATTTGGCCAAACCATTATTTTGTTGCTCATTCAATTGGGCGGAATTGGAATACTTACCTTTGCCAGCTATTTTAGTTATTTCTTTAAAGGCGGCACAAATTATGAAAATCAGCTGGTTTTAAGCGATTTAACAAATTCACAAAAGTTAAGCGATGTTTTTTCAACACTAAAAAGAATTCTTGTTATTACCTTTTCCATTGAAATTATTGGCGGTTTGCTAATTTACACCAGTCTGAATAATGCCGTGCTTCCCACTATTTTTGAACGTACTTTTTTTGCGGTTTTTCATTCGGTATCCGCTTTTTGCAATGCCGGTTTTTCTACATTGCCCAACAGCCTTTATGAAAGCGGATTTAGATTCAATTATTCTTTGCAATCCTATATCATTGTCTTATTTGTAATTGGCGGACTTGGATTTCCCATTGTGGTAAACATTTTAAAATATTTAAAGTATTGGATTGTAAATAAATTTCAGAATTTTTCAAAACATAACATACAGCACAAACCTTGGGTGCTTAATTTAAATAGCCGGATTACCTTAATTACAACGTTCTCTTTAACAATTATAGGAACCGTTTTGTTTTATTTAAGTGAATATAACAATTTATTGGCACCACATTCAGGTGTCGGAAAAGTCGTTACGGCATTATTTGGCGCGACAACGCCAAGAACAGCAGGATTTAATACGGTAGATATGGCTGCTTTAAATTTTTCAACATTGATGCTTATTTTTCTTTTAATGTGGATTGGTGCTTCACCAGCATCAACTGGAGGTGGTATAAAAACAAGCACTTTTGCCATTGCAACCCTTAATTTTTTGAGTTTGGCCAAAGGAAAAACAAGAATTGAGGTTTACAGAAGAGAAATTTCCAACATCTCAGTCAGACGTGCATTTGCCGTTATTTCATTATCATTATTTGTTATTGGTTTTGGCATTATTGCAATCTCTATTTTTGATAGTGATAAAGATTTGAAAAGTATCGCTTTCGAATGCTTTTCTGCCTACAGCACTGTTGGTTTAAGCCTTGGCATTACGGCAAGTTTAAGTGAAGCAAGCAAACTTGTAATTATTATGGTTATGTTTATAGGAAGGGTAAGTATGCTCTCCATTTTAATAGCCGTTATCAGAAAAGTAAAACATAAAAATTATCGTTATCCAACAGAAGAAATCACCATCAATTAACTAAAAAGAATAATTATGAAATTTATAATCATAGGACTTGGAAATTTTGGCGCTTCCCTTGCAGAAAAGTTAACCTTGCAAGGAAACGAAGTTATCGGCATTGATACCCGGATGAATAAAGTTGATGCATTAAAAGAAAAGGTTTCACATACTATTTGCATGGATGCCACCGATGAATTTACGGTTTCCGGATTGCCTTTAAAAGATACCGATGTTGTGGTTGTTGCCATTGGTGAAGACCAAGGCGCAAATATTATGGTAACTGCTTTGCTGAAAAATTTAGACGTTAAAAGATTGATTAGCCGCGCCATTAATCCCTTGCACGAAAAAGTGCTAAAAGCCATTGGCGTAGATGAAATTGTGCATCCTGAAGAGGAAACTGCCGAGCGATGGGCTAAAAAATTATGTTTGGCCGGGGTTGTTAATTCTTTTGAATTGAGTGATGATTACAGTATTGTGGAAATAAATCTTCCACCAGAATATGAAGGGCAAACTCTCGCTGAAATTGGCATCAAAAAAAAATACAATCTTTTGGTGCTAACCACCATAAAAAGCTCGCAGGTTAAAAGCAATGTTGGCCGTAGTCTTAGAGAAACAAAAGTTCAAGGCGTTGCCTCGGCCAATCTTATTCTTGAAAAAGATGATGTTTTAGTGGTTTATGGCGCAAATAAAGACATTCAAATGTTGTTGAAGAAAAAATTCAATTAAAAAAGCAAGCTTTTATTTTACGCAGGATTATCTCCGATGATCCTGACAAAACTCCGCTTTGAAAATCAACAAAAGAAAACGCCGCTCATTAAAAAAATAAAGCAAGCTTAATTTTATTGGTAGGATTATCTGCGATGATCCTGACAAAGCTCTGCTTTGAAAATCAACAAAAGAAAACGACGCAAGCTAAAAAAATAAAGCAAGCTTTTATTTTTAGCTTGCTTTGTTTTCAACTTTTTGTTGATTTATTCGTGACCTCGGTAGGATTCAAACCTACAACCGCTGGAGCCGAAATCCAGTGCGCTATTCAGTTGCGCCACGAGGCCATTTAGTTTTGCGAATTTAGTGAAGTTTTTAGGATTGCTTTAGCAATTTCCCTTTTAAAAACTAATATTAAATTTTAGAATTTCATTAAACTTTTGAAATCAAAAGATATTAAAATCAAAAACCTTAATTTTATCCCAATAATTGTTTTACGGCTGTGGAAATTGATTTTCCGTCGGTTTTGCCTGCCAGTTGTTTTGAAGCTTCGGCCATCACATTCCCCATATCTTTCATGGAAGTGGCGCCCACAGATTTTATAATTTCAGCCACGGCATTTTTCACTTCCTCTTCACTCATTTGCACCGGTAAAAACTGTGAGATCACTTCCACTTGCGCCAATTCAGGCTCGGCCAAATCATTTCTTCCTTGTTCCTTATAAATTGCGGCGCTGTCCTTTCTTTGTTTTACCAATTTTTGAAGCAGTTTTATTTCATCATCTTGGGTCAATTCCTCGGAAGCGGCACTTTTTGTTTGAATCAATAACAATTCAGATTTAATGGCTCTTAACGATTCCAAAGCAACTTTGTCTTTGGTTTTCATCGCCTCTTTCATCTTATCCATTATCTTTTCCTGTAAACTCATAATCGTAGAATTTTATTGGGCAAAGATAAAAAAAAAGAACTCGAAAATCCTCATTATTACAAGAAGATTTTCGAGTTAAAAACTTAGTAAATAATCTAAGTTTTTTGTCTTTGGGCTACATTTTAGTCTACATTATCATGCAGAAAAGAGTTGTTTGAACGAAACTGAATCGCATCGGTGTCATCAATTTGTAAAGTGGTCCGGGACTGATAAAAGTCGGAAGAATGATTGGGTTGGTCCAATTCAATTCCCATTCTTTTATAAGCTGGTTCTTTGTCCATTTCATCAATATTTTTGCTTAATTTATTGCTGAACTTGTAATTAAAATTTTTCATTTTCTCTCGTCTGTCAGCGGCTCTTTGCTGCAATTCGGCGATGGTCAAATCTAGCGGCGAAACCTCTTTGTAATCAACCACTTCATACTCTTTTACATCTATTTCAGCCTTTGAGCTCAGGGTGAAATTCATCTCGTCTTCAACGTATGACTTCACCTCTTTAACAACCGGTTTGGCCGCTTTTGTTAAATTGTCTTCCAGTTCGGCATAATCTTCCAAAGTGAAATAAATATCCTCTTCCACTTTTTTGATAACGCTTACATGTTGATGGTCGTTCACTTCAATGGCGTTGATATTGGTTTTTTGCGCTTCAACTTTTGGTTTATTTTTAAATTCTGAAAGCGGCAAATCGAACGTAAATGAAATTTGCTTTTCCTCTTCAACCTGAAGAACAGGCTCTTCTATTTGCGGAGTGAAGGACGTAATTATAAAATCATTGTAGGTGTTGTTATGCGCAATTTCTTCATAAACCACGTCAATGTTTTTGATAAATTCTGTGGTTGAAATAATCTTAAAGTCTTCTTCCTCATCTTCCAATTCTTCACCTAAATCATAAATTATTTTGTCCTCAACTTGGGGAATATCTATAATTTTATGATTGGTTTGTTTGATTGGATAATCTCTATTTTTATTTTCAAAAAAATCAAAAGTAGCCTCTTGCTCGTCGTTAAGCGTATGAATTATTTTTTTTGCTTCAGTATTTGAAATTTCATGTTGTTGGTCTTTATTAAAACCTGTGGCTACAATGGTTACGGAAATGGCATCGCCTAAGGATTCATCTTCGCCAACACCCATAATAATATTCACGTTAGACTTGGCTTCAGCCTGAATATAGTCGTTGATTTCACCTATTTCATCAATGGTAATTTCTTCGGATCCAGAAACAATTAACAACAGCACATTTTTGGCGCCTGTAATTTTGTTGTCGTTAAGCAAAGGTGAATCCAATGCTTTTGAAATCGCAATTTCCGACCTGTTTTCACCGGAGGCGCTTGCAGATCCCATAATGGCAGTTCCGCTATTTGAAAGTACGGTTTTAGCATCTCTTAAATCGATATTTTGTGTGTAGTGGTGCGTAATTACTTCAGCAATTCCGCGAGCGGCGGTGGACAGCACTTCATCCGCTTTTGAAAATCCGGCTTTAAAACCAAGATTCCCATACACTTCTCTCAATTTGTTGTTGTTAATAACCACTAAGGAATCAACATATCCGCGTAACTTTTCAATCCCTTTATAGGCCTGGTCATTACGCATTTTGCCTTCAAAACCGAAAGGAATAGTCACAATACCAATGGTAAGCAAATCCAATTCCCTTGAAACTCTGGCAATTACCGGCGCAGCACCGGTTCCTGTTCCGCCGCCCATCCCAACAGTGATAAACACCATTTTTGAATTGGATGACAACATTTGTTTAATTTCCTGAATGCTTTCCATGGCCGCCTGCTCACCAACTTCCGGGTTTGCTCCTGCGCCCAATCCTTCGGTTAATGAAACGCCCAATTGAATTTTTGTGGGTATCGGACTGTTTTGCAATGCTTGTGCGTCAGTATTACAAATTACGAAATCAACACCGTCAATTCCTTGTAAATACATATGGTTTACGGCGTTGCTGCCTCCGCCGCCAACTCCAATAACTTTTATAACGTTGGACTGATTTTTTGGTAAATCAAATGAAATGTTGCTAAAGTCTGAACTGCTCATAATATATATTTATTGGATTATTCTATGATTATATTTTTTTAATTACTCGGCATTGTCTAAAAAGTCCCTAAATTTATCTCCCCATTTTTCAAATATGGATTTTTTAGGTTCTTTGAATTCTTCTGCGATAATTGTCTCTTTTTTAACGTCTTCTTTGGCTTCTTCGGTTTTTGGTTTTTCCTGAAAATGATGTTGGGCCATTTTGGCTTTTTTCGCTTTTTCAATTTTATTCAAACCGTTCATCAAAAGCCCGACTGCCGTTGCATATTGTGGGCTCGACAAACTTTCGTCTGAATCTCCCGCTAAATTTTCATTTGGATAGCCAATTCTGGTATCCATTCCGGTTACATATTCAACCAGTTGTTTGATGTGTTTTAACTCTGCGCCGCCTCCTGTTAAAACGATTCCGGCAATTAATTTTTTCTTTGACTCTTCATGTCCGTAGTTTTTAATTTCCAGGAACACTTGTTCAATAATTTCAATAACCCTTGCATTGATAATTTTAGACAGATTTTTAAGGGTAATTTCTTTAGGGTCTCTGCCTCGTAAACCCGGAATTGAAACAATTTCATTGTCCTTATTGTCGCCTGGCCAAGCCGATCCAAATTTTACCTTCAGCAATTCAGCCTGTTTTTCAATAATGGAACAGCCTTCTTTTATGTCTTCGGTAATTACGTTTCCCCCAAAAGGAATTACGGCAGTATGACGAATAATTCCATTTTTAAAAATCGCCAAATCTGTAGTTCCTCCCCCTATGTCAATCAATGCCACTCCGGCTTCCTTTTCCTCGGCGCTTAAAACGGCTTCTGCCGATGCCAAAGGTTCCAAGGTTATTCCTGCTAAATTTAATCCCGCACTTTTAATGCATCGTCCAACATTTCTGATGGAAGAAATTTGTCCAACAACCACATGAAAGTTGGCTTCAAGTCTGCCTCCATACATCCCAACAGGTTGTGTAATTTCGCCTTGGCCATCTACTTTAAATTCCTGCGGAAGCACATGTATAATTTCTTCACCCGGAAGCATCACCAATTTATAAACCTGTTTTTCCAATTTTTCCAAATCCTCCTCGCTAATCACTTCTTCAGAATTTGGTCTTGTGATATAGTCGCTGTGTTGCAAACTTCTGATATGTTGCCCGGCAATGCCCACAACAGTTTCAGTAATTTGAATCCCAGACACCGCAATTGCTTCATCCACAGCCTTTTGAATTGACTGTATTGTTTGTGTAATATTATTGACCACACCACGGTGAACGCCTAAACTTTTGGCTCTGCCAATCCCTAACAACTCTATTTTCCCATACTCATTTCTGCGACCAATCATAGCAACAATTTTGGTTGTTCCTATATCCAATCCTACCGAAATATCATCGTTTTCCATAATCTACTTTATTAGTGGCTACAACTTGCTTGTTGTATTTTAAATTAATTGAATCATACTTATAAATTGTGCTATCGGCCATTGTTTTTATATAAAATGCGCCCAGATTTTTAAATTTCTGATCCAAATTTTCAATTTTCCCTAAAATTATTTTCTGATCACCTACCCTTGTGTCCAAAACATATTCGTTTTTTGTTGTTTTTTCTATCGCAATTATCTGTTCTTTTAAAAATTCATCATTTAAAATTGCGGTTACCAATTCATGAATTTCATTATTATTCTCCTCCTTTACGGCACCTGAAATAAGCAAAACCCTCGCTGAAAAATTGTCGGACAAAGGCATGATTTTTGCCTGTCTGTCAATATAATAACTTTCATTATTATCCACCACTCTCGCTATTGGGGTTCGCTGTTTAATTTTAGTTTTGAGAAAACCGTCAACCGTTAAATAAACCGATACGCTTTCTACCATGGGGTGTGATCGCACATTTGCTTCCAAATTATGTAAATCTATAACAGATTTAGTTAGATTCTTAGCACTTCCGCCATTTTGTATTAACAATTTATTAACCATTTGGTAATCCATAAAAAGGTTGTCTCCCTGCTCAAATTCGATAGAAATATCGGCTACTTTTTTAGCGCTGTTTCTCATATTTGAAAAACCGTACAGAAACACCACCAACGACAACAATAAAATCCCTATGATGTAATTCCAATTAATTTTCATGGTCCAATGCATTTTTAATTACTTCCACCAATTCGCCTATATCACCGGCACCTATCATTACAATCACTTGTGAATCAAGGCTTAATACATTTTTTACCAAATTCTTTTTTGAAGAAATCTGTTTTTCTTCAATAGTGATTTTATCTAACAACCAAGCCGATGTCACGCCTTCAACCGGCAATTCCCTTGCCGGATAAATATCCAACAAAATCAATTGATCAAAGCGCGATAAACTAGCTGCAAAATCATCTATAAAATCTCTCGTTCTGCTGTATAAATGCGGTTGAAAAATTCCCGCTATTTTTTTTGTGGGATACATTTCCCGAACAGAATCAACCACCGCGTTAATTTCGGTAGGATGGTGCGCATAATCATCAATCAGCACCAAATTTTCCGTTTTAATTTTGTAAGAAAATCGTCGTTCAATTCCCTTAAAAGTTAGTAAAGCTTCAGCAATGACCTGGAGTGAAACCCCAAAAATATGAGCCATTGCCAAAGCCGCCACCGCATTTAGCACATTGTGTTTACCCGGCAGGTTAATCTTTATGTTTTCTATAATTTCTGTTGGTGTTTTCACATCAAAAATGTAAGCGCCTTCTTCAACTTTTAAATTTTTCGCATCGTAATCGGCATTTTCTTCAATGCCATATGTTAGGCCTTTTAACGGCAATCCTTTTCTTATGATTAATGTTTGTGATACTTTATCGGCAAAATCCATAAATGATTTTTCCAGTTCAGCCTTTTCTCCATAAATATCCAAATGATCGGCATCCATAGAAGTGATACAGGCAATATTTGGCGATAATTTTAAAAACGATCTGTCAAATTCATCCGCTTCCACTACTGATATTTCATCACCGCCCAAAATTAAATTGGACTTGTAATTTTCTGAAATTCCGCCTAAAAAAGACGTGGCATTTACCCCGGCTTCTTTTAAAATATGTCCTAAAATAGTAGACGTTGTTGTTTTTCCGTGTGTGCCGGCAACTGCCAAACAAAAAGTGCTTTTCGTAATTAAGCCCAATACTTCGGAGCGCTTTAAAACCGTAAAATGGTTTTCCCACAAATAGTTTAATTCCAAATTATTCTTCGGAATTGCAGGCGTATAAACCACAATGGTTTCCTGGCTGTTTTTAAATTCAGAAGGAATTAAATCAACAGAATCATCATAATGAACCGCAATTCCCATATGTTGAAGGGACTCCGTAATTTTTGTTGAGACGCGATCGTAACCCGCAACATTTTTGCCGTTGCTTTTAAAATAATTTGCAAGAGCACTCATACCGATGCCTCCGATACCAACAAAATATACGTTATGTATGCGATCTAAATTCAATTTTATGATCTGTTTATTAATTTTACAATTTCTTCAACGATGTCTTTTGTGGCATTTGGCAATGCCAGTTTTTTGATGTTTTTACTAAAAGTTTGCTGCAATTCTTCGTTCTCCAGCAGCGTTATTACATTGGATTGAAACATATCCAATTCCGATTCTTTCAGCATTAAAGCCGCATTGCTATTCACCACCGCCAATGCATTTTTAGTTTGATGGTCTTCAGCCACATTTGGCGAAGGAATAAAAATTACCGGTTTCCCAACAATGCACAATTCCGAAATAGAACCTGCACCGGCACGACTTATAATAAAATCGGCAGCGGCATAGGTTAAATCCATCCTGTTCAAAAAAGCGTGGGTTTGAACGCCATCTAAACGGTCGTATTTTTTAAATTCTTCATAATACAATTTTCCGGTTTGCCATATCACCTGCAAGTTTTTGGAAACCAGCCAATCTAGGTATTTTTCAATCAAATTATTAATGGCTCTCGCGCCTAAACTTCCGCCAAGAATCAAAAGTGTTTTCTTATCGCTGTTAAGATTGAAAAACTTTTTGGCTTCTTCACCTTTACCTGCTATTTCAAGCAAATCCTGACGTACCGGATTTCCTGTTTTAACAATTTTGTTCAAAGGAAAAAAGCGCTCCAATCCATCATAAGCCACACAAATTTTATCGACTCTTTTCGCCAATAATTTATTGGTGATTCCCGGATAGGAATTTTGTTCTTGAATCAATGTTTTTATTTTTCGGTTGCTTGCAACGAATAATGTTGGTCCGCTGGCAAAACCTCCTGTCCCTATTACAATATCCGGTTTAAATTCTTTGATGATTCTATATGCTTTTGACAAGCTGCTCACCAATTTAAAGGGAAATGAGAAATTTTTTAATATAAATTGTCGTTGAATTCCTGAAATCCACAATCCTTTAATAGCATATCCCGCTTCCGGAATTTTCTCCATTTCCATTTTATCCTTTGCGCCGACAAACAAAAAATTTGCTTCAGGATATCTTAGTTTTAATTCATTGGCAATAGCGATTGCCGGGTAAATATGCCCGCCAGTGCCGCCTCCGCTTAATATGATGTTAACCGATTGCTTCATGTAGTACTGTTAAAGGGTTATCTTCACTGGCGATATCTGGGTTTATTTCTTTTTCGGCTGTAACGCTTAAAATTATGCCAATCGCAAAACATGTCATCCAAATAGAAGTTCCGCCACTGCTTATTAACGGCAATGTTTGTCCGGTCACCGGCATCAAATTAACGGCAACGGCCATATTTATGAGTGCTTGAAAAATGATGGGCAGACCAACGCCAATAATAATGAGCGTGGCAAAAATACTTCTTGCTTTTTTTGCCGCAATCACAATGCGAAACAGCAAAATAAAATACATCAGAATTACCAATAAAGCGCCAATCAATCCATATTCTTCCACAATAATGGCGAAAATAAAATCGGAGGAAGATTGTGGCAAAAAGTTTTTTTGGATACTTTTTCCCGGACCTCGGCCCTGCAAACCGCCAGTTGCGATGGCAATTTTTGCTTTTTCAACCTGATAGCCTTCTTCAGCACTCGGATTGGAAAAATTTTCAACCCTGCTAATCCAAGTATCAACCCGGTTAGGGAAAACTCCGGGAAGCGCTTTAGCAGTCAATACAAATAATCCCAAAAACACGATGCCAAAACCCACAACACCCAATAAATATTTAATAGGGTAACCTCCAATAAAACACACCATCAATATCATTAAAAAAGCGATAGCCGTGGTTGAAAAGTTTGCCGGTAAAATTAATGCCAGGGTAATGGCTATTGGCAGCCATAACTGTAAAACACTATCTTTGAAAGATATTTCGCTCTCTTTTTTTCGCGCCAAATATCTGGAAACATAAATCATCAGCACCAAAACAGCCAATGTAGATGTTTGAAAACCAACGCCTATAAACGGAATTTCAATCCACCTGCTGGCGTTTGAACCCCCAATGGTTGTGCCCTGTGAAAGGGTATAAATTAATAACAAAATGACCAAAGGCAACATTAATACTGAGCCGCCGCTAAAATATCTAAACGGAATTTTATGAACGCCGTAAATAATTAAGAACCCAAGAAACAACAAAATCACATGCTTAAATAAATAATAGAAAGGTGTGCCAATATTGGTTCCGTAAACCAAATTGGTGCTTGTGCTGTAAACAGGCAAAAATGACAAAATTGCCATAACGGTCACAATTGCCCATATCGCTTTATCTCCTTCTATATTTTTAAGAATGTTTTTCATCTGTTTATTATTAATTTTTTATTGGTACAGATGCTGCCTGCCTGCCGGCAGGTAAATTCGCCATTAATCATTTCTGTGTGTATCAAAATTTGTTATGGCTCGTTTCATCTACAATCCGCGAACGGCTTCTTTAAATTTATTTCCCCTGTCTTCGTAATTTTCAAACAAATCAAAACTTGCGCAAGCCGGAGACAACAACACGGTATCTCCTTTTTCGGCAATTTTGTAAGCCACTTTTACCGCTTCTTCAGCTCCTGCAGTTTCAACAATTAAATCAACCACATTGCCAAAAGTTTGCATTATCTTTTGATTGTCCAATCCCAAACAAATAATGGCTTTCACTTTTTCTCTCACAAACGGCATTAAATCTAAATAATCGTTACCTTTATCTACGCCGCCCACAATCCATACAGTTGGCGTTTTTACGCTGTCCAATGCATAAAATGTTGCGTTAACATTTGTTGCTTTTGAATCGTTGATGTATCGCACACCGTTAATTTTCAGCACAAATTCCAAACGGTGTTCTGCGCCTTCAAAATCTTCCAGACTTTCACGAATGGTATCTTTTCTAACTTTAAGCAACGAATTTGCCATAGAAGCTGCCATTGCATTTTTTAAATTGTGTTTTCCTTTTAAGGCTAAAGTTGAAATGTTCATTAGTGTATCTTCGGTTTTATATTTAATTATAATGTTATCGTTTTTCAAAAAAACGCCTTGTTCCAATTCTTTTTCTATTGAAAAAGGAAGCAAACTTGCTTTTGTGTTGTTATTTTTTAACCATTCTGAAATCACTTTATCATCAGCATCATAAATCAAAAAATCATTTTCAGTCTGATTTTCGGTAATTCTGAATTTTGAATGGATATAGTTTTCAAACTTGTAATCGTATCTGTCCAAATGATCGGGCGAAATATTTGTAATGATGGCGATGTGCGGGGCAAAATCCACGATCCCGTCCAACTGAAAACTGCTCAATTCCAATACGTGGATATCGTAGTTGTTTTCGGCCACCTGTTGCGCAAAACTATTCCCAATATTTCCTCCCATCCCAACATTTAAATTTGCCTTCTTTAAAATATGGTTCACCAACATCGTTGTGGTGGTTTTTCCGTTTGATCCGGTGATGCCCACAATAAGGCCTTTTGTATATTTTGAAGCAAACTCGATTTCAGAAATTACTGGAATTCCTTGGCTTTTCAATTGTTTAACCAAAGCAACTTTATCTGGTATTCCCGGACTTTTCATCACCAAATCGGCCTCCAATATTTTAGATTCAGTATGGTTTCCCTCCTCAAATAAAATGTCACTATTTAAAAGAACTTTTTTATATTTTTCAGCAATTTTTCCTTTATCAGAAACAAAAACATCAAAGCCTTTTTGTTTTCCCAAAATGGCGGTTCCAACACCGCTTTCGCCTGCGCCGAGAACAACCAAAAGCCCCCTTTTTCCCCCGAAGGGGGATTTTTCAATACTTTTATTTACATTTATATTCTTCATTTTTATTTACTTTATCAACCTCCCCTTCGGGGAGGAATTAAAGGAGGGGCTTTTATCTCAATTTTAAAGTAACAATTGCCAACACGGCCAGCATAATTCCCACAATCCAAAATCTTGTCACAATTTTGCTTTCGTGATAACCATTTTTTTGATAATGATGGTGTAATGGCGCCATTTTAAATATGCGTTTTCCTTCTCCAAATCTTTTTTTGGTGTATTTAAAATAACTTACCTGCAGAACCACCGATAAATTTTCCACTAAAAAGATGCCCGCTAAAATAGGGATGAGCAATTCTTTGCGCACGGCAATAGCCAAAACAGCAATTACAGCACCTATGGTCAAACTTCCCGTATCGCCCATAAAAACCTGAGCCGGATAGGTGTTGTACCATAAAAATCCGATTAAAGCTCCTACAAAAGCTGCGATAAAAATGGTCATCTCCCCAGAATCCGGAATGTACATTACGTCCAAATAGTTTGCGAAAATGATGTTACCTGAAACCCAGGCAAAAATTCCGAGTGTCAACACAATAATGGCCGATGAACCCGCTGCCAATCCGTCAATTCCATCTGTTAAATTGGCGCCGTTTGACACTGCCGTAATAATAAAAATGACGATTGCAATAAAAATGATCCAAGAATACTTTTTATAACCTTTACCTAAAAAAGCCAAGGCAGAAGCATAATCCAATTCGTTGTTCTTCACAAATGGAATGGTTGTTTTTGTCGATTTTTTAGCATCGGCAAACAATACTTGGGTTCCTGCTTCAGTGACATATTGAAACTTTGTCGGCAATTTTTCTTTCATTGTAACGCTTGGATGAAAATAAAGCATCGCGCCCACAAAAATTCCCAAAGTAATTTGACCTAAAATTTTGAACCTGCCTTTTAATCCCGCTTTATTTTGCCTAAATATTTTGATATAATCATCCAAAAATCCAATAGTTCCCATCCATAATGTGGTAACCACCAACAAAATAATATACACATTGTCTATTTGCGCAAATAACAATACAGGAATAAGCGTAGCCAAAATAATGATAATCCCTCCCATTGTTGGCGTACCCGCTTTTTCAACTTGGCCTTCCAAACCCAAATCCCTAACCGATTCGCCCACTTGTTTCAATTGCAAATAATTGATAATTTTTTTACCGTAAATCATTGAAAACAGCAAAGAAATAATAAACGCCATTGCTGAACGAAACGAGATATACTTAAATAACCCCGCGCCGGTCAAATCGTAATATTTATCTAGATATTCGAATAAATAATATAACATAATTTAGCTTTCTATGAGGTTTAACTGATTTGTAATTTGCTCATAATCATCGAAATGCGAACGTTTACCGTTTATTTCCTGATAGGTTTCGTGGCCTTTTCCGGCAATTAATATGATATCGCCTTTTTTAGCTAGTTTTGAAGCTGCTTTTATGGCTTGTTCCCTATCCAAAATGGACAGTGATTTTCTCAAATTTTGAGGTTCAATGCCTGCTTCTATTTCTTCTATGATTGTTTGTGGGTTTTCATTCCTCGGATTGTCGGAAGTCACCACTACCTGCGTACTTAATTGAGAGGCGATTCGCCCCATAACAGGGCGTTTCGCTTTGTCTCTATTGCCACCGCATCCCACAACGGTAATTACTTGTTCGTTTCCGGTTCTTATTTCATTGATGGTTTCCAACACGTTTTTTAAGGCATCGGGCGTATGCGCATAGTCCACAATAGCCGTTACGCCTCCTTTAGAAATGAAATACTGGAATCTGCCCGTTACGTTTTCCAACTCGCTTAAATGCCGCAAAGCTTCATCCGAATCCAATCCCAAAAGGACAGAAACGCCATAAACAGCCAGCAAATTATAAGCATTAAATCGGCCAATTAATTTGGTGTAAACTTCATTGTTATTGATATTGAGCACCAAGCCCGAAAACTGGTTTTCAATTATTTTAGCCTTAAAATCGGCCATGGTTTTTAAGGCGTAAGACTGTTTTTTGGCTTCGGTGTTTTGAAACATCACCGCACCGTTTTTATCATCGATATTCACCAACGCAAAAGCTGTTTTTGGCAATCGATCAAAAAATAATTTTTTTACGTCCCTGTATTCCGCAAATGTTTTATGATAATCCAAATGGTCGTGCGTTAAATTGGTAAATACGCCGCCGGCAAATTGCAATCCTTCCGTTCTTTTCTGATGAATTCCGTGAGAACTCACTTCCATAAAACAATAATCTACACCCAACTCCACCATTTCATTCAAATAGAAATTTATGGCCACAGAATTTGGTGTGGTGTGCGTGGCTTCATATTGTTTGGTATCGACCAAAATTTTTACGGTTGATAACAGTCCCGTTTTGTAACCGGCATTCTGAAATAATTTATACAACAACGTAGCAACAGTGGTTTTGCCGTTTGTGCCCGTAATTCCAATCAATTTTAATTTTGAAGACGGATTGCCGTAAAAATTTGATGCAATCAACGCCAATGCGCTGTTTGAATCTTCAACTTGAATATACGTGATGTTTTCATCCAAATTTTCAGGCAATTTTTCGCAAAGAATTGCAACAGCTCCTAATTCTATCGCTTTATCAATAAATTGATGGCCGTCAAACAACAAGCCTTTTTGCGCTGCGAACAGGCAATTTTTTTGCACATTTCTTGAATCGAATACAATGGCGTTCACTTTTATGTCGGTGCTGCCTTGAATTACGTTTACCACAACTTTATTTATTATGTCTTTGACTGATTTCAAATAATTTAATTTAGTATGATGGTTGATCCTTTGATTATTTTTCCGCCGGCAAGCTGCGATTGCTCAGCCACTTTTCCTTTTCCCATATAACTCACTTTTAACCCTAAATTTTCAAGAATGGAAATTGCGTCCATCCCTGCCATTCCTTTTACATTTGGAATCGTGTCAATTTCTTTGTTGGCAATGGTGAAATAGGCGTTATAGTCATTTTCTATGCTTTTGAAATCTGGCGTTTTATTCTCAATTTTATTAATTTCGGATTTTGACAGGTAAATTTTTTGGGCGATATCCTTAAAAACCGGTCCGGAAACATCGGCACCATAATAACCTGTTTGCGCTTTTGGTTTATGAATGACCACAATGCAAGAATACTTCGGGTTCTCAGCAGGAAAATATCCCGTAAAGGAGGAAATATAACGCCTGTTTGTCTCCCAATCATCCATCCAATATTCGGTTCTGGCAGTTCCTGTTTTACCCGCCATAGAAAAATTTTCGGCATATAATTTTCTTCCGGTTCCGTGTACCACCACATTTTTAAGCATTTCCTGCATTTTATCTATGGTCTCTTTTGAACAAATTGCCGGATCAATGACTTCTTTATCAAAAGATTCTAAATGTTGGTTGTCCCAAGATCGAATTTCTTTTATAAACCTTGGTTTTACCATTTCGCCGTCATTTGCAATGGCGTTATAAAATGTCAAAATTTGAAGTGGCGTTAAGCTAATATTATAACCGTAAGCAATTGAAGGCAATGCGTTCTTGCTCCATTTTTTATCACCTGGTCCAGGAATTTCTGGCAAACCTTCCCCTTTTATGGGCAACCCTAACTTATCATTTAAATGCATTCCCCTTAAAGCATTGATAAATTTCTCAGGATTTTTACTGAAATTTTCATTAATTAATCTTGCAAACCCAATATTTGAAGAAACTTCAAGTGCACGAGCTGCAGAAATCTTACCATAACCACCTTTTCTTGAGTCATTTATAGCCCTTCCGTGAATGATATATCTGCCTCCGCCAGTATCAACTATGGCACCTGTATCTATTGCTTTTGTTTCCAATGCAACAACCATCGACATCACTTTAAAGGCAGACCCTGGTTCATTGGATTCTCCAATGGCATAATTCAAACGTTCATAATAGGTGCCGTTGGCATTTTTCCCCAAATTAGAAATTGCTTTTATTTCTCCTGTTTTGGTTTCCATAACCACCACACAACCGTGATCGGCTTCATAAAATTCTAACTGTCTCAATAAAGAATGGTGCGCAATATCTTGTATATTTATGTCAATGGTGGTGACAATATCTTTTCCGTCAACCGGTTCCTTTTCATTGTTGTCGTTAATTGGTTTCCACTGGCCTTTGGCTATTTTTTGCTTCAAACGCCATCCGAATTTTCCATTTAAATAATCGCGGTAAGCACCTTCAATACCTGGTGCGCCTCTGTAATCATCATAACCAATGGTTCGTTCAGCAACTTTTCCTAACGGATGTGCCCTAACAGTTGATTGCTCGGCAATAAATCCGCCTTTGTACATTCCCAATTTAAAAATTGGAAAACTTTTTATTTTCATGTACTCGGTATAGCCCAATTTTCGGGCGATAAATAGGTACCTGTTTTTGTTTGTTCTCGCTTTTCTTATTTTATTTTCCCATTCATTTGCCGGTTTTCCCAACATTTTTGACAGCTCCACAGAAAGATTTCTGATATTGGCTTCAAATTCTTCAGCCTCAACCGTATAAGCGTCCATCCTGATTTCATACTGCGACATAGAAGTTGCCAGCAAGCTGCCATCTGCAGAAAAAACATTGCCGCGATTCGCGAAAATAGTGTCGTTTTTTATGGTAAGATGCTCCGACATATCTCGGTACTTTTCGCCATCGGCAAATTGAATATCGGTTAGCTTCAGAATAATAGCCGCCAAAAAAAGTGTGATAAACACAAATACTACATAGAGTTTATTTAATATGCCTTTTTTTGTTGCAGCCAATTTTAATTTACTTTTTTTGCGGTTACTTTAATTACTTGTGGCGGATTTTCACTTGGTTTTAATCCGTAATTCAATACCTTATTTTTTATGGTCGATTCCAGTTTCATTTTCATTGAAATTGATCGTGTATCAACAAATTCTGCTCTTAATTCTTTAATATCTTTGTTCAGCTGCGCAATTTCCATTACTTTTTTGTCTGAACTGTGTCCGCTCGCAATCATCAAAAGCACCAAGGCGACTATAAAAAAAATAAAACGCCAATTTTTAAAGGAATCTTCTTGTATCAAGAATTTCCCTTTTAATAAATCGTAAACGCTATTTGATATTTTTGCCATTTATGCTAAAGTTGCGATTCTTAATTTTGCGCTTCTTGCCCTGCTGTTCTTCTTAATTTCCTGAAATGACGGAACCACCATTTGCCCCACTCTTTTTAAAGGAACCGTGACATTTCCAAAATAATCCTTAACCGGTTCGCCTTCAAAAAGTCCGCTTCTGATAAACCTTTTTACCAACCTGTCTTCCAAAGAATGATAAGAAAGCACGCTCAATCTTCCGCCTTCATTCAGCAATTCGGGCACTTGCAATAAAAATTCCTTCAATGCTTCAATTTCCTGGTTCACCTCAATTCTAATTCCCTGAAAAATTTGGGCCAACACTTTATGTTCCTGTGATTTTGGCACAAATGCGGCCAAAACTTCCTTTAACTGAAAACTTGTTTTAATTTTTTCTTCTGACCGTTTTTCAACAATTCTTCTGGCAATATCTTTTGCATTGCGCAATTCGCTATAATTGAAAAGCACGTTGGTCAATTTTTCCTCCTCATATTTATTGATGACCTCAAAAGCAGACAATACGCCTGATTGGTTCATTCTCATATCTAAATCGGCATCAAAGCGGGTTGAAAATCCGCGTTCCGCTTCATCAAATTGATGCGAAGACACGCCTAAATCAGCCAAAATACCATCCACTTTTTTGATGCCGTAAAACCGCAAATACCTTTTAATAAATCTGAAGTTCTGCGGAATCAACGTAAATCTCGGATCATCAATCGCATTGCGTTGGGCATCTTCATCCTGATCAAAAGCAAAAAGTTTTCCGCGCTCATTCAATCTGCTCAATATTTCTCTTGAATGGCCTCCGCCACCAAACGTAACATCAACATATACGCCGTCTGGCTTGATATTTAAACCATCCACACTTTCTTTTAACAATACCGGATTATGATATTCCATCTCCATTTTCATTTACGTTACCCATCACACTTTCAGCCAAATCCGCAAAATCTACCGTTGCATCATCAATCGCTTTTTCGTACTTGTCTTTGTCCCAAATTTCAATAATGTTCACTGCAGAAGAAAGCACCACATTTTTGTCGATTTCTGCGAAAATCTGCAAATCCTTCGGAATCAATAATCTTCCCAAACTGTCTAACTCCACAATTTTTACGCCCGCAGTAAAACGACGGATGAAATCATTGTTTTTTTTCACAAACCTGTTCAATGTATTCACTTTTGCCATCATCGCATTCCACTCAGACATCGGATACAACTCTAAACATGGCTGAAAAACGGATCGTTTTATCACAAAACCTTCCTGCAACATTGGCATAAGCTGTTTCTTTAATGCGTTGGAAAGCAGCAACCTTCCTTTCGCATCAGCCTTAGCTTCGTATGTTCCAATTAAATTTATCATCATAATTTGAGTGTATTCAAAAATATAAATTTTTTCCCACAATTTACCACAATTATCCACTTTGTTGATAACTTTTAACACTTTCACTCATTTATTAGTTACTTTTTTGGAATTCAAGACGCTACTATTTTGTTTCCGTGCCTTTAAAAAAACCTGTATTTTCGAAAAAAAAGTTACCTTTGCGAATAGGTATAAAAACGAATATTTAAATGAGCAGTAAACTTATCACAGATGGCAAGTATAGCTATGTTGAAGCCGGTGAAGGGCAACCAATAATCGTACTTCACGGACTTATGGGGGCGTTAAGTAATTTTGACGGTGTTTTAAATTATTTTTCTGAAAAAGGATATAAAGTGATTATACCTGAATTGCCAATTTATAATTTGCCGCTTTTAAAAACCAATGTTAAAAACTTATCGAAGTTTTTAAAAGATTTTATGGCGTATAAAAAAATTGACAAAGCCATATTGCTTGGAAACTCTTTGGGCGGACATATTGGGTTGTATTTCACAAAGTTAAACCCCGATAATGTTGCCGCACTTGTGTTGGCGGGAAGCTCTGGTTTGTATGAAAAATCAATGGGTGACACCTTTCCAAAAAGAGGAAATTATGAGTATATAAAAGCCAAAACTGAAGAAGTTTTTTACGACCCGGCAATTGCAACAAAAGAAGTTGTTGATGAAATTTACGCATCGGTAAATGATCGCGTTAGGGTTATCAAAACTTTGGCCATCGCAAAAAGCGCCATTCGGCATAATATGGCAAAAGATTTGCCTAAAATGAATATTCCAACCTGTATTATTTGGGGAAAAAACGATTTGGTGACTCCGCCTGAAGTTGCTATAGATTTTCAAAAATTAATGCCCGACGCCAACTTGTTTTGGATTGATAAATGTGGCCACGCGCCTATGATGGAACACCCAGACGAGTTTAATAAAATTCTTGAAAGCTGGCTAAAAGAAAGGAACCTTTAACCCATGAAAATTAAAACTGCTGATTTTGTAACCAGCAATACCGACGTCTCCAAATGCCCAAAAGAGCAAATCCCGGAGTATGCTTTCATCGGGCGGTCAAATGTTGGAAAATCTTCATTGATCAATATGATTACCGGAAGAACCAAGTTGGCAAAAACATCAGGGAAACCGGGGAAAACCCAGCTTATCAACCACTTTAAAATTAACGAAAATTGGTTTTTGGTCGATTTGCCGGGCTACGGTTATGCACAAGTTTCAAAATCCAAACGACAAACATTTCAGGAGTTTATAAAAGATTATTTATTGCTTCGCCAACAATTGATTTGCACTTTTGTGTTGATAGATTCAAGGCTAGAACCTCAAAAAATAGATTTGGAATTTATGGAGTTTTTGGGCGAAAACAGCGTTCCGTTTTACATTGTTTTCACCAAAGCCGACAAGTTAAAACTTTCCGAATTGAACAGAAATATTCAGGTTTACAAAAAAGTGATGACCAAATCCAATTGGGAAAGTATGCCACCACATTTTGTGACTTCTGCAGTAGACACCACCGGAAAAGATGAATTGCTCAATTTAATCGACGAACTAAATCAGCAAGTAGCGACACAATCTTAAAAATGGCTTCAACCAAAAATAACCTGCAAATTTTGTTTGAAGACAACCACTTTATCATTGTCAACAAGCGATCGGGCGATATTGTTCAGGGCGATAAAACTGGAGATGAACCTTTAAGTGACGTTGTAAAATCGTATATCAAGGAAAAATACAACAAACCGGGCGCCGTTTTTTTGGGCACCGTGCATCGCCTCGACCGGCCAACCACAGGCATTGTTGTTTTTGCCAAAACTTCCAAAGCATTGGAACGTTTCAATAAAATGCTGCGCGATAAAAAAGTAAACAAAACCTATTGGGCAGTGGTTAAAAATAAACCGGCAAAAGAAGAAGATACCTTAATAAGCTACTTGATCAAGAATCCGAAAAACAACAAATCCACTTCTTATAACACCGAAATTGAAGGCAGCAAAAAAGCCGTTCTTCATTATAAAGTATTGAAATCACTGGATAATTACCACTTGTTGGAAGTCGATTTGGAAACGGGTCGCCACCACCAAATCAGGTGCCAGCTCTCCGCAATCGGTTCGCCCATAAAAGGCGATTTAAAATATGGTTTTGACCGAAGCAATAAAGATGCAAGCATCCATTTGCACGCACATAAAATTGAGTTCATCCATCCAGTTTCCAATGAAAATATTTCCATTATTGCCCATCTGCCGAAAGATCCAATTTGGGATGCTTGTACAATGTAAAATTGACGTTGTACGACTGAGGATTTTGAATTATTGATTAAAATTAAGCCTTGTTTTTCTTATTTACAATTTCATCCAAGCATAAATTTCCCAGACTTCCTTTGTGCGTATGCACCACTTTTTTGTCTGGATTAAAAGTGCCTTCATCAATGCTTTTCCCTACAATTTTATAAGCGTCCCTAAAAGGAATTCCGCCTTGAACCAGCTTATTAACTTCCTCAACACTAAATAAATACAGGTATTTTTCATCTTCAATAATATTCGGTTTTACCTGAATATTTTTTAATGAATACGTCAACATTTCCAAACAGGATTTTAAGGTTGAAAATGACGGAATCAATCCTTCTTTCAGCAATTGCAGATCCCGATGATAACCGCTTGGCAAATTGTTTGTGATCAAAGTAAACTCATAAGGCAAGGCCTGAAGCTTGTTGCATTTTCCCCGGATCAATTCAAAAACATCCGGATTTTTCTTGTGTGGCATAATGCTCGAACCTGTGGTCAATTCATCCGGAAAAGAGATAAAACCAAAATTCTGGTTCATGTACAAACAAATATCCATACTCATTTTCGACAAGGTTCCTGCCACCGAACTCATTGCAAAAGCCGTTGATTTTTCTAATTTTCCCCTGCCCATTTGTGCAGCTACGGAATTGAATTTCAAGGTCTCAAAGTGTAACAATTTTGTGGTAAAATCTCTGTCGATTGGAAAGGAACTTCCGTAACCTGCTGCGGATCCCAGCGGATTTTGGTCGGCCACTTTGTACGCGGCTTTCAAAAAGTAAATATCGTCTATCAAAGTTTCGGCATAGGCTGAAAACCACAATCCGAAAGACGAAGGCATCGCGATTTGTAAATGCGTATAACCCGGCAACAATACGTTTTTATGCTGTTCGGCCAAAGCAATTAACAAGTCGAAAAGTTCGTCTACGCCTTCATTTATTTCCTTTAAAGCGTCTTTCACAAATAAATGTACATCCACCAAAACCTGGTCGTTTCTTGATCGCGCCGTATGAATTTTTTTGCCGGTATCACCCAATTTTTCAGTAAGTAAGAACTCTATTTTAGAATGAACGTCTTCAAAAGAATCTTCAATTGTAAAGTTTCCTTCCTCAATAGTTTTTAAAATATTTTTCAACTCAATCTCTAAATCAGCAATTTCATCATCCGTTAACAATCCAATTTTATGCAGCATTTTTGCGTGGGCAATATTCCCGATCACATCATATTTTGCCAAAATTAAATCGAGTTCCCTGTCGTTTCCAACGGTGAACAAATCTATTTTTTTATCGGTTGAAAAACCTTTATTCCAAAGTTTCATGGCTTTATTGTTTAATCGTTTAGTTGTTTCCCTTCGGCTCCGCTCAGGGTGCCAAATCGTGTAATTAATTCATCATTCAAAAAATACACCCCTAACCCCTCTCAAGAGGGGAATTTAACGCTTTTGAATTGTTGAACTGTTTAATTTATAATCCATCATTCAAAATCCAAAATTAAATTCTTGGCATATTGACTAATTAACTAGAATTTCTTTTAATATTTTGATATACAACGCAATCCCTTCTTCAATTTCACTCACATAAATAAATTCATCGGCGGTATGTGAGCGAAAACTGTCGCCCGGACCTAATTTCAAGGACGGACAACTTAGTACGGCTTGGTCTGACAATGTTGGCGAACCGTAGGTTTTTCTGCCCAATTTAATTCCGGCTTCAACAATGGGATGGTCTTTTGGAATTGAGGATGAATTCAACCGCAACGACCTTGCTTTTACGTCACATTTTACATTCGACTGCACAATTTCTAATACTTCCTGGTTGCTGTAAGCATCAGTAACCCGCACATCCACCACAAAATTGCAAGTGGCCGGAATAACGTTGTGCTGATTTCCGGCATTGATTTGCGTTACGGTCATTTTTACCTTTCCCAACATTTCCGATTCCTTCGGAAATTCAAAATTTTGAAACCAATGAACATCTTCAATCGCTTTATAAATGGCATTGTCTCCAATTCCGTGCGCTGCGTGCCCCGAAGTTCCTTTCGCTTCGCAGTCCAAAACCAACAAACCTTTTTCTGCGATGGCCAAGTGCATTAAGGTTGGTTCGCCTATAATGGCAAAATCGATGGGCGGAATAATTTGCAACATACTGTTCAATCCGTTCATCCCCGAACTTTCCTCTTCAGCAGAAGCCACCATCACCACATTGTAATTTAAATCGTTCCTCTCGTAAAAATAAGTAAAAGTCGCCAACAGGGAAACCAAACTTCCGCCGGCATCGTTGCTTCCCAATCCGTACAGTTTTCCGTCCAAAACTTCAGGATTATAAGGATCTTTTGTGTACCCTTTATTCGGTTTTACGGTGTCGTGATGCGAGTTTAACAAGATCGTTTTTTTGGAAGCATCGAAATACTTATTTTTTGCCCAAACATTGTGTTTGTCACTTTCAAAATTGATGTTGTGATTGGAAAACCACTGCATCATTAACTGCGCAGTTTCTTTTTCCTCTCCTGAAAAAGATTGGGTTGCAATTAAATTTTTAAGCAGTGTTAAGGCTTCCTTTGTTAGCTCGTTTATCATTTATTATTAGTTTCTAAATTTATAATATGCTTTAAAAAAACTGTTTATCAGAAATTAAAACTTTTCTTTTCTAAAATTCACAACATCACTGTTACACGAAGGTTCACAAAGAATCACAGAGTTGCACAAAGAAATATATTTATAATAATTCAACTTAAATAATCAATTGTTAATGTTGTATGCAAATTATTTGTTTTTTGAATGAGCGAAGCATCGCCAATGTTCACTTTTTTCACCCCTTTTTTTAGTGCGTTAAAACAATTGTGAAGCTTGGGAATCATTCCTTCTGAAATAATCCCTTCTTCAATTAATTGTTCATATTTATTTAAATTAATATGTTGAATGACCGAATTTTTATCGGCAATGTTTTCCAATACACCTTTCAATTCAAAAATATAATTCAATTCCACTTCATAAAAATCGCTCATCGCAATGGCCATTTCAGAAGCAATCGTATCGGCGTTAGTGTTTAATAATTGTCCGTTCTTGTCGTGCGTAATCGCGCAAAAAACCGGCGTCACTTTATTTTGCAACAACACCTTTATAAATCCGGAATTAATCGCATCCACATCGCCCGCAAACCCGTAATCAACCTCAGCAACGATTCTTTTGTGCGCCAAAATGCAATTGGCATCGGCACCCGACAAACCCAACGCATTGCAGTTCATTTTTTGTAATTGCGCCGTAATTTTTTTGTTCAGCAATCCGGCATACACCATGGTCACCACTTCCAAAGTCGCTTCATCGGTCACCCTTCTTCCCGCAACCATTTTTGGCTGTAAACCCATTGCTTCAGAAATTTCGGTTGCCCTTTTTCCGCCGCCGTGGACCAGAATTTTTGGAGCATCCAATTCGGCAAAATCTTTTAAAAATGAAATTAGGGCCACTTCATCATTGATGATGTTTCCGCCAATTTTCACTATTTTGAGCTTACTTTTTTTCATTTTTATGATTTAACCTCTCGACTGCGCTCGAGGAGACGTTTGTCAGGTCGAGCGAACTCGAGACCTCTTTTTAATTATTCTCCAATATTTTCTTCAACACAATTTGCGCTGAATATGTTCTGTTATTCGCCTGTTGAATCACTATGGAATTCTCGGAATCAATCACTTCATCAGCAACAATAACGTTTCTTCGAACGGGCAAACAATGCATAAATTTCGCGTTGTTCGTCAGTTTCATTTTTTCTGAAGTAATTGTCCACGCGCTGTCCGAATTCATAACCCTTCCATAATCTTTAAAAGAACTCCAATTTTTGACATACACAAAATCGGCATTTTCAAATGCTTTTTCCTGATTGTGTTCTATGGTCGAATTTTTGGTGATTTCAGGATCCAGCTCATAACCTTCGGGATGCGTAATCACAAAATCAGCTTCCTGCAATTGCATCATTTCCACAAAAGAATTTGCCACTGCGTGTGGCAACGCTTTTGGATGCGGCGCCCAGGACAACACTACTTTTGGTTTGTGCGCGGGTTTAAATTCTTCCATCGTAATGGCATCAGCCAAAGCCTGCAACGGATGTCCGGTTGCGCTTTCCATATTTACTACCGGAATTCCGGCGTATTTTTTAAAGCTGCTAATCACAATTTCCGCCTGGTCTTTTTCTTTATCTGTAAGCGATGCAAAAGCCCTGATGGCCACAATATCGCAATATTGCGCAATCACTTTGGCCGCTTCTTTTACGTGTTCCGATTTTGAGCCATCCATAATGGCGCCATCTTCATATTCCAACTCCCAGCCTTCACTGCCAAAATTCATCACTATCACCTTCATTCCCAGATTTTGAGCAGCTTTTTGTGTGCTTAAACGCGTGCGCAAACTGTTGTTAAAAAACAACATACAAATCGTTTTGCCTTCGCCTAAAGCTTTGTTTTGCAGCGGATTTTTCTTGATTTCAAGCGCTTCCTGAACCGCTTTTTGCAGATTTCCAAGATCGTTTATATTGGTAAAATGTATCATTTTAAAGTGATTTTTGTGAAAACAGATTTATTTTGAATGGCATCAATCATAAAATTATCATTTAAGCCATTGAGAATCCACGTTTCTATATTGGCATTTTGGGCGATTTCCGCGGCCTCAATTTTTGAAATCATTCCGCCTGTTCCTCCTGATGAAATGGTTTTTTCAGCTTCCTTTTTCAGCGATTGAATGTCGGAAGTTTCCAAAATCGTTTTTTCATGGTGATTGTGCATCGATTCTTTCGTGTAAATCCCATGGGTGTTGGTGGCTATAATCAATAAATCAGCTTGTAACAATGCCGCGGTTAAAGCCGACAATTTATCGTTGTCGCCAAATTTAATTTCATCGGTGGCAACGGTGTCATTTTCATTGATAATAGGAATGTAATTGTTTTCAACTAAAACATTGATGGTATTCACAATATTTATTTTAGATTGTTCTTTTTCAAAATCGGAATACGACAGCAAACATTGGGAAGTAAGCAATCCCAATTCCCTGAAACATTCCTGGTAAATTCGCATTAAATGCGGCTGTCCGATCGATGCCAACGCCTGTTTTACGTTTATTTTTTTTCCGTTGCTTTCCAGTTTCACAAACTGTTTTGCCACCGCAATGGCGCCGGAACTCACAATCACAAATTCATAATCGTCCTGTAAACGGGCAATTTGTTTTGCAATATCTTCCATTTTGCCTCTGGAGATGTTGTCGCTCTCTTTGGTCAGCACATTTGTGCCGATTTTCAACAATATTCTTTTCTTACCTAATTTGCCCATTTCCATATATATACCACTTGTTAGTCACTAAATGTTGCAGTCCCATCGGACCTCTGTGATGCAGTTTATCGGTGCTTATCGCCAATTCTCCGCCCAAACCAAACTGTCCGCCATCCGTAAAACGCGTCGACGCATTTTGGTAAACTGCTGCCGAATCAACCGATTCCATAAATATTTGGGCTGTTTCACTGTTTTTGGTAATGATCACTGCCGAATGACCGCCTCCGTACTTGTTGATTTTTTCAATGGCTTCTTCGGATGAATTTACGCTTCCCAAAACAATTTTATAATCCAAAAACTCTTCAAACCAAACGGATTCATCTGTAAAAGCAGCAACATTTTTAAAAGTTGACAATGCATTATCACCCAAAATTTTAACATTGAATTCCAATAATGCAACAATCAGTTTTTCAATGAATATTTCTTTATTCGGCAAATTTGAATTGATCAACACTTTGTCGGCCGCGTTGCAGGCCGATATTTTTGTGATTTTTGCGTTGAGAATTACTTTTAGCGCTATTTCTAAATCAGCATCCTTGTCCACATACATAAAATTATTGCCGCGACCGCTCACAATCACCGGACAAGTGGCGTATTGTTTCACAAAGTCGATTAAATTTTCACCCCCGCGCGGCACAATCAAATCCACTTTTTGGGTTGGATGTTGCAAAAACGCCTGCGTTTCTGTTCTGTTATAATTTAAATATTCAAACCAATCGCCTGGAATATTGTTTTCTCCCAAGGCCTTGTGCCACAAATCCACAATCATTAAATTTGAATTTACCGACTCTTTTCCGCCTTTCAACAAGATTTTATTTCCCGATTTAAAGGCAATTCCGGCCGCTTCAACAGTAACATCTGGCCTTGATTCATAAATGATTAAAACCGTACCGAATGGCGCTGTTTTATTGGTGATTTTCATTCCGTTTTCATGGGTGAAATGATACAATTCTTTCCCAACCGGATCCACATCAGCCACCAATTGCTTCAGCGACAAAATCATTTCCTTAATTTTTGCTTCATCCACTTTTAAACGGTCGGCCATCGCCAAATCATTGCCCGTATAATTATTAACGTCCGTTTTATTGGCCTCCAGCAAAGCCAATTTTTCACCTTCAATCAATGCTGCCATCGATAGCAAAACGGCGTTTTTTTGTTGTGAAGTCAGAGCAATGTTCATCAGATTAAAATTTCTTTCAAAGCGTTTATAAAAATATCGATGTGCTCTTTTTTGGCACTTAAAGGCGGCAAAATTCTGAGCAGGTTTTTATTGTTTGATCCACCGGTAAAAATAAGCTTGTCGAAAATGAGTTTTTTTCGCAATTCGCCCACTTCAAAATCGAATTCCACGCCCAGCATCAAACCTTTTCCTTTTACTTTTTTAATTTGGGGAACCGTTTTAATTTCTTCAGAAAAATATTGGAAAACTTCATTCACATTGTCCATCAATTTCTCTTTTTCAATAATATCCAAAACAGCAATTCCTGCTGCGCAAGCCAAATGATTTCCGCCAAATGTTGTACCCAACATGCCGTATTTGGCTTTGTATTTATCGGCAATCAACACGCCGCCAATGGGAAATCCGTTGCCCATTCCTTTTGCCGTGGTGATCACATCAGGCTGAATATGGTGGTGCTGAAAAGCGAAAAATTTTCCGCTTCTTCCATAACCCGATTGCACTTCATCTAAAATCAGCAATACGCCATTTTCATTACATTCCCTCTGAACTTCCTGAAAAAACGCAGTAGTTCCTTCATCCAAACCGCCAACCCCCTGAATTCCCTCAATGATTACGGCAGCCACATCTCCTTTTCCAATTTCGTGAATCACCAACTCAATATCATTCAACGGCAAAAAAGTCACTTTTTGCTGCAAATTTATGGGAGCGTTTATCGAGGCATTGTCGGTTACCGCCACCGCTGCGGATGTTCTTCCGTGAAACGCATTTTTAAAAGCGATTATCGTGCTTTTTCCGGTTTCAAATGAAGCCAGTTTTAGCGCATTTTCGATCGCTTCGGCACCAGAATTACACAAAAACAAGTTGTAATTTTCACAACCCGATAATTTTCCCAATTTATGGGCCAATTCCTGTTGAAGCGGATTGACAATTGAATTGGAATAAAATCCGATTTTAGTCAGTTGTTCGCTCAAGGATTTTACATATTCGGGATGCGAATGTCCGATAGAAATGACACCGTGGCCGCCGTAAAAATCCAAATATTTTGTATTGTTTTCATCCCAAACATAAACGCCTTCTGCCTTTACTGGCGTTACGTTGTAGAGCGGATAAACATCAAATAATTCCATTTTTTATGTTTTAAATCTGATTTATTTTTTCAAAGGAAGTGATCAAACCTTTGATTAAAGATGAACTCAGTCCCTGATGTTCCATTTCATTCAAGCCTTCAATTGTACAGCCGCTTGGCGTGGTCACTTTGTCTATTTCCTGCTCGGGATGGTTGCCCGATTGTATCAACAGACTCGCCGCACCTAAACAGGTATGCATTGCCAGTTCCTGCGCTTCTTTGGCGTCAAATCCCAACTGAATCGCGCCTTGTGAAGTTGCCCTGATCAACCGCATCCAAAATGCGATGCCGCTGGCGCAAATCACGGTGGCGGATTGCATTAATTTTTCTTCAATGCAAAGTGTTTTTCCCAATGAATTAAATATGGTTTTGGCCAATTCAATATTTTCCATGCCTTTTTGGTTGGCACTGATGCAAGTCATCGATTTCCCAACCGAAATTGCCGTATTTGGCATTGACCTGATGATTGCTGTATCTGATCCCAAAAAACTTTCAATCTCTTCAATTTTTCGGCCGGTTACCGTTGAAATAATGGTGTGTTTCTTCGGATTTACAACCTCTTTTATTTCTTCCAGCACCGTTTGCAACTGTTTTGGCTGCACAGAAATAATGACGATATCCGAAGATCGGACGGCTTTTTTGTTTTCCGTAGAAATTTTAACATTCGGCAGTTTTTCCCAAGAACTTAAAGAAGACGTGTCTCTTTTTGTTAAATACAAATTCTTTACCTTAAAATCTTTTTGCGTTAAAATTCCGATTGCGATGGAATACCCTAAATTTCCTGCGCCGATGATTGCTATTTTCATTTCCTATTTCTATTTATATCTTTTAAAATGCGGTTGCTTTTAAATTCAACCCTTCCGATTCATTCAATCCAAGCATCAAATTCATATTTTGAATGGCCTGCCCTGAGGCTCCTTTCAGTAAATTGTCTATCACCGAAGTGATTAACAACGTGTTGTTGTGTTTTTCCAAATGAATAAAACAATTGTTGGTATTGACCACTTGTTTTAAATGAATGGGCACTTTTGAAATATGGGTGAATTGCGCGTCTTTATAAAAATCCTCATACAATTTGTAAGCATTTTCCAACGTATCTTCAAACTTTAAATACACCGAAGCAAAAATTCCCCTGCTGAAATTTCCCCTGTTCGGAATAAAAAACAATTCCTCCGAAAAACCAGATTGCAATGCAATCAAACTTTCATTTATTTCACCCAAATGCTGGTGCGTAAATGCTTTATAAATCGAAAAATTATTGTCTCTCCAGCTAAAATGCGTGGTTTCTCCCGTCGAAACCCCTGCGCCTGTTGACCCTGTTGTTGCATTGATATGAACAGAATAATGTAACAAATGATGTTTCGCCAAAGGCAATAAAGCCAGTTGAATGGCGGAGGCAAAACAACCCGGATTTGCAATATAATTGGCCGCTTTGATCTTCTCTTTTTGAAGTTCGGGCAAACCGTACACAAATTCATTACCTTGAAAATCAGCATCATTTTTCAACCTGAAATCGTTGCTTAAATCGATAATTTTCGTGTATTTGGAAAATTGATGCTGTTCCAAAAACTTTTTTGAATTTCCGTGACCCAAACACAAAAAGAGCACATCAACAGTCGGATTTATTTTATCAGTGAATTTCAAATCAATTTGACCCAACAAATCCTGATGAACCGCATAAACAGCATTGCCGGCATTTGAAGTGCTGTACACAAAATCCAATGCAACTTTTGAATGGTTCACCAGCAACCTAATCAATTCGCCTGCGGTATAACCTGCGCCGCCAACAATACCTGCTTTAATCATAATTCTGAATTTACGCTGTGATAAATTTTTGTGGCGTTGCCCACTATTTTAATAAAACCTTTTGCTTCATCGGCGGTCCAGTCTTTATTGGTTTCTCCATACACCCCAAATTTCGATTTCATTAAATCGTGTTTGGACTCAATGCCATTGATACTGAAATGATAAGGTTTTAAAGTTACAAAAACTTCGCCGGATACAGTTTGTTGCGAATCGGTTAAAAAAGCTTCAATATTTCGCATTACCGGATCAAAATACTGGCCTTCGTGCAACAACATTCCGTACCAATTTCCCAATTGTTCCTTCCAATATTGCTGCCATTTGGACAAAACATGTTTTTCCAACGTATGGTGCGCTTTTATGGTAATTAAAGCAGCGGCGGCTTCAAAACCAACCCTTCCTTTGATTCCGATAATGGTATCGCCCACGTGGATGTCTCTTCCGATGGCATATTTTGAAGCGATTTCCTCTAATTTTAGAATATTATTTACGGGTGTATCAAATTCATTGTTAAAACCAACAAATTCCCCTTTTTCAAAATGAAGCGTCACTTCAACCGGTTCCGTTTTTTCCAATTGGCTCGGATAAGCGCTTTCAGGCAAAGATTTATCGGAAGTCAGCGTTTCCACGCCGCCAACACTGGTTCCCCAAATTCCTTTATTGATGGAGTATTTTGCCTTTTCCCAAGAATATTCCACACCTTGTTGTTTCAGGAATTCAATTTCTTCCTGACGAGACAGTTTTAAATCCCTAATTGGGGTAATAATTTCAATTTCCGGCGCCAAAATTTGAAAAATCATGTCAAATCGCACCTGGTCATTTCCTGCTCCCGTGCTTCCATGTGCCACATATTTTGCTCCAATTTGCTTGGCATACTCAACCACTTCAATGGCCTGAAAAACCCTTTCGGCACTTACGGAAAGCGGATAGGTGTTGTTTTTTAAGATATTTCCAAAAACCATATATTTGATGGCTTTTTCATAAAATTCTTCCAGAATATTTTTATTGGTATGGGAAAAAACCCCCAATTCATACGCTCTTTTTTCTACGGATTCCAATTCATTTTCTGAAAATCCGCCCGTATTCACCAATACGCTGTGTACTTCTAAATGCAATTCGTTTTTTAAATATTTTACGCAAAACGAAGTGTCTAAACCTCCGCTGTATGCCAACACTACTTTTTCCATGATTTTATATTTTTTTTATTAATCCTATCCCCAACCCTTTCCTAAGGAAAGGGAGTTTGATTTGGAATTAGAAAGATGTTTAAAACAAATAACTTTTAACCTGCCTGCCGGCAGGCAGGCTTTTAACTTTTAACTTATAACTTTCAAACTACGCACTAATCTTTTTTTTTTAGAAACAATGCTTGTTTAATTTTTTTCAATCGTGACAATACTTTTGAATCATACTTATGCTGTTTGATGTTTTTTTCATGATTTGGATCGTACAACATTCCGGTGCACAAACACATTTTTCGATTGGTTCTTGTTAGAATATCGTAATTCTTGCAAGTTCTGCAGCCATCCCAAAAAGCTTCATCTGTTGTTAACTCTGAAAATGTAACCGGCTGATAACCCAATTCGTAATTAATTTTCATAACCGCCAGTCCGGTAGTGATTCCAAAAATTTTAGCATTTGGATACAGTTCTTTTGAATGTTCTAAAATCCGCTTCTTAATTTCTTTTGCCAAGCCCTGATTTCTGAAATCAGGATGCACAATGAGTCCGGAATTCACCACAAATTCTTTATTGTCCCAAACCTCAATATAGCAAAAACCTGCAAATTCATCATTATGACTTGCAATTACGGCGTGGCCTGTACTTATTTTTTTGATGATATATTCCGGAGTTCTTTCAGCAATACCGGTACCTCGAACCTTTGCTGATTCTTTTATGGTTTCACAAATTAATTCGGCATATTTAATATGCGATTCATTAGCAATGACAATTTTCATTGGCTTAATTGTTAAATTTAGGATTGAAATTTTCTGTTTTTCTAAAGGGGAAAACGAACGCATCATTTTCAAAAAGTCTAAGCCCTCAAGGGGCGACTACGGGAAATAACACGAACAGGCATGCTGTCTGAGATTGATAAAATCAGATTTAAAAATGTTGTGATGTTAAAAAAGTTTTGCAAAATGGTAATTGTATAATGAAAATTAATAACTGCTTTTTAATAGGTAGAATTAGCGCGTACGGCGGCGTAAGCCGGAAAGGCGACTGGGTATTCTTGCAGTAATATTTGAATTGTATATTTTCATCGGTGCGAAATTAAATAAAAAATGTAAGCAAAAAGAAACTTGTTATATAATTAACAAAAATTTAGAATGAACTGTTCATATTTAACAATTGGGCTTATTTGATTTTAATGTCAATCTAAAAAAATATAATTTTGCGCTATAGCACTCATCTTTTAACCGCAAAGCCAAAGTTTTAAACAAAGTTCACAAATGGCTAATATTTCTTTGTGCAACTTGGTGGCTCTCCGTGAAACTTAGTGTAACTATAAGCTATGACACAGAGATTCACAAAGCAAAAAAAAAAGATTCACAGAGTTCAACGGTAAAAAAATTTAACTTATTCAATTTAACCGCAAGGGCCGCAAGGTTTTTTCGCTAGGAACGCAAAGCTGTAATAAAATTATTTGCATTTTGCGAATATAGCGCCCATTTTACGAGCATTGCGGTTAAACTGAGTATTTCATATTCCTTAAATAATCTTGGTCATTGCAGTCATAGATTCCCTTAAATCGTACCCAACCAATTCAATTGCGTGGAACCTGATGGCTTCATTGATTTCTATCAATTCCTTGTTGTCAACCCCATTGTCTTTTCCTTCGCCATATTTTTTGCCGATCACGTCGGTATCAATTTTCTTCATAAAATCGGCCAATAAAGGTTTGCAGGCGTGGTCAAACAAATAACAACCGTATTCGGCGGTATCTGAAATAATTCTGTTCATTTCAAACAATTTTTTACGCGCGATGGTATTTGCAATTAAAGGCGTTTCGTGAAGCGATTCATAATAAGCCGACTCTTCTTTGATGCCGGATTCTGTCATCGTTTCAAAAGCCAATTCCACACCCGATTTCACAAATGCAACCATTAAAACCGCATTGTCAAAAAACTCTTGCTCTGAAATTTTCATACTTCCGGCAGCTGTTTTTTCGAAGGCAGTTTCTCCTGTTGCCGCTCTCCAGCTCAATAAATTTTTATCGTCATTCGCCCAGTCTTCCATCATGGTTTTAGAAAATTCGCCGCTCATAATATCATCCATATGTTTTTGGAACAGCGGACGCATAATTTCTTTCAATTCCTCTGAAAGTTTGAATGCCTTAACTTTCGCCGGATTCGACAAGCGATCCATCATATTGGTGATTCCGCCGTATTTTAAAGCTTCTGTAATCACTTCCCAGCCATACTGAATCAGTTTTGAAGCGTAACCCGGATCAATGCCTTTTTCTGTCATTTTATTAAAAGACAAAATAGAACCGGTTTGCAACAATCCGCATAAAATGGTTTGTTCGCCCATTAAATCCGATTTTACCTCTGCCACAAATGAAGAATGCAACACCCCGGCTTTATGTCCGCCCGTAGCCGCACAATACGCTTTTGCATAATCAAAACCATCGCCGTTTGGATCGTTTTCAGGATGAACCGCAATCAATGTCGGTACACCGAATCCGCGCTTGTATTCTTCGCGAACTTCAGAGCCGGGCGATTTTGGAGCCACCATAATTACCGTAATGTCTTTTCTTATTTGCATCCCTTCTTCCACAATATTAAATCCGTGCGAATAAGAAAGAATCGCGCCTTTTTTCATTAAAGGCATAATGGCCGAAACCACGCTGGTATGCTGTTTGTCGGGTGTTAAGTTGATCACCAAATCGGCTGCAGGAATCATTTCTTCATAAGTTCCCACTTTAAATTTGTTATCCGCCGTATTTTTATAGGATTGACGTTTTTCTTTGATTGCTTCCGGACGCAAAGTATATGAAACATCCAATCCGGAATCTCTCATATTTAATCCTTGGTTAAGCCCTTGCGCGCCACAACCCACGATTACTATTTTCTTGCCTTCCAGTTTTTTTACGCCGTCTTCAAATTCTGAGGAATCCATAAATTCACAAATTCCCAATTGTTGTAATTGTAAACGTAAAGGAAGCGAGTTGAAATAATTTGCCATTTTTAATATGTTATATGTTATTAGTTATATGTTAGATGTTAGGTGTTAAATGTTAGATGCTGAACTTTTAACATCTAACTTTTAACTTTTAACTTTTTTCTATCAAGACATCTGAAATCGCCATTCTTGGCCTTGAGATCGCAATGCGTCCGGAGCGGACAAATTGCATCAGTCCGTAATGCTTTAATTTTTGATACATATTGTCGATATCTTCTTTTAATCCGGAAGCTTCAATCACAAAATAACGTTCGGTGATTGCAATGATATGGGCTCTTCTGAATTTTAATTTATTCTGAATATTTTCATCATATAAATGTTCCGACGAAATTTTAAACAAGGCCGTTTCGTGATAAATGATTTCCTCTTCGGTATGAAAAAAAGCGCCAATCACTTCTATTTGCTTTTCCAGTTGCAGCACAACTTTACGAATCAACGTTTCAGTCACTAGCACCACAAAAGTAAATCGATGTACGTGCTCAATTTCCGATTCGGAAACGGTCATGCTTTCGATATTGATATGTCGTTTTAAAAATATGGCCGACAACCGGTTCAATATTCCTATATTATTTTCGGTATAAACCGATACGGTATAATTCTTTTTTTCTTCCATAACTAAGTCAATCTTATATCTGAAACACTTGCTCCTGTCGGTATCATCGGAAACACATTGCTTTCCGGTTCAATCACCACTTCCAAAAAATAAGCTTCTTTTGAATCTGTCATTTTTTTGATGGCATCGGCCAAATCTTCACGTTTTGAAACCCTGTTCGCTTCTATGCTGTAACCTTCCGCAATTTTCACAAAATCGGGATTTGTCATCACCGTTGAAGCATAGCGACGGTCGAAAAACAATTCCTGCCACTGCCTTACCATTCCCAAAAAGCTGTTATTTAACACCACAATTTTTACGGCTGCTTTTGTTTGAAGGATGGTTCCCAATTCCTGTATGGTCATCTGATAACCGCCGTCACCAATAATGGCGATCACTTCACGATCCGGCGCACCCATTTTTGCGCCGATGGCTGCCGGCAAAGCAAATCCCATCGTTCCCAATCCGCCCGAAGTGATATTGCTTCTGGTTTTTGTGAATTTCGCATAACGCCATGCAATCATTTGGTGCTGGCCAACATCGGAAACGATTACCGCTTCGCCTTTGGTTTCTTTATTGATTCCTGCCAAAACCTCACTCATGGTCAAGCCTTCTTTGGTCGGATTTAATTGATCATTAATCACAACTTCCTTCTCAATTTCATACAATTTATGAAATTCTTTCATCCATTCGCTATGATTTCCTTTCTTTACAAATTGCATAACTTCAACCAAAGATTCTTTAACGGTTCCCAAAACAGCCACATCGGTTTTCACATTTTTATCCACTTCGGAAGGGTCAATTTCAAAATGAATAATTTTTGCCTGTTTGGCGTAGGTATTTAAATTTCCTGTAACACGGTCATCGAAACGCATTCCGATGGCGATCAACACATCACATTGGTTTGTCAATACATTTGGCCCATAATTTCCGTGCATTCCAACCATGCCCACATGCAAAGGATGGTCGGTTTCCAATGCCGACAAGCCCAAGCCTGTGCACGCCGACGGAATGCCTGTTTTTTCTATAAAGTTTTTAAATTCATTTTCAGCACTGCCAAGAATCACGCCTTGCCCAAAAACAATCAATGGTTTTTTGGCGGCATTGATTAACACGGCGGCTTCTTTCACTTTTTCGATGTTCAATGTCGGAATTGCCTTGTAACTTCTGACTTTTACGCATTTGTTATACGAAAAGTCGAGTTCGCCAAATTGGGCATCTTTGGTAATATCAATCAATACCGGACCTGGGCGTCCCGATTTTGCGATGTAAAATGCTTTCGCAAAAACCGCGGGAATTTCACTGGCCTTGGTGATTTGATAATTCCATTTTGTCACCGGTGTAGAAATCCCGATGATGTCCGTTTCCTGAAAAGCATCTGAACCCAACAAATGAGAACCAACCTGACCGGTGATGCAAATCAAAGGCGTTGAATCAATTTGCGCATCGGCTATTCCGGTCACTAAATTGGTGGCACCGGGACCGGAAGTTGCAAAAACAACCCCAACTTTACCCGTTACGCGGGCAAAACCTTGTGCCGAATGAATGGCGCCTTGTTCGTGGCGCGACAATACGTGGTGAAATTGCTCACGGTATTTGTACAATTCATCATAAACCGGCATAATGGCACCGCCTGGATAGCCGTAAGCCAAGGTTGATCCTTCTTCCAGCAAACATCTGATGACTGCTTCAGCCCCCGACATCTTTACCGATTTTACCGTATTTATTTCCTGAACTTCCTTTTTTAATGTCTCCATCGCTTTAAAATTTATCCGTTACACAGCCTTCCGAAGCCGTTGAAACGATTTTTGCATATTTGTACAATATTCCTTTTTTGTGTTTTGGCTCTGGCGCTGTCCATGCTGCTTTTCTCAAAGCCAGCTCCTCCTGAGATAATTTTACATTGATGGTTTTATTTTTGGCATCAATCACAATGATATCGCCATCTTTCACCAATGCAATTGTTCCGCCAGACTGTGCTTCAGGCGTAATGTGCCCAACCACAAATCCGTGCGTTCCGCCCGAAAAACGTCCGTCTGTCACCAAAGCGACCGATTTTCCCAAACCAGCACCCATAATCATGGAAGTTGGCTTTAACATTTCCGGCATTCCGGGACCGCCTCGTGGGCCGACATAACGAATCACCACCACATCGCCTTTTGATACTTTTCCTGCGCCAATGCCATTGTTTGCATTTTGTTCGCCATCAAAAACTACCGCTTTCCCTTCAAATAAATCTCCTTCATTTCCGCTTATTTTAGCCACAGATCCTTCCGTGGCCAGGTTTCCATATAAAATTTGAATGTTCCCCGACGATTTCAAGGCTTTTTCAGTGGTGTGAATGACGTGCTGGTCATTTTCAAAACTCAATGCTTTAACATTGGCCAAATTTTCAGCAATCGTTTTTCCGGTAATGGTCATACAATCTCCGTGTAACAATCCTTTTCCCAGCAAATATTTCATCACGGCAGGCGTTCCGCCAACTCCGTGCACATCTTCCATCAAATATTCACCGCTTGGTTTTAAATCGGCAATTACCGGCGTTCTGTCGCTTACCCGTTGAAAATCTTCCAAGGTAAAATCGATATCCGCCGCGTGTGCAATCGCCAAATAATGAAGCACCGCATTGGTTGATCCGCCCAAGGCATTCACCAAAGCCACCGCATTTTCCAACGATTTTTTGGTAATGATGTCCAATGGTTTTAAATCGAGTTCCAATAAATTTTTAATGGCGGCAGCGATTCTTTCCGTTTCTGATTCTTTTTCCTCGTTTACTGCAGGAATGGAGGAATTGTAAGGCAAAGCAAAACCCAAGGCTTCTATGGAAGAAGACATGGTGTTTGCTGTATACATGCCGCCGCAAGCTCCTGCGCCCGGAATGGCATTTTTTATAATTTCCCTAAATTCTTCTTCTGAAATGACTCCGGCAATTTTTTGTCCGAGTGCTTCAAAAGCCGAAACGATATTTAATTTTTTTCCTTTGTATCTTCCCGAAGCTATAGTTCCGCCGTACACCATTAACGATGGCCGGTTTAACCGCAACATCGCCATAATGGCACCGGGCATATTTTTATCGCAACCAACAACGGTCACCAAAGCATCGTAACTTTGGGCATTCATCACCACTTCAATGGAATCGGCAATAATATCGCGCGAAGGCAAGGAATAATTCATTCCCGATGTTCCCATAGAAATCCCATCGCTAACGCCGATGGTGTTAAATACGAGTCCGACCTGGTTTTTTTTATTGACTTCCTCCTTAATTTTATAGGCCAGATTGTTCAGGTGCATATTGCACGGATTTCCGTCGAAACCAGTGCTTGCAATGCCTACCTGAGGTTTTTTCATGTCTTCATCCGTCAAACCAACGCCGTATAACATAGCTTGGGCAGCAGGCTGCGTTTCATCTTGTGTGACTCTTTTGCTGTATTTATTTAGTTGCATTTATATTTGTAATTTTTTACTTCTGTTAAATTTTATTGATAAAACCTTGGTTTTAATCGCCGTTTAAAATAAACGGCAAATTTAAACCTGTCATTTATTATGCGCCTTTGGCATTTGTTTATTTTACAGTATCCACTTGCTGTTAATTATCGTTATATTTCTGTTTTTCATTTAGTTAACCCTATTTTTTTTACAATGATTATACCATAAAAAAAACCTTCCCAATGTTGATTAGGAAGGTTTTTAAAGTTTTTTTACTCAAACTAAATCATCATCCTAACCTCCTTGTGAAATAATCACAGAGACACGAATAGCGACGATATTTAGAATTACTTGGTTCATTGGAGGCAAATATGGGAAATAATTATTAAAAATCAGGCATAAAATGTTCGATTTTTTTGGTTCTTATGATAAAAACCAAGTAAAAAATCATAAAAATGAATTCAATTGAAATTTGTTTTAACCGCAAGGAACGCAAAGAAAAATACACAAGGAGCGCAAAGAAAATTTTGGATTTACGATTGATGATTGACGAATTTTACCTTGTCGATATTTTTAATTTTAAAACAAATCGTAAATCCGTCATCCTGAGCGGAGCCGAAGGACGTAAATCAATTCGCGTTAGGGAGTGTAGTGAAAATCCTTTTTAATGGTTTTTACCGTTAAAAAGATTGTAACGGAAAGCCCGACCTGCCTGCCGGCAGGCGGGTAACGCCCACCAAAAAGTCGGGCAGGCCCAAAACTTCTAAATATAAATTGTTGTAGTTATTGGCCTTAAACCAATTTTTTTATTTCACCAGTTTTCCGGCTTTTTGGCGAATGATTTCTTCAATGGAAACATGCTTAATTTTGCTTTCCAGCCACGACAGGATGTCCAGATATAAAAAAGCGCGTTTTTCATAAGGGTGATCTTCGAATTTTAGCAATTCACCGTGTAAATTGACAAATGCCTTGTGCAATTCCTGCGGATAAATGTTTTTTAGGTTTTTAAGGAACTGGATCATTTTGCGCTGTACCTGATGCAAGTCGTTCATTTTTATCAAAAACTGATAGGTGGAAACAATCAATTTTTCAATATTGTCATCCAAACCGGCATCATAATGCGCCACTAAATTTAACACCCGCGAAAAGCACAAAAGGTCTTCACGCATTTTAAGCTCTTTGTTGTCGATAATTTTTTCAAGGTAAAAAATGCATTCCTCATTTTTGCCGGCGCCAAAATACATACAGGCAATTTTATAGTAAAAAACCATAATATGATGCGCATCAATATTGCTTTCATATTTTGGGATTTCTTTCAATAAAGTAGACACAAAACCCAAGCCTTCGGTAAATTTTCCCTCGAGAAAATAATAATTCAATTTATTTTGGTTGAAGTATAAAAACGCCAAAGTTTTGGTGTTTTCATTCAACGTAATATTTTCGTTTTTGATGTCGGATGTCAGATTTTTCAAGACATTGTTGTATTTTGTCTTGTGCTTGATCAAATAAAGGGATTCCAACAAATAATTGACGCCTTTTAAATAAAATACCGGATTCTGGATTTTCATTTCAGGGTTTTCCTCAAACAAATCGACCCATTTTTGGGAATATCGGTAACTCAGCACAAAATCCTGTAAAATAAAGCTGTGCCACAAATAGGCCTGATACAAAAACAGTTTTTCCCTGAAACCCAATTCAGAAAATTTGTATTTCGGCAATTTCTTTTCAAAATAGGCCGTCACTCTTTTCAATCCTGCATCGTCTTTCACATAGCCTTCTTTCAAAAACAAACTGTACAATTGAAGTGAAAGATTCGACAATTTGCTGATGCGAACGTTTTTTAAACTCAATTCTTTTGCCTGAATCGCCAATTCATCGGCCCTGTTGCTCATGCTTCGGGTGATGTATTGCGATTCGATCACTTTTTCAAACTCCACAATTTCATAGGCCAAATTGTTTTCGCCGGTGTTTAACGACAACTCTTTTGCCTTATCCAAAATTTTCAAACTCTGCTTGTACAAGCCTTTGTTGTATAAAATTGAAGCAAAATCGAATTGCTCCCGAATATGCGCCCGTACATTTTGATGCACCGGATTAAAGCGCAGACTCACCAAAATTTGTTTGTACAAATGCGCTTTTGTGTTCGATATTTGTTGCTTTTTGATGTTTGTTTTGCTTAAAATCAATTCATCATCATACTCCGTTACTTTGTCCAACAAATTAAACAAGGCCATAAAATTGGCCTCCGCATTTCCGCCCAATCGTCCCGCATACAGTTTAAATTGCCGCTTTTCCGATTTAGAAAGGGACTTCACCAACATAAAAAGCGCATCTTTTTGATCAATAGCCATTGTAACCAAATTATTTTTATTGTATTGAACAGCAGTATTTTAACTATTCAGTTTTAGGGTTGAATATAGTAAACCATCCTATTTACAAAAGTATATAAAAAATCCATACCCCTATTTTTGACAATCTATAATGTGATAAAATAAATCGAAAATGAGTATAAATAACGTTCAAATTTTTGACACAACCTTAAGAGATGGGGAGCAAGTGCCTGGCTGTAAGTTAAATACTGAACAAAAACTGATCATTGCAAACCGACTTGATATATTAGGCGTGGATGTGATTGAGGCCGGTTTTCCAGTTTCAAGTCCGGGCGATTACAATTCGGTCTTGGAAATTTCAAAAATAATTAAAAACGCCACTGTTTGTGCATTGACCCGTGCGAATCAAAAAGATATTGAAGTTGCCGCTGCGGCCCTAAAATACGCCAAACGCCCGAGAATCCATACCGGAATCGGCACATCAGATTCTCACATTTTATATAAATTCAATTCAACCCAGGATAAAATAATTGAACGCGCCATTCAGGCGGTTTCTTACGCGAAAAAATTTGTGGAAGATGTGGAGTTTTATGCCGAAGATGCAGGAAGAACCAGCAATGAATTTTTGGCCAAAGTTTGCGAACAGGTGATAAAAGCCGGCGCTACCGTTTTAAATATTCCCGATACCACAGGCTATTGCTTGCCCGATGAATACGGCGCCAAAATAAAATTTTTGAAAGAAAATGTGAAGGGAATTCACAACGTGATCATTTCCTGCCATTGCCACAACGATTTGGGTCTGGCAACAGCCAACGCCATTGCCGGCGTTCAAAACGGTGCACGCCAAATTGAATGTACCATCAACGGCATTGGAGAACGTGCCGGAAATACCGCTTTGGAAGAAGTCGTCATGATTTTAAAACAGCATCCGTATTTAAATTTAGACACCAATATCAATACCCGATTATTGTACGAAACCAGCCAGTTGGTGCAACAAAGTATGGGAATGATTGTGCAACCAAATAAAGCCATTATTGGTGAAAATGCCTTCGCGCACAGTTCGGGAATTCACCAGGATGGCGTGATCAAAAACCGTGAAACCTACGAAATTATCAATCCTGCCGATGTTGGCGTTAACGAATCTTCCATCATATTAACTGCAAGAAGCGGACGGGCCGCCTTGGCTTACCGCGCCAAAAATGTGGGTTACGACCTGACAAAAATTGAATTGGATGATATTTATCCGCAATTTTTGCAATTTGCCGACCATCACAAAGAAGTGAACGACAACGACCTTCACCATTTAATGGAATTGAACCATATCTTTAAATCGAGTATCGCTATTTAATTTTTAGTTAAAAAACAAAGACCAAAATTGTCTGTTACAAAATAATGATTATTTTAACGGGCTAATTTGTAAGGTCGCGGCATGCAATTCTGCAACGGCCCTTAAAATGAAATACGACTTATGAAAATAAAAATAGCCGTGCTTCCGGGTGATGGAATTGGCCCGGAAGTCACCCAACAGGCCATCAAAGTTTTAAATGCAATTGCAGAAAAATACGACCACACTTTCGACTATGAAAAAGCGTTAGTTGGCGCCAAAGCCATTAATGAAACAGGAGATCCTTTGCCGGAAGAAACCCTGAAAATTTGCGCAAATTCCGATGCTATTTTATTTGGCACCATTGGCGACCCAAAATACGACAGCAATCCGAATGCAAAAATTCGTCCGGAACAAGGCCTGATTAAACTTCGAAAAAGTTTGGGATTGTTCGCCAATATTCACCCTTTAATTACTTACAATTCCTTAATTCACCGATCAAATTTGAAGAAAGATGTGATTAAGGGAACCGACTTTGTGATTTACAGGGAAGTCACCAGCGGCATTTATTTTGGGGAGAAAAAATTAAGCGAAGACGGAAATACCGCTTCCGACAATTGCAGCTATACTTCTGAAGAAATAGACAGAATTGCCCATTTGGCGTTTAAGGCGGCGCACATCCGAAGAAAAAAACTGACCTTGGTTGACAAAGCCAATGTACTGGAAACATCACGACTTTGGCGGAAAAGAGTGCTGGAGATCTCAAAAATTTATCCTGATGTAAAAGTAGAATTTTTATTTGTTGACCACGCCGCAACGCAGCTTATTTTAAATCCGAGGCAATTCGACGTTATTTTAACCGAAAATATGTTTGGCGATATTTTAACCGATGAAGCCAGCGTAATTTCTGGTTCGGTTGGCTTGCTGGCTTCTGCATCGGTTGGAGAACACAACGCTTTGTTTGAGCCCGTTCACAGCTATTATCCGCAGGAAAAAGGTAAAAATATCGCCAATCCGCTGGCCACAATTTTAGCGGCAGCGATGTTACTGGACCATTTTAATTTGTATGATGAAGCAGAAAATCTTCGGGTAGCCGTTGAAAAATCCATCGAATTGAACATTTCAACACCCGATTTAAACACAACCAACCATTTTTCGACCACCAGTGTCGGGAATTTTATCAGCGATTTTATTTTGGATGATGAAAATACGTTTTACAACAAACACAATATAGATTTGGGGCAGTCGACCATCATCTAGCCCCCTGGCCCCCTAACCCCCGAAGGGGGAACTGATAACTAACAATCAATGATTAAATTATTAAATCGTAAGTCTTATAAATTTTTTGTCATCATTCCTTTAATTCCCTCTTCGGGGGTTAGTGGCTTTTGTTTAATTTTGCGCTATGGAAAAACACGAAAATTTTATTGATGCCTTAAACTACCGTCGATCGGTCAGGGTTTATGACGATGCTAAGGAACTTGACGATGAGATTGTAAAAAAATGCATTCAGCAAGCCACCTTGGCGCCCAACAGCAGCAATATGCAGTTGTGGGAATTTCACCATGTGACTTCAACAGATTTGGTAAAAAAATTGGCGGAGGCTTGTTTGGGTCAGCCTGCTGCAACTACCGCAAAACAAATGGTGGTGGTTGTGGTTCGGAAAGATTTATGGAAACATCGCGCCAAAAGCAACCTCAACAACCTTCAGCAATTATTTGGAAATAAACCGAAGGAAAAACAAAGCTCACGAGAGAAATTCGCGCTCAATTATTATGGCAAATTGATGCCTTTTGTATATGGCGAATTCCTGGGACTGTTTGGCTATCTGAAATTTCTCATCTCCTGGGTAACCGGAATTTTCAGACCAACCTATCGCCAATTACGCAATTCGGATTTGCGAATCGTTGCCCATAAAAGTGCGGCATTGGCGGCGCAAACCTTTATGTTAAGCATGGCAGCCGAAGGTTACGACACCTGCCCGATGGAAGGAAGTGATACGTTACGCATCAAAAAAATATTGAAATTGCCTTTAAGCAGTGAAATTAATATGGTGATTTCCTGCGGCATCCGAAAGCCTGAAGGCGTTTACGGAGAGCGTTTCCGCATTCCTTTTGAAGAAGTTTACAAACATTGGTCGTAATTTTTAACATTAACCGTCAAACCAACCTATGACAACAGCAGAAATTATCAATCAGATTATCTCAAACAAAAACAGACCGCATTTAAATTTCAGTCTGAAACACAAGACCGAAAAATTTACGGACAACTTGTTTTATACCTTGTTTGATGCAGGCGCCTGCGTTTCAAAAAATATTGAACAGCTGGAAATTGATTTCAAAGAAGTCTACAAATTGGCTTGTTTGGTTCAGGATGGTTCCTGCAAAGAAATTTGGAACAACTTCTTGTTTAAATTGCCTGAAATTTTAGAGAATTTAAATTTAGACGCGCTGGAACTCTATGAAAATGATCCGGCTTCAAACAACCTCGAAGAAATTTATTTGGCCTATCCCGGATTTTATGCCATCGCCATTTACCGGTTTAGCCACGAATTGTTTTTGTTGAAAACACCTTTAATCCCAAGGTTGATGAGCGAATATGCCCACAGCAAAACGGGAACTGACATTCATCCCGGCGCAACCATTGGCAAAAGCTTTTTTATAGACCACGCCACAGGAACCGTTATTGGCGAAACTTGCGTGATTAAAAACCACGTGAAAATTTATCAGGGCGTTACCTTGGGCGCTTTGCAGGTTGATAAAAATTTAAAAGACACAAAACGCCACCCAACTGTTGAAGATAATGTCACCATTTACGCCAACGCCACCATTTTGGGAGGAAACACAGTGATCGGCGAAAACAGCACCATTGGCGGTAACGTGTGGATTACGGCATCAATTCCGAAAAATTCCATCGTTTACCACACCCACGAAATAAAGTTAAAACCAAAAAGAAGATGATGAAGAATCAAAGTCTGTTAGATTTTATAGGAAATACACCGCTCATTAAAGCGAATAATATTCTGGTTAAGGAAGGTGTTTCTTTGTACCTTAAACTGGAAGGAAACAATCCGGGAGGCAGCGTTAAAGACAGACCAGCATTGAATATGATCCGTTCGGCTTTTGAACGAAACGACCTCAAAAAAGGGGATTATTTAATTGAAGCCACCAGCGGAAACACCGGAATTGCCCTGGCGATGATTGCCCAGCAATATGAAATAAACATAGAATTGGTGATGCCCGAAAACTCGACCAAAGAACGCGTGCAAACGATGGAAGCCTATGGCGCGAAAGTGACTTTAACGCCTGCTTCAGAAGGCATTGAAGGCTCCAGAACTTATGCCGAAAAACAGGTTGCTAAAAAAGGATTTTATATGCTGGACCAGTTTGCAAATCCCGACAATTGGAAGGCGCATTATAAAACCACAGGTCCGGAAATTTGGCGGGACACCGAAGGGAAAATCACCCATTTTGTTTCGGCGATGGGAACAACGGGCACCATTATGGGCACTTCAACCTATTTAAAAGAAAAGAATACCGCCATTCAAATTGTGGGTGCACAACCTGATGACGATTCGAAAATTCCGGGCATCAGAAAATGGTCTCCGGCATTTCTTCCAAAAATATTCGATGCCAAAAAAGTGGATCGGGTGATAGAAGTCACTGAGGCCGAAGCCCGGCTTATGACCAAAAGACTGGCAAAAGAAGAAGGTGTGTTTGCCGGAATGAGCAGCGGCGGCTCGGTAACTGCAGCTTTAAAATTGGCAGAAACCCTTGAAAAAGGCGTTATTGTGGCCATTATTTGCGACCGCGGCGATCGTTATTTGTCTTCGGATTTATTTGAATAGGTTTATTAACTTATTTCTTGGTGCCTAAATCAGTACATTCTAACTTAAATTTTTCTTTGTGAATCTTTGTATTTCTTTGTGAATCTTTGTGTTATCATTATTTCACTGAGTTATTTAAAGGTGACACAGAGATACACAGGGGATTATTATAAATCATTATTGTCCGGCTAAATTTTTCAAAAAAACAGGTCGCCCCGAAGGGGCTTTAAACCTGACTTTTTACAATATTCTACAAACATTTCGCTCCTACGGAGCTGTTTTTAGTCCCATCGGGACGACCTGATTGTAGAAAATAGTTTTTCATTAAAAACAAGCCCCATCGGGGCGACCTGTTTGTTAAGTCCCATTTAGATAGAGATTTATAAAATGCAATGAGTTTTTATCGGACAACATTGATTATATACATATTTACCTGGTTTTATATATTTATAATTTAGAAACAGTCTACCTGAGTTATTCCTTGTTTAAATTGCTTGTAAAAGCCTTTTATTGTATTTTTGCACCTCAGAAAATTTTAATTTCTACACATGAAAAAAATTCAAATGGTTGACTTACAAAGTCAGTACGCAAATATTCAAGATCAAATAGATTCAAAAATAGCAGACGTATTAAAATCTGCAGCTTATATCAACGGACCAGAGGTTCATTCCTTCCAAAAAGGACTGGAAAATTACTTGGGCGCAAAACATGTGATTCCTTGCGCCAACGGCACTGACGCACTTCAAATCGCGATGATGGGATTGGGATTAAAACCCGGTGATGAAGTCATTACTGCCGATTTCACCTTTGCCGCAACTGTTGAGGTTATTGCTTTGCTTCAGTTAACACCGGTTTTGGTTGATGTTGATCCAGTGGATTTCAACATTTCCATAGAAGCCATCAAAAAAGCGATCACACCAAAAACAAAAGCCATTGTGCCTGTCCATTTGTTCGGAAAAGTGGCCAATATGGAAGCCATTATGGAAATTGCCAAAGAACACAATTTGTTTGTGATTGAAGACAATGCCCAGGCAATTGGCGCCGCTTACACTTTTAAAGACGGCAGCAAAAAGAAAGCGGGAACCATAAGCCATGTGGCTTCAACCTCGTTTTTTCCTTCAAAGAATTTAGGCTGTTACGGAGATGGCGGTGCTATTTTTACCAATGATGATGATTTGGCCCATAACATCAGAGGCATTGTAAATCACGGAATGTATGTGCGTTACCACCACGATGTGGTTGGCGTAAATTCACGTTTAGACAGTATCCAAGCCGCTGTTTTAAACGTGAAACTTCCACATTTGGACGCTTACAACAAAGCACGTCAGGCAGCTGCCAGAAAGTACAATCTGGCTTTCGCCCATGAAAAAAATATCATCACGCCTGCAATTTGTGAAGATTGCGATTGTCACGTTTTCCATCAATATACTTTAAGGGTTTTAAATACCGACAGAGATGCTTTGGTAAATTTCTTAAATGAAAACAGCATTCCTTGCGGTGTTTATTATCCGATTCCATTGCACTCGCAAAAAGCATACGCCGATACAAGATATGATGAAGCCGATTTCCCTGTTACCAATCAATTGGTGAAAGAGGTGATTTCATTGCCGATGCACACCGAATTGGATGATGATCAAATCGATTTTATCACATCCAAAGTAATTGAATTCATAAACAAATAAAAAATATGAAAGTACTCGTTACCGGAGGATTGGGTTTTATTGGTTCGCATACCGTTGTTGCATTGCAGCAAGAAGGTTTTGAAGTGGTTATTATCGATAATTTATCGAATTCCACCATTGACGTGCTTGATAAAATAACGTCGATCACCAACCAAAAACCGGATTATCACAACATCGATTTACGGGATAAAACAGCGGTTAAAACCTTTTTCGCCAACAATGCCGTTGATGGGGTCATTCATTTTGCCGCTTCAAAAGCAGTGGGTGAAAGCGTGCAAATGCCTTTGGAATATTATGAGAATAACATCAGTTCCCTGGTTTATGTGCTGCAGGAAATGACGGTCAACAACATCCATAATTTTATTTTCAGTTCTTCTTGCACTGTTTACGGACAGGCAGATGAGCTTCCGATTACAGAAAACGCACCCATAAAACCGGCAGAATCTCCTTACGGAAACACCAAACAAATTGGCGAGGAAATCATAAAAGACACCACCAAGATATCCGATTTAAAAGCCATTGCTTTGCGATATTTCAATCCGATAGGCGCCCACGAATCGGCTAAAATTGGAGAATTGCCTATGGGCGTTCCTCAAAATTTAATTCCGTTTGTCACCCAAACCGCTGCAGGATTCAGAAAAGAATTGTCTGTTTACGGCAATGATTATCCGACCCCCGACGGCACCGCCGTGAGAGATTATATTCATGTGGTGGATTTGGCAAAAGCGCATATTGTTGCTTTAAAAAGACTTCTGGAAAATAAAAACAAAGCTGCCTTTGAGGTTTTTAATTTGGGTACGGGAAGAGGAAATTCGGTTTTGGAAGTGATCCAAACTTTTGAAAAAGTCACCGGCAAAAAACTAAACTACAAATTTGTGGACAGACGGGAAGGCGACATCACAGCCGCTTACGCTGATACCACCATCGCCAACAAAGAACTGGGATGGAAAGCCGAGCTTTCTTTGGATGATGCTTTGCTATCTGCGTGGAAGTGGCAGTTAACACTGGCCCCCTAACCCCCGAAGGGGGTATTTATCAAAAGTTAAAAGTTAAAAGTTTTGGTTATTATAAATCTCGTTTTGAACAAATTCAAAACGAGATTTATTTTTTAAGGCATAATATTGCCAATTATCAATTCTGGTGCTCGTCTGTGACGAGCACCAGATGAGGTTTTTTATTACTGCCAACTGCGACTAAAAAACTGCAACTATTCCGCGCTGCCGGCTGTTGCGGTTCTGTCAATTTTTTTAACCAAGCCCTGCAACACTTTTCCCGGACCCACTTCAATAAATTCTGTGGCACCATCGGCAATCATTTTTTGGATGGTTTGTGTCCAGCGAACCGGAGCTGTTAACTGCAATATTAAATTTTCTTTAATTTCTACGGAATCTTTTACTGCTTCGGCAACCACATTTTGGTAAATCGGACAAGTGGGTTTGTGAAATATGGTGTTTTCAATGGCTTCTGCCAATTCTTCACGTGCAGGCTCCATTAAAGGAGAATGAAATGCACCGCCAACAGGGAGCTTTATGGCACGCTTTGCCCCTTTTTCAATCATTGCAGCACAGGCTTTATCGATGGCTTCAATTTCTCCCGAGATCACCAATTGACCCGGACAGTTGTAATTTGCCGCAACCACAATACCCTCAATACTTTCGCACACTTCTTCAACAACGGCATCTTCCAGTCCCAACACGGCAGCCATCGTGGAAACTTGCATTTCACACGCTTTTTGCATCGCCAAAGCCCTTTTTGAAACCAATTTAAGTCCGTCCTCAAAAGACAAAACCCCATTGGCCACCAAAGCCGAAAATTCACCCAAAGAATGACCGGCCACCATTTTTGGCTTAAAATTATTTCCCAAGGTTTTTGCCAAAATTACGGAGTGCAAAAATATGGCAGGTTGTGTCACTTTCGTTTGTTGCAATTCTTCAGGAGTTCCTTCAAACATAATGTCGGTAATGCGAAATCTCAAAATTTCATTGGCCTGTTCAAAAAGGTCTTTTGCCATAGGAGAGGTGTTGTATAAATCCAATCCCATTCCTGTATATTGGGCGCCCTGGCCCGGAAAAATATATGCCTTCATTTTATATCATTAATAATTTCAATAGCAAAAATAAGCATAATTTCCTGTTTTTGGGTGACCTATCTGCCAACTATTCTTACCATCTTCGTAAAAATCACCAACAATTGAAAAATTAATTTTTTAAAAACTGGAAAACGGAGCACATTTTATTAAACCAACTTTTTATTATGATGCAAATCTTTATTTTAAACTACTCCATTTCAAAAACTTATTCTATATTCGTGAACATTTTTAACCAAATTATTTTTATCCATCTACATTAAACCTAAATACTATGAATAACTTAAGATTCGCATTCCTTTTTACTTTTGCAGTTTTGTTTTTTGCAGGTTCTTCTTTTGCGCAAAATAAACCGCCGCGCAAAAAGGAAAATAAAAAAGAAGCTGCAGCGGCAAAATTAGACTCCGCTAAGGTAAAAAAAACAGCCAAAATCTCTATCAAAGATAAAATTAAAGGCAGCAAAAAAATTGAAGGATTGTTTACGGTGTATCAGGACACCGTTACAGGAAGTATGCAACTATACATTAAGAAAGACCAGATGAATAAGGAATTTATTTATCAAAGTTATTCGATGAATGGTCCAACTGGCTTGAATTTAAATCAGAGCATGCATCGCAATACCAATGTTTTCGATATAAAGAAAGCCAACGACAAAATTGAATTTGGATTGGTAAACACTGCTTTTTATTACGACAAGGACAATGCCATCAGTAAAACTGCCGGAACGGACATCTCAGAAGCCATTTTTCTGTCTGAGAAAATAGTGGCACAAGACAGTACCGGTTTTTTAATTGCCGCAGACGGACTTTTCTTAAGCGAAAAATTAGATCCTGTGAAGCCAACCCCACGTCCGGGCGCAACTCCCGGAGCAGCATTCGTTCTCGGAAATTTCAATGCAGCAAAATCAAAATATTTCAGTGTTCGATCTTTTCCAAATAACACAGACGTTACGGTAGACCTTGCCTATGACAATCCTGCACCATTGAATGGCGGCGGCGCTGACATCACCGATGCACGTTATGTTCGGGTTCGCATTCAGCATACCTTTTTGCAAATGCCCGAAAATAATTTCCGAGCAAGAAGAGATGATCCGCGCATTGGCTATTTTGGCGAACAAATCAATGACCAAACAAGCATCAAACCATCACCTTACAAAGACATTATACATCGATGGTATTTAACTAAAAAAGACCCTTCGGCAGCGCTAAGTGAACCTGTGGAACCCATTACTTTTTGGGTAGAAAACACAACGCCTGTTGAATATCGTGAAGTGATTCTGGATGCCGGAAACCGTTGGAACCAAGCTTTTGAAAAGGCAGGTTTCATAAATGCCGTGGTGATGAAAATGCAACCAGACACTGTTGATTGGGATGCAGGCGATGTGCGATATAATGTGATCCGTTGGGTTGCCTCTTCTACTCCGAGATACGGCGCTATTGGCCCAAGTTTTGCGAATCCTCGAACTGGGCAAATTTTAGGAGCTGATATTACGGTGGAATGGGCTTCAGGAAGCAGGTCACCAATATTTGACGACTTATTTTCAGCAAATAGCTTCGAAAAGGAATCAAATATCAATAGTTATTTCCATAATAATGGCCAATTATGCTCATTGGCAAGCGAACTCAAAAGTCAGTTTTTGATGGGTGCCACCTTGGCCGATGCCAGTGATGATGACCCGAAGACCATTTTAAAAATTCACAAAGAATTTTTGTATTATTTATTGCTGCATGAAATGGGACATACACTTGGCTTAAATCACAATATGAAATCGAGTCAAATGTTGAAGCCTTCTGAACTTCACAACACGGCAATTACGGAAAATATTGGGTTGATTGGATCCGTGATGGATTATCCGGCAATCAATCTTTCATTAGACCGATCAAAACAGGGAAATTATTATACCACAAAACCGGGGCCTTACGATCTATGGGCTATAGAATATGGCTACAGAGAATTTGACGAAAACCTTGAAGAAGCCGAATTGAACAAAATTCTTAGCCGCAGCACAGAGCCAAACCTTACTTTCGGGAATGATGCGGATGATATGCGTTCTCCTGGAAAAGCAATTGACCCACGTGTGATGATCAATGATTTAAGCAGTGATGCCATAACCCACGCTGAAGAAAGATTTATGTTGGTGAACAATGTGATGGGCAAGCTTAAATCGAAATACAGCAAAAACGGAGAGAATTATGCAGAATTACGTTCCAGATTTGGTATGTTAAACGGCCAAAGAAGAGATATGATGGCTGTGGTGAGCCGTTATGTTGGCGGGGTTTATGTTGACAGAAGTTATGTTGGACAAAACACTGCTGAAAAACCATTTACGCCAGTTTCCAAAGCAGAACAAAAAAGAGCCATTTCCATATTAAACAAATATGCGTTTGCGCCAAATGCTTTTGATGCCGACATTCCGTTATACCCTTATTTGCAAATGCAAAGACGCGGATTTGGATTCTTCTCCTCAACAGAAGACCCAAAATTGAACACTATTTATTTAGCCCTGCAAACCGAACCGCTTTCGCATATGATGCACCCAACAACCTTGCAAAGAATTTCCAATTCAGGTCTTTATGGCAATGCATATTCTGCCGCAGAAGTGATGGGTGACTTGGCAAATGGGATTTTTAAGGCCGATTTATTGGGGAAAGTAAACATTCACCGACAATACCTGCAAACTTATTTTGTAAAACAAGTAGCTGAAATTGCGGACATCAACAATCCAAAAAACGCTTATGATGACATCTCTAAAGCAGCGGCGCTGTTAACCTTGAAAAAAATTAAAACGATGCTTGCCGGTGCGACTTCAGCCGATGAAACAACAAGGGCACATCGTGCCGGTCTCATTTTCATCATTGACAATGCGCTTACCATAAAATAATATTTTTGAGATTAAATAAAAATCCCATTCCGACTTTAAAAGTTTGAATGGGATTTTTTGTTTATAGGTGAAATAAAATAGGCTTGTGGGCGAAATTTAAAAATAAACAATTTAAAACTTTTATATGTTTTCATTGTTGTCCGATTAAATTTTAACAAACAGGTCGCCCCTATGGGGCTTTAAAAATCTGATTTTTCACAATATTCTACAAACATTTCGCTCCTACGGAGCTTTTTTAGTCCCATCGGGAATAAGATGCTTTATCTGTGATAAGTGGGCTATTTAATCAAAAAATCCTAATCCCAATAGCTATCGGAACGTAAATCAAAAAATCGTCAATTGCACTTTATAGCCTTCGCTGTTTCTGATGTTAAATGCAGTGCCATCTTCAAACAACAAATATTGTCCTTTGATGCCCATCAGCTTACCCATAAAATTTGGGGTATTTTCCAAATTCAAGGTTTTAATTTTTGCAGGATATTTGATTACGGGATATTCAATGTCGGTTATTTTCCCGTTATTCGGCAAAAAATAAGGCCTGGCTTCCTCAGGAATGTATTGTTTTAATTTTTCACGTTCTTCAATTAAATTGAGTTCGGCGATTTCATTTTTCAGCATTTTTTGCCAGCTGGTTTTATCGGCCACATGGTCTTTTAGGGCCACTTCGGTAATTCCCGCCAAATAGCGGTTGGGAACTTCCACAATTTCAATGGCTTTGGAAGCTCCTTGGTCTATCCACCGTGTTGGAACTTGCGTTTTTCGGGTGACGCCCACTTTTACGTTGCTGGACAAGGCCAGATACACAATGTGCGGTTGCAGCTGCACTTTTTCTTCATAGTCCAAATCGCGATCGCTGATTCCCAAATGCGCGGTGCTTAATTCGGGTTTCATAATCCAGTCGCCCACGTGGGCACTTTCATAAAAACATTCATAACAAAATCCCTGTCTGAAAATTTTCTTTTCTTTTCCGCAGCACAAGCATTGATAGCCTTCAAAATGAATTTCCATATTGCGTCCCAGCAGCTGGTTCAGATTCAGGAAATCATTTTCAACTTCCAAATAATAGTTCACGGGTTCATTAAACTCCGTCATCATCTTTTTTAAAACAGTGTGGTATTGCATCGTAATTTTTTAGTAAATTTAAAGCCTAAAGATACTTAATAAAACATGCCATATCCAATAGTTAATTCAATAATTTCCTGGTTTTTAAAAAAACGAAAACATCAAATGGAATTATTTTTAAAATATCCCATTGATGTTCAGGAAGAATTGTTGCATAAATTGGTAGAGAAAGCCCAAGATACCGAAATCGGAAAAAAATATCAATTCTCTGAGATTACCACCTATGCCGAATTTGCCAGAAATGTCCCAATTCAGCAATATGAATCTATTGAATACCTTGTTGAGCGCACGCGAAAAGGGGAACAGAACGTGTTTTGGCCCACACCCATCAAGTGGTTTGCAAAATCGAGCGGCACCACCAATTCAAAAAGCAAGTTTATTCCCGTGAGTGAAGAAGCTTTGGAGGATTGCCACTTTAAAGCCGGAAAAGACATGCTGTGTTTGTATTTCAACAATAACGAGAACGCCAAACTTTTTATGGGAAAAAGCCTTCGTTTGGGCGGAAGCAGTGCCGTTTATGAAGACAACAACTCCTATTTTGGCGATTTATCGGCCATTATCATAGAAAATTTGCCTTTTTGGGTCGATTATAACAGTGCGCCAAAGCAGGAAACCGCATTGATGGGCGAATGGGAAAGCAAAATGAAAGCCATTGTTGATGAAACCATCAACGAAGACATCACCAGTTTGGTTGGCGTGCCATCATGGATGCTGGTGCTGCTAAACTATGTGCTGGAAAGAACCGGAAAAAACAATATTCTGGAAGTTTGGCCAAACCTGGAAGTCTATTTTCACGGTGGCGTAAATTTTAATCCGTACCGGGAACAATTCAAAAAATTGATCCCAAAAGAAACCTTTAAATATTACGAAACTTACAATGCATCCGAAGGATTTTTTGCCATTCAGGATGTCAACAATTCACTGAATATGCTGCTTATGCTTGATTATGGCATTTTTTACGAGTTTATTCCGATGGATAATTTTGAAGGTGAAAACTCCATTGCCATACCGCTTTCCGAAGTAAAACTCAACACTAATTACGCTATGGTGATTACCACCAATGGCGGCTTGTGGCGTTATTTGATAGGAGACACCGTAAAATTTATGTCATTAAATCCATTTAGAATCAGGATTACAGGCAGAACCAAACATTTTATCAATGTTTTTGGCGAAGAATTGATTATTGAAAATGCAGAAACCGCCCTAAAACAAGCCTGTTTAAAAACAAGTGCCGAAGTATGTGAATTCACCGTTGCCCCTATTTTTATGGTTGATGATAAAAGTGGCGGACATGAGTGGCTGATTGAATTTACAGCGCCTCCTGAAAACCTGAACTATTTCACCGAATTGCTGGATAACGCACTGAAATCCATCAATTCCGATTATGAGGCCAAACGCTATAAAAATATGACCTTGGCAATGCCTGTCATTATCTGCGGAAGAAAAGGTTTATTTTATGATTGGCTGAAACTCAAAGGAAAATTAGGCGGACAGCATAAAGTGCCCCGATTGTCAAATTCAAGAAAGCATTTGGAAGAGTTGTTAAAACTGGCAGAGGCCGTTTAAATTTTACGTTCGATCACATAATTGACCATGGTCAAAAGGGAATTTTTGTACGAAGATTCTGGATAGATTTCCAGTAATTCCAATGCTTTGGATTGATATTCTTTCATTTTTTGAGTGGCATATTCAATACCGCCCTTTTCTTTTACAAAAGCAATAATTTCTTTGACGCGTTGTTTGTCTTTGTTGTACTTTTTAACCGATTTGATCAGCCAGTCGCGTTCCTCTTTGGCGCAGGTATTTAACACATAAATAAGCGGCAAAGTCATTTTTTGTTCTTTAATGTCGATGCCAGTAGGTTTTCCAATTTTTTCATCGGTATAATCGAATAAATCATCTTTTATCTGGAAAGCGATGCCAATGCGTTCCCCAAACAAGCGCATATTCTCAATTTCTTCTGCAGTACTTCCCACAGAAGCCGCCCCTATTCCGCAACAGGCCGCAATTAAAGTGGCTGTTTTTTGGCGGATGATTTCGAAATAAACTTCTTCGGTAATATCGAGTCGGCGTGCTTTTTCAATCTGCAGCAATTCCCCTTCGCTCATTTCACGAACGGCCACCGAAATCAGTTTTAAGATGTCAAAATCGTTGTTGTCGATAGAGAGCAACAGGCCTTTAGACAATAAAAAATCTCCGACAAGCACTGCAATTTTGTTTTTCCATAAGGCATTTACAGAGAAAAAACCTCGGCGTTTGTTGCTTTCATCCACTACATCGTCGTGCACCAAAGTTGCCGTATGAATCAGTTCTATCACAGAGGCGCCACGGTAGGTGCGTTCTTCAAACCTGCCGCCCGAAACCATTTTAGCCACCAAAAACACAAACATCGGGCGCATTTGCTTTCCTTTTCGCCTTACGATGTATTGGGTGATTCTGTTTAGCAATGGCACTTTTGTAGCCATAGATTCTTTGAACTTGCTTTCAAAGAGTTCCATTTCTTCAAGAATGGGTTGTTTTATTTGTTCTATAATTTTCATGTGCAGCACAAAAATAACGGTTTATTTGGATCAATTTGCTGCATTGGGAATTATTTGTTAAAAAAAGGTAAAAGTTAAAAAATATAAAGTTTGAATGCTTTAAAGCTTGTGCCTAAAAAACTTAAACGCAAATACCGCAAAGTTTTACGCGAAAGGCGCAAAATTAGAAAGAACTGCATGTAGTTTTCAGTATTCAGTCTCGGTTTTCAGTAAGAAAAAAGAAAAATGTTTGTGCCTAAAAAACTTAAATGCAAAGGCCGCAAAGTTTTACGCGAAAGGCGCAAAATTAGAAAGAACTGCATGTAGTTTTCAGTATTCAGTCTCGGTTTTCAGTAAGAAAAAAGAAAAATGTTTGTACATAAAAAACTTAAATGCAAAGGCCGCAAAATTTTACGCGAAAGGCGCAAAATTAGAAAGAACTGCAAGTAGTTTTCAGTATTCAGTAACAGTTTTAGAAAAAAGGAATGAGGAAATAAAAAAGAAAGCACGGATTACAAATCCGCGCCAACTATTTTAGATGATGTATTTGTCCTGATATCTATCGGGATTGAACTTTTAATATCTAATATTTAACTTCCGACTTCGGTCTTCAGTCTTCGGACTTTCTACTTTACATTATGCTGAATATTAATCGATTCCACATGAATGGCTTTAAATATTTCTTCCACAAATTCTTTGTTAAGTCCTTTTTCTTCTGCGGCTTCGGTCATTGATGCCAAAATATCGGCCCATCGTGCGCTTTGTAAAATTGCCACATTTTCACTGTGCTTCAACCTGCCTATTTGTTCGGAAATACCCATTCTGTCTTTCAACAAATCAATCAAATTGCTGTCGAGCAAATCCAATTCTTTGCGGTACATATTCAGTTTTCTTTGAAACTCTTCTTTGCTGCTGCTTTTCAGACGAATTTTCAAATCCACCGTCATTTGCGCCAATTGTGCCGGCGTAATTTGTTGTTTGGCATCGCTCCAGGCATTGTCCGGGTCAATGTGTGTTTCAATCATAAATCCGTCGTAATTTAAATCGAGAGCCGTTTGGGAAACATCCAATAAGGTGTCTCTTCTTCCGCAGATATGTGAAGGATCAATAATCAACGGCAAATTAGGAAATTCCTTTTGCAGTTCAATGGCCAAATGCCATTTTGGTTTGTTGCGGTAATGCAACGAATTGTAGGTAGAAAATCCGCGGTGAATAACGCCCAACTGGGAAATTCCGGCTGCCTGAAAACGTTCTACGGCACCCAACCACAAAGGCAAATCGGGATTTACGGGATTTTTCACCAATACCGGAATGTTGACTCCTTTTAACGCGTCGGCAATTTCCTGCACCACAAAGGGATTCACGGTGGTTCTGGCGCCAATCCATAAAATATCGATCCCGTGTTTCAATGCCAATTCAACGTGATTTGCATTCCCCACTTCGGTGGTCACCAGCATTCCGGTTTCCTCTTTCACGCGTTTCAGCCAAGGCAACCCAATTTCCCCAACGCCTTCAAATCCGCCCGGACGCGTTCTTGGTTTCCAGATACCTGCACGGTACACATTGGCATCGGTATTTTTAAGCAAGTGCGCTGTTTTCATCACCTGATCTTCCGTTTCTGCGCTGCAAGGTCCTGCAATTACAATTGGATGCGATAAATTCATATCATCCAACCACTTTCTGTTTTCTTTCGTAATTTCCATGTTCTTTCCTGTTTTACTTTGACTATTTAATGCCGTTTAAAATTGTTTTAATATAATTTGTATTGTTCATTGTTCTGTTTAATCCGTCTTCGTCATCGTTTTTAATCATTTCTTTAAATTCACTCAGGTTTTTGATATATTCCTCCAAAGATCTTATCACATTTTCTTTATTCTGAAGAAAAATGGGCGTCCAGGTGCTTGATGCACTTTTGGCCAAACGCACGGTTGATGCAAAACCGGTACTTGCCATATCAAAAATATACTGTTCGTTTTTTTCAATTTCCAGCACTGTTTTTCCCAACATAAATGAACTCACATGCGACAGGTGCGACACGTAGGCGATGTGCCTGTCGTGCTCAACCGGGTTCATCATTTTGATGCGCATATTCAGTTTTTTAAACAGGCTCAAGGCCTTGTCGAGCATTTGCCAGCCGCACTTTTCCGTTTCGCAAAGAATGGCCACTTTATGATCGAACAAATCGAAAATAGCCGCTTCAGGACCCGAAAATTCTGTCCCGGCTAGCGGATGTGCCGCCACAAAATTTTTGCGGTTTGGGTGGTTTTGTATTGCCTTGCAAATTTCATTTTTTACCGAGCCTACATCAAAAACCAGTGTTTCTTCCGAAACATTGTCCAGTACTTTCAAAGTCACCTCCGCAATTTTATTCACGGGCACCGCAATCACCACCACCGATGCATCGGACAATTGAGAAAAATCAATTGCTTCATCAATCAAACCAAGCGCCAGCGCTTTTTTAATATGTTCGGGATTCTGGTCAATTCCGTATACTTTATAACCTTCTCTTTTCTTTAAATCGAGCGCCAAAGAACCGCCAATCAAACCCAAACCAATTACCACTAATTTTTCCATTTCTTAAATTTCTACGGTAGATAATCTGTTCAACACTTCCTTTAACACGGTTTCTGAAACGCACAACGAAGCGCGGATATAGCCTTCACCCTGCGAACCAAATATATTTCCCGGGGTGATAAACACATCGTTTTCATACAGTAACTTGTCGGTAAACACTGTTGCGTCTTTGCCTTCGGGCAGTTTTGCCCACACAAACAATCCGCCGTAATTTTTATTGTAGGTACAGCCTATGGCGTCAAAAATTTCCCGCACTATTTTCTGTCTTTTTTGATAGATGTCATTTTGATTGATAAACCAGTCTTCCGATAATTTTAGGGCTTCCACTGCGCCTTTCTGAATCCCGAAAAACATTCCGGAATCCATATTGCTTTTCACTTCCAAAATTGTTTTGATCATTTCGGCATTGCCCACCACCATTCCTACGCGCCATCCGGCCATATTGAAGGTTTTGCTCAACGAATTCAGTTCAATAGCCACTTCTTTTGCGCCTTCCGTTTCCATAATGCTGATCGGATTGTCATTCAGCACAAAAGAATACGGATTGTCGTTCACAATTAAAATATTGTGCTTTTTTCCAAAGGCAATCAGTTGTTCAAAATCTTCTTTTGAAGCCACCGCCCCGGTAGGCATATGGGGATAATTCACCCACATTATTTTCACCTTGCTTAATTCCAGCTTTTCAATTTCATCAAAATTTGGCAACCAATTTGTTTCTTGTCGCAAGGCATAAAAAACAGGTTCCGCTTCCAACAACCTGGTTACAGATTCATACGTTGGATAGCCCGGATTTGGAATCAGCACTTGATCGCCGGCATTTAAAAAAGCCATAGAAATATGCATAATTCCTTCTTTTGATCCCATCAAAGGCAATATTTCATTGGCAGGATTTAGCGATACGTTGAAATTGGTCTTGTAAAAATACGCGATGCCTTCGCGCAATTCAGGAATTCCCTGGTAACTCTGATACTGATGCGCCGTTGGCAGTTCCATCGCATTTTTTATGGCTTCAATCACCCTGGTTGGCGGATTCAAATCGGGACTTCCGATGGCCAGGTTGATAATTGGTTTTCCTGCATTCCGCAATGAGGCCACTTCCCGCAACTTTACGGAAAAGTAGTATTCTTTAACGTTCTTTAATCTGTTTGCTTTTGGTATCATTAACGTTTGCTTTTATTGTATTCGCCCAACACTTTTAAGGCTTCCGTTTTTTCATTCACTTCTTTGATGGCATTGAAATAATCGGCATAGCTGTCGAAAATAAAATCGGCAAAAAATGCATATTTCCAAGGCGTTTCAATTACCGGCATCGATTGTATTTTGGAAAGGTTTAAATTGTGCTTTGCCAAAATGGTCAATACTTGCGCCAAACTACCTGTGTCATTGCTGGTGATAAATTTGATGGATGCCTTATTTGCCGAAACACTTTTTTTGCTTTCACCATTGGTCAGGATGAAAAATCGGGTTGCATTGTCTTTGATGGTCTGTATTTCCGGCGCAATGATTTCCAAATTGTAAATCTCAGCCGCCAAACTGCCTGCGATTGCCGCCACACCCATCAGTTTGTGATCCTGAATTCTTTTTGCCACCGCTGCGGTATCTTTATCTTCAATGAGTTTGATATGCGGATAATCATTAAAAAATTTATGGCATTGCAGCAAAGCCATCGGGTGTGAATACACCTCCTTGATATCGGCTATTGTTTGTCCGCCCAAGGCCATTAAATTATGGTGAATGGGCAAATAATGTTCCCCGCAAATGGTGAGTTTATGGTCGTCTATGAGCGCATAGTTTGGCAAAATAGCGCCTGCAATGGAATTTTCAATGGCCATCACAATAACCTCTGCCTTTTTGCTGAACAGCAAGCCCGGCATTTCGCTGAACGACATACACTCGACCAAGTCGATATTTTTTCCGAAATATTCTTCGGCCACAATGTGGTGAAATGATCCTTTAATTCCTTGTATTGCTACTTTCATTCGGTATTCTTATCTGTTTTTTATTGGTCCTCAGGAATGCGTATTTGTTCCTTTTGTTTTTAAATCATGTTATAGTTATACGCATTTCATTCGGTATTCTTATTTGTTTTAATTCTGTCCTCAGGAATGCGTATTTGTTGATTTTGTTTTTATATATGTTATAAGTTGTACGCATTTCATCAAATTTGTATCAAAAAAAAAGCCTCGAAATTTTTCGAGACCTTTATTATTTATTTTTGTTAAAATAACACATACGAAGCCTCATCTCTTATTGCTAAAATAAAAGTAAAAATAAAAGCTGTTCCAAGTGTAATTTGTCATCATCGTTGTTTATTGAAGCGCAAATCTAACCATTAATTTTAAAAACACACAATTTATTTGCCTAAAATAAATAACAATTATTAAAATCTCAGTAAAATTAACACAAAAATGATATATTCATAAATTAAATATTGCAATACAGTCTTTTTTTGAGTTTTAAACATATATTTATTAGGAATAATTTAATAAAGGCTAAAGAAAGTCATTAGGCAAAAAGCAGCAGGTACTTCATAATTTAAACAAGCCATTGATTCAACGGCGCAACAATTACATAATTAAACAGAAAAGACCACTTAAAAGTTAACTACCTTTGAAACAATTATTTTGAAATTTAAAAAATGCTTTTGAAATTTTTATTGGCTGTGATCTTATATTGTATTGGCTTCTTGCAGGCCTTTGCACAAAACATTCCACTTAGCTATTCAGTGTCGATAAATTCATCGGTTTCTAGTGAAAGCACCCTGCCTTTTTGGATGACAGCCAATAAATTTGGCGCCGTACCAAACAGCCGTCACAGTTCTGTTTATGCTAAAGTATTTTCAGACTTTAAGGATTCTGAGAGCAAATTTTCTTTTTCCTATAAAACAAGTTTTACAGGATATTTGGCCTCAAAAAACAATTTTTTTATCAATGAACTTTATGGAAGTTTAAAGTTTAAAGGCGTACAGTTGGATTTGGGCAGTAAAAATGATGAAATAAAATGGGAGGGGCTGTCATCTTCCAACGGAGATATTATAAAATCCACTAATGCAAGGGCTTTTCCGGGCTTCAACCTAAAAACAATAGATTATTTAAAACTTCCCTTTGCCAGAAAATGGCTGCGCGTAAAAGCATCTTTTGGGGAGTATCTGTTAATTGACAAACGTATTGTTGAACAAGTGCGCCTTCACCATAAAAATTTGTATTTTAAATCGATTTTAAGCGAAAGGTTTTCCTTGATTGCAGGAATGGATCATTATGTACAATGGGGTGGCATTTCAGAAGAATATGGGAATTTCCCATCCGCTTTTAAAGATTATTTAAGGATTAATATAGGGTATTCAGGCGGTGAAGGAGCTTTAATAGGCGATCAAATCAATGCTTTGGGAAATACTGTGGGCGCTTATTTGTTTCAATTTAATTATACGGGCGAAAAAACAAATTGGAATGCCTATTGGTCGCATCCATTTGAAGATCGATCCGGAAGAGAATTGTCCAATTATCCAGATGCTTTATATGGCCTTTTTATCGACCTGAAAAAACCTAAAAGTTTTATTACCCACATTTTAGGAGAGTTTACTTATACCAAACATATGAGCGGAAGCACTGGAATTAGCGGACGTGACGGTTACTTCAACAATGGCGTCTATAAATCTGGCTGGACTTATTTTGGCCGTACCATTGGCGCTCCTTTTCTACACACTAAGGAACCCGTTAACGGAATTACAGAGGGAATTGATCCAAATTACAGCAGGTTTACCGCCTATCATTTAGGGCTTAAAGGCTTTTTGCGTCCGAACATTCAGTATAAAACATATTTCAGCTATGTCCGCTACCCCGGTTGGTTTGACAATCCCATAAATAAAGAACAGTTTTCATCCCTTATTGCATTTTATCTTCAACCAAAAAACAGTCCATTTGAAATTTCGGTTGGAGGGGCCGCCGATTTTGGCAGCGCTTTGCCCAAAAATTTTGGAAGTTTTTTTCAATTGCGGTTTCCTTTAAGTGATTAGTTAATTGAAAAAATTATAAATTATGTGTTTTTGGTTATTTGTTAAAGGGGTTTTGAGTCTTGCTGTTGATGGATTGAATATAAATGTTGGATTTTAAAATAAATAAACTTCCGACTGCCGACTTCGGTCTTCCTGCTTTTTACACACCCCTGCCCCTCTCAAGAGGGGAATTAATTGCGGTGAATTATTATAGTTCAAACGAATAAACTTCCCAACAAATTCCTTAAATTTGCCCCTTATCTCAAATATTGCTGTTTTATGTTTTCCTTTTTTCAAAAAAAGACTCCGCTTACCGACTTATTTTCATCAGATTTTGTGGATATTCATTCTCATTTTTTACCTAATATCGATGACGGTTCCAAAAGTATGGATGAATCGGTGGTGATGTTACGGAGGATGCAAGGCTATGGGGTTAAACATATTATCTGTACGCCACACGTGATGGAAAGTGTTTGGGAAAATGCTTCCGAAACCATTCAGCAACAATTAGATGCCCTGAATGCGCATTTAAAAAGCATTGCATTTACCGATATTTCTATCACTGCCGCCGCCGAATATATGCTGGATGCCAATTTTGACCGGCTGCTAAAAACAGAAAAACTGCGTACTTTAAAAGACAATTATATTTTGGTGGAACTGTCGTTCCTAAATGCACCCATTAATTTATATGAAACCCTTTTCAATATTCAAATTGCAGGCTATAAACCTGTTTTGGCGCATCCTGAAAGGTATTCTTATTTCCATAATGACTTTAAGGAATATGCAAAACTAAAAGCAGCGGGCTGTTTGTTCCAGATCAACTTGCTTTCTCTGTCTAATTACTACGGATCCTCTGTTGCAGAGGTTTCTCTACAACTTTTAAAACAACAATTGATTGATTTTGCAGGCACTGATACGCACAAGCACCATCATCTCGATTTTTTGGAAAAGGCTGTTGATGGGAAGGTTTTAAAATTGATTGAACCTGTACTTAAGGCGAATGACTTTTTTAAAGAGTAGGGATTTACGCCCTTCGACCCGATAGCTATCGGGTGCGCTCAGGGTGACGAATTACGATTGACGATTCCCTCTGGTGCTCGTCTGTGACGATTACCTACTTAAATTAGCATATAAAACGTAGCGTTTGCAATGCGGATAACGCATTCTCGATGTAAGGGTTAGGGACATTTTGGTGGTTCACAACAACTTTCTTAGAAGATTTAGTTAGTTCTGGACAGGTTGCCGCAGTCGAAACGGCTTTTCTAGCCGTTTCTCCATCGCAATGACGGGGGTTTTAAGGAACTTTGCAGTTGCAATGATTAGATATCTATCCTTCAGATAGATCTTTCCAAGTTGGATTTTTTAGTTGTATCAGCTCTTCTTTTTTTTTGCGTTTGCCTGCTTTTAATTGCTTTTCTCTTACAATAGCTTGATTTATCTCCTCAAATTCTTCAAAATATACCAATTTATCACAATTATATTTTGAAGTAAATCCTTTATAGACCTTTGTCTTATGTTGCTGTACACGTTCTAATAAATTACTGGTTACCCCAATATAAATAACCGTATTGTTCCTATTAGCCATAAAATATATGTAACTCTTTTTCATTTAGTGAAGTTACCTAATTTTTTCGACATCATAAGCCAGTAAAATTACTAAAACCCGTCATTGCATTACTCTAAAGCTAATTGTAACCGAGTCATTGCGAGGCGTTATTGAGCGAGAGCGAAAGAACAACGTGGCAACCTGCCCTGAACTACCGCAAAGCTAATGAGAAAGCTATTGCTTATTTATCGTTGCGTTTGTTTAATTCCGTTAGTTCACAACAGGTTTCTTAGGGACATTTCGGTAGTTCGCGACAAATTCTTATGGGATTGAGTTAGTTCACGACAGGTTGCCGCGTTGGATTTCTTCAGCTGCGCCTCAGTAATCCGCCTCGCAATGACGAAATTTGTTTTCACTTTAACATTTGAGCTTTGAACTTTTAAACCCCGCGCGCCGGCTGGCCCTTTCGCTAAAAATGTTCACTGAACATTTTTTTAACGCTCAGTCCTACTTACTAAACAACGTTTTATACCAAGGTTTCATTATAACTTCCTCACTATATCCTCCATATCCGTAGCCATAGCCATAACCTCTTTCAAGATCGGTGCCGTTTATCAACATCGCCATATTTGGCAATCTTTTTTCTTCATACATCATTTTTGGAATCGACAATAGGCGTTTGTCCAAATAATTGGCGCGCACCACATAAATAAACATATCTGCCAAATGGCTCAACAACAAGGTGTCTGTCACCAAATTTACAGGAGCCGTATCCACAATCACATAATCATAGTGTTGTTTTCCATAGGCCAAAACTTCTTCAAATCGTCCGTTCATCAACAATTCCGAAGGGTTTGGCGGTATGAGGCTGGAACTTATAAAATCGAAATTCACTGCTGTTACCGATTCAATAATGTCGGTTGGTTTTAAGGCATTGTCCATTAAAAAGTGTGTCAGACCCTTTTCATATTTTAATTCCAGATATTCCCCAATTTTTGGTTTTCTGATATCGGCACCTATCAGCAGCACTTTTTTGTCGGTCAAAGACAAAACAGCCGCTAAATTGATGGACACGAATGTTTTGCCCTCCCCGCTGATGGTTGAGGTGACAAAAATGGTTTTTCCGCCTTGTTTTACGCCTGTGAGCATAAAATTGATATTGGTTCTCAGCAACCTGAAAGATTCGGCGACACTGCTTCTGTCACTGTCGGAAACCACAATTTTATCTTCAGATTTTGTGTTGGGTACATCACCTAAAATTGGTGCATTCACCAGCGATTCCAAATCTTTTCGGGAATGCACTTTATTGTCCAGCAACGTCAGCACATAAATAACTCCAAAAGGAATCAATAAACCCAACAGCAAGGCCGCTAGGTAAATGATGTTTTGCTTTGGCGCCACGGGTATATTGCTTCCGTAAGCCGTATCAATAATTTTGGCACTTGGCAGGGTAACCGCCATCGTAATGGCATTTTCTTCTCTTTTCTGCAGCAAATACAAATAAATTGTTTCCATAATTTGTTGCTGGCGTTGCATATCCCTAAACATTCTTTCCTGTTTTGGCACTTCGGAAATTGTGGACGCAAATTTCGATTGCTGGCCTTTTATGGCATTTAAGGAAATTTTTAGCGCTGTTTTTGAATTGATCAGGCTTTGTTTGATGCTTTCCTCCAAGTTTTTTATTTGTCCGTTTAAATTAACGATGACCGGATTTATTTCGCTGGACCCTTTCAATATTCTGTTGCGTTCCAGCACCAATTGGTTGTATTTTTCTGTATTTCCATCCACAGAAGCATCTCCAATGCCTAAATTGGCAGGAATCAATTCACCCGGATTGGCATTTACATAATCACTCACATACTCGGCCAATTTTAACTGGGTATTCAGTTCCAATACCTCTTTTTCGACCAATGATTTAGACTGTACCGCCAAACCCGCTTCCGTAGCCAAATCTGTTAATTGGTTCCTCGTTTTAAATTGCTCTGCCCCTTTTTCAACACTCGACAATTCTTCGTTGACGATTAAAATACGTTGGTTGATAAAATCATTGGTATTCTTGGCCGTTAAATTTTTGTCCTCCACCGCATCATTGTTGTATTGGGCAACCAGATTGTCCAATATTTCAATTGCTTTGGGTTTTACCGGATCGGTCAAACTTATTCGCAATACGCTTGCCTGTTTGCTGATTGGCTGAATTTGCAAGGCATTTCTGTACCTGCTCACCACGTTTTCAAAAGGCACAATTTGCACAATGACCTCCTCATCATCTTTAAATTTTCCCTGTTTTAAAGGCGTTATGGACATTTCACCAAAACTGGTTTTGATAAGGTCTCCAAAATTATGTTCTTTTGATTTGTTTCCTGTGGCATCTTTTAAGGTAAAAGTGCTTGGTGAAGTGATTCTCACGGAAAATGACGTGTCGAGTTTGTGAAATACCGAATCTGCCGAAAAGAAGTTGATTTTTATGGGAGCCGATTTGCTGAATAATTCCGATTTTATGACGTTTCCCTGTTTGAAAAAAGTGATGTTTGTCCCCAATGACTTCACCACCCTTTCTGCCAGCGATTTGGATTTCAGCAATTCCATTTCATTGTCCAACACTGCTTTTGAACCACCCATCAATCCCAAATCTGCAAAAGCAGTCAATTCAGAAGCCAATCCGCCCGAATTTTTATCGTCCACCAAAATAGTGGTAGAAACTGCATATTGGTTTGGGGTGTATCTTAAATATAAAAATGCCCCCAATAAGGCCACTGCAACCCCCAGCACAAACCATTTCCAATGAAAAAGGTAGTTTTCCAGCTGCTCGCGCAGGTTGAAGGATTCGTCGTTGTCGTTTATAGGGTTGAACTGATTGTTATCTTGCATAAAGGTATTATTATCGTATAAGTATCGCTACTATTGAAATTAAAAACGAAATTGAAGTTAGAATAATTCCGGTATTTGCGCCAACTGCTGAAGAATTTACCTTGGATTTGTTTGGCTCCACAATCAATACATCATTTTGGACCAGATAGAAATAAGGGGAATTGAGAATTTCTCTGCTGGTTAAATCGATGTCGATAAAGGTTCTTTTTCCGTTTTGTTCCCTGATCAACACCACCGTTTTTCGTTTGCCCTGAATGGTTAAATCACCTGCCAGCCCTATCGCCTCCAATATGGAAATGCGCTCATTTGGCACCGGATAGGTTCCGGGTTTTTGCACTTCCCCCAAAACGGTAACCTTAAAGTTTGTTAACCTGATGTTGACAATGGGATTTTTGATGTATACCGCCAATGTTTCCGCTAAATGGCCGGTGATTTCTTTGGTGGTAAATCCTTCTACTTTTATTTTCCCCAATACCGGAAAATTAATTTCCCCGTCGGAATTTACCAAATAAGTTAGGGATTTTGGTTGTGCCATTGCATTTCCTGCTTCAAATAAATTAAACGGCAAGGCAGCTTCCGCATCCAAGGCAGACACATGAATGGCTAAAATATCGTCCTGCTGAATTTTAGGTTCCACTTTTACGATGGCTTCAATAGCATCTATGCCGTCAGCATCCTGCAAATAAACCATCTCTTTTTTAGAGACACAAGATCCCATACTTATCATTAGCACTGTTACAATCGCTACTTTTAACCTTTTTTTCATTGTTCTGTTTTAATTTTTATCTGTTCAATATGGTCAAATTTTTCATAAACTGAATTGTTTGATAAGAACTCTGGCACAATTTCTTTCATTTTTGATACAGTTTGTTCAAAATTTAATTCCCTGTTAAAAACACACAATTCATTTATTTTTTGCTGAATTTCATTTACATCCATAGTCTTCACTTTGGCAATCATAATTTTGCTGTGGTGCGTTGGAATGCAATTTTCGCCGTCACCCAGCAATTCTTCGTAAATTTTTTCACCAGGCCTTAGACCCGTAATTTCTATATCGATGTCCTCCGGATATTTCAGGTTCGACAACTGTATCATATTTAGTGCCAAATCGTAAATTTTTATGGGGGTCCCCATATCAAACACATATATTTCGCCACCATCACCCATAATTCCTGCTTCCAATACCAATTGGCAGGCTTCGGGAATGGTCATAAAATAGCGTGTGATATCTTTATGGGTTAAGGTAATGGGTCCTCCGTTTTTAATTTGCGTTTTAAACAAAGGAATCACCGAACCGCTTGATCCCAATACGTTTCCGAAACGGGTGGTGATAAATTTTGAAGTTCCTTTGCCCTGTAAACTTGTGATGTACATTTCGGCAATGCGTTTAGTGGCACCCATCACATTGGCTGGGTTTACCGCTTTATCGGTAGACACCATCACAAACTTTTTGGCTTGGTGTTTTATCACCAAATCGGCAATCGTTTTGGTTCCAAACACATTCACAAGCACTGCTTCGTAAGGGTTTCCCTCCATAAATGGCACGTGTTTGTAGGCTGCGGCGTGAAATACCATTTCGGGCTTGAACTTTTCAAAAATGGAATCCATCCGTTTTTCATTCCTTACATCCGCCACAATGCAGGTTATATTTTGGTATTTTTTATAGTTGAAATATTGTTGCAAGTTGTACAAATCAGATTCGGCCTGATCTACCAATATTAAATGTTTGTAATTAAAATTGGCAAGCTGCCTACATATTTCACTTCCAATGGAACCGGCAGCTCCCGTAATTAACACCACTTTATCATCGAATTCTTTTTGAAGTTCGGGATTGTCCATTTCAATCACCGACCTTCCCAATAGATCTTCAATTTTGATTGATTTAATCTGACCAACTTTTAAATTGGGCCCATTTATCCAGGTTCTTGTGGGCGGCACAATCTTTACCTTTACTGAAAGTTTTGTCAATTGGGCCACTATTTCAATAAGCCTTGATTGCTTTATGAATTGCATCGCAATAATTATCCTGGTAATCCTTTTAGCGGTAATAAATTCTTGCGTAACGTCTTTGGGATTGTACACCCTTACCCCATTGATTCGCTTGTTATGTTTGCGAGGATCATCGTCTATAAATCCACATATTTGCGAATTGTTCGCTTTGTCATTATTAAAAATAGAATAGGTCAACAATCCTGCTTCTCCCGCTCCATAAATCATTACTTTTGGTCCGACTTTATAGCTAGAAAACAAAATATTGTAAAAAATCTTAAACAGAAATCTAAGTCCGATTAACACTATAGTATTCAACAAAAAATGGATCACTATGATGGACAATGGGAAATCTAAAATTTCACCCAAATTTAGATAATTGACTAAAAATACGGTCGCCATTAAGAAAACCATAATTAAAAAACTGGCCATAATTACTTTTATGGCATCCCTAGATCCGGTATGGCGTATAATTCCTTTATAAGAACCCGTAATTAAGAAAGAAAAAACAGTGATGGCAATTACAACAGGGAGTTGAATTTTAAGCACAGAGCCGTCCAATGAAAATCTAAAATTAAAACGTATTAAGTGTGCAAATAAAAAATTATTTACCACCCAATACAAATCAATCGCCAAAACCAACCAGCTGGGAGCGCTTCTTATAAAAAACTGCTTCCGAATTCTTCTTAACATATTCCCAATTATTAACCCCCTTGACAATCAAAAATCTTTAAATTAAAGATTTTAAAGTCCTCTTATGCCTATACAATTCTTTTCTTTCCCCTATAATTCAACCCTATTTGAATGAGTGCAATTTATTAAAGCAGTGTACTATTTTTGTTGGAGTAAGGTTATTTAAATTTTTATTGTGCAAATATAAGAGATTTTTCAATAAGTCAATCCATTTTGAAACAGTCAATTACTTAAAACATCCTATTTATTTGATTTTTATTACAAATTGCTGGTTTGTTGGGGGTTGGATACGTTGATATGTTGATGGGTTGATTGGGTGCTTATGGGGTTTCGTTAGTTCTCAACAGGTTGCCACGTCGGCTACGCCTTCTCGCAATGACGGGGGTTGCTTAGGGGCATTACGGCAGTTTGGGGAAGGTTTTTTAAATGATTTAGTTAGTTCTCAATAACTTTCTTATGAGATTGCGTTAGTTCTTGACAGGTTTCTTAGATGATTTCGGTAGTTCTCAACAACTTTCTTATGAGATTGCGTTAGTTCACAACAGGTTGCCACGTCGGCTACGCCTTCTCGCAATGACGGGGGTTGCTTAGGGGCATTACGGCAGTTTGGGGTAGGTTTTTTAGATGATTTTGTAAGTTCTCAACAAATTCTTATGAGATTGCGTTAGTTCTTGACAGGTTGCCGCGTCGGATTATTTCGGCTTTACTTCGGCTACGCTCAGCAACCAGCCTCAGTAATCCTTCTCGCAATGACGAAATTTGTTTTCTTTTCAACTTTAGTGTTTGAGCTTTAAACTTAATAAAGCTCACCGCGCCGGCTGGCCCTATCGCTAAAAACAGCTACCAGCTGTTTTCTTAACGCTCTGTCCTCCCTTCGGGGGCTAGGGGGCTTTCAACGCGCCGGCTGGCCCTATCGCTAAAAATGTTTACCAAACATTTTTTTAACGCTCTGTCCCGCAATGAAGGCGGATTTAAGGGGCTTTATATATCGCAATGATAGATATCCACCCTTCAGATAAATCCTTCCAATATGGGTTTTCAATTTGTATCAGTGCTTCTTTTCTTTTGCGATTGCCTGCTTTTAATTGCTTTTCTCTTGCTATTGCCTGATTGATATTTTCAAATTCTTCAGAATAAACCAATTTATCGCAATTATAGCTAGCGGTAAAACCTTTGTGAATTTTAGTTTTGTGCTGATACACACGTTCTAATAAATTACTGGTTACCCCAATGTAAATAACGGTATTGTTTTTATTGGCCATAAAATAGATGTAGCTCTTTTTCATAAAGGAAATTTACTTAATTTTTCCGACATCAAAAGCCAGTAAAGATACTAAAATCCCGTCATTGCGAGGCGTTATTGAGCGAGAGCGAAAGAACAACGCGGCAACCTGCCCTGAACTACCGCAAAGCTAATGAGAATGCTTTTGCTTATTTATCGTTGCGTTTGTTTAATTCCGTTAGTTCTCAACAACTTTCTTATGAGATTGCGTTAATTCGGGACAGGTTGCCGCAGTCGCCACGGCTTTTTAAGCCGTTGCTCCATCGCAATGACGAAATTTGTTTTCTTTTCAACTTTAGTGTTTGAGCTTTAAACTTAATAAAGCTAACCGCGCCGGCTGGCCCTATCGCTAAAAACAGCTACCAGCTGTTTTCTTAACGTTTCGCCCCACCCAGACCGCCGGGATGTATTGCTAAAATATTGGCTTTTTAAGATGGCTCTTTGGGTTGCTGCTATGGCCATTATGATTGAAACTTCATTTTATGAGATCCTGAAACAAGTTCAGGATGACGTTATCAATATTTTACTTTTACTTCAAGAAAAAAGCATCCAGCGCAACTTTAATTCGGTCTCGGTCCTCGCTGGTGAGGTTGGAGCAGGAAGGAAGACAGAGTCCGTTTTGGAAAAGGGATTCGCTTATGGTTCCGCCGTAGTAGGGATCGTTTGCGAAAATGGGCTGCAGGTGCATAGGTTTCCATAATGGGCGACTTTCAATGTTTGCCGCATCCATCGCCAAACGGAGGTCTTCGCGTGTTTTTCCGCCGGTTTGTTCGGGGTTGACCAAGATGGCAGAGAGCCAGTGGTTTGAATAATAATCGGTATTGGGTTCGGAAAAAACGGTGACACCTTGGATGTCTTTGAAATAATTGACATAAAAATCGTGCATCGCCCTGCGCAATGTGACGTGTTCGTCCAGTACTTCCATTTGTCCGCGTCCGATGCCTGCCACGATATTGCTCATTCGGTAGTTGTAGCCAATTTCACTGTGTTGGTAGTGTGGTGCATTGTCTCGTGATTGTGTGGCGAAGAACACCGCTTTGTCTTTAATTTCCCAGGTTTTTGCCACCAATGCCCCACCACCAGAAGTGGTGATGATTTTGTTGCCGTTAAAGGACAGTATGCCTATATCGCCAAAAGTGCCGCATTTTTGGTTTTTAAAGGTGCTTCCCAAAGCACTTGCGGCATCTTCAATTAAAAAAAGGCTGTATTTTTTTGCTATTGCCGCAATCTCATCCCATTTTGCAGGCATTCCGTAAGAATCGACCACAATGATGGCCTTTGGTTTTTTGCCTTTTGCGATGCGATCAATAATCGCTACTTCCAGGGTTTTCGGACACATATTAAAAGTATCGGCTTCACTGTCGATAAAAACCGGTGTTGCCCCTTGGTATACAACAGGGTTTGCCGATGCTGAAAATGTGAAGGTTTGACACAAAACCTCATCGCCCTGGCTTACCCCTGCCAGTATCAACCCCAAATGAATGGCTGCCGTGCCTGAGCTAAGTGCTGCAACAAAATTGTTTTCACCCAAATAAATTTGCATCGTATTTTCAAACTCAGTTACATTCGGGCCCAATGGGGCTATCCAGTTGGAGTTGAATGCTTCTTGTATGTATTTTATTTCTTTGCCTGACATATGGGGGGATGACAGCCATATTTTTTTGTTCATAGGGTGATATTCTAGTAGGTTATAAAATTAAGGATTTTTTACACACCCCTACCCCTCTCAAGAGGGGAATTTGAATTTGGTTAAATGATTTCTTTTTTCTTTCCCCGCTCTCTGGTGCTCGTTTGCAACGAGTACCTACTTAAATTGGCCCATAAAATGTAGCGTTTGTAACGCGGATAACTCCTTTGTGATATAAGGGTTTTGGACATATTGGTGGTTCGCAACAGGTTTCTTAGATGATTTAGTTAGTTCACGACAGGTTGCCACAGTCGCTACGGCTTTTTAAGCCGTTTCCCTGCGCGCCAACTGGCTCGATCGCTAAAAACAGCCACTCCAGAACCGCCGGCTTGTATCTGCCCAACATCTCGCCCATAACTGTCGCTATGTCGTGTTAAAAACATCCACTGCATGTTTTCTTTACGCTTGAACCTCTTTACGCTCCGTCCCGCAATGACGGGGATTTTTAAGGAACTTTACAGTAGGGCAATGACGGGGGTTTCAAGGGGCTTTGCGGAGCAGAGACATTGCCGTTTTCCAAATAATTTTAAGATCCCCAAAAAAGCTGTGGTTGTGGTAATATTCTAAGTTTAATGTTACTTTGTCGGGAAAGAGGATGGTGTTGTTGTAGTGCAAGGGATTTTGCTGCTGAGCCAATAAGGCTTCTTCGTTGGCGTATTTTAAGGTGGCCAAACTTGTAAGTCCGGGTTTTAGTTCTAGAATTTTGCGGTGTTCTCCTTGTAATTTGTCGTAATAGCCCGGTACATCTGGGCGGGGGCCAACGACACTCATGTTGCCGATGAGGACATTGAACAGTTGCGGTAATTCATCTATTTTGGTTTTGCGGATGAAATTGCCAAAACGGGTAATGGTTTTTACGCCGTTAATCGCTTTCATAGACTTTAGCTTGTATATGTTAAACGGTTTCCCGAATTGGCCTATTCTTTTTTGGATGAAAAGTCCGTTGGATCTGGTGTCTATGGAGGAAAGTAGCCAGCATAAAATGATGAGCCAGCCCAATAATAAGAGGCCGGTAATGGAGAAGATGATGTCGAAGAGTCTTTTAGACAATTTGTTGCTGGTTAATATATTTATTCTTTTAATTGTTGAAGCGTTGAATTATTTAATTGACCCATTTTTTTATTCCAAATCCATTAGAATGGCAATATTTTCTTTGATTTTATCAATTAATTCAGTTGGGAGGTTCCCTACTTTTTTCACCAAACGCTTATTGTCAATGGCCCTGATTTGATCAATCATCACATCACAATTTTCCTGCAAATTTGCTGTACCTTTTTTGAGATGTACCCTTAAAATATCCGATTCCTTTTGAACATTTGTTGTAATTGGACATACAATGGTTGATGGATGCGGTATACAATTCAGCAAGTTCGTTTGAATCACTAAAACGGGTCTTGTTTTACCTGCTTCCGTTCCAATTTGCGGATTTAAATCCGCTATCCAAATTTCGTACTGGTTAATTGTCATCGCCAATATTTTCAAAATCTTTAAGTACCTTCAAGGAATCCTCGCGCACTAAAACGGACTCTGTTTTTAATTTTTTTTCCAAAAGCTGTCTCTTTTGCACTTTATTATAATAGGCAATGGCTTCATTGATATACCTGTTCCTCGGCATTTTGGTGCCTGAAAGAATTTTTTCGGTTTCTCCAAATATGGAATCGTCTATTTTAAGGGATACTGTTTTCATTTGTAATTTTTTATTGTTTTTTATTTGTCAAATGGAATGCCCAGAATCTTTTTTTTTCTGTTAAATTATTTTGTTGCAGGCATTTCATCTGTTATCATTTTATTTTTTAGCGGGAACAGATGCCGTTCGCCATTAATAATTCTTTTATATGTCAAATTTTGATATGCTCGGTTCATTTGTTATCATTTATTGTTTTTTATTTGTCAAATGGAATGCCTAGCATCTTTCTTTTTTCTTTTAGATTATTTTGTTGCAGGCATTTCATCTGTTATCATTTTATTTTTTATTGGTAACAGCTGCTGCCTGCCTGCCGGACAGGCAGGCCTGCTTGCCGCAGGCAGGTTCTCCATTAATCATTCTTTTATATGTCAAATTTTGTTAGGCTCGGTTCATATTTATAAATTATATACCAAAGATATATCATTTTAGTATATCCTAAATTAAAAATATTGTTAAAATTATTGCTTAATTGTTTTTGGGGTGATTATTTGTATATTTAGATTTAAGAGGGGTCAGCTTGCTCCGGAATACGCACTTCCAGGAAAAATTCCGTTTCTCAATTTTTATTAAACATCACTTTGCATATACAGTTTGATTTACAAATAGCGGCTTCATAAAATCGCTTAATTTTGTAAGGACTGGGATTTGAAAAATATTCATATTGCATATTCTATTGTGCAATTTGATACAAAAAACGCCTGTTCTAATATGCTTTTTAAATTGTTTACAGGAGGAACAATCGGTACAAATTGTGCCAGTAATAACGGTTTGAATTGTGCCACTTTAATAGATTAAGCATAAACTGCCTTGTGGCAAAAGCGCTGATTTTTTTCTTTGAGGGGGTCAGTATGCTCGGGAATAGCAATCAAGTCTGTAATTTGATTTGATGAACCCATTATGCGAATTTATAGGATGTTTGGTTCACGAAAACATAAAAACCTGCGGCATAAACAAATTCAAAGAGTGCTGAATTGTTGTCATTCATCTCCGATAGTCGGAATGAAGGGTTGACTTATGATAAGCTAATAATAGAGAAAATGAGATTTTATCTATAAGAGCCGCGTTGCAAACGCTTTGCTTTATTCACACAAGTAAGTAGGTACTCGTTGCAAACGAGCACCAGATTGGTAAGTAGGTACTCGTTGCAAACGAGCACCAGATTGGTCTTTTTCTGTAAAATAAGCTCATTTTGCCTTGCGCCGACCATAATGATTAAACTTCATTTTATGAGATCCTGAAACAAGTTCAGGATGACGTTTTCAATATTTTACTACGAAAAAAATCATAGGACGGGCTTCTTTGATTTGGGTTTAAATTATGTTTAAAACTTATTTTGTTACTTTATACTTTTCCAATCCAACATTAGGGGCTTTTATGAGGCCTAATGCGTAACGCCTTTACTGCCCAGTACCCGCGTAAATGTAAGCACCAAAATTTTTAGGTCGAATAAAAATGATTTTCTATCGAGATATTCTTTTTCGTAGGCCACTTTATCTTCCAGTGACAATTCGTCCCTTGGACGTTGCAAGCTTTCTCTGGTGCTCGTTTGCAACGAGTACCTACTTAAATTGGCCTATAAAATTTAGCGTTTGTAACGCGGATAACGCATTCTCGATGTAAGGGTTAGGGACATTTTGGTGGTTCACAACAACTTATTTAGAAGATTTAGTTAGTTCTTGACAGGTTGCCGCAGTCGAATCGTTTTTTCTGTCCGTTTCTCCATCGCAATGACGGGGATAGTTATGTTGTTTTACGTTAGCTGGATATTTGGATTTTTTTAGTTTATTCTTTTTCTTTTTTGCATCGCCCAAAAAAGAAACAAAAAAGTCTAGTCTGATGATCTTTTTCTGTAAAATTATTGAATTTTTATATCCACATCACCCAGACCGCCGAGATGTGTCGTTAAAATATTAGCTTTTTAAGTCGGCTCTTTGGGTTGCTCCATCATCCAACGCCAAAAATTTCAATATTTCACAACGAAAAACATCATATGACGGTTTCTTTGCTATGGGGTTAAATTATGTATGGACGTACATTTTTAACTTTTAACTTTTAACTTTTGACTTTTTTTAATGCGTAACGCCTTTACTTCCCAATACCCGCATAAATGTCAGCACTAAAATTTTTAGGTCGAATAAAAATGATTTTCTTTCGAGATATTCTTTTTCATAGGCTACTTTATCTTCCAGTGACAATTCGTCCCTTCCGTTGATTTGCGCCCATCCCGTGATGCCGGGTTTTAGCTTGTGCACGCCTGCCGCAACGCGCAACGCCATTAAATCGTCCTGATTGTACAATGCGGGACGCGGACCCACAAAAACCATTTCTCCTTTTACAATATTGATTAGATTGGGCAATTCATCGAAACTTAATTTGCGCAATATGCGTCCGATTTTAAGCACATATTGTTCCGGATTGGTTAACAAATGCGTGGCCACATTGGGGGTGTTTTTTTTCATACTGCGAAACTTGTATATGTTGAAAAACGTATAGTTGACCCCAACCCTGTTCTGCTTAAAAAAAACAGGAAAGCCGTCTTCAAAAAATATGAGCAATGCCACCATAAGAAAAATTGGGGAAAGCAACAGGAGCATGATGAGTGAAAGTAATCTGTTTAACATTGTTTATTCGTTGATTTGTTGCCCTTCGACCCGATAGCTATCGGGTGCGCTCAGGGTGACGGTTTAATTGTTTATTTATTTATTTAATCGTGTGTTCGTTCAGAAACTGTTTTTATTTGCTTAAATGGTTTTTTCCCTATTAAGCAAACAAATCTATTAAATAATCTCACCTTCCCATAGCTTTTTTAAAAATTGTTCCCACGGCAAAACAGTGATATTCCCAATGACTCGCGCTATTGGGTCATTACTGACAATAATTAATTTCTTCACCGTATATTCTTCTGAAAAACTACTTAATCCTTTCAAATGACGCGTTTGAACATTGTTTGTTCCCTTTACTTCAATAGCAACTTCATGGTCCCCTAAAATAAAGTCCACTTCTATTTGAGAGGTTGTTCGCCAATATGAAATTGCATAATCAAGGTCTGAATATTTACTGTGTGCATACAGCTCCTGGTAAATAAAGTGCTCAAATGCGCTTCCAAATGCTTCACTGCCCACTTCAATCCTTCCTCTTTTAAGCAGATAATTGGCAATGCCAACATCAAAATAATAAAACTTTGGCGCCAGAATGACTCTGCGCTTGGGTTTCTTTTGAAATGAAGGAAGGAAACGACCAATTAATGTATCTTCCAGAATTTGGAAATACTCCTTCACAGTCGTTGAGCTTACCCCGCATTCAGAAGCAATATTGGTATAGTTTACCATTTCTCCATTAGAAAAAGCCGCTGCTTCCAAAAATTTTGTGAATGCACTGATATTTCTAATTTTTGCTTCCGCAATAATCTCGTCTCTTAAGTAACTTCCCAGGTATGCAGAAATTAATTTTTTTGAATTATCAGCCAAATAATGTCTTGGAAGCAATCCATTGCTCAATGCCCTCTGCAAATCAAACTCGGGAATTTCTGCATAAATTAGCGGATAAAGTTCATATCTCAACGCTCTGCCTCCTAATAAATTAGCTCCTGAACGAATAATTTTCCTCGGACTGGATCCACTCAATATAAAACGTGTTTGATGATTTACGATGAGCCAATGAATCTCATCAAGCAATGCCGGGATTTTCTGAATTTCATCAACAATCACTATATCCTCATTGGATGTTGCTAAAATTGCTTCCCTAAATTGCGCAGGATTCTTTTGATACCGCTCAAACACATCCGATTTTAATAAATCAAACCAAATTGCCTTTGGAAACAGCATTTTTAACAAGGTGCTTTTTCCCGTTTGGCGTGCCCCCCATAAAAAAAGACTTTCATTACCGGATCCTTCAAGTATTTGTTTTCGAAGAAACATCATTTCAGTTTAAAGTTCATAAAATTATGATAATTAAAACAAGCACTTGTAAATGTCGTGATAATTTCAAGTACAAATATAAAAAATAATTTTGGATTTTTTCTTTTATTAAATGAAGGGTGTGTTCTCGGCTATTTCTTATTCTTTTGATTCTCAGCAATGAGGGGTTTTATTGACCATAAAATAGATGTCGCTCCCCGGTCTCTGGTGCTCGTTTGCAACGAGTACCTAATAAATTGGCCTATAAAATGTAGCGTTTGTAACGCGGATAAGGCATTTTCAATGTAAGGGTTAAGTGACATTTTGGTGGTGTACAACAACTTTCTTAGAAGATTTAGTTAGTTCTTGACAGGTTGCCACAGTTGAAACGTGTTCTTTACTTTTTTGCATCGCCCAAAAAAGAAATCGGCTTTAGGAGATTCACAACTCCAAAAAAAACAATATAAATAGTGAGTTAAACAAACCCGCCTGCGGCCCAATGTCATTAGGTTAAGATTTTTATGCATTATTTTTGTCCTTCCGAGGTACGAGGAATCCCATCATACGTGCTCATTTGTTGCGATTCCTCCATTGTCGGGCACGAGCGATAGCGAACTGGCGAAGCAATGACAAATATTTCCTTAACTTAATGACATTGACCTGCGGCCAGCAGGAAAGTCTACACTGATGATCTTTTTCTGTAAAATGAATTCTACCCGCGCGCCGGCTGGTATCTGCGCGCCATCTCACCCTTAGCTATCGCTACGTCGTACTAAAAAAAGCTACCAGCTGTTTTCTTAACGTTCTGCCCTCAACGCGCCTTATGGCCATGGGAATCCCTTTTGTACCAAATAAAAAGTAGCTTAAGATTTCCTTTGTTGGCAGGGAATAAATTATGAAAGGTCTCAGAATATAAACTTGTTTTCCTTCAAAAAAAAATTCTTGAATTTTATGCAATAATTGATTCCGCCCTATTTGATGATTTGGTTGATTCTTTGAATTAATTCCTGATATTTAGCGATTTTAAGGCTTGATACTTTGCCTTTGATTAACTTTTGTTCAAGGACAAATATCTTATGTACACGAAATATAGCTTTTTGCCGGTAAATCTTCAGTTACATCTTTATTGGTAATAGTGATACTGAGTTTATCTTGTTTCAACTTTGAAGTGATTTGAACAATCATTATATCACCGGTTTCATGAACTGTATCATTCGAAATAACAAAGCCGGACGAAGTTTATACCCTTTATTGTCGGTAAATGGAACCGGAATGATCACAATATCGCCTTTATAAAAATTCATGAACGTGCCGTTTTCAGTTTTTCTTTTGCCCAGTTATCCCAAATATCATCTTCTGCACTGCTCCATTCTTTTTCGAGTGAACTTTCTGTTAATACCGCAAAAGGCACTTCTTCCTTTGCTTCAACGATTTCAATACTTTTTACATCCTTAAGCTTCGATAAAAGTTTTTTAAGAAATCCCATTGATTGTTTGCTTTTTGGTGTAATTAATTACTATGTTTTGCATTTTTTTATGTTTTTTATCAAAGTTACATAAAAATCCTGAATGATTCATTTTGGTGATTTAAGCTCAATTATATTTGCTTGTACGCCAAAAAATGAAGCGCAAAATTACATAATCTTTTCGAAAACTGATAACAAAGACATCATAAGCCAGTAAAGATCCTAAAACCCCGTCATTGCATTACTCTAAAACTAATTGTAACCCCGTCATTGCGAGGCGTTATTGAGCGCGAGCGAAAGAACAACGCGGCAACCTGCCCTGAACTATCGCAAAGCTAATGAGAAAGCTTTTTACTTATTTGGCAATGCGTTTATTTTGTGGGGGTTGTTTAGCGTCATTCCATTAGTTCACAACAAATTTTTAGAAGATTTAGTTAGTTCTTGACAGGTTGCCGCAGTCGAAACGTGTTCTTTACTTTTTTCATTGATAAAAAAGTAACAAAAAATCTAGTCTACTGATCTTTTTCTGTAAAATTGATTGAATTTTTTTTGCCTTGCGACGTCTGGCCCTATCGCTAAAAATGTCCACTGGACATTTTTTTAACGCTCTGTCCTATCACCCAGACCGCCGAGATGTATCGTTAAAATATTGGCTTTTTAAGTCGGCTCTTTGGGTTGCTCCATCGGCCAACGCTAAAAATTTCAATATTTTACAACGAAAAACCTCATATGACGGTTCTTCTTTGCTATGGGTTTAAATTATGTATGGACGTACAACGTGAACTTTGAGCTTTCACCTTTAAGCTTCTAACTTTTTCTAAACGACCCAAACGTTTTCAACATACCCTCTTTTGCGGCAACGGGAAAAGGTTTGCCGATAGCTTGCTTTATTTTTGCATTGCTCACCACATAACTTTCAGTTAGTTTTTGCAGGCGTTCGGTGTTTAATGGCAAGTGCAACTTATCCCCCAATTTTGCCATATGGCTAATGAACTCTTTTGAAAGATTAAGAATTCTCGCTTGCTTGTTTTGAGAAGCAGCAATTAATTGTATCAATTCGATGGTTGAAAGCGGTGTGTCATCTGCCACATTGTAGATGCCTGACGGAATGTTTTGGATTTACTTAAAAATTAATAGTGACCCTTGAGGGTTTCAATTTCTATGGTATTATTTTCAATATTTACACTGTAAACAAGGCGATCAATTTTTGTTATTCTTCGTGACCAAGAACCCGACAATTCGTATTTTAAAGCTTCTGGCTTGCCTAAACCGGTATAGGGATGCACGATAATATCGGCCAGCAATGCCGCTATTTTTTTCTGCACTGCTTTATTTCCACTCTTTTTCCAGTAGTTTATATCCTCAAGTGCCTTTAAGGAGTATATTATTTCCATAAATCTTTGGTGGCAATTTTAACCCCTTTTCCCTTTTTTATTTCTTCTTTGGCTAAAAGTACCCTTTCAACAAACGCTGGATTGTATGGCGCTTCTTTTTCAACTTCAAACTTGATTTTAAAGGCTTTAAACACCGACTTAATCGCTTTTAATTGTGCCTTATCTTCTGGATATACCTTAATGTTAATTGCATCCATTTTGTCTTATTTTTTCACAAAGATATAAAATTCATCAATAATATTTCTTTATGGTTTTGTTAATTGTTTCCCTTCAACTCCCCACAAGGTAAACTTTGAGCTTTAACTTCGGCTCCGCTCAGTTACCTATCTTTGAGCTTTTAATGCCAACGCGCCGGCTGGCCCTATCGCTAAAAATGTTCACTGAACATTTTTTTAACGCTTTGTCCCCCCTTCGGGGGTTAGGGGGCCAAAAGACCCAAACGTTTTTAGCAAACCGTCTTTTGCGTTTACGGGTAATGGTTTTCCCATTGCGGCAACAATTTTGTTGTTGCTTACCACATAGCTTTCGGTTAGTTTTTGCAGGCGTTCTGAGTTTAAAGGCAGGTGCAAATAATCCCCTAATTTTGCTAGCCTACTTATTAAACCTTTTGGAATATGGAATATTTTTGCTTGCTTGTTTTGTGATGCCGCAATTAGTTGGATCAAATCGTTGGTTGAAAGCGGCGTATCATCTGCCACATTGTAAATGCCGGATGGAATGTTAGTTTGTATCAATAGTTCTTTGATCACAAAACACAGATTTTCTACGGATAAAAAGGATCGTTGGTTCTCAAAAGCTCCCAATGGCCAAGGAAATCCTTTGCTGACCAAACTGTACAACAAATTTAGATTGCCTTTATTCCCGGGACCGTGAATCATGCAGGGTCTAAGTATATAAACTCGTTTTCCAGATGGCAATTCTTTAGCTATAATATAATTCTCTGCCTGCTGTTTGGCAATACCATAATGGGTTTTTGGGTTTGAAATTTCGTCTTCGCTCAATACTTCTTTTACTTCATCAGCTACAGCTTTAACTGTACTCATAAAAATAAAAACAGAGGCTTCTGACATTAAGAAAGAATCAAATATTTGTTTTGTTAATTCAAAATTGGCCTCATAATATTCTTGCGGATTGGAGACTTTTTTTAAATCGTGCGCTTTCCCTGCCGAATGAATAATAACATCCATTTTCAATTCAAAGATTTGATTCGGAATATAGCGAACGCTAATAGGTTCAATCTCGTGAGATAACCTCAAATAATCTTGCAGATTTACACCAACAAATCCAGAAGCTCCTGTTATTGCTATTTTCAATATTATTTCTTTAGGATGAATTCTAAATTATCAATACACTTTTCCAAAGTAAAATTATCTTCATAAAAGTTAAGCCCATTGTTGCCTAAATTGATTCTTTCTTCAGTACTCATATCGTACATTTCAAGAATAATCTTAGATAGGCCAATAGAATCGCCTGCATTAACCGACAATCCACATTTAGCTTCATTTATAATCGCTGCACCCTCTCCATTTAACATCCCCAAAATTGGTTTTTTAGTACATAAGTAGGCTTGTAGTTTAGCCGGCACTGTTAAATTAAAAATTATTTCATCTTTTAATGAAACTAAAAGTACATCAGCTTGGTTAAAAAATGTTTTCATCGCATCAATCGGAAACCTACCTAAAAAATGAACTGTCTTATTCAAATCATTTTTAAGCACAAAATCTTCAAGTTTTCCTTTACTTCTTCCATCTCCTATAAAAACAAAATGTATATCAATCTTATCTTTAAGAATTAAAGCCGTCCTTATTATTGAATCAACATCCTGTGCTGCTCCAATATTTCCAGCAAATATAATTTTGAAGCCTTCCGGTAAATTAGGAACAGGATAATCTGCATTTCCTTTTAAAATTGAATCCTCAGCCCAGTTTGGAAAATAAATCAGCTTGTTTATATAATTCCCTTTAGCTAAAATGGACTCTTTAAATCCTTTGGAACTCATTAAAATTTTATCCGAATTATTATAAATATATTTTACCATTTTTGTAAATAGCGACAAAACATATTTATTGTTTATCCCGCCTGCAGATGTTAAGCTTTCAGGCCATAAATCCAACACCCAAAAATGAAGAGGAATCCTTTGAATCTTTTTAACGATAATTGCAGGAAATCCTTGTGTTATCGGAGAAGGCTCATGTACTAAAACAATATCAAATTTCTTCTGAAAGGCCAAAATCAAAGCTCTAAAAGAAGCAAAAAAAGCCCAGCTGAAGTAATTTAAAAAAAGCCTAATTCCACCACCTTTTCCTCTAGGAACTAACCAAGTCCTAATCACATTAACACCTTGATAATTTTCTTTGGTTTTTTTAAAAAATCCATAATTTTCATAGATTTTCCCTTCAGGATAATTAGGCAATCCTGTTAGTACAGTGACTTGATGTCCTCTTTTTGTCAATTCAAGCGCAATATCATTACTTTTAAAATTCTCAGGGTAAAAATATTGGGTTACAAGAAGGATTTTCATTCAATTAATTTATTTCACTCCAAACCACACGTTTCACATAATCGGTATAACTCAAAATAATGCGAACCACCTTATCACTTACATTTGGCATAGAATAATCGGCTACCAAACGTAACGTTCTTTCTTCACCCCTTTTTTGTGTATTCAGCATTTCCAAAGCCTGCATAATACGTTCCGGGTTTAACCCCACCATCATTACGGATGCCTCTTCCATCGCTTCAGGGCGCTCGTGGGCTTCACGAATATTTAATGCCGGAAAATTCATAATCGAAGATTCTTCAGAGATGGTACCGCTATCAGACAGCACCACTTTTGCATTTTTTTGCAAATGATTGTAGTCGTGAAAACCCAAAGGTTTCATTAATTGAATCAAGGAATTAAATTTAACGCCTGTTTCATTGATTTTATTTCTTGTGCGTGGATGTGTTGAAACAATAATTGGCAACTTATACGTTTCCGCAATGGCATTCAAACTTTCGACCAGCTTTATAAAATTATTGGAATTGATGTTTTCTTCCCGATGCGCTGATACCACAAAATAATTTTCCTTTTGTAATCCCAATGTCGCCAACACCTTTGAATCGTCGATTTGTTTGCTGTACGCAGCCACCACTTCGTAAATGGGTGAGCCCGTTTTTATGATTCTGTCGGCCTGCAAGCCTTCCCGCAACAAATATTCCCGGGCAATATCGCTGTAGGTCATGTTAATGTCGCTAATGTGATCCACTATTTTTCTGTTGGTTTCTTCAGGCACTCGCTGATCAAAACAACGGTTTCCTGCTTCCATATGAAAAATAGGGATTTTTCTTTTCTTGGCCGCAATGGCACACAAACAAGAATTGGTATCGCCCAATACCAAGAAGGCATCTGGATTTACGGATTCCAATACGGGATCAATATTTATGAGTATTTGGCCTGCAGTTGTAGTGGCATTGTCTCCAGCGGCATTCAAAAAATAGTCAGGTTTTCTCAGCCCTAAATCTTTGAAGAATACTTCGTTTAACTCGTAGTCGTAATTTTGACCTGTATGCACTAAAATGTGTTCTATACTTTCGGTTGCGTCTAATTTTAAAATCACTCTGGAAAGGCGGATGATTTCCGGGCGGGTTCCAACTACGGTCAGGACTTTTAGTTTTTTCATATTTTGTAATTTTATCGCTGGTATCACCTATTATTTCTCGCAGATATACGCAGATTTTTTTTTCGCAGATTTGCGCTGATTTTGTTTTTATTTATTTAATAAAATTTGCGGTAATCTGCATTTTTATCTGCGGCTATCTGCGTGAAAATTTTTTCTTATGTTTTATTTCTCGCAAATTTACTTAAAGATTATTCACAATTCGTTTAATGGACTCATCAATTTTTGATGTATTGAAATTGATTAATAATCCTAATTTTTTATTTGATAACTTTAAATAAGTGACTACTTGTTTGTAATGAACATCCGTTAAATTTTCTACTGACTTAACTTCGATAATCACTTTGTCATTCACCATCAGGTCAATTCTATATCCAATATCTAATTTTATGGTTTCATATTGAAAAGGCAATCCCAATTGGCAAATTACGTTTAAATTTTCTTGTCTCAATTCATACGCTAAAGCTGCTTCATAAGCCGATTCTAATAATCCTGGACCTAAGGCGTTGTATACTTTAAATATGCAGCCTCTTATGATATAAGATATTTCGTTTTCAGACATACTTAAATTAATTTTTGTTTTCAGCTATTTTTTATTTCTCGCAGATTTTCGCGGATTTTGTTTTTATTTATTTAATAAATTTGCGTTTATCTGCGCTTTTTATCTGCGGCCATCTGCGTGAAATTTTTTACACTTCCTGAAAATTGATTGTTGTTTCTCAGATATTTATTTGTCTCTCGCTGATTTACGCTGATTTTTATCGCAGATCTTCGCTGATTTTGTTTCTCGCTGATTTACATGAAATTTTTTATACTTCCTCAAAATAGGTATCCGCATCATTGGGATCATAAAACTCGTTGATCCAGAAATTGGTGTATAAAATGTCATCGCCTATATTTTTGATATTGTGTGTGTACCAAATTGGCATATCCACATAAGCCGGTTCATTGCCGTCCAAATAGAAATCCAATACTTCCTTGGTTCCTATGCGGCGTAATTGGATTAACGCTTTTCCTTTGATGACCGCAAAGCGTTCAATTTTACGGGTATGATAATGATTTCCCCTAGTGATTCCTGGCACTGTGGTTGAAAAAGACACTTGTCCGCCAACGCCCAATCGGATCACCTCCACAAAGGAACCTCTAGGATCGGTATGCTGGGTGAATTTTACCGGAAAATGATTGGCAATGTCCATATAACAACGGAATGTATTGAATAAATTTAATTCGAACGTGTTGTTGATTGCAGGAATTTCTCCCTTGTCCTGATATTGTGTTTTATAGTTTTCCAGCAAGGAAAGCATGGCTGATACTTTCGAAACCGACGTATGTGGCACCAAAACTTCCTCTTTGCTTTCAGCACATTTTATTTCATTGATAATTTCACCCACCAGTTCACCCACATAAATCAACTTTACCTCACTGTCAACCTCAATTTTTGGTATTTCATTGTGGTATAACTTATGGCAAAATGTAGCGACCACTGAATTATAATTCGGTTGTCCGAAGGGCCCAAATACATTTGGAATAATCATTCCCGTAAATTTTCCTCCTGATTTTTTTGCCCAATCTACCATCAATTCCCGGCCTTCTTTTTTGGATTTGCCATACAGATTGTCTTTTTCTTCCTGTGTAGAGGATGAAAATAAGACGTGGGCTTTGCTATTTGTTTTGTTGAGGGCGCTGATTAATTTTTGAACCAATCCGATGTTCGTGTCATAAATCACTTGTGGTTCATTATGGCGATTCATCGCGGCCAAATGCACAATTACATCGCATTGCGACACAAATTCATTTAATTTGTTTTCATCCTCAAAAAAACTTCTTTGAAAATCAATACGCTCAAATTCTTCGGGATGCAAGCCCACGGTGTTATATAAATGGGTGCCGACAAATCCGGCCTGGCCGGTTATTCCTATTTTTAACATTGTGATTGGTTTTTTATTTCTCGCGGACCTGGCTGCCGGCAGACAGGTTTACGCGGATTTTTTGTTTCTCGCTGATTTTCGCAGATTTCTTTCGCAGATCTACGCGGATTTTGTTTTTAACTGTTTAATAAAATCTGGATAATCTGCGTTTTTTTATCTGCGTTCATCTGCGTGTAACTTTTAATTCTATATTTCCAGAAATTGATTCTTGTTTCTCAGATATTTTGCTTTATTTCTCGCGGATTTTCGCAGATTTCTTTCGCAGATCTACGCGGATTTTGTTTTTAACTATATAATAAAATTTGCGATAATCTGCGTTTTTTTATCTGCGCTCATCTGCGTGAAACTTTTATCTTATGTTTTATTTCTCGCAGATCTACGCTGATTTTTTCCGCAGATCTACGCTGATTTTTTTTATCTTTAAATAAAATAATCCGCTTCATATCGGTATTCATCTTTTATTTCACCTAACAAATGATCAGCCATTACCAATAATTTTGAGCCTTCTTCCAGTGATTGAATACCGGAAACATAGCCTTTGGGCACATGCAGCACATCTAATTTTTTGGTATTGACTGTAAAAGTAAGCATTTCTAAATTTTTAGCAGGATTTTCCCAATTGTCAATTTTTATTAATCTAATTTTAAATGACCCATTTATCGCGGAAAACCATCGCTGCTCTATTTTATGTCCTTGCCAAGCCCTGATAAAATCTCCATTATTTTCAATTACATAAATTCTTTTGATGGCCGAAGCGTCAAAATCGTTGTTATAAAATACTGTTCCTCTTGCATCGGTATGGCTGTTTCCGGTGATTATTTTTGGAATCATCTTTTTTGTGATTTGTGACTGGTTATTTTTAGGATAATTGTATTATTTCTCGCTGATATACGCTGATTTCTTTCGCAAATCTACGCGGATTTTATTTTTAGCAATTTAATAAAATCTGCAGAATCGGCGTTCTTTTAATCTGCGCTCATCTGCGTGAAATATTGATTGTTGATGATTGGTGAATTATTTTTTTCAGGATGATTGTACTTTTTCTCGCTGATTTTCGCAGATCTTTCTTTTCGCAGATTTACGCTGATTTTGTTTCGCTGATTCTCGCGGATTTTTATTTGTTACTGATTCATGAAATTTGCGTGAAACATGCGTTACTAAACACTAGTAGCAAATTACTATCCCGGCAATTGTGCCACATCTTCCCCAAAAACTTCTTTACGAATCAATGGCAATTTCACCAATAAGGCTTTGGTGCCTTCCACGCCTAAACGTTCTGTATTGTGTGAATGGTAATCTTCTATGACTGAAACGTCCTCAATCCCTTCAGAAAAATAACGGGCATAATTTAAATCCCGATTGTCGGCCGGCACCCGGTAAAATTCCCCCATATCTTCGGCTTTCACCATTTCTTCACGGGTGCATAAAGTTTCATACAATTTTTCACCGTGACGCGTTCCAATAATTTTTACTTCATTTTTGGCATTACAGATTTCTTTTAGCGCCTGCGCCAAATCGCCTATGGTACCTGCCGGTGCTTTATTGACAAACAAATCACCCGGATTTCCGTGTTCAAATGCAAACAATACCAGCTCAACAGCTTCTTCCAAAGACATTAAGAAACGTGTCATATTTGGATCGGTAATGGTAATGGGTTTTCCTTCTTGTATTTGTTTTAAAAACAATGGAATCACAGAGCCCCGAGAGCCCATCACGTTTCCGTAACGCGTTAAACAAACGGTGGTATCCATGGTATTTCTAGACGCCGCAATGGCCACTTTTTCCATCAATGCTTTGGAGATTCCCATTGCGTTGATTGGATAAGCCGCTTTATCGGTGCTTAAACAAATTACTTTTTTCACTTTGTTAGCTGATGCCGCATCTATGACATTTTGGGTTCCAAACACATTTGTTTTTGCGGCTTCCAACGGAAAAAACTCGCAAGAAGGCACTTGTTTTAAGGCGGCCGCATGGAAAACATAATCCACACCGCGTATGGCTTTTTCTATACTCGTGTAATCACGCACATCACCAATATAAAATTTGAGTTTCTCATTTTTTAACTGGTTACGCATGTCATCCTGTTTTTTCTCGTCACGAGAAAAAATGCGAATTTCTTTAAAATGGTCTGTATGTAAGAAACGGTTTAATACGGCGTTCCCAAAGGAACCTGTGCCTCCTGTGATGAGGAGGGTTTTGTTTTGTATTTTCATTATTAAGATTTTAAAAGTAAAATTAAATCGTCTATTTGATTAAAAGCCAACTGCTGTGTATTTTTAATATCCTCTTTTTGAGAATCTAGCAATGCTCTTATGATATCATTGGAATCTAAAGGATTAAAAACAATTGAAGGATTACATACCGCATACGTATAAGGTAAATCTGCGCCAATAACTTTACACCCATTTTCGATGGCTTCTATAATACCTAAACCAAAGCTTTCAGATAGTGAAGGATATATTGTAAAAGTAGCTTTACCATAAATTTCACTCAATAAATCTCTGGGCACAAAACCATGATTAATTATTGGATAGCCTACTTTTTTCCTTTCTTTCACCAAATCATTTAATGCTTTATAATCACTGCCTATTGTTAAATGAAGTTCCACTTTTTTATTTAAATGATAAAACCGGCAGAACGCTTCTATGAGATTTAAATGATTTTTATGCTCACTGCCCGCACTTATGTATACAAAAACTTCTTTTTTTCTAGAGTCAATAATGCCTTTTTTTAACGACGGATAAAATGGTAGAATCAAGACTTTTTCTTTATTTATTTTTGCTGCTTTCCTTAAAAAAACATCTTTCATTACTTGTGTTTGCACTACCCAAAAATCAGTGTTTTGTTGCAATATTTTAAAAACCTCTGCTTTTATTTGAAAAATAATTTTTTGTTTAAATGAAATTTCCTTCGGTATTTCGAGGAAAAGCTTTTGATGAAAGTAAGTAAATACTTTGGCCTTTAATTTTAAGGAAGGTGGTATATTTCCAAAACATAAAACTTTTGAAAAATTTATGCTGTTTTTTTTATAAAATTTATGACGTTTCAGTAAACTTGCTTCGAGATAAGTAATTTCATTGTTGATTATTTCAGGATGACTATTTTTTATGCGTTTATCTAAAAGATAATGTACTTTTAACTGCCTCCTTTCAAGTTCCTCAATAAGGTAGTCGAGTAAAATTTTCCCGCCACTATTATTAATATACACCGCATCAATAAGAAGCATACTAGTTTAATATTTTTTTAATGCTATGATTAATAAACTCTTCTGAAAAATCACTCTGAACCCATTCATGATTAGGATCATCCAAAACGTTTCCAAAATGTCGTTTATAAAAAAGAATTGGAACTTGTCCTAAATAAGCACTCCAAGCGGAAAATGTTGAATCAGAAGCAATGATAAATTTTGCTTTTGAAAGCACTAAAATATCCGCAATAGCACTTCCAAAAAAAACCAATTTAGTATTTGGAAAATTAAGCATTTCCGATAATTCATCAGCACTGCCATCTGAGAAAATTAAAAATTCAATTTCAGAATCATAATTGTCATGAATAAACTTCATTTTTTCTAAATACCAAGTAAAAGAGATTCTACTTTCTATATCATAATCTCCTAATCTGATATGGACACCAACAAATTTATTGTTTATACTTTTATAACATTCCAAAACATCATTATTTACAATACCTAATAAATGATTTTTAACCAAATCACTTTGAAAATGCAAATCAGTGAAATAATTTTTCAACCCTTCCACAACTATAATACCTTGATCTGACATCGAAGGATTTGAATTTTCAGGAAGTCCTTTTTGTGTCAATAATAGCCATTGCTTATTTAAATTTTTAATCCCAAATGAATTAAACAAACCATTGTAGTGTCTTTTATCCTTTTCTCTTCGAATATAGGGACCAATATTAAATTGAATCCATGATGGGTTAATTATTTCTAATTTATATTTATTTGCTAGAATTATAGCTCTGGCATAAACAAATAAGCAATTTGCAAGGCCTGATCCCATAAATCTGATTATAAAATGCAGTTTAGATGGTAGTTTAGGATAAATAACAATTTTATTCTTCATGGTAATGCTGTTTTGTGTATCGTTCTCTAAAAATGTTTAATCCCCCATACAGAATACAATTGAAATCAAAAATAGAAGAAAACTGAACAAGATTCCTATTAATTATATCAAAAGGATTTTGTTCATTAAAACTTCCTGGAATACTCGAATATAATTTATCATATCCGTATTCATTTGCTGTCACTAAAACCAATTTATTAAATAATCCTTTTGGAAAACAAATTTCATTAATAGGTTCATTAACAAAATTTTCTAATATCTTTTTTGAAGTTATCATTTCTGTTTTCATTTCGCTCTCAGAGAGTAAATTTAAATCTGGATGGGTATGGGTATGGGATTGAAACCTAAAACCTTTATTTTGTAAAAATATAATTTCATTTGCATTCATAAAAGTATTCGTGCCTATACAATTAGAAATTATAAAAACAGTTGGCTTTAAACCCTGATTGAAAAAGAAATCCTTATTTTTAAAAATGCCTATATAACCATCATCAAAAGTGAGCATAATTTGATTTTTTGGTTGTGTAATTACATCAACAATTTCAAATCCCTGTTGCCTAATTATACGAATATGTTCAGTAAAAAGACTAAGCGGGGTGGACATCATTGTTTCTGGGACATCTTTATCCTTATGAACATCATGATAATATAAAACCTTGCTATTTCTATTATTATATTTAATTTTTCCCAATAGCAAAGCTGCAGAATATAAATTAGATTTAATCTTTCCTAACATAATTTATAAGTTGATTTAAAGATTTTATATACAAATCATAATTCCAGTAGTTCAACATAAATTCTTGTCCTCGTTTTGCTTTTTCTTTTATTTGTTTTGGATGATCTATAATATTTAGTAACAATGCTGTCAGTTCTCGCTCATCATTATTTTTGAATACCCAACCCGTATTTGGCTTTAACACTAAATCATGTGAAGCACCTACAGCCGAACTACACACAACAGGCAAGCCAGCAGCCATAGCTTCATTAACAACCAGTCCCCAAGGTTCAAAACTAGACGGCAAAATTAAAATCTGTGCACCTTGATAAGCTTGGAGCAAATCTGAACCAAATTTCTTTCCCAGCAGTTTAATTTGTGGAGTCATGGCGATCATTTTTTTTAATTCAGCCTTATCTTCGCCATCTCCAATAAGATTTAACTCGACATTCTTGTGTTGCTTAAGAACCGTTTGAAATGATTTTATAAGTAATTGTATGTTTTTTTCAGGTGCTAATCTACCCACAAAAATAAATTTGAGAGGGTTATTATTTAATGTTTCTACATGTTTTATTGCGAAATACTTTGCATTACTAACCATCATAGGTAAAAAAAAGATTCGATTTTCAGGCATGCCATACTTTAGAAATAAATCACGATGCAAGCCAGTTCCTCCAGGCAGCCCCACGATTTGCTTATTTGAAAAAATGAAATTCAAATAAATTTTTTTAACCATACCTTTTATTCCTGTTTTAGGCCTATAAGGGGTATCCGATTCAACCCCAATTGTACAAGAATTAACTATAGAAAATAACCACATAATTATGAAGGGCATATGATTGTATCCGTTTATAATAACCAACTCATTTTCCTTGGAACAATTCCATAGAAAAACAATGTTTTGCCACACACTACTTTCATCAAAGAGATGCTTTGCAGAGGCAACAATTGTATTGTCATTTGTTGCTGCCGAATTGGAATTCAAAAAAGAATAACTAATGCCTAATCTTTGATACACATTTTCTATCAAATCTTGGGTATAATTGGCAGGCTCAACAAATAGTGTATGAATTTTCATTTACAACTTTTTAATAATGCGTTTTAAAAAATACTTTAACAGATAATAATTGGTAAATAAAAAATCGAATTTAGATTTACTGTATCTCAAATTATACAAATTTTGAACATTTGGACAAAATGTAGATTTGAAAGAATAATCTCCTCTGCCAAAACTAAAGTAGTACTCATCTTTTTTTTCTAATGAACTAATAAAATCCACATAAGTTGTAAGATTTATATATTTTATATCTGCATCATAAAGCGTTAACCAAAAAGTATATAATTTCTGCTCTACGTTTTTAAATACAAAAACAATTGATACTATTTTATTTTGTTGCCAGTTAGTAATTAAAACCAACTCTTTTGAATCATATAATTTATGACAAAATTTTATAAATTTATCGTTAAAAAATGATTTATCGCGCCATCCATTACTAATCATTTTGTTTCTAAGAGCAACAATCTCTTCAAAAGGAAAATTATTTGGAGAATCAAATACCTTAAAACCGTAAGCTTTGTTTATTTTTGAAACTCTTAGCAACTCACTTCTTTGTCTTGATTTTAATTTACTGTAATACCCGATTTTTAAATCAGAATGAATAAATGAATGATTATTATAACAAGATATAGCAGTGCCAACGCCAAGGAAGTTTTTTAAATAATTTAATAATGAATCATCCGGCAGCAGGTTGTCCAGGCTGATTTTATTTATTTTTGATTCGTTTAAAATTACTTTTGATAAATCTTTAAAGAAATTAAAGGCTGGTTTTTCTCCAATTACCCCACAAAAATCAGTATGTTCATCAAAAATAAATCTAAGCGTTTTTTTTTGATCAATATATAGCGGGATGTAGGAAACTATCTTGTTATTTTCCCGCATTATTATAAAAAAAAGATGTGTTTTATCAGATTCAAATTGAAATTCTTTATAAGCTGTTAAAAAAAATGTTGGGGAATTAAAACTCCAGCCCACATGTTTATTATATACCCCTTCTAACTCAAACTTTATGTCATTTAAAATCTTAATCTCATCAATTACTTCTAACATTATTTATATTTATTTTTTTAAATTAAACCCGTAGAGTTAATTCCAAATTATTTTTTGACACAGTTACTTTTTTACTATTATTTTTTGATAAAATAATAAAATTATATCCAATACACCCCACAGCGAACCAAAATAATAGTGTTATAAACTCATTTAACCCAACTATTAATGTTTCGAAAATTCCATTGACCAAAACTATTAAAACTATAAAGTAACAAAAACGAATAAAATAATCATCACTTCTAAATGACATTTTAAACGTTTTGAACACAAACTTTAGAATACTGATTAAAAATACAAACCCAAATACAACACCATACATTATAACTATTGACAGGTACGTATTGTGAGGGCCTAAGGCTAATTCCGGGTAATCCCAATACATCGGATTTGTCCACCCGTATTTATCAAGACCATGACCCAACCATATATTGTCCTGAGCAGTTTTTAACCCAATATCATAAACCTCTTCTCTAGTTTCAAATGCTCCCTCCTTACTATTTAAACGGTCTATACTGGTTATATATCCTAAGTTTGACGAAAAGTAAGCAATTATTAAAAAGAAAAAAACACTAATAACAATTCGATAGTTGAAACCATAATTAAGAAATAGTCCTAAGACTAAACTAAGTAATGCTGCTTTAGAGCCTGACAAAAGAATCATTAAAATAAAAAAAATAAACAAGACTATGTTTATCATCTTTTTGTGCCATAACTTGTCCATTGTTATAATGCTTAATACCCCCAACATTCCGAAAAGACCAACATCATTGGGATTAAAACCAAGAGAGAGCCTTTGCAATTCGTTTGAGGCCACGACCGTTCCAAAAATTTTCCCAAGTATTACCATGATTAACATCATATATTTAAAATATCTGGTAAACCAACTTTTATAATATGTGTAATTAGATACAACACCTAATACAATAAGGTTATAAGCAGCAAATTTTGCTAATAAATATAGGGAACTTTCTGAGGTTCTATCGAAAAACAAAAAGTAAATTAGATTTAGTGCATTGACACTAAAAAAAATGACAAAGGATTTAAATACTATTTTATTGGTAAATAGACTTTTGGAATAAAAAGGAAAAGAAATTAATCCAAAAATCATTAAAAAATAATAAATTCCATTGGTAAGGGCAATCGGAACAATAAAATATAATTTAAACACTAACGTTATCAAAAGATAAATCCCAATTCCATATTTAGCTAAAAATTTCATTACTCTTTATTTTTTTTGGTTATTTTAAGTAAAAACGCTTTTATCAAAATATCTATATGATAATTAATATTCATATCCGGGAAATAGTTTCTGTTTTGATAATGGTACAAAATATTTTCTTGTAATGCAGTTATATCCGATTTATCGATAAGTTGTCTTTGGGAATAATTTGGTTTAACAATTTCCGAAATTCCCTGACCATTAACCGCTATAAAAGGAACGCCACAGGCATGAGCTTCCAGATATACACATCCAAAAGCTTCCCAATAGGAAGGTAAAACAAATAAATCGATTGTATTATAAAAATTTAATAATTCATGATGTTGCACCGTATCCAGAAAAAAAACATGCGCTTCGAGATTGTTCTCTATTACAAATTTTTGACATTGTTTTAAAGTTACTCCTGTTCCAATAAAAAAAACGCGGATGGAATTGTATTGTTCTTTAACAAGTTCATTTACTGCTTTAATTAATGTAATCTGATCTTTTATATCCCAAAAATTAGCCACACATCCTATCGTAAATTTATCTACATCCTTTTGCCCTGCAATAGGATAAAATTTTTGATTGTTAATCCCATTATACAGCACATACTCTTTCGTTGGCTTATATCCAGGTATCGCATGCAGCTCATCGAGTGTCTTTTGACTAACCCCTATATTCCAATTGGCCTGATTTAATAAAGGAACATGAAATTGATTAATCCAATACTTATTAACGCCCCTAATCCATTTATTTTGAAAACGACCGTTAGTATATCCCATAACATCAAAGCCATGGTGCTGGACGATAGATTCTGCCCCAATTTTTTTGGCCAACTGTATTGCCAAAACACCAAAAGGATAGGTCACATGACCATGAATAAATTTAATACTGTCGAGCTTATTGTTTGTCAGTTTAATAAGTTTTTTTGTCAACTTATTAATATTTATTTTACTAAATAAACCAGGAAAAAGAAAGGATGGAAAATCCAATAACTTCATTTGATGAACCCGAACTCCATGATATTCATACGATTGCTCTAATCCTGAATTTATGGACTTAATGACAATGACTTCATAATCACTTCCGTTTTGTATTGCCTTTACCTGATCATAAACAAAGGGTCCGGTGAAATTTTCTTCAGACGGAAAAAATGGCGTTAAAATCACATAATATTGTTTTATCATAACATTCCCAATTTCATGATGACAACAATCATTATTGACAGAACAACATTCAATACCATAAACATTGGATTAATTTTTTGTTTTGCTTTACGCAAAAACAAAAATAAAGTTATTGCGTGCAAAGATGCTATTAATAATCTAAAAATAAGCATTGTCTGTAAATCGAATAAATACAATAAAAAGGCAGAAATAAGAACGGAAAATATACCAAAATAAGTAAAAATGGAAGCAACCAACTTTGAGTTTCCTTTTTTTAAGAAATATTTTTCTAAAATCTCCCTTACCCTATTATTTACAAATGTGCCTATTAATAGGATGCTTATTGGAAAAGAATTTTCATACGCTTCCGTTAATAGATACTTTATTATATAAGGTTTTAAAAAAAACATTGTCATCATAATTACTATTAGCACCAATAACATCATGCCAATTAATTTTTCTTTTTCACGCATCAAAATATCGTCAGAATAGTTCTCAAAGGCACGAACGCCCCAAACAGTAAACAATCCTGATAAACCAACTGTCAGTAAACCAATGATTCTTTGCGCCATCCCTAAATAACCTATTTGAACCATATTATCAGGGCTAAAGTACGCCAATAATAATCTGTCTGAGGATTGATATAACAAGCCAACCATCCCTAAAAAAAACAATGGAAGGCTGTATTTTTTAATAGACATAATCAAATCTAAATGCAATGAATTCTCTTGATAATTAGAAAAAAGCAACGATTTGTGGTATTTTATATTAACCAAAAACAAATACAGACTAGATACCAGCAACCCTAAACTTAATGCTATTAATTTATCAGTCATTATTAATACCAATAAGAGTGTAAAGGAATACCTGACGATGGTGCTAATGGTAGAGGTAACAGAATATTTTTGAAAATCATTTGTATTTAAAAAATGATTTTGAGGCAAAAAAGAGATATTTTCTAAAAAAAGTGATATGGAATACAAAACTACAATCAGAATGGGAATGCTCATTTTTGAAGCACCAAACAGACTAAATAAAACAAAGAAAATCAATACCAAAATACTGGCACGAATCCATATTTTATGTTGCATGAATTTTATTACATTTTCATCCTCATTTTCTTTATAAAATTTGGTGCTGCTATTGGTGAGCCCCATAGAAATGAACTGATTTACGAATGGACCATAGGCTAACAATAAATCCAATTTCCCTAATTGTTCAGGAGCTACATTCCTAGCAATAATAGGCACTACCAAAAAGCCAAAAACCAGTTTTATGACATTTGAGAACGTTATCCATAACGAATCTTTGTCTAGAAATTTCATTTAGTGATAAGAATTAAAAAAGACAGGCTGTTTTATGATGGAATTATTTTGTTAAACAATAATTAATTTTTATCATATAATTGTACTATGACCTCTTCCCAATCTTTTACCCTTATCTTCCAGTCAAAAGACTGTGCTAATTTGATTGCTTCTTGTGATACGGCATTAAGCTTATGAGTATTATTTTTTAGATCGTTTATTATTGAAATCATATCATCAACACTTTTAACTACCCATCCATTCACCTCGTTTGTTATCCATTCCTGTGCACCATAATCATCATATACAATGGAAGGCACTCCAGCTGCCGCGGTTTCTAAAGTTACTTTAGGAAATCCTTCTGATCGTGATGGTAAAATGTGAAGATCTGTTTCTTTTAATATTGCTTTTAATTGATCTGAGGTGACTAATCCTTTATAAATAACATTATTTAACTTTAGATGGCTTATTTCGGAATCTACGTCAATTTTACCATTTCCACTTCCAGCAAGGTAAAATGTAATTTCAGGGAAGTTACTGGCCAATTCTAAATAGTCATAAACTCCTTTTCTAACTAAATCATTCCCAATCATCAAAACTTTACTTAATGATCTTTCTGATGATTTAATTTTAAAAAGCCCTGAATCGACTCCTAGATAAAGAATTTCATCATCTGTATTAAGTCCAATTTTTTCATAATTATAGTTTTTCATATAATTAGTTATACTATACTGCTTATCAAAATAAGAACGTGATTTAATATAGTTATGCAAAGTGTCAAGATTAATTAGCGCATTTTTCATAGCTATCTCATCAATAATTCCTTCAACTGTAGAAAAACTTTTCTTTCTAAATACTTTCAATAAAAATCTATTCCATTTCCATACCTCTCCTTTGGGCAAATAGGCCACGTCGCAATACCAAATACCCCATAAAAAACCTAAATATATCGATATTCTTGCCGGTTTGAAACAATGAAATAGGTTTAGATTTTTTTGCTTTTCAGGTAATTCTAATTTTCCACCTTCAAGAGTTAAAGAATAAACCTGAAATATTTCAGAATTCAAATATTTTGCTAATGCACGACAATTTAAATTTTGGGCATTGGTATAGTTAATAAATCCCCCTAAAAAAACTTTAATTTTTGCCATGATGAATCAAATCGATTATTGCGATTTCATTTAAAGGTTCATAATAATTTAATGCCCATTTTTTTACTCTTAGACAAAATTCAAAATATTTTTGATTTTTAGTATTGTAAATAAGAATTATATCTTCTAATTCCAAGTTTTCATTTGGGTAATTAAATTCTTCCAAAAATATTTTATTTCCTATTGCATTGGGAATAATATAAGTAGGTATTCCAGCAAGTGCAAATTCAAAAATACTGGTTGACGATTGCGTAATATGAAGCATAGTATTTTCTGTAAGTTTTTCAATGGTATCATTTGTAAATTTTACAAATGGATACGATTTCAGGATATCACTTAAATCAATAGCATTATTAAATCTAGGATGCGATTTTAAAAGTAATTGTAAGCCATTTGATACAAATGAGTTTTGTGTTTTTACTAAAAAGGACTTCAACTTGTTCTTTTCTTCAAGTAATTCATTTTCATTTAGGTCAGCGGTTAGTTGTAAAGTGTATAAAACATTATTTTTAACAATTGAACTGTCACTGCTATTTAAGATTACTTCTGAATTTCCTGTCACTACTACTTTAGCATCTTCATTTAATTTCAAAAAAGGATTGTTTTTATAGAAAATTTCTTTAAAACCATTTCCATTGACAAGAAACCGAATTCTATTGTTGCGCAAGTTATTGTTTAACTCTCCCTTTTGATTAAAGTAACCCCAATGCCAACTATAAATAATCCCATGTTGTAAGTCATACACTTTTGAGTTGGCATTAAGACCCAGAAGTACATTAATCATTGAATTGGAAATAGTAATATAACAATTGGCTTTAAAAAAATTCATTGAAATAACTGAAACTATTTTTCCAATAAATTCGTCACGTTGCTCCATTGCTGTAAATAAAAATAAAGGGAGCATTTTTCTTAGAAGAATAATGATATAAAACCAAAAATCGAATTGAAACGCTTTTTTGCTTCTAGTAACAGAAGTATTCCTGTCTGGTTCTTCAATTACAAGATATTTTAGATGGTGCTTTTCACACATTTTAATAAAGGGATCAAAAAAAGGATTTGTTCCTTTTTCGCTCCTATTAAAATGTTGTGGGTAATAAAAAACAACATCGTAAGGTTTTTTAAAAAAAAGCATTTTTTATTATTTTATAAATGATTTTTTTAATTGATTTCTATCAAATCAAAACTAAATCGAGTACCTTTTTCGATATCTTTTTTTGCCATTTTTCCAATACAATCATTAAAATACTTAGGATGCAACCCAAATCCCGGCCTTATAGACATTACATTCTTTTCGGTAATAACTTCCCCAGCTTTAATATCTTTCACTACATATAATGAGCGAGAAAAATCCCTACCCTTCACTTGTTTATCCGTCAAAGTATAGTTCAAAACACCAATTGCTTTTTCAGCTTCGCGTACTGCCTTTACCATTTCGGTAAATTCCTTTTCATCCATAGAAAACGAAGCATCGGGGCCACCAACGGAATGGTCTAAAATAAAATGTTTTTCAATTATTTTTGCGCCAAAACAGGTTGCAACTACAGGTACCGTGCTACCTATTGTATGATCTGATAAACCGGTAACCACATTAAAGCGCTCGGCCAAATCTTTTACCATAGACATATTGGCTTCTTCTATTGGCGCCGGGTAACTAGAGGTACATTTTAATAAGGCAATATAATTATTCCCCATTCTCCTGCAAGCATCTAATGCCAATTCAATATCTTCAATCTCTGCAATCCCTGTAGAGATAATAATCGGTTTCCCTTTAGATGCCACGTACTCAATTAATGGGATATCAGTAATTTCAAAAGAAGCGATTTTATAAGCGGGTACACTAAGGTTTTCTAAAAAATCAACAGCTGTTTTGTCAAAAGGCGAGGAAAAACATATTAATCCTTCTTCTTTAGCTACACTCATTAATTCTTCATGCCATTCCCAAGGGGTGTGGGCAGTTTTATATAAATCATGCAAATATTGACCATCCCAAAGTGTGCCTTGACTAATTTTAAAATCTTCTTTTTTGGAATCAAGAGTAATAGTATCTGCAGTAAATGTTTGCAATTTTATACAATCAGCTCCTGCTCGTTTTGCAGCTCTAACGGTTTCAATAGCCGTTTTAATACTCCCATTATGATTTGCGGATAATTCAGCAATAATGAAGACTGGTGAGTTTTGGGCTATTATATGATGGCCTATTTTTATATTTTTCATTTTTAATGTTTTATTTTATATACTCTTCAAAACCTTTATAGAATTTTCTGCCAATGGCATTTTCTTTATAATTAGACAATTCGTATCCTAATTTATCTTCAATTGACCATAATAAATCTTCAAAACCAAAAATGTGTCTGTACAATACTGTACTAGAAAATCTAGGATTTATTTCAAAAACTTTGGGCAAATTTTCTGTTATTCTTAATTGTACATTGATGCTTCCAACTAAATCTAACTTAACTGCCAATTTTTCTAAAAGAGCTTTTATATCATTGTTTTCAATCACTTCACCATAACCACTATAGCCACCTGTAAGTTCTCTTTTAAAAATTTGAGATCTTATTTCGCCTTCACAACTCCTAAACAAACCACAAGTGAATTCCCCATTTTTATCAGTTATAAACTCTTGAACTACGTAATTTTCAATATCGTTTCTGGTATAAAATAAAAACTCTTCCATAGTATTAATCATATGAATGTCTTTACTCCCTGAACCTGTTTTAGATTTTAGAATAACGGGAAATGACTCTATACTTATTAATTCTTTCGCTAAAAATGTTTCTGGAAAAGGCAGATTTTCGTTTTTTAAAAACTCGGCAGTTTTAAATTTATCAAAACCTATTTCTAATGCCAAAGATGAAGCTGTTATCATTTTTGCCCTGCCAATTGTATCCAAAATATTTTGGGCTGAAAAAAACCTCAACTCAGGCTCCGCAATTGGAATGATAATATCAATGGCATGCTCTTCTATAAATAATTCTAATCTTTTTAAATAATCTGGGTGTGTGAAACGTAAACCTACTGAAAAATTAGGATAAATAAATTGTGCGGCATTTTTATCTGAGATATCGATTCCGAATAAGTTTTTTGTATAGCTCGATTTTAATAATATTTTACCAATACTTTGTCCGATATCACCTCCGCAACCAGTAACTAATATATTCAATGCTTTTTTCATGTTCTAAAAATCAATTTCTTTTTAAAATTTCTGTTAAGTACTTTATTTCAGGATCCTTTTCTTCAATTTCGTTTACTAGCTTTTCAACATTATAATCTGTTGATACAAATTGAAAACATTTGTTTAAGGTATTAATAATACACCAAGATGCTTTTCCTCCTGTTTGTCTTGATTGCCCAACTGATCCAGGATTTATTAAAATGCTATTTGTGTTTTTAATTGCAAAAGCGTAATGTGAATGCCCTACTAATACGAAATCGTGTTCTTTTGAATCACACTTTAGTATGGTTTCATTTTCACAATCTGGATAAATATAATAGTCATTTGACCAGGGGCTGCCATGACTCATCAAAAAAGAGACTCCATCAAATTGTACAGATTTTGTTTCTGGTAAATCTTTCAAAAACTCCAACTGTCTCATTGTCAGCTTATTTATAGCTTCCTGATGACCACTCCCATATTTTAAACGAATTGCCTCTTTCAATGATGGTGTGTCTATTAAATTTTCAAGTATTTTTTCATGATTCCCTTTGATAATATCAAAACTCCATTCTGAAAGTAGTTTCAATATTTTATCCGGATGATAATAATACCCGACAATATCTCCAAGTAATAATATGTGTGCTACTTTTTTTTTCTTAGCGATTTTTAAAACCGCTACTAATGCATCGTAATTACCATGAATATCCGAGATAATCGCTATTTTCATAAAATCGTTTTTAATATTTCTAAGGCAACATCCTTTGGCAATTTTAGTTTTCCTTCTTCATGTAAATTCTTAAAATTTGAAGCATCCGGAAAATCAGTTTCTCTGATGCCTTTTTGCATATTAGTATCCATAACTCCAGGGTCAATATTGAAAAACTTATGTTGTTCATATTCACTTTCAGCTACATTATAAAACATATTAATAAATGCTTTTGATGCACAATATAGCGACCAATTACTAATCGCCCGATTGGCTGCCCCAGAACTAATATTAACGAAAGACAATTTATGATCGTTAAAATGGCTAAGGAGGTATTTGGTAATCATCATGGTTGATTTTATATTAACCGAAATCATCTTATCTATAGCGTCTTCATCCAAATGCTCTATTTTGGTAATAGGTTCTATAATACTTGCATTATTTATAAAGTAAATTTCTTCATTAGAAATCAGATCGTTTAGTAAACATAATTTTTTTCCTAAAGTGTTCTCTGCCAAATCGGTCTTTAAAAAATAAAAGTATGCCGGTGCAAAGGTTTTTTGTTCTTCACTTTGACTTCTTGAAATTGAAATAACAAAATGATTTTCGTTTTTAATTAAAACATCTACAAACGCTTTTCCTAAACCTCTATTAGCTCCTGTTATGATAAATACTTTTTGCATTGTTTTAAAGCTTATCTTTTACGTTAAACTTAGCATGTATAATAATATCTTTAAATTCTTCATTAAAAAGAATGTGATTTTTTAAGGTTGATTCTTTAACAAAACCTGCATTTTCAATGGGCTCATATAAATGTGGACGAAGGTCAAAAGCAAACGTAAAAATCTTGTGGAGCTTTAATTCTTTAAAGGCTACTTGCTCAATTAGCCCTAAAAAAACACTCCAATACTTTGAAAAATTTTCTTTCTCTAATTTGGTATCCATAATAAAGGATATTTCGGCATTTTTATCTATCCAATTAACATGAACCAATCCGCCATAACCTATACAATAACCATTTTCTAAAAAAGAAAATAAAATTTGGTATGGTTGGGCTGTATCAAATAGTTTTGAAACTACATTGGTGAAATAATTATCTTGATCTTTAACTGTCAAAGGTTGCTTTTGTCGTAAATGATACAGCTGTTCATTGCGCCAATTCATAATCGCAAAACGGTCTTCAAAACGAATGGGAACAATGGAAAAATTTCCATTTGAAAATTCCTGTTTTTTTAAAGCTTTGTAACAATTCATATTTCAATTCTGTTAAATTTCCAGTCGATTTCAATATTCACTCTATTCAGCAAACCCTTTTAAAACTTCTGCCGTATAATTAAAATCAAATTGTTTTAATAATACCATTGCTTCCTTTATTTCATCATTACAATTTGCAAACTGTTTCTTTTGAATGTTTGATGCATTGGTTTCAAAGAGCCAAGGGTATTTTTTGAAAATTTCTTCAATTATTTTAATTCCCTTTAAATCGTTTGTGGTATCACATAATGTCAAAATTGTCGCCAATAAGGAATAGTCCGAAGCATAATCTATGGTTAGACGCAATTCTTTTAACTTTGGATTTATTACCGGGGAGAATATACCTGTTTTATACCTTCCACTATTTTTTACAAAAAGTGTCACGTGTTCTTTATCAGCATCAGAAATTAGATGGTTTTCAATATCTAGCAAGGCTTCTGGTGAAATTACTTCAAAGTTCATCCCTACAGGCAAGCCTTCAGTTCTTGTATAGTCGTTTTTGTCTGTAAAATGCAACGCTATTGTTTCATCCAAAATGGCAAGATCAACAATTGGATTGTCTGCTGTTAACCGAACAATACAATCATACTTATTTTGTTTAGCAATAGCTACAAACCTACTTAAAACATTTTCTTCCTCACCTCTGAAATAGTCAATATTATTTGAGATGCAAAAGGAAGCCAATACATCATTTTCTGGATTAGAAGAAGTTGCAATAATAATTTTACTTTTATATATTGAATTTTTTAATTCATCAATAATCCAAGACATAAGTGGTTTGCCATTCCCCAAAGGAATTGGCAATAATATTTTACCCGGTAGCCGGGTAGATTTCATTCTTGCCTGAATAATAAATGCAACTTTTTTATTTAATAGTCCAACCTCCATCGACAATTATATTTTGTCCAGTTATAAAATTAGAAGCATCGGAAGCTAAAAAAATAAAAGCACCTGCCAAATCCTCAGGTTTCCCAATACGATTTAAACAAGTATTACTTTCCAATGCTTTTACAAATCCCGAAGTTTCTTGTATAAGGTCTGAAGGAAACGGACCGGGAGTGACAGTGTTAACTTTCACACCATATTGTCCCAAATAGGATGCATAATATTTTGTCAATTGAATTACTCCTGCTTTCGCAGCGCCATAATGTGGCGGGTTTAAAAACTGAGGAAAATCATCGTAAATTTCAAATTGTGGAGCAACCACACCATACATAGAGGAAACATTGATTATTTTTCCTTGCTGTGCCTTTTTATAAAAAGGTATAATTGCTTTAATACTTCTAAAAACACTACTCAAGGTACCATCAATGCAATAATTCCATTCATCATCCGTCATTGTTTCCGGAGATTGCCCTTTGCTATAAAAGGCATTGTTAATCAATACATCTATTCGGCCTTCTTTGTCAAAAACGTCTTGAAAAGCAATATTTAAATTTTCAGAAAGAGAAATATCACAATTAACAAAATGCAATTTCGATTTGTCAACATCCATAGCTTTAAAAGTTTTGGAAAACTTAGCTTCATCCCTTCCCAGAATATATAGTGAAGCCTGATGGTAAAGCAAACTTTCGGCAATGGCTTTCCCCAAATGACCATAACCACCTGTGAGAAGGACAACCTTATTTTTTAAATCAAATGTATGTACCATAAACTAATTTTTAGGCCAATGTAAAGGCATTAGTAATTCATCAGAAAAAGTAACTTCGACAGGTTCCATATTTGGCGCATTGTCTAACGAATGCATATTGTTTTCTAATTGTGCTGCTGTTTCTATCCCCATAATAACTATATCTATGAACTCCTGTTGAACAACATAGTTAAGTAACGCACCATGAAGAGATTCTTTATGGTGTTCATGAAGATACTGCAATTTAGGTTTAAGCTCATTAAAAAAAGGTGAAAGTTTTGCTGCATCAGTAAAAAACAGGCCTTGCAAAAAGGCAGAACGGGTATGTATTTCACAACCGTTGGCCTTTAATTTAATAAGTATGCTTTTAAAACGGGTATCAAAATAATTATAAGGAACTTGCACTAAATCAGGAATAATTCCAGCCTGTGTAAGTGACTTATATTCTTCCGGTGTATTAAGTGAAAAACCTATTTTTTGTATTTTGTTTGCACTTTTTAATGCTTGTAGCGTTTTCCAAACTGTTGCATCCTGCAATAATTCGAGTGGTCGATGTGCTAAATACCCATACAAGGAATCCGTTTTAAGCAAACTAAGACTTTTAGTTAATTGTTCGCCGACACTCCCATACTCTTGTGGTGGCATAAACTTCGAAACCAGTAAGTAACGATTGTTATGCAACATCCCAATAACAGATTCAGAACTTCCATAGGCAGAAGCCGTATCAATTATTCGAATGCCATTTAAAAAGGCAACATCAAGAATCTTGGCAACTTCTTCAGGAGGTGTCTGTCCTTTAGTATTGGATATTCCATAAGGCAACCCAAACTGAACGGAACCTATCCCTATTTTACTGATTTTTTTCATAATAAGATATGATGGTATCAATAACAAATTTCTGTTCTTCGCTTGTCAATGTTGGGTACATCGGTAAACTTAAACAATGTTTGTAATAATTTTCAGATTGTGGCATATCTCCATCTTTCCAGCCAAATTGTCTGTAATAAGGCATTAAATGTGCCGGTATGTAATGAACCTGCGCAAAAATATTCTGTTCTCTTAAAAAGTTAATCAATCCAGTTCTATCCTCTACTTCAACAACATATAAGTGATACGCATGACCTTCAACCACACCAGACTGCCCTTTGATGAATGTGGATTCTTTAAAAGCTTTTTGATAAATCGCTGCAATTTCTTTTCGTCTCTTTAGCCCATCATCGGCCCTTTTTAATTGGCTTAAACCCAAGGCGGCCTGAAAATCAGTAAGTCTGTAGTTATAGCCTAATTCTTGCATTTCGTAATACCAAACTCCATGCTGATAAACACGCTTGTCAGGGTCTTGTTGAATGCCATGGGATCTTAAAATCAATAACTCTTTATAAAGTTCCTCATCATTGGTAGTTATCATACCTCCCTCACCCGCAGCTATATGTTTAACAGGATGAAAGGAAAATATTGCCAATTCTGCAAATTTACCGTTTCCGCAATTTTGCTTTTCTCCTTCTTTATCTATAAAATAACCTCCAGGCGCATGACATGCATCCTCAAGAATCCACATTCCATATTCATCTGCCAACTTTCTAAATTCTTCTAAATCATTAGCGCGGCCTGCAAAATCTACAGGTATTATCCCTTTATATGTCCCTTTCGGTGCATTTTCCAGTAAAGCTCTTACTTTATTTATATCCAAAAGATATGTAGCAGGATCTATATCTGCAAAGACAACTTCACCACCACAATATTTCACACAGTTTGCTGATGCTACAAAGGTGATGGGGGTTGTAATTACTTTATCACCGGGTTTGATGTTTAGAGCCAATGCACTGAGATGTAATGCTGCGGTTCCATTCGAAACAGCAACAGCATATTTAGCCCCAATGTATTCTGCAAAACTGTCCTCAAATTTTTTAATGTCTGGTCCTTGGGTTAACCAATCAGACTTTAATACTTCGACAACTACTTGGATATCTTCATCTGTGATATTTTGACGTCCATATGGTATTTTTTTCATTTTATTTTATTTTATTTGAATTTTTTTAATTCAGTTAACTATTGATTCTTTAAATTCTTTTGAATAGTATTGATGTTGTTGATTAATTTGATATTTTGCTATCGTTAAATTGCTTTTTATGGTCAACCTATATCAGGGATGTACATCAAATAATCAGACAGAATAAGGCTTTCTTCGGAAAATTTAGATTGCACACTGCTAATAAATACACTTATATTTTTCAAAAAAACGCCTTTAAACTTTAATTTAATAAATATACTTAAAAATCTACTCAAAATAATTCACCGAGATGTAACCACCATCTTTTAAATATTGATCTTTTTGCATCAATTTTACATCACTTTGCATCATTTCTTTTACCAAGGCGGATAAATCGTATTTGCATTTCCAGCCTAATTTGGTGCATGCTTTTGTTGGGTCACCAATTAATAAATCCACTTCTGTTGGTCGGATCCCGATCCCGATAGCTATCGGGACTATCGGGATTGCAGGGCGGAAAAAAAACATGTTTTTACTTCTATTCAAAATAATTCAGCGTGGTATAACCACCATCTTTTAAATACTGGTCTTTCTGCATCAATTTTACATCACTTTGCATCATTTCTTTTACCAAAGCCTGCAAATCATATTTGCATTCCCAACCTAATTTGGTGCGTGCTTTAGTAGGGTCACCTATTAACAAATCAACTTCTGTTGGTCGGAAATATTTAGGGTCAACCGATAGTACTTCTTTGCCAATTTCAATTTGGAATGTTGGATTGCTGCAGGTTTTCACAAAAGCTTTTTCATTGACACCTTCTCCTTTGAATTCTAATTCAATGCCTACTTCAGCAAAACTCATTCTTACAAAATCACGTACCGGGGTGGTTTTTCCTGTGGCTATTACCCAATCTTCTGCTTCATCGGCCTGTAAGATCATCCACATCATACGCACATAATCTTTGGCGTGTCCCCAGTCACGTTTTGCATCTAAGTTTCCTAAGTACAATTTATCCTGTAATCCCAAGGCAATACGTGAAGTGGCTCTTGTAATTTTGCGGGTCACAAAAGTTTCGCCACGTACGGGAGATTCGTGGTTAAACAAAATACCGTTGCAGGCATACATTCCATAAGCTTCGCGGTAGTTTACGGTAATCCAATAGGCATACATTTTTGCTACTGCATAAGGTGAACGCGGGTAAAATGGCGTGGTTTCCGATTGTGGCACTTCCTGTACTTTACCGTACAATTCGGAAGTTGAGGCCTGATAAATTCGGGTTTTCTTTTCCAATCCCAACAAACGCACTGCATCTAAAATACGCAGTGTACCCAATCCGTCGGCATTTCCGGTATATTCAGGGGTTTCAAAGGACACGGCTACGTGGCTCATCGCTGCCAAATTGTAAATTTCATCGGGCTGGATGTCTTTTATCAAGCGGATTAAGTTGGTGCTGTCGGTCATATCCCCGTAATGCAATATGAAGTTTTGGTTTTCTACGTGGGGATCCTGGTATAAATGATCGATTCTATCGGTGTTAAACAGGGAAGTACGTCTTTTAAGTCCGTGAACGATGTAGCCTTTTTTTAGCAAGAACTCTGATAGGTATGCGCCGTCTTGTCCGGTTACGCCTGTGATGAATGCTGTTTTTTGTTGTGTGCTCATGTTGGTTTTTTTTTATTAGTGGTGTTGTTAGTCGATTTTTTGTTTTACCCCGTCCCTTCCTTCGACCCGATAGCTATCGGGTCCGCTCTGGATGACATGGGAGCCAAAAAATCTAGATTCGTTTTAGAATAAATTTTGTCTTAATAAAAAATTTATTAACCCTAAGACATTCTTGAATAAATTCCTCCCTTTAGGGTCGGGGTAAAGAATTTATGAAACCCTAAAACATTCTTGAATAAATCCCTCCCCAGCCGGTAGGCGGGCACGCTTTAGTGTTGGGGTAAAGGATTTATTTCTTGTTCTAACTTTTTTAAAACTAAATCTATATCATTAATAATTTCTTCATTGGTAAATCGAATTTCTTTCAATCCTTGAAATTGCAATAATTCACTTCTTTTAAAATCTTCACTTTTTTGTTCTTCTGAATCATGATATTTTCCATCAATCTCTAAAATCAGTTTTAATTCGTGGCAATAAAAGTCAACAATAAATTTATGTACAGGGTGCTGTCTTCTGAATTTATATCCACAAAACTGATTGTTTTTAAGTTTGTTCCACATCAAAATTTCGGCTGTTGTCATCCTTTCCCTCAATTGCCTTGACATCTCAAAATTAGTGGGTGGTGCTCCTTTCCACATACTTTCATCATGATATGGATGTTGCTTTTTCAATCTAATTCAAATTTTATATTGTTTAACTCAGCCATGAATATTGGCATTAAGATCGGTTTTTGTTTTGCCCCGTTCCTAAAGGATAACTATATAGTCCGATTTTTTGTTTTACCCCATCCCTAAAGGGAGCCAAAAAATCCAAATTAATCTTACATTTTTTATTGAATAAATTCCTCCCTTTAGGGTCGGGGTAAAGAATTTATGAAACCATAAACTTAATTGTAGATCTTATGTTATCGTGTTATTTTTCTTTAAGTTTTCTACGTTCTCCAAGAACCAGTCGTAGGTTTTTTGAATGCCTTGTTCCAGGTTTAGTTTGTGTTTCCAGCCTAAGGCGTGCATTTTTGAGACGTCCAATAATTTTCTTGGAGTGCCGTCGGGTTTGGTGGCGTCCCAGATGATTTCTCCTTGGTGTTTTGTGATTTTTTGGATGGTTTCGGCCAGTTCTTTGATGGTTAAATCTTCACCGGTTCCTATGTTATACAGGTATTCGGGTAGTTTGTTTTCCAAGGCAAATACCACTGCTTCCGCCATATCATCCACAAATAGAAATTCCCGCATAGGCGTTCCGCTTCCCCATAGTTCGACAGGCTCACTGCCCTTTAATTTTGCTTCGTGAAACTTTCGCATCATAGCGGGCAACACGTGAGAGGTGTTTAAATCGAAATTGTCGTGTGTGCCATATAAATTGGTTGGCATTAGGCTTACATAATCCTTGCCGTATTGTTTTCTGATGGCATCGCAGGCTTTTACCCCTGAAATTTTTGCGATGGCGTACCATTCGTTGGTAGGTTCTAACGGACCTGTTAATAAATATTCTTCTTTTAAAGGCTGAGGTGCCAATTTTGGATAGATGCAAGAACTTCCCAGGAAAATAAATTTTTCAATGCCCGCCTGCAAGGCAGCATCAATCAGGTTGTTCTGAATTTGCATATTTTCCATCAGGAACTGGTATGGATAATTGCTGTTGGCCAAAATGCCGCCCACCCTTGCCGCCGCATCTACAATCACTTCAGGTTTTTCTTTAGCAATGAAATCTTTTACCGCCTGCTGATTTTTTAAATCGAGGTCTTTACTGGAAGCCCCTATGATGTTTTTATATCCTTTGGCTAACAGGGATCTTTTTATGGCACTGCCCACCATACCATTATGGCCTGCAATGTATATTTTTGAGTTTTTATAAATCATCATCTTTAATGCTAATTAAGGGTTGAATAATCATTGGCTTTAGCCAACGGATTAAAATATGTTCGTATTGAAGGCTTTAGCCAAAAACATTTTTATTATTTTGGCTAAAGCCAATTTGAAATTCAACATTTTCCAGCCCGCTAAAGCAGGCGGCTATTGACATAATCTAAGCCTTAATTCGCGTATTTAATTAAGCTCTTTGATAATCGTCTTCTATACGCACAATGTCATCCTCACCAAAGTAGGTGCCGTATTGCACTTCAATAAAAACAAGCGGTTCCTGAAAAGGATTCTCAATTCGGTGTTTGGCACCTAAAGGAATGAGCGCTGTTTCTCCTGTTTTATAGTCTTTTATTTCGCCATCGAGGGTGATTCTTCCCACACCTGAAACCATTGTCCATACTTCGGCACGCTGGTGGTGGTACTGGTAGGATAAACGCCCGCCCGGATATACCAAAATTCTTTTTACTTTATGGGTTGGCGCATCTTCCAATACCCAATATTCTCCCCAAGGTCTTTTATCGTGTTCCATAATTTTTTATTGTTATCCGATTCATTTTTTACAAACAGGTCCGCTCCTCTGGAGCTACAAACAGGTTGCTCCTCTGGAGCTACAAACAGGTTCGCTCCTCTGGAGCTACAATCAGGGCCGCTCCTACGGAGCTACAAACAGGTCGCCCCGATGGGGCTACAAATATTTCGCTCCTACAGTGTTTTTTTCGTCGGCAGAATGATTGGTCTTGTTAAGGAATCTAATTTTAGTAGTTAACCCATTATTTTATTTATTCAACAACCAAGAAGACGATTGAATTTTATCACCTAAACCATCTATTAATTCTATTCCCAATTCTTTACAAACTGGCGCCTCAGGTATTGAAGTATTGTTTTGGTCTCCCCCGTTTGCAAATTCTAACTGATACTCATTTGACAGTTCCTGGCTTATTAAACGGATTGTTTCGCATACTGTACGATCTTGATCAATCGCTAAAAATACTTTATCCACCGCTTTCAAATTCTCAACTATAAATACCCGCTCTGCTTGCGTTTGAAATTCTTTAGACCCTTTTAATTCACGCTGAAAATCATTGTTTACGATCACAAATAATGTATCGCCTTGCGCTTTAGCCTTATTAAAATATTCAATATGCCCTTTATGAACAGGGTTAAAATAACCGCTTACTATGATTGCTTTTTTCTTCATTTTATACGAATTTTTATTACGAATTTTCACGAATTAATCCGAATTGGGCGGATTATAAAAGATTACGCGGATTGTTTATTTTGTGTTGATGTATCTTTTCCAGATTAGGCCGGTTACTCAAAATAATTCAAGGTCGTATAGCCACCCTCTTTTAAATACTGGTCTTTCTGCATCAATTTCAGGTTGCTTTATCACTTTTTTTACCAAGACGGGTAAATCGTATTTACATTCCCAGCCTAATTTGGTGCGTACTTTTGTAGGGTCGCCAATTAATAAAGCCTTATTTGTCGTTCTTATATTTTTACAATTGGTCAGTTGGAGAATGGAGATTACTGCCTCAATCCCTTTGCCTATCAGGATTCAGCTCGGGGTCGTTTTTTTAGTCGGTTATAGAAATGTCAATCCGATTTTTTTGTTTAGTCCTTGCTCAAAAATTCGGATTAATGTTGAAAGTTGTATGTTTCCTTTAGCGTTTTCAAGTTTGGAAATATAACTTTTTTTCGTACCTGCTTTTTCGGCCAGTTCTTCTTGTGTCATTTTAGCTTCCTTTCGAGCCGATTTTAGCATTTCACTCACGATAAACATTTGAGCACCTTCTTCGTACTTATTTCTACTTTCAGTCCCAATTTGCCCGTGTTCGCGTTCAATTAACTCGTCAAAAGTCTGAATATTTTTGTAATTTTTCATTTTCCTGTTTTTTATTGTCAAAATACTTGTTCATTAATTGAACCGCTTTGTCAATTTCGTTCTGCGGTGTTTTTTGGGTCTTTTTTTGAAATCCGTTAAAAAGAACCACAAGATGCCCTTGGTCAAAGCAACAGTAAACTCTATAAATATTCGATTGAAATTCAATTCGTATTTCAAAAAGTCCATCGGTTCCTGTTATATGATCCAAGAACTTTTTAGGCACTCTGTCAACTTGTTTAATCAGCTCGAAAACATATTGAATTTTGCCTTTTACCTTTTGGTCTTGCTGCTGGTAAAATTTAAGAAAATTGTTTTCATAAAAGATTATTTGTCTGATCATTTTACAAAGTTATCTTAAATGATAACATTTTCCAAATTTTATTAAATGATTTTTTCTCAGTCAAAATGCACCATAAATATAAATATTGGACTGCCTGCCCAGCATCAATTATCATTTCTTTCACCAAGGCGGGTAAATCGTTTATTTGTTTAATTGGTTATTTGTTTAATCGGTTAATCGTTTAACTGGTGAATTGGTTAATCAATTAACCTTATTTCTAAACAGTTAACCTTTTCCTAAACAGTTAACCGATTAACCTTTTTCCTAACCGATTAACCTTTTTATAAACAGTTAACCAATTAACCTTTTTGTAGGGTTGCCAATTAATAAAGCCTTATTTGTTGTTCTTATATTTTTTCTGTTCGTCAGTCGGAGACTGGAGATCACTGCCTCAAAGTCGGGAGTCCCGATGGTTATCGGGATTGCGGAGCAGTTCATTTATTCTTTTTAGATTATCAATTCCCCCTTTGGGGGCTAGGGGGCTATTTCCCTATCTGATAATACTCAAATCCTTTTTCTTCGAGGTTAAAAATATTGTATTGGTTGCGGCCGTCGAAAATGACAGGGGTTTTTAATAATTTGTTTATTTCTTCAAAATCGGGGGAACGGAATTCTTTCCATTCGGTGAGCAGTACCATCGCATCTGCATTTTTTAAGGCCTCGTATTTTGAAGATACATAGGTTACATTTTCCACCTCTTTTAGATAGAATTCTTTAGCCTCTCCCATCGCTTTTGGGTCGTAAGCCTGAATTTTAGCGCCTCTTTTTACCAATTCTTTGATCACATAAATGGCTGGGGCTTCTCGCATATCATCGGTTCCAGGCTTGAAGGCCAGTCCCCAGATGCCAAACGTTTTTCCGGATAAATCTTCTCCAAAACGTTTCACTATTTTATGGGCAATCACCAATTTTTGGGCATCGTTCACTTCTTCCACCGAGGTGATTACTTTTGGATGGTATTGATGTTCTTCCGCAATTTTCATCAAGGCTTTTACGTCTTTCGGAAAACAAGAGCCTCCGTAACCGCAGCCGGGATAAATGAATCCGTAGCCAATTCTGCTGTCGGATCCGATACCTATTCGCACCTGATTGGCGTCGGCACCCACTTTTTCACAAATATTGGCGATTTCATTCATAAAGGAAATCTTGGTGGCCAACATGGCGTTTGCGGCGTATTTGGTCATTTCCGCAGAACGGACGTCCATCACGATAAAACGTTCGTGCGACATCGAAAATGGCGCGTACAACTGTTTCATTTTTTCTATGGCGTAGTCGCTGTCGGATCCTATGACTACCCGGTCGGGTTTCATAAAATCGATAATGGCAGCGCCTTCTTTCAGGAATTCAGGGTTTGAAACCACGTCAAATTCTATGTTTGCCTTTCTTTTGTCCAATGCTTTTTGGATGGTTGCTTTTACCTTGTCGGCAGTTCCTATGGGCACGGTAGATTTGTCGACCACCACCAAACGTTTTTGCATATTTTCCCCGATGGATTTGGCCACTGCCAACACATATTGAAGATCGGCTGAGCCATCATCACCCATTGGGGTGCCAACGGCGATAAATACGATTTCGGTGTTTTTAATGGCTTGCTCAAAATTGGTGGTGAAAAAAAGGTTGCCATCTGTCACGTTTTTTAACACCATAGGCTCTAAGCCCGGTTCATAAATTGGGATGATTCCTTTGTTCAGGTTTTGTATTTTGTTGGTGTTTATGTCTACGCAGGTTACTTTATTTCCCATTTCCGAGAAACAGGTTCCTGAAACCAATCCAACGTATCCGGTGCCTATTACTGCTATGTTCATTTTTTATTTAATTTTTAATTAACGCGGATTCCACGGATTAGCGCGGATTGCGCTGATTTTTTATTTTGTGTTGATGAATCTTTTCCACGTTAAGCTGGATTGTCCAAAATTGATGAGTAATCCAACGGGATAATTTGTTGATTTAAGGTAATTGATGGTTTGGGCTTCGGTGTCTTTATGTAAAAATGAAGCCGCTTTTATTTCAATCACTATTTTATCGAAACAGATAAAGTCGGCTATAAAATATTTTTTCAAAGGCACTTCATTATAATAGACCTGAAGTTTCTTTCTGCTGTCAAAATTCACTTTCTGTGTTTCTATATTAATTGTTAACTAATAACAAAGTCAATAACTCATTTTATATTTCCTTTCTTTTTCCATTGATGAAAAAGAAACAAAAAATCTAGTCTACTGATCTTTTTCTGTAAAATGAATTGAACTTTTGCCAACGCGCCGGCTGGCTCGATCCCTAAAAACAGCCACTGGCTGTTTTCTTTACGCTCTGCCCCACCCAGACCGCCTTCCCTGCCGCTTCACCCAGCGCTTGGCTCTTTGGGTTGCTTCATCGGCCAACGCTAAAAATTTCAATATTTTACGACGAAAAATATCATAGGACGGTTTCTTTTGTTTTGGGGTTTTAATTTATGAGGTCCTGAAATCGGAGATTCACGAACTCCAAAAAAATAAAAGTGGTGAGTAAACAAGCCGGCCTGCGGGCGAGGCAGGTTCAGGATGACGCGGTTATTATTGTAATTTGATTTGTTTGTTTTTGGATTCATTTCATGAGGTCCTGAAATCGGAGATTCACGAACTCCAAAAAAATAAAAGTGGTGAGTAAATAAATTCAGGATGACGTACTGAAACAAGTTCAGGATGACGGTTTCAATATTTAACAACGAAAAAACTTTATTTCTTAAAAGTGATTGGCAATCTAATTATGTTTCTGTTCATTTTCTTTGCTTGCCCAAAGAAAACGAACCAAAAGAAAAGGCACTTTCTCGTCAGGTATTTTTTAAAGATCGATTGAAAAAATCGCTCTTTAAAAACCATATTTCAAAAGCTAAATTTTCTCCAAGGCTTCAAAAATTTTTAACGCTTTTGAAATATTATACTTACGATAAAGGGTTTGTGATTTGAGTGAATTTGAGTTTTCTGTTTTAAAATTATCAATTGAATCGTTGGCCAGGATGTTTTTGGGTTCTTTTCATGAGGTCCTGAAATCGGAGATTCACGAAGTCTAAAAAAATTAAATATGGTGAGTAAATAAATTCAGGATGACGCGGTTATTATTGTAATTTGAGTTTTGTGTTTTAAAATTGATAACAGCATATTTGGAACTCCATCTATTTTGTTTTGTTCTTTTTTTCATTGCCAAAAAAAGAACCAAAAAAGGCTAGTCTGATGATTTTTTTCTGTAAAATGTATTGAATTTTTTTATCCCCAGCATCCAGACCGCCTCTGCCAA